>DASYAE010000016.1:0-6158 GCA_036501535.1 Actinocrinis sp. | reverse complement strand
CAGCATTCGGGGGCTCCGAGCCGAATTCAATATGCGGGAATGTCGCGGTCGGGCAGCCGCACGAGGCCGGGGGCGGTAGCCTGCAGATGGCGTTCGGACGATGGGTGTCGGGCTTGGAGAGGTGGGCCGGCCGGGTGGCGGACGGGCGGCCGTGGTCGGATCTGTAGCGAATGGTGCCGATTGGGCGCCCACCTGCCGAAACGGTGGCACGGCGGGCGGCAGGCGATCCGGCCGGAGCCTTATGCCGCAATACCCGACCATCGTATGATCGCTCGGAGCGCTGACGTCGCGGAGGCCTGCGGCGCCGCGCAGACCGTCCCAGGAGAAAGGGCAGCACCGTGCCGCACCGCCCCGCTTGGGCGCCTGCCGCCACCGCCGGCGCGCACCTGTCAGCCGCGCGCCGGGCCGGCGGATGTCCCGGGCGGACTGAGCGGTCGGACGACATCGGGTGCCGCAGCCCCTCCTCCCCTTGCCCCTCGCCCTCGCCCTCCCTCTCGCTTTCTTTCTCTGGCGGCCCCGCGGCCACTGCTGCCGATGCTGCCCACCTGCGCCGGGTCGATCGCGCCGGATCGCTTTCAGCCACCCACGCACGCTCTCTCACTGCACTGATGTTCGCCGCGCGCTGCGGCTGCAACTGTGGCTCCCGTTCGCTCGCTCCCTCCGCCGCTGCCGCATCGTGGGACTGTGCGCCCGTATACCGAGACGCGTCCGCTGGGCGGCGCAGATGACCGGCCGGCCGGCCGATTTGCCGGCGGCCTGGGCCAAAGCTCTGGCCGCCGCCAGTTCCGTGCCGATGACCTCGACCGAGACGCGGGCGTTCCTCGCCCACCTGGCGGACTGGGTGACCAACGCGCTCGGCGATCCCGATTCGGCGCGCAAGGCCGGTATCGGCGTCGGGTCCGCGCTGGTCGACTCGCACCACACCCAGCCCGAGTCGCTGGCCGCCTCGATCACGGTGCTGTCCGAGCACCTGCCGCCCGATATCAGCCGCGAGGTGCGCACCGCGCTCTACGCCGGGCTGGCCGCCGGATATGCCGAGGCGCTGCGTGAGCGCACCCGCAATGAGCAGGAGACGATCCGCACCGCCGTGCTCGCCGCGCACCGCACCAGCGAGGAGCGGTTCCGCGCCGTCTTCCGCACTGCGTCGCTCGGCATCGGCGTCTGCGACGGCGAGGGCCGGATCCTCGAGATCAACGAGCCGCTCGCGCACATGCTCGGCATGGAGGCGCGCGCCGTGCGGGGGCTGCGCGCGCACACGCTGCGGCTGCCGACCGACCCGCCGGAGTACTGGGAGCAGTTCGACGCGATCCTGACCGGCCGGCGGCGGCAGATGAGCGGCGAGAAGCAGTTCATCCGCCCGGACGGCGAGATCCTCTGGGCGCGGGTGCGGGCCAGCTGCGTCAACGGCGAGGACGGCAAGCCGGCGCTGGTGGTCGCCATGTTCGAGGACGTCACCGAGCGGCGCCGGATGACCGCGCGGCTGCACTACCAGGCGATGCACGACCCGCTGACCGGGCTGCCCAACCGGGCGCAGGTCCTGGAGACGCTCGGCGCGCTGCTGGAGGAGGGCGACCCGGCGCGCCGGATCGGGCTGTGCTTCCTCGACATCGACGGGTTCAAGGGCGTCAACGACACGCTCGGGCACGACGCCGGCGACCGGCTGCTGATCGAGATCGCCGCGCGGCTGCGCGAGACGACGGCGCCGGAGGGCCACCTGGTCGGCCGCATGGGCGGTGACGAGTTCGTGATCGTGCTGACCGGGACGAGCGGCCCGGAGGTCGTCACCGCGGTCGCGGAGCAGGTGCTCGCGGCGATCCGGCGGCCGCTCGTGCTCGACGGGCGCGAACTCGTCGTCACGGCCAGCATGGGGATCGTCGAGCGCCCGGCCGGCGAGTCCAGGCCCGCCGAGCTGCTGCGCGCCGCGGACATCACGCTGTACTGGGCGAAGTCCGGCGGGCGGGACCGGTGGGCCCTCTTCGACGCCGAGCGCAACGCGCGCGAGGTCGCCCGCTACGCGCTCTCGCAGGCGCTGCCCGCCGCGCTCGACCGCGGGGAGCTGTTCGTCGAATACCAGCCGATCGTCGACCTGACCGCCGGGCGGGTGCGCGCGTTCGAGGCCCTGGTGCGCTGGAACCATCCGGAGCGCGGCCTGCTCGGGCCCAGCCGCTTCGTGCCGCTGGCCGAGGAGACCGGGACGATCGTGGCGCTGGGCCGGTGGGTGCTGGGCCGCGCCGCGCAGGACGCCGCGCACTGGCCGCCCGCGCCCGACGGGAAGCCGGTCTCGGTCTCCGTCAACGTCGCCGTGCGGCAGGTGCACGATCCCGGACTGCTGCACGAGGTGCGCGACGCGCTCGCGCAGTCGGGGCTGCCGCCGGAGCTGCTCCAGCTGGAGATCACCGAAAGCGCGGTGATGGATCCGGGCGAGAGCGGGCGGCCCGCGATCAAGACTCTGCAGACGCTGGCCGACCTCGGGGTGCGCATCGCGATCGACGACTTCGGCACCGGCTACTCGAACCTGGCGTACCTGCGCCGGCTGCCCGCGCACACGCTGAAGATCGACTCGTCGTTCGTCGGCGCCATGCTGCCCGCCGAGGGGGCGGGGCCGGATTCGGCGACCGAGGAGCCGATTGTGACCAGCTTGATCACGCTGGCGCACGCCTGTGGCATGGCCCTGACAGCGGAGGGCGTGGAGACGGCGGCACACGCGCGGCGGCTGCGCGAGCTGGGCGCGGACACGGGCCAGGGATATCTGTTCTCGCGGCCGGTCCCGGCCGACAAGGTGCGCGATCTGATCACGTCCAGGATGCCGGAGTTCTGACGATCCGCCAGGTCGGTGCCCTGGGCGGCCTTCCGGATGAACAATGGGCGAATATAGGGTCGCCCAGTCGGGTCAGCGCTAGGTTTCTGCGTGTATCGCTGGAATAGACGGCGGCACGGTGGAAGTGTGAGGCGCACAGGAAATCCGACGATCGGAGACTCACCCATGCCGCTGCAGGGCGCCGCGACGAAGGGGGCCGGACTGCACTCGCCGCAGGTCCGGGGGACCTATGTGAATGGCGAACATCGCGACTCGGACCGCAGGCTGTCGGTCAGCCCGCTGCTGGGCGACGCCGACCCGCTGGGACAGATGCAGATGGCTCCGCCGATACACCATCTGGCGGATGGGCCGATCGCCCCGGACGCGGCCTACCGGCTGATCCACGACGAACTGATGCTCGACGGGAACGCGCGGCTGAACCTGGCGACGTTCGTCACGACGTGGATGGAGCCCCAGGCGCTCACGCTGATGTCCGAGTGCGTCGACAAGAACATGATCGACAAGGACGAGTACCCGCAGACCGCGGAACTCGAGCGGCGCTGCGTCGCCATCCTGGCCGATCTGTGGAACGCGCCGGATCCGCACAACGCGGTGGGCTGCTCGACCACCGGCTCGAGCGAGGCGTGCATGCTGGGCGGCCTGGCGCTCAAGCGGCGCTGGATGCACAAGAACCCCGATCGGTACAAGGCCGGGGCCAAGCCCAACCTGGTCATGGGCATCAACGTGCAGGTCTGCTGGGAGAAGTTCTGCGAGTACTGGGAGGTCGAGCCGCGCTACGTGCCGATGGAGGGCGACAAGTTCAACCTCGACGGCGAGCGGGCCGTGGCCCTGTGCGACGAGAACACGATCGGCGTCGTGGTGATCCTCGGCTCGACGATGGACGGCAGCTACGAGCCGGTGTGGGACGTCTGCGCCGCGCTCGACGAGTACCAGGAGCGCAGCGGCAACGACATCCCGGTGCACGTGGACGGCGCCTCGGGCGCCATGATCGCGCCGTTCCTCGACACGGAGCTGGAGTGGGACTTCCGGCAGCCGCGGGTCGCCTCGATCAACACCTCCGGGCATAAGTACGGGCTCGTCTACCCGGGCGTCGGCTGGGCTCTGTGGCGGGACGCGGACGCGCTGCCGGAGGAGCTGGTCTTCAAGGTCAACTACCTCGGCGGGGAGATGCCGACCTTCGCGCTGAACTTCTCCCGGCCGGGCTCCGAGGTGGTCGCGCAGTACTACGCGTTCCTGCGGTTGGGGCGGGACGGCTACCGCGCCGTTCAGCAATGCTCGCGGGACGTGGCCATGTACCTGTCGCAGGGCATCGATTCGATCGGCGACTTCAGGCTGCTCACGCACGGCGACCGGCTGCCGGTCTTCGCGTTCACCACGGGTGAGAACGTGACCAACTTCGACGTCTTCGACGTCTCGCGGCGGCTTCGGGAGCGCGGCTGGCTGGTGCCGGCGTATACGTTCCCGGAGAACCGGACGGACCTCGCGGTGCTGCGGGTGGTGTGCCGGCACGGCTTCTCGAAGGACCTCGCGGACCTGTTCCTGGCCGACCTGCACCGGCTCATGCCGGAGCTGCGCAGCCAGCCGGGCCCGATGCAGGAGCACGGCGTGGAGGCGAAGCAGGCGTTCCACCACTGAGCAGTCGGCGCCGGGCGTCGGGGTGGCGCCAGGCGCTTTGACGCCCGGCGCTCCTCGGCACTTGGCGCTCGGCGCCCGACGCCCGGCGAGGAATGCCGGGGATGAGGGGTCGGGCTGGGTTTGGGGCGTGATCACGCGGTGGCCGGCGGATGCGAATCGGCATCCGGCGGCCACCGCACGTTCAACGATCGCCGGTCGGTCTGTGGGCGGTGATCGCCGCATCGCGGAGCATGCTCGGACTGCCGGGCCGCGGCGATGGCAGCGCAGGGTGGTGTGTCAGGCGCGCGAGCTTTAAGTGGGCGCACGTGAGTGCTTTGGGGGCATGCGATGTCTGGCGTGGCGCATGTGCGGCGCCTCATGCGCCCGCATGCTTCACCGTTGGGAACCTTCTTGGGCAGCATCGCCGTCTATGGGGGTGTGCGCCGCCTGAGAGACGCCTGTTGCCTGTGGGACGGGCGCGGCTTGTTGGCCAGGCGGTACCTATGGATCGACCGCACCTCAGCGAGTCGACGACGTGTATCACCCCAGCGCGCCATAGCCCGCGCCTATCGCTTCTGTGCTGCACAGCGGCCTGCAGGCAGCTTTCGGCCAGCGGACGGCCAAGGCGAAGCAGGCCGCCTGCGCGGCGTGATCGGCACGGGCAGCGGGGGGCGCGTGGCCGCCGCTCGGCGACTGCCGCACTCCCCCCGTGCAGCCCCCACCCTCCCAAGGGGGTTCACCCCGGCATCAATTCTTTCAGCTGTCAAGACCCCCTGGACCGTTTTTCAAGAAATTGTGGACAGTACTTTCGTCGAGGAGTGACACCCGACTCCCGATTAGCCTGATCGAGGGATTGCCATGGACCATGTCGGCGAGCCTGATGGATGGTGGAGTGCCATAGGGCGAGGATGCCGGTTTGACGGTGCCGGTAGGGGGACCGTCCGTCCGTTCGTGGGCGCACATTCAACCGCACGGCGTATGAATACCCCTGCTGAGCGGTTTCGGGGGTTTACCGCCCACGCTCTGGTGGCATCTTGCCGACGTTCCGTGCGTAGACCCAGCGCACTCTTACGGGAAAGGCCGGCCGCCCATGAGCACATCGGTGACCTGTGAGCTGCATCTGCGCCTGGTCGTGTCGAGCGATTCGTCGCTGCCTGTTCCGGCGGGGCTGAGGTACGACTCGGCCGACCCTTACGCGGTCCACGCGACGTTCCACACCGGCGGCCAGGAGACGGTGGACTGGGTCTTCGCTCGAGAGCTGCTCTCAGAAGGCCTGAGGCGGCCCACAGGGTGCGGGGACGTCCGGGTGTGGCCATCACAGGGGCGGGGGCAGGGGATCGTCTGTATCGCGCTCTCCTCGCCCGAGGGAGAGGCTCTGCTGGAGGCTCCGGCGCGGGCGTTGGAGTCGTTCCTCAAGCGCACCAACGCGGCCGTGCCGCCGGGCACCGAGCCGCGGCACTACGACATCGACACGGAGCTGGCGCACCTGTTTGCGGGCAGCTGAGTCCAGGTTCGACAGAATCGCGCTGCAGGCCGGCCTCATGGCCGGCCTGCAGTGATGTGTGCGCCTGTACTCCCGGGAAGCCCTAGGCCGCCCCAGGACGCCGGATCAGCCGCCTGCCACCGTGGATCTGACGAAGGACGCGATCTGGCTGTTCGCCAGGCGGGTGTACACGCCCGGGATGCCCGCTACCGCGCAGCCAGCGCCCCAACTGGTGATGCCGAT
>DASYAE010000015.1:0-2211 GCA_036501535.1 Actinocrinis sp. | reverse complement strand
AGGCCAGGGCCGAACCGTCAATGCGGGACGCGTGCAGGCCGGCCGCGCGGGCGACCGCGACCGGCGCGGCGGTGTCCCATTCGTAGAACCCGCCGCCGTGCACGTACGCGTCGACCTCGCCGCAGATCACGGCCGCCACCTTAGCTCCGGCTGACCCCAGGGGAACCAATTCAGCATTAATAAGACCGGAAATATTCCGAACGAAGCCGGGTGGCCTGCTCCGGCTCACCACGATGCGGATCCGGTCGGACGCCTCGTCCTCGGGCAGCGGAGGCGGTGGCTCAGCCGTGGACAGGACCGTGCCCTGGGCCGGGAGGGCGACGGCGCCGGCGGTGAGGTCGCCGCTGCCGTCGCCGGTGCGCTCCCACAGGGCGACGTGGACGGCCCAGTCGGTGCGACCCGGCTCACCGAACTCCCTGGTGCCGTCCAGCGGGTCGACGATCCAGACCCGGCGGGCGCCGAGCCGCGCGGGGTTGTCGGCGCCCTCCTCGGAGAGCACCACGTCATCCGGCCGCTGGCCGGCCAGCGCGGCGGTGAGGAATTCGTGCGACATTCGGTCGCCGGCCTTGCGCAGCACGTCCTGGTCGCCACCCTGGGCGCGCAGGTCGAGCAGCCGCTGGCCCGCCTGGCCGGCCAGGTCGCGGGCGAGCACGTGATCGTCGCCGGTCATCCGGACAGCTCCTCGTGGTAGGTGTTCTGCGCGTCGGCCAGGCCCTTGGCGATCAGCGCCTCGGTGGCGTCGGCGGCACGGTCGATGAAGAAGGGCAGGTCCTTGCGCTCGGCCGCGGAAAAGTCGCGCAGCACGTAGACGGCCGGGTCCATCCGGCCCGGCGGCCTGCCGATACCGAACCTAACCCGGTAGTAGTCCGGCGTGCCGAGCGCCTGGGTAATCGAGCGCAGCCCGTTGTGGCCTCCTGCGCCGCCGCCGAGCTTGAGCCGCAGCGTCCCGAACGGGATGTCCAGCTCGTCGTGGATGACCACGAGCCGGTCCGGCGGGACCTTGTAGAACGCGGTCAGCGCGGCGACCGGCTTCCCGGACAGGTTCATGTAGGAGCGCGGCCGGGCCAGCGTGACCGGGACCTCGGCCAGCCGTCCCTCGGCGACGTCGCTGCCCGACCGGTGCGCCTTGAACCGCGCACCCGCCCGTTCGGCCAGCAGCGCCGTCACCATCTGCCCGACGTTGTGCCTGTTGCCCGCGTACTCCGGCCCGGGGTTGCCGAGTCCGGCGACGATCCAGCGCTCTGCGGTCAGCCCGCCGACTCCTCTTCGCCGCCGCGGCTCTCGTCCGCCACGCTGTCGACCGACTCGGGCACCTCGCCCTCGCCCTCGCCCTCGGCGGCCTCGGGCTCCTCAGCCGCCTGCTGCGCGATGACGTGCAGGACCAGGGTGTCCGGCTCGACCTGCAGGGTGACGCCCGCCGGCAGTTTGAGGTCGCTGGCGTGAACGGCGTCGCCGATGTCCATGCCCTCGACGTCCACGTCGATGCCCTGCGGGATGTTGGTCGCGTCGGCCTCGAGCGGGATCTGCACCAGCTGCTGGTTGAGCAGGCTGTCGCCCGGGGCGATCTCGCCGCTCACCCGGATCGGCACCTCGACCGTGACCTTCTCGCCGCTGCGGACCAGGATCAGGTCGACGTGCTCGAGGAAGCCCCGGACCGGGTCGCGCTGCACCGACTTGGGCAGGGCGAGGTCGCCGCCCCTCTGCAGGCCTTCCAGCCGCAGCAGCACGTTCGGCGTCTTCAGCGCGAGCATCAGGGCGTGCCCGGGCAGGCTCAGGTGGCGGGTGTCGGTCCCGTGACCGTAGAGCACGGCTGGCACCTTGCCCTCGCGGCGGCTGCGGCGCGCAGCGCCCTTGCCGAACTCGGTGCGAGCCTCGGCGGCGATCTTGACCTCGGGCACGGTGCTGTCTCCTCGTCTCAACGTGCGATGCGGGTACGAAGTGTAGCCGACAAACGCGGCGAGCGCGGATCGGGCAATCTGGTTTGATCGGTGCCGTGGCCGACTTCGATGATCCCGCGTTCATGGGCGACCGGTGGGCCGGGGCCTACGCCGACCTGACCTTTGGGCCGGACGAGAGGCCGGCCGTGGAGTTCCTGGCTACCTTGGCCGACGGCGCCGGGCGGGTGCTCGAGCTCGGCATCGGGGGCGGCCGGGTAGCCCTGCCGCTGGCCCGCCGCGGTATCGCGGTCGAGGGCATCGAGGCGTCGCAGGC
>DASYAE010000014.1:0-4111 GCA_036501535.1 Actinocrinis sp. | reverse complement strand
CGATGATCGTCAGCTCGCTGCGGGCCGCCCCGCCGGGGCGGTACGTGCTGCAGGCGGCGATCGCATCGCTGTACGCCGAGGCGCCGGCGTACGACCAGACCGACTGGCCGCAGCTCGTCGCCCTGTACGACAGGCTGCTGCAGGTGTGGCCGTCCCCGGTCGTAGCGCTCAACCGCGCCGTGCCCCTGTCCATGGTCGCGGGCCCGGAGGCCGCGCTCGCGGAGGTCGAACGGCTTGAAGGCGACGAGCGGCTGTCGGGATACCAGTACCTGCCCGCGATCAAGGCGGACCTGCTGAGCCGGCTGGGCCGTCCTGCGGAGGCCGCCGCGGCCTACCGTCAGGCGTTCGACCTGGCGGCGAACGAGGCCGAGCGCGCGTTCCTCGCCGGGCAGTTCGCGGGCTGAAGCCGGCTGCTCCTTACTGCTGGGCTGTCAGGCGAAGTGTCGCGGTGACAGTGACGTCGATCGCGTGGCCGATCATGATTGCCGGTGCCCGGATGCCGAGAGCCCGGCGGTCTAGCTGGGTGTGCGCGGTCACGGTCGCGGACCTGTCATGCGGGGACACTGCCGCGTCGCCGGCGAGGCGGACGCTGGTGCCGCGCACGGCGAGAGTGCCGGTGACCTGCCAGCCGGCCGGCGAGGCGGTGATGCTGCCGGCGGCGAAGGTCATGGCCGGATAGCGATCGAGATCGAGGAACCTCGGCTTGCGGAGGTCCTTGTCCCGGCGCGGGTTGCCGGTGTCGATGGCGTCGAGGTCGAGGGAGCCGGAGATCGCCCGCGGCCGGCCGCTCTCGTCGACGTCCATGGTGCCCTCGGTGATCGGTACGTTCCCGGTGACGGTCCGGCCGAGGCTGCGCACCCGGAAGGTCGCGGTGCTGTGCGCGGGATCGACGGTCCAGCGGCCGACGGCGAGGCCCGTGGGCGATGTGGTGGTCACGGTCGGCTCCGGGTCTCGTCGGCGGGGCCGAGGTCGTGGACTTCGAGCACCGGGTAGAGCTCGATCCGGTCTGGGCCGGGCAGCAGCGCCCGGTCCTCGCCGGGCAGCAGCTCGGTACTCATGATCGCTTTCTGGGCGTCGAGGAGATCCTGCTCGCTGTCGGCGATCGTCACGACGATCTCCGATCCGTCATCGCGGCGCAGCTTGTAGACGCGGAAGCGGTGGCCGAGATCGCCGACCGCGGGCTGGATTCGTTCCCGGCCTGCGAAATCGGTGGCGGCGACTTGTTCGCGAGTGCGAGGGCCGTCGAAGTAGGTGAGCTGGGCGTACATGGTGATCCTCCTGTCAGGTTGCTGTCGGGCTGACATCGCCGACTCTGCCGCCTGCCACGCCCGGCTGGATCAGTGCCAGCACGTATCGCTGGTACGCAATCGGCGATACTTCTGGACATGAAGGTGCCGATCGTCGGCCGCAGCCCTGAGCTGGGACAGCTGCGCGCCGCGCTGGCCGCCGCGTCCGGCGGTGCCGGACGGCTGGTGCTGGTCAGCGGCGAGCCAGGGATCGGGAAAACCCGGCTCACCGCGGCGGTCGCGGAGATGGCCGGCGAGTATGGCGTGCCGGCGGCGGCCGGTTTCGCGATCGATGACCCTGGCATGCCGCCGCTGTGGCCGTGGTCTGTTATCAGTCAGTCGGTCCCGGCCCTGGCCGGCGTGCTGGGCGGTACGGCCAGCTTGTTTGACGAGTCGCTGGGCGGCGCCGGGGATTCGGAGTCGGCGCGGTTCGTCATGTTCGCCGCGGCCTGCCGGGCACTGGCCGATGCCGCGGCGGAGCGCGGGCTGCTCGTCGTGCTGGAAGACCTGCAGTGGGCCGACCGGACCTCGCTGCTGCTGCTCCGCCATCTGGCGGGCCAGCTCGCGCGCAGCAGGCTTCTCGTCATCGCGACGTTCCGGGAATCCGCGGACACACCGCTGGCCGGCCTGCTGCCCGCGCTGCTGCGCGCCGGCGACGCCCGGCCGATCCGGCTTACCGGGTTGTCGCGACCGGACATCGTGCAATGGCTGCGGCTTGTGGAAGCCGATGGCGACGTGGACGCGCTGGCTGACCGGTTGCGCGCCGGTACCGGCGGCAATCCGCTGTTCGTGCGGATGCTGGTGGAGCGCGGCCCGTCCGCTCTCGAGGAGGGGCTTCAGGAATTTCCTGAACTGCGGTACCTGGTCCTGGCCCACCTCAGCGGGCTTGACGAGCCGGTGCGGTCGCTGCTCGGCGCGGCGAGCGTGCTCGGCGAGCGGATCGACCCGCCGGTGCTGGCCGAGGTGACCGGGTTTTCCGCGGCTACGGTCGCCGCCGCGCTCGACTCCGCCGTCGCGGCGGGTGTGCTGGCCGCTGCCTCAGATGGCACCGGGCTGTCTTTCGCGCACGCGCTTGTCCGGGATGCGGTGTACGACGAACTGTCCCCGTCCCGGCGGGCGGCGCTGCACGAGCGGGCCGCCGGCGCGCTGGAGCGGTCCGGGCGCGGTGCGGCCTGCGCCGGGCAGATCGCCGGCCACTGGGAACGATGCGCTGCCCCGGGATGGGCGGCACACTGCGTGCGGTGGGCCCGGGAGGCAGCCGGGTCCGCCACGGCCTCGCTCGCCTACGACGAGGCGGCCCGGTTCGCCGAGCTGGCGCTGCACGCCGCCGAGGCGGACAGGGCCTCTGCTGACGGCCTCCGCATCGAGCTGACCCTCGACGCGGCGCGCGCCGAGTTCGTCGCCGGGCATATCGAGGCGTGCCTCGGCCACTGCCAGACGGCGGCCCGGCTGGCCGAGGACACCGGGCGGCCGGACATCCTCACCGCGGCCGCGCTGGTGATCACCGGGGTGGGCGATCCGGCCACGACCGGTGCCGTCGGGGCGCTGTGCGCCAAGGCGATCCGTGCCGTGCCGGCCGAGGATTCCGCGCTGCGCGCCCGGCTGCTGGCCCGCCAGGCGATCGCCGCCGCGGAAACGGGCGCGGGGAACAGGGCCCGCGAGCTGTCCGCCGAAGCCCTCGCGCTCGCCGAGCACAGCGACGACCCCGACGCGCTGCTCGACGGCATCCACGCGCGGCACCTGTCGCTGTGCGCACCCCAGTTCCTGGCCGAACGACGCGAGCTCGCGGCCCGGGCGTGCCAGGTCGCCCACCAGGCCCGCCAGCCGCTGGCCGAACTGTGGGGCCACGTATGGCTGGTCGACGCGGCGTTCCAGGCGGGAGATCTCGCCGCCGTGGACGACGAACTCGGCCGCATCGAGCAGTTCGCGGTCTACCGCAAGCACGGCCTCGCGCGGTGGCATCTGCACCGGCTGCGGGCGACCCGGTCCGCGCTGGTCGGCGAGCTGGGCGCGGCGGCGGAGCACAATGAGGCCGCCCGCGCTGTCGCGGTAGAGATCGGCACGCTCAGCACGATCGGCATGTACTACACGTTCCTCAATGAGCTCGCGCTGCTGCGCGGCACCATCACCCCTGAGGCGGGGCGAGCGGCAACAGAGATACTGCAGCAGGCGCCGAGCATTCCCCTGGTGCGGATCTTCATCCCGCTCGTCCACGCGCTGCGCGGCGATCTTGACCTGGCACGCGCCACGTTCGAGGAGTTCCGGCACATGCCCGGGACCGTCGAGGTCGGACCGCGGTGGGCCGCGCTGGTTATCCACATCGGGTTCGTCGCGTTGCTGCTTGACGACACCGACACCGCCGAGCGCGTGTTCCAGGAGCTGTCCGGGCTCGCGCCCGGCTACATGGCCGACGGTTCAGGCGTTGTGTTCTGCGGCGGCGCAACGGAGCGAGTGGCCGGCGACCTCGCCCTGGCCACCGGCCAGATTGACGAGGCGATCGGCCGCTACACCACTGCCATCGAGATGAACGCGCGGATCGGCGCCCGGCCGTTTCTCGCGCTGAGCCGGCTTGGCCTGGCCAGGGCGCTGGTGGCGGCTGGCGCGGGCGGGGACCTGCCCGCGGCCCGCGCCCTGGTCACGAAGGCCGCCGCGGAGTTCCGGCGGCTCGACCTGCCCGGCCCGCTGGCCGCCGCCGACGCCCTGCTCACCCGCATCGACGCCGCGGCGAGCGCGGCCAACCCGCTGTCCCGCCGGGAATCCGAGGTTGCGTCGCTGATCGCGCTCGCGATGTCCAACCGGCAGATCGCCGAGCAGCTCGTGCTGTC
>DASYAE010000013.1:0-19252 GCA_036501535.1 Actinocrinis sp. | reverse complement strand
ACCCAGACCGACAGGTCCGGACGGGTGACGGCCAGTCCGGTCGCGATCGCCGGAGCGCGTCCGTGGATCGAGTGCATGCCGTAGGTGTTCAGGTAGTACGGCAGCCGGCTGGAGCAGCCGATGCCGGAGACGAACACCAGGTTCTCCCGCGGCAGGCCCAGGGTGGGCAGCATCGACTGGACCGCGGCCAGGATCGCGTAGTCCCCGCAGCCGGGGCACCAGCGCACCTCCTGGTCCGACTTGAAGTCCTTCGCGGTCAGCGCGACCAGCGGCAGCGCGCGGCCGCGGGCGGCTGGTCCCCGCTTCGCGTCCTCCTGGCCGTCGACCGTCGCCGTCGAGGCATCCGGCTCGAGCATGGCTACTCCTCCCCTTCCTGCAGCAGGCGGCTGATCGCGTCGGCCAGTTCCGCCGAGGTGAACGGGAGCCCGCGCACCGCGTTGTAGCCGACCGCGTCCACCAGGTAGCGGGCCCGGACCAGCATGGCGAGCTGACCGAGGTTCAGCTCCGGGATCAGGACTTTGTCGTACCGGCGCAGCACCCGGCCGAGGTTGGCCGGGAACGGGTTGAGCCGGCGCAGGTGCGCGTGCGCGACCCGGCCGCCGTCGGCGCGCACCCGGCGGCACGCGGCCCGGATGGCGCCGTAGGTCGAGCCCCAGCCGATCACGATCAGCCGGCCGTCCCCGTCCGGGTCGTCGACCTCGAGGTCTGGCCCGTCGACCCCGGCCACCTTCTCGGCGCGCAGACGCACCATCAGGTCGTGGTTGGCCGGGTCGTAGGAGATGTCGCCGGTGTCCGCGGCCTTCTCCAGGCCGCCGATCCGGTGCTCGAGCCCGGGGGTGCCGGGGATGGCCCAGGGCCGGGCGAGGGTGACCGGGTCGCGCTGGTACGGCAGGAAGGGTTTGCCGTCGGTCGGCGCGGTCGCGAACTCGACCCGCAGGTCGGGCAGCTCGTCGACCTCGGGGACCCGCCAGGGCTCGGAGCCGTTGGCCAGATAGCCGTCGGAGAGAAGGAAGACCGGGGTGCGGTAGGTCAGCGCGATGCGCGCCGCCTCGATCGCCGCGTCGAAGCACTCGCTGGGCGTGGCCGGCGCGACGATCGGCACCGGGCTCTCCCCGTTGCGGCCGAACATTGCCTGCAGCAGGTCCGCCTGCTCGGTCTTGGTGGGCAGGCCGGTGGACGGGCCGCCGCGCTGGATGTCGCAGATCACCAGCGGCAGCTCGAGCGCCACGGCCAGGCCGATGGCCTCCGACTTCAGCGCGATGCCGGGGCCCGAGGTGGTGGTCACCCCGAGCGATCCGCCGAACGCGGCACCGAGCGCGGCGCCGACGCCGGCGATCTCGTCCTCGGCCTGGAACGTGTAGACGCCGAAGCCCTTGTGCTTGGACAGCTCGTGCAGGATGTCCGAGGCCGGGGTGATCGGGTACGAGCCGAGGAACAGCGGGATGCCAGCCCGGCGCGAGGCCGCGACGAGCCCGTAGGCCAGCGCGGTGTTGCCGGAGATGTTGCGGTACAGGCCCTTCGGGAACGCGCCGGTGGCCGGGGCGATCTCGTAGGAGACGGCGAAGGCCTCGGTGGTCTCGCCGTAGTTCCAGCCGGCCTTGAAGGCGGCCCGGTTGGCCGCGACCAGGTCGGGGCGGCGGGCGAACTTCTTCTCCAGGAACGCCAGCGTCCGGTCGGTCGGGCGGTGGTACATCCAGGACAGCAGGCCGAGCGCGAACATGTTGCGGGACCGCTCGGCCTCCTTGCGGCTGAGCGGGTGATCCTCGAGGACGCGCACCGTCGTCGAGGTCAGCGGCACCTCGTGCACCTGATAGGACGACAGTTCGCCGGTCTGGCGCGGGTCTGCGGCGTATCCGGCCTTGGTCAGCGCGCGCGGGGTGAACTCGTCGATGTTGATGATGACCGTGCCGCCCGGCGTGACGTCGCGCACATTGGCCCGCAGCGCCGCCGGGTTCATCGCGACCAGCACGTCGGGGGCGTCGCCCGGGGTGAGGATGTCGTGGTCGGCGAAGTGCAGCTGGAAGCTGGAGACGCCGGGCATGGTTCCGGCGGGGGCGCGGATCTCGGCCGGGAAGTTGGGCAGCGTGGCCAGGTCGTTGCCGAACGCGGCACTCTCCGAGGTCAGCCGGTCCCCGGTCAGCTGCATGCCGTCGCCGGAGTCTCCGGCGATCCTGATGACCACGCCGCTGAGCCGTTCAATCGTCTCGTTCGACACCGGTTCTCCTCACCATCCGGACAGGGCAACCGGCCGCGATCACCGGAGTGTTCCGTTCCCGACGCAGGGTGCTTCATTCAACGGTACGCCTGATCCGGGGGGTACAGAGCAGGGTGAGCGGTGCGGGATACGGACCTGGAGCATCTCGCGCGCCCAGCGGTCGCGGATCGTGAAAGGTTCAGGTGGACGCATGATCACCGGTGATCACCGGCCCGGCTCGCGCAGGGTCGTCTCCCCCTGCGCGCGCCGGGCCGTCGCGCTCCGTCGCCCTCTGATGCGACTCCCTGGCTGACTTGTCGTAACCCATACGGCATTTCATGACGTACCACATGAAAGCGTTTGCGCCACGCCTGAATCTAACAGCCGGCGGTTGTGATCGGCTTGGGCACAGCTTGAACCCGAGGACGCCTGCGCGGAGCAGACCGGTCATCCGAGTACGCTTGTGCGACGCGCGGACCCGGCGGGCGGGGCGCATTCGGGCAGCACCCGGAGCCGAGCACGCCGCCGCGCGGAAGAGCTTCAGGCGCGCGACGGCAGGCGGCAAGCAGAATGGGACTGACAGGCGCGAGCGGTACGACGTACTTCTCCGCGTACTCGATCGTCGGCATGGTGTCGGCCCTCGGCGTCATCTTCGTGGTGACCGCTTTCACCGCGAACCGGCTGCTGTCGCCGACGCGTCCCACCCCGGAGAAGCTGCTCACCTACGAGTGCGGCGTCGATCCGGTCGGCGAGGGTTGGGCGCACACGCAGATCCGCTACTACGTTTATGCCTATCTTTACGTGGTGTTCGCGGTGGACGCGGTATTCCTCTTCCCGTGGGCGACGGTCTTCGCCGCGCCCGGCTTCGGCGCGACCACGCTGGTGGAGATGTTCGTGTTCCTCGGCTTCGTCGCGGTCGGAATCCTGTACGCCTATAAGAAGGGCGTTTTGACGTGGGTGTGAGCGATCAGTCGGCGCGGCAGCGCGGCGCCGTGACGCTGGGCATGCCCTCGACCCGGGCGCGCGGGCAGGTGGCGCAGGCGCAGGACCCGTCCGGGCAGCCGACGCGCGTGTTCGGCTCGGCGTTCCAGGCCGCGCCCAAGCCGATGAAGCTGGTGCTCAACTGGGGCCGCAAGTACTCCCTGTGGGTGTTCAACTTCGGCCTGGCCTGCTGCGCGATCGAGTTCATCGCCACCTCGATGTCGCGCTACGACTTCATCCGACTGGGCGTCATCCCGTTCGCACCGAGCCCGCGCCAGGCGGACCTGATGGTGGTCTCGGGGACGGTCAGCGACAAGATGGCCCCGGCGATCAAGCGGCTCTACGAGCAGATGCCGGAGCCGAAGTACGTCATCTCGTTCGGCGCCTGCGCCAACTGCGGCGGCCCGTACTGGGACTCGTACTGCGTGACCAAGGGCGTCGACCAGATCATCCCGGTGGATGTATACGTGCCTGGCTGCCCGCCGCGGCCGGAGGCGCTGCTGCAGGGGATCGTGAAGCTGCAGGAGAAGATCGCCGCCGAGGGCACGAAGGCGAAGGTCCGCGGGAAGAGCGGCAGGGGCAACGGCCGGCGGCGGGACGCGGAGCGGTCCGGCGGCTGGGACGAGGCGGCGGCTGCGGCCGTCAATGCGCCGAATGCGCCGGCCGTCCAGGCGCCGACGGTCCCTCTTTCGGGCGCACCGGACACGCCGGCCGAGTCGGCCGGACCGGGGAGGGCCCGCTACAGCGATATCCGTGCAGCGCGCGGCGACACGGGTGAACTGCCGAGGACGCCGGAATCTGCGGCCGAGACAACCGCTCCGCTCGACGCGCAGCTCATTGCGGGCGCTGCGACAGCGCAGACCGGGTCGCTGCCCGTGATCGGCCCGGTCGACGTGAACGCGGACACGGCGGAGTTCCCGCAGCCGGTGCTCTCGGCCGACTACGATCCGGCGGTGGTCGGTACGCCGCCGCCGATAAGGGTGCCGCACCGGCACTACTTCCGCGAGCTGCGGCGGGCCCGCGACCACGGGCTCGACCTGTTCGACAAGGCCGCGGACAGCCAGGAATGGGAGCAGAACCGGTGAGCGGCGGGGAGAGCGGTGACGCCGACGCGGTCGGGAGTACGGGTTCGAGCCCCGGCGACGGCAACACGGCCGGAAGCCTGGCTGACGCGGTGTCAGCGGTCCTCGGCCCGGCGACCGGAGGCGGCGCCCGGGTGTCCGTGGCGTTCGGGCAGCCGGTGGTCGAAGTGCCCAGCGACCAGTGGACCGCTGCGCTCGCCGCGGCCCGCGACGGCCTCGGCGCGACCTTCTTCGACTGGCTCACCGGCGTCGACGAGCTCGATGACGGTTACACGGTGACCGCCCACGTCTGCGCGCTGGCCGGCGGCCCGACCGACAAGACCGCGCTGATGCGCGGCGAAGGCGTCCTGATCAAGACCAGGATCCCGAACGACCGGCCGGTCCTGCCGACCGCGACGGGCGTGTACCGCGGCGCGAACTGGCACGAGCGCGAGACCGCCGAGATGTTCGGCATCGAGTTCGAGGGCCACCCGAACCCCGTGCCGCTGCTGCTGCCGGACGGGTTCGAGGGCCACCCGTTGCGCAAGGACTTCATCCTGGCGGCGCGGGTGGCGAAGGCCTGGCCGGGTGCGAAGGAGCCGGGCGAGTCCGATCACGATCGCCGCGGTGCCGGTGGTGCCGGTGGTGGCGGCAAGGCGTCGCCGGGACGCCGCCGGATGCTGCCGCCGGGCATTCCCGGCGAGGACTGGCTCAAGCCGCTGCCAGTGCGCGAGGAGCAGCGGGAAGCGCAGGAGCAGCTGAGTTCCGAGCAGTCACCGACGATTGTTCTCGAAGCCGTCCGCGTCGACGAAGACGAGACCACACCAGAGCCGATCGATGGCCCGAGCGAGGCCGTGCAGGCGCCTCGGCCGGAGCCTGCCCCTGAAGCGGAGCCGGAGCCTGCTGCCACGTCAGAACCCGCGGCACGCACCGAGATCACTGAAACGGCCGAGCTGCCCACAGCCGCTGACAGTCCCGCTGACAACCCGTCAGCAGCGTCCCCCGATCCGGAGCCGGAGATCGATCCGGCTGCCCCGGAACCCGCCGCACTCACCGATCCGGCCGAACTTGCAGCGCAGCCCGACGCCGGAGACGACACCGCGGTCGACACCGCGGAGACGTCACCCGAAGGGTCTACCCCGGCAGCTGCACAGGACGCGCCGGAAACCGCCGACGCCAGCCAGTCCCGCCTCGCCAAGAAGGCGCCTGCCAAGAAGACGGCCGCGGCCAAGAAGGCGGCGGCCAAGAAAGCCACAGCGCAGAAGACCACTGCCAAGAAGGCGGCCGCGAAGAAGACGAGCACCAGGAAAGCGCCCGCCGCCGACCCGAATCCGGCTGATGCGGCTGATACGGCCCCGGCTGACTCCGGCTCAGCCGACGCAGACTCAGCCATCGCCGGGACGGCCGCCGACAGCGCCGACGACAACAGCACCGAGACCGGCAGCACGGACACCAGCACCACCGACACCAGCGAGGGAGGCGGCCAGTGACCACCTGGTGGCTCGAAGTCGTCATCCGCCTGGTCGTCATCCTCGGCTTCTTCCTCCTCGTGCCGCTGGTCGTCGGCCAGATGGAGCACAAGGCGATGGCCCACATGCAGGGCCGGCTCGGCCCGATGGAGGCCGGCGGGTTCCACGGATGGGCGCAGCTGATCGCCGACGGGGTGAAGTTCGCCCAGAAGGAGGCCGTGGTCCCGGCCGAGGCCGACCGGACCGTCTTCCAGCTCGCCCCCGCCGTCGCGCTGCTGCCATACCTCGTCGTGCTCGTCACCATCCCGATCGGGCCGGGCGGCCAGGTCGGCGTCGGGCTGGACCTCGGCCTGTTCTTCGTGCTCGCGGTCATGGGCGTCGGCGTTCTCGGCACCCTGATGGCCGGATGGGCCAGCGCGAACAAGTACTCGCTGCTCGGCGGGATGCGCACCGCCGCGCAGCTGATGTCGTACGAGCTCCCGCTGATCCTCGCCGCCGCCTCGGCCGCGATGGCCGCCGGCACGCTCTCGCTGGGCGGGATCGCCTCGGCCTGGCACTGGTACTGGCTGCCCTGGCAGCTGATCGGCGGCGTCGTCTTCTTCGTCTCCGGGCTGGCCGAGCTCCAGCGCCCGCCGTTCGACATGCCGGTGGCCGACTCCGAGATCATCTTCGGCGCGTTCACCGAGTACACCGGGCTGCGCTTCGCCTTCTTTCTGCTGGCCGAGTACGCCGGGATCGTCGTGCTCTGCCTGCTGACCACGGTGCTGTTCCTCGGCGGCTGGCGCGGACCGGACCCGGTCCACCTCGGCTGGCTCTGGACCGTGCTCAAGACCCTGCTCCTGTCCTTCGTCGTGATCTGGCTGCGGGTCAGCTACCCGCGGCTGCGCGAGGACCAGCTGCAGAAACTCGCCTGGACCGGCCTGATCCCGCTGGCCCTGCTTCAACTCGCGATCACCGGGGTGGTGAAAGTGCTGTGAGCGACATGCCCGAAGAACAAGCCAGGACCGAAGGCCCAGCACTGTCGAAGGCGGCCGAGCTGCCCGGCGCTGGCCTGGTCAAAGGCCTGGCCACCACGCTGAAGACGATGGTGCGCAAGACCGCCACGGTGCAATACCCGGACGTCGTCCCCGAGCTGCCGCCGCGCTCCCGCGGCGTGATCGCGCTGCTCGAGGAGAACTGCACGGTCTGCATGCTGTGCGCGCGCGAGTGCCCCGACTGGTGCATCTACATCGACTCGCACAAGGAGACCGTGCCGGCCCCGCCCGACGGCGGCCGGGACCGCATCCGCAACGTGCTCGACCGGTTCGCGATCGACTTCTCGCTGTGCATGTACTGCGGGATCTGCATCGAGGTGTGCCCGTTCGACGCGCTCGAGTGGTCCCCGCAGTTCGAGTACGCCGAGTTCGACATCAAGGAGCTGCTGCACGAGAAGGAGCGGCTCGGCGAGTGGTTCACCACCGTCCCGGCGCCGGTCGCCCTCGACGACGCGGCCGAGGCTCCCAAGGAGATCGCGCTGGCCGAGAAGGCGGCCGCCAAGAAGGCCGCGGCCGCCGCCCTCCCGCCGCGGCAACCGGAGGCCGACGGGTGAGCGCGCACTCCTATCTCTCCCCCACCGGGGTCGAGATCGCGTTCGTCCTGGTCGGCCTGATCGTGCTCGGCTCGGCCGTGCTCGTGGTCACCGTGCAGAACCTGGTGCACGCGGCGCTCTGGCTGGTCGTCAGCCTCGGCGCGATCGGCGCGGAGTACCTGCTGCTCGGCGCCGAGCTGGTGGCCTGGGTCCAGATCCTGATCTACCTCGGCGCGGTGGTCGTGCTGCTGATGTTCGGGCTGATGCTGACCAAGGCGCCGATCGGGCCGACGACGGAGCTCGACGTGAAGCACCGGCTGCCGGCCGTGCTCGTGGGCTGCGCCGCGGCCGGCGTGCTGGTCACCGTGGTCTGTGACGCGTACCGCACGGTCTGGTTCGACCCGCGCGCCGCGGTCGCCCAGGACTCGGCCTCCGCGGGCGGCAACGCGCGCGCGGTCGGCTCGGCGCTGTTCCGCTACTGGGTGCTGCCGTTCGAGACGCTGTCCGTGCTGCTGCTCGCGGCGCTGGTCGGCGCGATCGTGCTCTCCCGCCGCAACCCGGACGCCGGCCCGGATGCGGAGTCGGCGGAATCCGCGGCGGCCGCCGCCGAGCCGGGGCCGGCCGTCCCGGCGCCCTCGAACCCGCAATCCCCCTCGTCCTCCCCCGCGCCCTCGCCGACAGGGGTCAACGCCTAATGCACGCCGTCTATCCCCTCTGTCTCGGCGCCCTGCTGTTCTCGATCGGGCTTTACGGCGTGCTCGCTCGGCGCAACGCGATCACCATCCTCATGGCGATCGAACTGCTGCTCAACGCGGTCACCATCAACCTGATCACGTTCGGCTCCCTGCTGCGGGACCAGTACCACATCGGCCAGGCCTTCACCCTGTTCGTGATCACCATCGCCGCCGCCGAGACCGGCCTCGGGCTGGCCATCGTGCTGCTGCTCTACCGCGGCCGCGGCTCGGCGGCGGTCGACGAGCAGCGCGCGCTGGGCGAGCCGCGCGATCCGCAGCCGGCGCGCAGTCCCGCACCCGCGGCCCAGGCGACGGAGTTCTCCGCATGAATCTGTGGGCCCTGATCACGATCGCGCTGCCGGCCGCCGGCGGCGCGCTCACCTTCGCCGGCGGGCGGGACCGGAGGCACGCCCAGTTCTGGTCGGTCGCCCCGGTCGGCGCCGCGCTGTTCACCGCACTCGTGGTGCAGTCCGAGCACGGCGCCGGCGGCCAGTCGGTCAGCGTGTTCGAACTCGCCGCGGCCGGCAAGTACACGATCTATCTCGGCACCCGGGTCACCGGCCTGTCCGCACTGGTCGCGATCCTGGTGACGATCGTCGCGCTGGCCGTGCAGGTGTATTCGCTCACCTATATGGAGCACGACCGGCGCTATGCCAGCTACGCCGCGCTGATCTCCATCTTCACCGCCGCGATGCTGCTGGTGGTCTATTCGGACGACCTGATCGTGCTTCTGGTCGGCTGGGAGATCATGGGCGCCTGCTCGTACTTCCTGATCGGCCACTACTGGGACCGGCAGGACGCGCGCTCGGCCGCGATCAAGGCCTTCCTGGTCACCAAGACCGGCGACGTGCCGTTCCTGATCGGCATCGCCGCGCTCGGCGTCCAGGCCGGCAGCTTCCGGGTGGACCAGATCCTCGGCTACGTCGCCTCGGGCCGGCTCCAGTACCCGGAGCTGATCGCGCTGCTGCTGCTGTGCGGGGCGGTCGGCAAGTCGGCCCAGTTCCCGCTGCACTCGTGGCTGCCGGACGCGATGGCCGGCCCGACCCCGATCAGCGCGCTCATCCACGCCGCCACGATGGTCGCCGCGGGCGTCTACCTCGTCGCACTGCTCTATCCGGTGTTCGTCGCGGCGCCGGGCGTCCTGATCCTCATGTCCGTCATCGCGGCGATCACCATGGTCGGCTCGGCCCTGGCCGCTCTCGCCCAAACGGATGTCAAACGGGTCCTGGCCTATTCGACGGTCAGTCAGTTGGCCTACATGTTCGGCGCTCTGGCCTCGGGCGGACGCACCGCCGCGGTGTTCCACCTGCTCACCCACGGCGCCTTCAAGGCCCTGCTGTTCCTCGGCGCCGGCGTCGTCATCCACCGGCTCGGCACGAACGAGATCTCCGAGATGGGCGGCCTGCGCTACCGGATGCCGATCACCTTCTGGACCATGACGATCGGCCTCGGCGCGCTCGCCGGGTTCCCGCTCACCTCCGGGTTCTTCTCCAAGGAGGGCATCCTCGGCGCGGCCTGGGACGCGCAGGGCGAGTTCTCCGCGCCGGGCTGGATCGTGCTGGTCGCCGACCTGGCCACGGTCGCGGTCACCGCCGCGTACGCCGGCCGGCTGTGGCTGAAGATGTTCTTCGGCCCGTTCCCGCCCGCCTCGCCGGACGACAGCCTGGTCGAGGCGCCGCAGACGGAGCTGGTCCCGCTGCTCGTGCTGGCCGTCCCGGCCGCGGTGCTCGGCTTCGTCACCCTGGCGCCGGGCGTGTTCGGCTCCTGGATCGGCGGCGAGTACGGCGAGCCGCTCAGCTCGACCGTCGCGCAGGACCTGCGCCCGGCCGGCTACACGACGGTCATAGCGCTGGTGGTGGCCGTGCTCGGCTTCCTGGCCGTGTGGCTGCGCTGGCGCGCGGACCCGGAGGCCGACCCGGCCGACATCCTCGGCCCGCTGCGGGTCCCGGCGCTCAACGGCTTCTACTTCGACCGGCTGCAGAACCAGCTCGTGGTGCGCCCGGTGCGAGCCGCCGCCCGCGCGGTCGGCTTCGCAGATACCGAGGTCGTGGACGCATACGTACGCGGCTCGGGTGTCGCCACGCGCAGCCTCGGCGGCCTTCTGCGCCGGCTGCAGACCGGCAACGTGCAGTTCTACCTGACGGCCCTGTTCAGCGTGATGATCGTGATCGCCGCCGTCTTCGCCAGGGAAGTGAGCTGACCGACGTGGACGCGATCCTCATCCTGCTGCTCGCGCTGCCCGCCGCCGGCATCATCGGGCTCTATCTCGCCCCGCGGGAGCTGGCCGGCCGGATCGGCGCCGGCGTCGGCGCGCTGACCTTCCTGGCTTCGCTGGTGCTCCTGCCGCTGTTCGACTACAAGCACCCCGGCGTGATGCAGGGTCAGCTCAACGTCTCCTGGGTACCCGACTTCGACCTGCGCTTCCACGTCGGGATCGACGGCCTGTCACTCCCGCTGCTGCTGCTGACGACCCTGCTCAGCGCCCTCTGCCTGCTCTACGACGCGAAGAAGACGGCCCGGGACGGGTCCGGCCGCGCCTACACCGCGCTGCTGCTGCTACTCGAGATCGGGATGATCGGCACCTTCGTCTCGCTCGACCTGCTGCTGTTCTTCATCTTCTTCGAGATCGTGCTGTTCCCGATGTACGGCCTGATCTCGCGCTGGGGCGCCGAGTCGCCGGCCGGGGCGCGGCAGCGCGCGGCGACCAAGTTCATCCTGTACACGCTGCTCGGCTCGGCCGTGATGCTGCTCGGCTTCCTGCTGATCCACGCGAAGACCGGCACCTTCGACATGACCGTGCTCGACGCGCGGCACGGCGCCGGGATGACCTCCTCGGTCCAGGCCGCGGCCTTCCTGCTGGTCGGCCTCGGCTTCGCGGTGAAGACGCCGATGTGGCCGCTGCACACCTGGCTCCCGGACGCGCACACCAGCGCGCCCACCTCCGGCTCAGTGCTGCTGGCCGGCGTGCTGCTGAAGATGGGCACGTACGGGTTCATCCGGATCGGCATCGGGATGGTGCCGCTCGGCGCGCACCGCTTCGCCCTCGCGCTCGGCGCGTTCGGCGTAGTCGGGATCGTCTACGGCGCGCTGGCCTGCCTCGCGCAGATCCGCCAAGGGGGCGACTTCAAGCGTCTGGTGGCCTATTCGTCGATCGGCCATATGGGTTTCGTGCTGCTGGGCATCGCGACCCTGACGTCGGTCGGAATCGACGGGGCCGTGTTCGCCTCGGTCGCCCACGGCCTGATCACCGGGCTGCTTTTCTTCCTGGCCGGCGGCTTCAAGGAGCGGCTGGGCACCACGGACCTCTTCACGCTCGGCCGCGGCCTCTACGAGCGGGCCCGGCGCTACGGCGTGCTGCTGGTCTTCGCCGCGGTCGCCTCGCTCGGCCTGCCCGGCCTGGCCGGCTTCTGGGGCGAGGCCTACGCGATGATCGGCGCGGTCGACCCGGCGAGCGGGCTCTCCTCGCTCGGCTTCCACATCCTGCTGGTCGGCGCGGGGCTCGGCATGGTGCTGACCGCCGCGTATCTGCTCAGCGTCGTGCGACGGGTGTGCATGGGCGTGCCCGGCGACGCGGTGCCCGACCTGCACTACCCGCCGATGACCGATCTGACGCCGCGTGAGCTGGTGACCTGGACGCCGCTGGCCGGGCTCACCCTCGCCGCCGGGCTGTGGCCCGCGCTCGTCCTCGCCCTCGCCCACCCGGCGGTCCAGCACCTGCTGCAAGGAGCCCGGTGACCATGACCTCCTCCGCAAGTCCGGGCGTGCTCGGCGCAGCGCAAAGCATCGACTACGTCGCCTTGCTCCCGGTGCTGATCGTCGCGGGCGGCGCGCTGGCCGTCCTGGTCGCGGACCTGTTCCTGGACCAGAAGGGCAAGCGGCTGCTGTCATGGGGCACCGCTGTCATCCTTCTGGCCGCACTGGCCGCGGACATCGGGCTCTGGGTCACGCGAACGGCCGTACCCCGGCAGACCTTCTGCCTGCCCGCGCCGACCGGCTCGACCGGTTCGAGCGGTTCGAACGCCGCCCAACAGGCCACGGCACTGTGCTCGTTCTCTGCGGACAACTTCTCGCTAGCCCTGCAGATCCTGGCGATCGGCGCGACGCTCCTGGTCGTCCTGATGGCCCCGCGCGACTTCCGCGCGCCGTTCGGCGAATACCACTTCCTGGTGCTGTGCTCGCTGACCGGCGCGCTCGTCCTGGTCGCGGCGCGCGACTTCATCACGCTGACGGTGGCCCTGGAAACCCTCTCGCTGCCCGCCTTCGCCCTCGTCGGCTTCGGCCGGCACGGGAACCAGGACGCCCCCGGCACGAGCGGGGAGGCGGCGCTGAAGTTCTTCCTCATGTCGATCGCCTCGACCGCGATCATGCTCTTCGGCATCTCGCTGGTGTACGGCACGAGCGGGAGCGTCTACTTCGGCGCCGTGCAGCGCGCGGCCGCCCAGCTCAGCGGCTATCAGGGCACGGTCTTCGCGGTGGCCGCCGTGCTCACGCTGGCCGGGTTCGCGTTCAAGGTCTCCGCGGTTCCGTTCCACTTCTGGACCCCGGAGGTGTACTCGGGCGCTCCGGTCCCGATCGCCGCGTACCTGTCCGTCGTCTCCAAGAGCGCCGGATTCGCCGGCCTGATCCTCGCCTTCGACTTGGCCTTCCGCAGCTACCTACACGACCTCGGCGTGCTTATCGCAGTTCTGGCAGCTGTCACGATGACCGTCGGCAACCTGATCGCCCTGAGGCAGCGTCAGGCGGTACGCCTGCTCGCGTGGTCGACCGTCGCACAGGCGGGCTACATCCTGGTCCCGCTCGCCGTCACCCAATGGAACGGCACGCACTTCACGCTCAACACCGTGGTCGGCGCGAACTCGCTCGGACCGGCTGTCGCCGCGTCAGTCGCGTACCTGATCCTCTACGCGGTCATGAACCTCGGCGCCTTCGCGGTGGTCAGCGCGCTTTCCAGCGAAGGCGACGGAGACCTGACGCAGTATCAGGGCATCAGCCGCCGCAGGCCGCGCGCGGCGTTCCCGCTCGCCTTCTTCCTGCTGTGCCTGGCCGGCCTGCCGCCGGGCGTGATGGGACTGTTCGCGAAGGTCGCCGTGTTCAAGGCGGCGGTCTCCGGCGACATGGTCTGGCTGGCCGTGATCATGGCCGTGAACGTCGTCATCGCGCTGTATTACTACCTGCGCTGGGCCGCGCTGCTGTTCGCCCAGCCCGCCGCGGCGCCGGCTGAGGCCACCGCCGTGCCCGCCCCGACCTCGACGCTCGCCACCGCCCGGCCGGTCTCGATCCCGCTCGCCCCGCGCCTCGCGGTCGGGCTGGCGCTGGCCCTCGCGGTAGTCCTGTCGGTGTACCCGAATCCGGCGCTCGACGTGCTCAATCTCCACTAAGGACACCACGGGGAACCCGTTTCGGCGTTCACGCGTTGGCTAAAAGTGAGAGGGCGGGCACTCTTCCACTGGACACACGAAGGCTATGCGATCACAACCAGGCTGCTGGGCTGGGGCCAGCACGATGCGGCGCAACGGCGCGAAGACGGTCGCCCTGTTGGGCGTCGTCACCGTGGCCGCGCTGGCCGTCGGCTGGCTGGCGGCCGGGCGCTACGGGCTGCTGTTCGCCCTCTTGGTCGCGATCGGCGCGACAGGCTTCGCCTATTACTACAGCGACCGGATGGCGCTGCGGGCGATGCGGGCGCGGCCGGTGGGCGAGGCCGTCGCACCGACGCTGCACCGCGTGGTTCGCGAGCTGTCCACCCGTGCCCGGCAGCCGATGCCGCGGATCTACCTCTCGCCGACCGACTCGCCGAACGCGTTCGCGACCGGCCGCGGCCCGCGCACCGCAGCGGTCTGCTGCACCACCGGCCTGCTCGGCGAACTCGACGAGCGGGAGCTGCGCTCGGTCGTCGCGCACGAGCTGGCCCATATCTACAACCGGGACATCCTGCTTTCCTCGGTAGCCGGCGTACTGGCCGCAGCGATCCTCGGCGCGATCAGCCTGGCCTGGCTCTTCCCGCTCGGCCGGGACGCGGACGACGACACCGGTATGCCGGCGGTGCCCGGCCTGCTGCTGGCGCTGCTGATCGCCCCGCTGGCATCCAGCCTGGTGCAGCTGTCGGTGAGCCGCTCGCGCGAGTTCAGCGCGGACATCTACGCAGCCCGGCTCACCGGCGACCCCCTGGCCATGGCGGACGCGCTGCGCAAACTCGACCGCGCGACCGCCCGGCGCCCGCTGCCGCGCGAGTTCGGCCTAGTGGCGACCGGTCACCTGATGATCGCTCACCCGTTCGGCGTGCACGCAGGCCGCGGCGGCGGCGGATGGTTCTGCACGCACCCACCGATGGCCGAACGCATCGCCCGGATGGAGCACCTAGCCGGGATCGGCTGACCGCCCGCTGCCGCCATCCGGCGCCCACCACCCGCCATCACGCGTTCAGCAGATCCGCCTTATTGTGCGACCCGATTCCACTCTCCGACCGAACGCCGGAGCCGACTCCGACGCCGCCAGCCTCGCTCCCATCCGCCATGATCTGGGCATCCGATCCGGCCGGCGCAGCCTGCCCCACCTGCGGCCGCGACCGCGGCCAGGCCAGGTCCGCGGCGATCGGCAGGCCGCACACCGCGAGCAGGTAGATCAGAAAGTAGAGCCGGTCAAGCTGGGAGACCAGCGGGTGCGCCGCGGCGGTCCCGAGCCCGGTCAGCGCGGCCGCCCCGACCACCGCGCCGAAGGCCCGCCGGTAACGCCACAGCATGAACGCGCCGAGTACCACAAGCCCCGGCACCAGCGGCGCGGACACGAAGCCCTTCCCGGTGTCTATCCAGTAGTGGTAGTTCAGCGAGAGAAGCTTGCCGTACATATCCGGCGGCACCGGTTTGGTGTAGTGATCGGTGAAGGTGTCCTCGACCGAATCGGAGAAACCCGGCCAGCCGAAGGCGACCGGAAGCACCATCGTGATGGCGAACACCACGGCGCTGAACCCGCCCAACAGCGCGGCGCGCCGATTGCGCCAATACGGCGTAGTCACCGCCAGCACACCGACCGTGATCATCATGCAGAGCGCAAGCATCGAGAAGTTCGAGTACCGCACGATGAAGCCAAGCGTGTAGAAGACCGCGGAGACGATCAAGCCAGACCGAACAGCACCGCGCAACAGCAGCACCGCCCCGATGAGCGCACCAATCGTCATCACCAACGTCGGCGCCTCGGTAAGAAACTGCCCGAGCCAGTACCAGGTAGGCAGCGTGAAGCACGCGATCATCCCGGCCAGCGCAGCCCGCGTCCCGCCGCCGGCCACCCGAATCAAAACCACGACCCCCCAGCCGGCCAGCAGCGTGAGCAGCAGGCTGAGCACGGCCAGACCCCGGTTCACCCCAAGCGCCGCGACGAAGGGCGCCGCCATCATCGGATAGCCGGGCCGGGAGTCGAAGATCAGATTGAACCGCGAAGTGTTCGGCACGAGGCCGCCCTGCTTGGTCCAGTACGAAACACAGGTCGAGGTGATCTGCGCCTTCTGCGCGTCCGAATCCTGCGAGTCGGCGGTGCGGCTCAGATCGGAGCAGTAATACTGCAACGCGACAGCCTGCGCCTGAGCCGGCGACTTGCCAAGATCCCGCTCGATCGCAGTGACGTAGCGATAAGTGTCATTCCACGTCGTATTGCGCAGATCGTTGGCCGCCAGCACGGTAACCACAACGGCAACCAGCGAGACCAGCACGGCGCAGAAGCCAAGACTGCGCACCCACGGCCCATACCGCTCGGCGACCCGCCCGGCGAACCCACCCGACAGCGCCGGATCGCCAAGCCCGACCCGCGGCCGCGCAAGCGAGAGCTCAGCACCGGGATCCGGCCGACTCCCGAGCCGCCAACTCCAGGACCGCCCGCCGCGCAGTTCCGCTCCGGGCCCGGGCCCAGCCCCACCACCCTGCCCTAACGCTGCGTCCGATTCCTCTCCCGGCGCACCGGCCCCGTCCCCCGCCACCGCACCCACCGCACCGGCAACGCCTACCGCACCCTCTGAACCCACCACACTCGCCGCACCCGCCGCGGCCACCAACCCCATCGCCGCCGAAGCCGCTATACCCGCCACAAGAGGATCGGGCTCCACGAGAAGCCGGTCCAACTCCCGGTCCACCTCCTGCCCCTCGAACTGCATCTCACCGCCGTCCGCACCCCCGGCCATTTCAGGCGCACCAGATGACACAGACGGCACCGTCGACGCGGACGGTGCGGACGGCGCGGAGGCCACCGGCGCAGCACCCGCGGCAGATGAATCAGATGAAGCAGATGAGGCAGGGATCGGACGCGGCTCGGAGGCCTGCTGATCAGTCACAATGCCGACGCTAACGGTAGTTGGTGAACTGCATGGCAAACTCGAAGTCACGCTGTTTCAACAGAGCCATCACAGATTGCAGGTCGTCCTTGGACTTCGAGGACACCCGCAGCTCGTCGCCCTGGATCTGGGCCTTCACACCCTTGGGCCCCTCGTCCCGGATGATCTTCGCCACCTTCTTGGCGTTCTCCTGGCTGATCCCCTCGCTCACCGAGGCGGTGATCCGGTACTCCTTACCCGAGGCCCGCGGCGCGCCGGCCTCCAAAGCCTTCAACGAGACCCCGCGCTTGATCAGCTTCTCCTTGAAGACATCAAGCACCGCACTGACCCGCGGCTCGGCGTTCGCACGCAACTCGATCTCCTCCCCGGACCACGCGATCGACGCCCCGGTGTTCTTGAAGTCGAACCGCTGCGAGATCTCCCGCGCCGTCTGCGTCAGGGCGTTGTCCACCTCCTGCCGGTCCACCTTGCTCACGATGTCGAAACTCGCCTCGGCTGCCACCGCGCACTCCTCCTGGCCTTCCGGCCGGTCACTCGTAGTCCTGTCCGTGATCGCGCTCGCGGCCCGTCCCTCTCGCCGCCGCCCCGCCGCCGGCCGTTCCGCCGCCCTCAGAGATTACCGACGCAAAAGAATGCCCCCAGGGTGCACCCCACCCATACGGACCACCGAGCCCCACCCCAGCCAGCCTGTTCGAACCACCACCAGACCAGCCCGACCACCCCAACGCCCCGCCCAGGCCCCCTGTCACAACGCGCGCATAAGCCGACACCCAACCGCCTCACACAATGCACAGCCAGTGCACAGCCACGCACGCAACCAGCACCGCCCACCCGCGCCTCAGCCCCCGAATCCAAGTGGCGAAGCACCCCCCACAATGGGCTATCCTTTCCAAGGTCACTCCGACGGGAGCGACCACCAACCCGGCAGGTTGCCCGAGCGGCCAATGGGAGCGGACTGTAAATCCGTCGCGAAAGCTTCGAAGGTTCGAATCCTTCACCTGCCACACCAGCGCAAAAAGGCCCCTGACCAGCACATAGACTGGCAAGGGCCTCTTCGCGTTGTCCGGCTGTGTTCGGCTGTCATCGGTCATTTATCGCTGTCCGGTCCCAATACCGTCCCACGATCAAGCGGTCTTTTCCGGCCGCTCCGAGGCGCCCGGCTCGGCGTCTTCGTCCTCGTCCGGGGGTTCCGGCTCAGACGTAGTCGCCTCCAAGATCCGGCGCTTGGCCTCCTGGTCCTGCCCTGCGATGCACTTGGCGTACACGCGCAGCAGCACCTCCACGGTGTGCCCGGCCCACTCAGCTACCTGGGTGGCCGGAACGCCAGCGTTGAGCCACGTGGACACGGCGGCATGCCGCAGCGCGTACGGCGTGCCAGCGAGCGGGGACACTGCCTCGTCTGGAGTGAACGCTGCGGTTCGCGCCTTGTGGAAGTAAGGCAGATACGTGCTGTCTGCGATCGTGCCGCCGCGCGGCCCGCGGAACACTTCACCCGATGCAGTCGGGAACTGCTCCAGGTGCTTGCGCAGCAGCCTGACCAAGTCGGGATGGATCGGCACCGGTCGCGTCTCGCCGATCGCGCGGTGCTTGAGTTGGCGCCGCTCACGAGACTTACCGTTGCTGGTCCACCGCTTGCCGGTCTTCGGGTCCGAGTCCCGTAGTCGCATCTCGCCCCATCCCGTCTTCGGCAGGCTGATCAGGTCGTCACGGCGCAGCCCGATGACCTCTTCGGGCCGCAACGCGGCGTAGTACATGCAGCCGAAGAACGCTTCGAGCCGCGGTCCCATGTGCGGAAGCTTGCGCACTGTGGCCAACAGGCGCCCGGCCTGCTCGCGATTGACGACCGTACGGACATCGACCTCATCGGCGATCTTCGGCTTGACCCACTTCACAGCCTTGAGTGGGTTCACGGCCAACACGTCGGTTTCGACCGCGTAGCCCATCAGGTTGTTCAAGACGGCGCGCTTCCGCATCGCCGTGCTCGCCGACGCGATGGTCTTGTCCTGCTTGCGGCTGATCCGATCCAGGACGGCACGGGCAAGCGTGCTGCCCGCACCAGGCTCGGCGAATGCGGTCATCGGCACCGTGTTGCGCTCCAGCCACCGGAGCGCAGCTGTGAACTGGTAGGGCGGTTCAGAATCCTGCGACTGCACACGCACGCTGGTGGCCCAGCGCATCGCGTCGCGCAACTGCGCCCCGTCCGGCTTGCCGTCCTTATCCAGCAACAGAACTTCGGTCGCGTCAATGACACTCTCGGAGATGCCGCGCCGGTGGTTCGGCGAGGCGTACGGCCACTTGCTGTCGACGTACGAGAGAGCGAACGTGTACCAGGTCGGCCCGGGCGCCTTGCGCGCGTGGGAGGCGGGCCGACCCGTGTCGGTCCGGAACGCTTCGCCTCGGCGTGCCGCCGCGATCAGGTCGGAGCGGAAGCTGTCCGCCTGTGCGGCATTGGGGAAGGATTCCTTCCAACGCTCGCCGTCTACGGTCCAGTGCACGCGGTACGAGGTGACCTTGCCGGCCGCGTTCTTGCGCTTCTCGATCGTGAGTACCTTGACGTCATAGGTGGTGTTCATCAGGCGGCCTCCTCACAGACGTCCATGAATCGGGTCAGCTCGCTGAGCTTGACGCGAAGGTCCCCGTTGGGGAGCTTCAGGCAGCGGGGCGCGCGTCCCTTGGTGCGCCAGTCGTAGAAGGTGGACCGGGAGACCCGCAGTACTCGGCAGACCTCCGGGATCGTCAGCATCTCGTCGCGGGGCATGGCTACGACTCCTGTCTGCCATGCCCGCGCCACGACATCCGGCGAGCGGGGCATGGCTTGTCTCGGCGGACGGGTGGTGGTGCGTATTCAGTTGTGAGAGCAGCGCGGGGCAAGCACCCGCCGCGTGCTGACAGAAATGACAGAAAGCCTTTCTGTCATTTCTGTCAGCACGCG
>DASYAE010000012.1:0-45631 GCA_036501535.1 Actinocrinis sp. | reverse complement strand
GTGCAGTTGGTGCAGCAGGTCAAGCAGGCGCTGCGGGTGGGTCTGCTGGCGCCGGGCGATCAGCTGCCGCGGGTGCGCTCGGTGGCGCAGGCGCTGGCGATCAATCCGAACACGGTGCTCAAGGCGTATCGGGAGCTGGAGCTGGAGGGGCTGGCCGAGGGGCGGCCGGGCGTGGGCACGTTCGTGACCGGGTCGCTGGCCGGGCCGGCGCTGGCCGAGCAGAGCGTGCTGCGCGACGAGCTGACCGACTGGCTGCGCCGGGCCGACGAGGCGGGCCTGAGCCGCGAGGACATCACGGCCCTGATCGAGACCACCACGCGTTCGGTGCTCGACGGCGCGCCGATCCCGGCCCGCTGACCATCCGGAAGGTGGGATCGCGTGATCTGGCTGACCTGGCGTCAGTATCGGAGAGCGGCACTGTTCACGCTCATCGCGCTCGGCGCGCTGGCCGGCGTGCTGGTCCCGACCGCACTGGCGATGCACCGCGCCTACGACGGCCTCGGCCTGCCGCAGTGCGCTGCGTCGCTCGGCAGCGCGCAGCTCGTCCCGCAGACCACCGCGGCCGGGTGCGAGAGCCTGGCCGGCCGGTTCGAGCAGCAGTACGCCCCGATGAACCTGATTGGCATCCTCTTCGTCACCGTGCCCCTGCTGGTCGGCCTGTTCTTCGGCGCTCCGCTGGTGTCCCGGGAGCTCGAGCACGGCACGCACCGGCTGGTGTGGACCCAGGGCATCACCCGCCGGCGCTGGATCCTGATGCGCTTCGGCCTGATCGGTGGTGCAGCGCTGGTCCTGGCGGTCGTCTACGCGCTGGGCGTGGCCTGGTGGTCCGGGCCGCTGGTCGCGGCCGGGGGCGGCCGGTTCAACGTCCTGTCCTTCGACGTGCAGGGCGTCGTCCCGATCGGCTACACGCTCTTCGCGATCGCGTTGGGCGTGTGCGCCGGCACCTTCCTGGGCCGGACGCTGTCCGCGATGGGGGCCACCCTGGCCGGATTCGTCGTCGTGCGCGTCGTGGTCGCGCAGGCGGCTCGGCCGCACTTCATGGCCGCGGCGAGCCTGACCTACCCGCTGCGGTCTGCGCTGACGACCAATCCGATGGCCAACGACTGGATCTTCGCTCAGGGCGTGATCGGCGCGAACGGGCAGGTGATGGTGCCCAACACGCACGTGAACTGTCCGGTCGGCGACGTGAGCGGCGGGTCGACGGGCCTCGGCCCCGTCCCGGTCCACGGCTGCAGCTCGCTGCGCGTCGGCAAGGGCGCGTCCAACTGGCTGCTCTACCAGCCCGGCGACCGCTTCTGGGCCTTCCAGGGCATCGAGACCGGCATCTTCCTCGCTCTCGCCGCGCTGCTGATCGCCCTCGCCGTGCGCCGGCTGGGCCGGGTCTCCTGACCCGATCTGCACGCCCGGTGCAGGGGACGCAGACTTGGGGCCATGGACTTCAGACTCGAGCTGGTGCTCATCCCGGTCGCGGACGTGGACCGGGCCAAGGCCTTCTACACCGAGCGGGCCGGATTCCACCTGGACGTCGACACGCCGGCCGGGCCGGACATGCGGGTCGTGCAGGTCACTCCGCCCGGCTCGGCCTGCTCGGTCGGCTTCGGCGTCGGGCTGGGCGTGACGGCGGAGCCGGGCTCGGTGCGCGGCCTGCACCTGGTGGTGCGCGACATCGCGGCGGCGCGCGAGGAGCTGGCCGGGCGCGGGGTGGAGGTCTCCGAGGTGCGGCACATGGCCGACGGGGCATGGCGTGCGGGCCCACACCCGGAGCACACCGACTACAACTCCTTCGCCGAGTTCCGCGACCCCGACGGCAGCCTCTGGCTGCTCCAGGAGGTCGGCCATACCGCCACCGCGGCATGAGCCGAGGCGCGCGGCGCACGGCATGATGGGGGCATGCCCGAGGGAGACACGGTGTGGCTGGCCGCGCGCAGGCTCGACGCGGCGCTCGCCGGGAGCGTGCTGACCCGGACCGACCTGCGGGTGCCGAAACTGGCCACGGTGGACCTCTCCGGGCTGACCGTGCAGGAGGTCGGCTCGCGCGGCAAGCACCTGCTGATGCGCATCTCCAACGGCTGGACGCTGCACTCGCACCTGCGCATGGACGGCTCCTGGCGGATCTTCGCCGCCGGGCAGGGATGGACCGGCGGGCCGGCGCACCAGATCCGCGCGGTCCTGGCGACCGCCGGGCACAACGCGGTGGGCTACCGGCTGCCGGTGCTCGAGCTGCTGCCGACCGAGCAGGAGGACCGGGCGGTCGGCCACCTCGGCCCGGACCTGCTCGGCGCGGACTGGGACCCGGACGAGGCGGTGCGCCGGCTGGCCGAACGGCCGGACCGGCCGGTCGGCGAGGCGCTGCTCGACCAGCGCAACCTGGCCGGCATCGGCAACGTGTACAACTCCGAGCTCTGCTTCCTGCGCGGGGTCACGCCGTGGACCCCGGTCGGCGAGGTGCCCGAGCTGCCGCGGCTGGTCGCCCTCGCGCACCGGATGCTCGACCTGAACAAGAGCCGGGCCGGCCGGGTGACCACCGGCGACACGCGCCGCGGCCGGAACCACTGGGTCTACGGCCGCGAGCGCGGGACCTGCCTGCGCTGCGGCACGCCGGTGCGGGTGGCGGACCAGGGCCCGGCGGGGGAGGAGCGGATCACCTACTGGTGCCCGGCGTGCCAGCGCGGGCCCGGGCCGGGCGGGACAGGGGCCTGAAACCGGGGGAGCGGGGGGCCGGGGACCGCGCCGGGCGCTACGCGGTTCCGCCGAGCACGTCGGGCCACTTCTTCACCACCGCGTCCAGCAGCTCGCGGCTGGCCTCGGCGACCTGCGGGAAGTCGGCGAGGCGGCCGAACGGGCGGCAGGCGTCGATGACGGCGCGGGTGTTGACCGGCGCACCGCCCGGCGGGCGCAGCGGATCGACCCGGCTGCCCCACGTGTTGCGCATCGTCTCGATGTCGTCGGCCGGGTCGGTCCGGGTGCACACGGCCCACATCACGTCGTTGAGGCTGCGCGGATCCACGTCGTGGTCCACCACGATGACGAACTTGTTCATGTACGCGGCCGACGGCAGCTGCGAGGTGAGATAAGCGGCCTGACGCGCGTGGCCGGCGTACTGCTGCCGGACGGACACGGCCAGCAGCTGCCGCCCGCCGCCGACCTCGTGCGCCCACACGCCCTCGACGCCCGGCAGGCCGCACCGGATCAGCGCGTCCTGGATCATCGCGGACTTCATCACGCTGCGCATGTACGAGTAGTCGTGCGGCGGCTTGCCGGGCGGGGCGCCGAGCAGGATCGGGTCGTCGCGGTGGTAGATCCGCTCGATGTCCATGGTGAGGACCGGTTCCTTGCTGCCGCTGTAGTAGCCGGTCCACTCGCCGAACGGGCCCTCCGGCTCGCGCCGCTCTGGATACAGCCAGCCCTCGACCGCGATCTCGCTGCCGGCCGGGACCGGCAGGCCGGTGACCTCGCCGCGGACCACCTCGACCGGTCGGCCCAGCACCGCGCCGGCGTATTCGAGCTCGGAGATGCCGGTCGGCACCTCGGTGCCGGCCACCACCAGCAGCAGCGGGTCGTGGCCGAGCGAGACGGTGACCGGCGCCCGGCCCTCCTTCGCGAACCAGGCCCGCACGTGCGCCGCGCCGTGCTTGCCGGCCTCGATGTTGACGCTGGCCGCGCGCCCCCCGTTCTGGACCTGCATCCGGTACGCGCCGGCGTTCAGCACGCCGGTCTCGGGGTCCGTGGTGAACACCGCGCAGCCGGTGCCGACGTAGCGCCCGCCGTCGCCCTCGTGCCACTTGGGCACCGGGAAGGCCAGCAGGTCCGCCTCGCCGGCCTTGACCACGTTCTCGGTCACCGGGCCGTCCGAGACGGTCGCCACCGGGAAGCGGCCCGCGCCCGCCGCCCACGCGTTCGGCTTGCTGCGCAGCGCCTCGAGCAGGGCCCGGTCGTCCAGGTCCGTGCCGAGGCGCAGCGTCATGCCGAGCCGGCGGGCGTTGGCCATGCTGGCGCTGAGCACCCGGCGGCCGTTCGGATAGCCGGCGATGTCGTCGAAGAGCAGCGCCGGCGGGGAGGGCCGCTTGTAGTTCGCCTCCGAGGCCGCCCCGATCTCCCGGTCCCAGTGCGCGCCGCCGATGTCGCGCACCTCGCCGAGGTCTCGGGCCAGCTCCAGCCAGTCCCGCAGGTCCCTGACGTCCTCGAGTGCTCGCACGCCGACAGCCTCCAGTCTTCCGCCGCGGATTTGCCCGGCGCAGCAATGTAACCAGAAGACCGGGTCCGGGGCGCGCGCCGGGCGGGGTCAGTCCTGCTCCGCCGGGTCCTCCGCCTCGGCCGTGGCCCCGGCAGCGGTATCGGCAGCGTTATCGGCAGCGGTATCGACACTGTGCGGTTCGACGACGCGCAGCCGGTCGAGCTCGTGGCTCAGCTCCTCCAGTTCCGCGCCGCCCGCCATCAGCCGCACCAGCTCCTCCCGCGCGATCTGCGCCTTCGGATGGTCGCCGAGGCCGCGGCCGCGGTTGAGCACCACGAAGCGGTCGCCGACCGGGTAGGCGTGGTGCGGGTTGTGCGTGATGAAGATGACGCCGAGGCCGCGGTCCCGGGACTGCGCGATGTGCCGCAGCACCACCCCGGCCTGCTTCACCCCGAGCGCCGAGGTCGGCTCGTCGAGGATCAGCAGCCGCGCGCCGAAGTGGATCGCGCGGGCGATGGCCACGCACTGCCGCTCGCCACCGGAGAGCGTGCCGACCGGCTGCTCCGGGTCGCGCACGCGGATGCCCATCGCGCCGAGCTCCTCGCGGGTCAGCCGTTTGGCCGTCTCCACGTCGAAGCGGCGGGCCGGGCCCCGGCCCCTCGTCGGCTCGCTGCCGAGGAAGAAGTTGCGCCACACCGACATCAGCGGAACCATCGCCAGGTCCTGATACACCGTGGAGATGCCGTGCGCACGCGCGTCACGCGGGCCGGCGAACGCCACCGGCCGGCCGTCCACCAGGATCTCGCCCTCGTCCGGCGGGAACACGCCGGACAGGATCTTGATCAGGGTGGACTTGCCCGCGCCGTTGTCGCCGAGCACGCAGGTCACCTCGCCGGCGCGCACCGCCATGGAGATGTCCCGCAGGGCGTTGACGCTGCCGAAGTACTTGCTGATGCCGCGCACCTCGAGCAGCGGCCCTGTGCCGGTCGATTCAGGTGTCGTATTCATCGCCGCGCCCTCATCGCCCGGCGGTAGACGACGTTGTTCGCCGCGACCGCGAGGAACAGGATGGCCCCGAGGAAGGTGAAGTCCCAGGAGCTGTCCCAGCCGGAGTAGATCACGCCCTGGAACGCCATGCCGATGATGCACGCGCCCAGCGCCGCGCCGACCGCCGAGCCGTAGCCGCCGGTCAGCAGGCAGCCGCCGACCACGGCCGCGATGATGTAGTAGAACTCGTATCCGACGCCCTGCTCGGAGACCGCAGAGTCGGTCTGCAGGAACGAGATCACGCCCACCAGCGCGGCCGCCGTCGAGGTGCCCATGAACAGCAGGATCTTGGTGCGGGCCACCGGGACGCCGACGTTGCGCGCCGCACCCGCGTCGCCGCCGACCGCGAAGATCCAGTTGCCGAAGGCGGTGCGGGACAGCAGCCAGGCCGCGATCACCGTCACCACCACGAACCAGATGATCGCGGTCTGATATCCGTTCGGCAGGGTCGAGCTCTTGAGGAACGAGCTGCCGAACACGTCCTTCGCGCTGCCGAGCCCCGGATGGTCCGAGCCGGTCAGGCCGATCGAGGTGCTGCCGTGGTTGACCAGCAGCACCCCGCCGACGCTGGCGCCGCGCAGGACGAAGTAGGTGGCCAGCGTCACGATGAAGCTCGGCAGCCCGGACCTGACCGTCACCAGGCCGTTGACGAGGCCGATCAGCGCGCCGAACGCGAAGGTGGCCGCCACCGCGAGCCAGGCGTTCCAGTGCAGGTTCCCGACCAGCAGGGCCATGATGATCGCGGTGAACCCGGTCATGCCGCCGGTGGACAGGTCGAACTCGCCGCCGATCATCAGCAGGCCGACCGGCACCGCCATGATCCCGAAGAACGCCGCCTGCTGGCTCCACGCCTCCAGGCCCGTCTGGGTAAGCCAGAGGTGCTGCGGCGTCGAGTCGGTCACGGTGAACAGCAGGAACACCAGCACCGCGCCGACCACGGCGCCGAGCACCGGCCGTCGCAGGGTCCTGGTCAGCAGGCCGGCCTCGGCCGGCCCCTCGTCCGGCCCGTCCTGCGGGCCGGACGGCGGCGCGCCGGCCGGCGCGCCCACGGAGGGGACACTCGTCACCTTGGGCTCCCTTGCTCGCCGGCCGCGCTCAGTCGTCGCCGGCCGCGATCGCCGAGGCGACCTTGCCGATGTTCGTGTTGTCCACGATCAGCGGGCCGCTGGCCACCGTGGTGCCGCCGCCGACCGAGTTGCCCTCGTGCTTCTCGTACAGGTACAGGAAGCTGATCGGCAGGTATCCCTGAAGGTACTGCTGCTGGTCCACGGCGAAGTCCATGGTCGGCGGGCTGGCCTGCAGATCCTGCTCAACGCTGCTGTCCAGGTCGAAGGTGGCGATCTTCACCCCGGTCGGATGCGTGTCGACCAGCGCCTGGCCGATCGCGTTGTTCAGCGTCATCACGGCATTGATGCCGGGGTGCGCCTGGAGGTATGCGGTGACCTGCCCGATCGCCTGCTGCGGGTTCGAGGCCGCGTTCGGGGTGGACAGGATCAGCTCGGTGCACGCGGGCCCGGAGGACGGGGCGGCGGCGGTGGAGCAGGTGCTGCCGACGCCGAGGCCCTGCGCCAGGCCGTTGCAGCGGTCCAGCAGGTTCTGCCCGGACTGGTGCACGACGCAGAGCACATTGCTCGCCTTCTGGCTGAGGAACCGCTGCCCGGCCTGCTGCCCGGCCAGCGTCTCGGGCTGCCCGACGCAGGTGATCGCCTTGGAGGCGGCGATGTCGGCGTTGTCGCAGCCGGCGTTGAGCAGCACCACCGGGATGCCGGCCGCGGCGGCCTTGGCCAGCGTCGCGTTCATGATCGCCGGGTCGTGGTCGGACACCGCGATCCCGTTGACCTTGGCGTTGATCGCGTCCTGGATCTGCGCGTTCTCGGCGTTGTCGTCCGGCTCGGCCTGGCCCTGCTGCTGCGAGCCGTAGACCTCGCTCAGCTTGCAGCCGTAGTCGGCGGCGGCGTTCTTGGCGCCCTTGTAGACGACGCTCCAGAAGCTGCCGTTGTCGCCGTGCGTGATCACCGCGAAGGTGTACGGGCACTGAGCCGAGCCGCCGCCGCCCTTCGCGCTGGCCGTGCTGGCCGGCGAGCTGCTTCCGGTGCAGGCCGCGAGCGCGAGCACCGGCGCCAGCAGCAGACTGATGAGATACCGTCGCTTTGGTCGTGCGGGTTTCATGGATCGCCTCCGACCGGGGCGGCGCACGGGCCGGCCCGGTGATTGTCGGTGTCGTTCGATTCGGTTTGAGCCTCATAAGGTGCTGCAAGCGGTGTCCGGCGCCTGTCCTCGTGCCCTTACAGATAAGGCCGCTGCGCGCCGCGCGCCGCCTCGTAGTCCGCGCGCGCTGCGCGGGTCGAGTCCAGGGCCGAGACCTCGGCGACCGGCACGTCCCACCAGGCGCCGTTGTCCGGCGAGGGGACCAGCGGGTCGGTCTCGACGTGTATCAGCGTGGTGTGTTCGGAGCGCTTCGCCTCGGCCAGGGCTTCGCGCAGCTGCGCCACATCCTGCGCGCGGATGACCTCGGCGCCCAGGCTGCGCGCGTTGGCGGCCAGGTCGACCGGCAGGACCTCGCCGTCCAGCCGCCCGGACGCCGAGCGGCGCCGGTAGGCGGTGCCGAAGCGCTGCGAGCCGACGCTCTCGGAGAGCCGGCCGATCGAGGCGAAGCCGTGGTTCTGCACCAGCACCACGACCAGCTTGACGCCCTCCTGCACAGCGGTGACCAACTCCTGCGCCAGCATCAGGTACGAGCCGTCGCCGACCAGGACGAACACCTCGCGGCCCGGGTCGGCCAGCTTCACCCCGAGCCCGCCGGCGATCTCATAGCCCATACACGAGTAGCCGTACTCGACGTGGTAGCCCTTGGGATCGCGGGTGCGCCACAGCCGGTGCAGGTCGCCGGGCATCGAGCCGGCCGCGCACACGACAACATCGCGCGGCCCGGCGGCGTCGTTGACCGCGCCGATCACCTCGGGCTGCGAGGGCAGCGGCGCGTTGCCGAGGTGGTATGCGTGTTCGACGACGTCGTCCCAGGCGCGCGCCGCGCGCTCGGCCTCCTCGCGGTACGACGCAGGGACCTGCCATCCGCGCAGCGCCTCGGCCAGCTCCTCCAGCGCCCGCCGCGCGTCGGCGACCACTGCGATGCCCGCGTGCTTCGCCGCGTCGAAGCCGGTGATGTTGACGCTGACGAAGCGCACGTCCGGGTCGGCGAACGCGGTGTGCGAGGCGGTGGTGAAGTCGGACCAGCGGGTGCCGATCCCGACGACCAGGTCGGCGGTGCGGGCCAGGTCGTTCGCCGCTGCGCTGCCGGTCGCGCCGACCGCCCCGGCGGCCTGCGGGTGGTCGTAGGGCAGCGAGCCCTTGCCCGCCTGGGTCTCCGCCACCGGGATGCCGGTCGTCTCGGCGAATCCGCGCAGCGCCTGGGTCGCCTCGGCGTAGATCACCCCGCCGCCGGCCACGATCAGCGGCCGCGCGGCCGACCGGATCGCCTCCGCCGCGCGGTGCAGCGCCGCGGCGTCAGGGCCCGGACGCGGCACGTGCCAGACCCGGCGCTCGAACAGCCGCGCCGGCCACTCGTGCGCCTCGGCCTGCACGTCCTGCGGCAGGGCGAGGGTCACCGCGCCGGTCTCGGCCGGGTCGCTCAGCACCCGCATCGCCGCCATCAGCGCGGCCGGAAGCTGCTCGGCTCGGTATACGCGGTCGAAGTAGCGCGAGACCGGCCGCAGCGTGTCGTTGACCGAGACGTCGAAGCTGCGCGGGTCTTCGAGCTCTTGCAGCACCGGGTTGGCCGGCCGGGTGGCGAAGACGTCGCCGGGCAGCAGCAGCACCGGCAGCCGGTTGACCGTGGCCAGCGCGGCGCCGGTGACCAGGTTCGTCGCGCCCGGCCCGATCGAGGTGGTGCAGGCCAGGGTGCTGAGCCGGTTGCGCATCCGGGCGAAGCCGGAGGCCGCGTGCACCATGCCCTGCTCGTTGCGGCCCTGGTAGTAGGGCAGCAGCTTGGGATCGGCGAGCTCGAGCTCCAGCAGCGCCTGCCCGACCCCGGCCACGTTGCCGTGCCCGAAGATGCCGAAACAGCCCTCGATCAGCCGCTGCTCGACGCCGTCGCGCTCGCTGTGCTGCGCGGCCAGGAACCGCACCAGCGCCTGCGCCACGGTCAGCCGCACGGTCCCGCCCGATCCGGTCATGCCGTCCTCCGCTCCGCGAGCGCGTTCAGCACGCGCGGGTCTACCGGCTGGTCCGCCCAGGTCCCGCGGACCCAGGCGTGCGCCGGGTCGTCGCAGATGTGCCAGACCCGCTCGCCGGGCCCGGCCATCGCGTTGAGGTAGTAGAGGTCGTATCCGGGCGTGGCCATCGCCGGCCCGTGCCAGCCGTGCGGCACCAGCACCACGTCGCCGCCGCCCACCTCGGCCAGCACGTCGAGCGGCCGGTCCGGCGAGCTGCCGTACACGCGCTGGTACGCCGATCCTGGGCCATGCGGCCCGTCGGCCACCTCGAAGTAGTAGATCTCCTCGAGCACTGATTCCTCGCCCGGCCGGTCCTCGTCGTGCTTGTGCGGCGGGAAGGAGGACCAGTTGCCGCCGGGGGTGATCACCTCGCAGACCATCAGCCGGTCCGCGGCCATCTGCTCCGGCATGCAGTAGTTGCGCACCAGCCGCGAGCAGATCCCCGCGCCGCGCGCCTCGCTGCTGACCCGCCGGCCGTCGACGTGCCGCGGCGGCAGGCGGCGGCGGGCCCGCGCGCCGGGCACCGCGAAGCGGCCGCCGCCTGCGCTGGCCAGGGTGGCGTCCGTGTCGCGCGGCAGGTACAGGAAGTCGGTGGGCCCGGCGAACACATCGGCCCGGCCGCGCAGCTCGGCCCGCATCCCGGCCGCCTCGACGACGCAGGAGCCTGACAGAGGCAGCACCAGCACCTCGTTCGGGCCGGTGGAGAACGCCACCGCGCCGCCCGGCTCGAGGTCGGCCACCCGCAGCCCCGTCAGCGACCAGCCGGCCGACCGCGGCGTGATCGAGACCTGCCACGGCCCCTCGGCCGCCGAGCCGAACGGCCGGTGCAGCCGCGCGTTGTCGGCTCCCTGCGCGGCCCCGGCCTCCTTCGCGCCGATCCCGTTGCCCGTCATGGCGTCGCACGCTCCGCACGCTCTGCGTCTTCAGCGCGTGGCGCCGCGCCGACCGACCCGACCAGCGCCGCCGCCGAGTCGACCGCCGCCTCGACGTCGCCGTCCGGCGGATAAAGCAGGGTCCTGCCGACCACGAGGCCGCGCACGCCCTCGACCGCCAGCGCCTTCTCCCAGGCCGCGTAGGTCTCGTCCGGATGGCCCGACGGGTCGCCGCCGAGCAGCAGCGTGGGCAGCGTGGTGGCCGCCATGACCCGCTCCATCTCGTCCACCACCGGCAGTTTGAGCCACGTGTACGCGCTGGTCGCGCCGAGCCCGGCGGCGATCGCCACCGAGCGCACCACCGCGGCGGCGGTCAGGTCGTTGTGCACCCGGCCCTCGACCCGGTGCGCCATGAAGGGCTCGATCATCGCGGTGCGGCCGCGCCGGGCCAGCTCGGTCACCGCCCGGCCGCAGGCCTCGAGGGTGGCCACCGAGCCGGGGTCGGCCAGGTCGATCCGGCACAGCATCTTCCCGCCGTCCAGGCCGTCGTCCACGATCGACTGCGCGTCGTAGGCGGTGAACCGGTCGTCGAGCTCGAACCCGGATCCCTGCAGCCCGCCGCGGTTCATCGAGCCGATCACGACCTTGCCGTCGAGCGCGCCGAGCAACAGCAGGTCCTCGATCACGTCCGGGGTGCCGAGGACGCCGTCCACGCCGGGCCGGCGCAGCGCCGCGACGATCCGGCGCAGCAGCTCGTGCCGGTCGGCCATGGCGAAGGGGTCGTCCCGCACGCCGAGCGCCCCGCGCGCAGGATGGTCCGCCGCGATGAGCATCAGCCGCCCGGACTCGGCGATCACCGGCCGCCGCGTGCGCCGCGCCGCCGCGCGCGCGACCGCCCGGGGATCGCGCAGCCGCATGTCCCGCACCAGGCGCAACTCGTCCACGTCAGGCATGCGACTCCTCCGTCAGCGCGTCGAAGACCTCTGCCGTGGTCGGCATGGCGGTGGAGCACTCCAGCCGGGAGGCCACGATCGCGCCGGCCGCGTTGGCGAACCGCAGGGTGCGCTCCAGCGGCCAGCCGGCCAGCAGCCCGTGGCACAGCGCCCCGCCGAAGGCGTCGCCCGCGCCGATCCCGTTGAGCACCTCGACCTCGAGCGGCGGGAGGTCGACGATCTCGTCCCGCGTGCAGGCCAGCACGCCCTCAGGGCCCTTCTTGACCACGGCGAGCTCCAGGCCGTGGTCGAGCAGCGCGTGCGCGGCGCGCAGCGGGTCGGTCTCGCCCACCGCGACCTCGCACTCCTCGAGGTTCCCGACGGCCGCGGTCACCAGCGGCAGCGCGCGCTCGACCACGCGGTTGGCCTCCTCGGAGGAGGGCCAGAACTGCGCGCGATAGTCGAGGTCGAGCACGGTGAGCGGCGCGCGGCCGCGGGCCGCCCACGCCGCGTGGTGCGCGGACCGGCTCGGCTCCTGCGAGAGGCCCGTCACCGTGGCCCAGAACACCCGGGCCGCGCGGATCGCGGCCAGGTCGAGGCCGGCCGGCTCGATCTCCAGGTCCGGCGCCTTGGGCCAGCGGTAGAAGTAGATCGGGAAGTGGTCCGGCGGGAACACCTCGCAGAAGGTGACCGGCGTGGGCAGCCCGCCGACCGGGGTGACGAAGCAGTCCTCGACCCCGAGCTCGCGCAGCGCCGTGTGGACGAACAGCCCGAACGGGTCGGCACCCGTACGAGTGATCACCGCCGAGCGCCGGCCGTGCCGCGCCGCCGCGACGGCCACGTTGGTCGCGCTGCCGCCGAGGTACTTGCCGAAGGTCTGTACGTCCTGCAGGCCGACGCCGGTCTGCAGCGGATAGATGTCGACGCCGACCCGGCCGATCGTCAGCACGTCGTACGGCGGCTGCGGATCGGCCTCGGGGAGCTCGGTCATGCCAGGCTCCGCAGGAAGGCGACACTCGCGGCGACGTCCTCGACCGGGCCGGCTCCCGGCGCCTGCGGGGGCTCGCCGTCCAGGACGGTATCCTGCTCCAGGACGTACCAGCCCTGATAACCGTGCGCCTCGAGGGTTTGGACGATCTGCGCGATACCCGCGTCGCCCTTGCCGAGCGGCCGGTACATGCCCGCGCGCACGGCGTCGGTGTAGCTCAGTTCGCCCGCTCGGACGCGCTGCGCGAGCCCGGCGTCGACGTCCTTCAGATGGGTGTGCACGATCCGGTCGGGCACCTCGCGGGCCAACGCCACCGGATCCGAGCCGCCGACGAGCAGGTGGCCGGTGTCCAGGCAGAGCGGTATCTGTGTGCCGTGCAGCAGCCGGTCCACGTCGTCGCGGGTCTCGATCATCGTGCCGACATGCGGGTGAAGGCAGGCGCACACGCCCCGTCCGGCGGCCCGCTCGGCCAGCCGGTCGAGATTGCCGAACAGCGTCGCCCATCCGGCCCCGTCCAACTCGGGGCGGGTGTCGTAGCCGTCGAGCCCGGTCGCCGCGGCCAGCACCATGACCCCGGCGCCCGCCGCGACGAAGCCGTCGAGCGCCGCGTCCGCCTCCGGCAGCGGGTCGTGCTCCCGGTCGTGCAGCACCACCGGCACGAACCCGCCGACCGCCGCGAGCCCGTGCCCGGCCAGCGTCACGGCCTTGCCCCGCGGGTCGTCCGGCAGGAAGCCGTCCGGACCGAACTCGGTGGCCGACAGGCCCACCTCGCGCATCTCGGTCAGCACCCTGCCGACGTCCATCTGGTGGCCCCAGCCGGGCACCTCGCACACGCCCCACGAGATCGGCGCTCCGGCGATCCGCGCCTCGAGCGGCGCCCCGGGCCCGCTCACCGCCGCACCTGCGCGACCTGGACCGGCCGGCGCTCGCGCCGCGAGAGCTCGCAGGCCTCGGCGATGTAGAAGGCCTCCAGCGCGTCGGCGATGCTGCACGGGCTCTGCCCGATCCGGCCCGAGGCGAAGTCCACGAACGCGTGCAGCTCGCGCACGTACGCGTCCTTGAAGCGCTCTGCGAAACCCGTGTATCCGGGCCCCGGCGGCCAGTCGACGCCGGGCTCCGAGGATTTCAGAGGCATGCGGTCATCCATGCCGACGGACACGCTGCCGCGCGAGCCGAGCACCTCGAGCCGCACGTCGTAGCCCGCCGCGTTGTAGCGGGTCGCCGAGACCAGGGCGAGCGAGTCGTCGTCGAGGCGCAGCATCGCCGCGGCCGTGGAGACGTCGCCGCTCTGCGCGAAGAAGGCCTCGCCCCGGCTCGAGCCGGACGCGTAGACCTCGATGACCTCGTGGCCGGTGACCCAGCGGATCGCGTCGAAGTCGTGCACGCTGCAGTCCCGGAATATGCCCCCTGACGTGGCGATGTACGCGGCCGGCGGCGGCGCCGGATCGAGCGTCGTGCCACGCAGCGTGTGCACCCAGCCCAGCTCGCCGGCCATGACGGCCTCCCGGGCCGCGGCGTACCCCGCGTCGAAGCGGCGCTGGAAGCCGATCTGCACCCGGGCGCCGAGCTTCTCGGCCCGGCCGAGCACGTCCACGGTCTCCTCGGCCGTGGAGGCGACCGGCTTCTCGCAGAACACCGGAAGGCCTGCATCGACCGCACGCGTGATCAGCGCCGCGTGCGAGCCGGTCGGCGCTGCGATGACCACCCCGTCCGGGCGCGCGGCGAACAGCGCGTCCACGTCGGCGACCGACCGCACGCCCGCGCCGAGCCGTTCCGCGGCGGCCTGCGCCCGCGCCGTGTCGGCGTCGGCCACGAGCAGTTCGTCGACTCCGGCCAAGCCGTGCAGCGCGCCGGCGTGCATGGAGCCGATCCGCCCGACGCCGACGAGCCCGAGTCGCGTCATGTCCGAACCTCCGCCGATCGAGAGTGCGGGTGAGGATGAGGGTCCTGATGATGTGATCGCCGGTCGCGGCCTCGCGTTGAGAATGCCGCCGGGACCCGATCCGGTCAAGAGTTTGTCCTGACATATTTACGTCATCACGGGGGATCGGCCCTCCCGGCTCCGGCCGGCGATTCCGGTCCTTGCGCGTAAAGACGCAGGCTGAGCGCGCCGGTACCGGTCCCGGCGCATCTGCCTGTGGCGCCGACACTCTGGTGGCGGGTCCGGCACCCTCGTCCGAAGCATCCTGCGCAGCGCTTGACGCGGCGAGGGTTTGTTATGACATTTTTACCTGAAGATGTCAGCTATCCGGCCTGCCTCAGGCCCCTACACTGGAGCGGGCCGGCGGCATGAAGCCGGGCGCGGCGACAAGGAGCATGCGTGGCGGAACTCTTCCTGGACCTCGACCGCTCCAGCCCGGTCCCGCTCTACTTCCAGGTCGCCCAGCAGATCGAGCAGGCCATCGAGTGCGGCGACCTGGGCCCGGGGGCCAGGCTGGACAACGAGATCCAGCTCGCCGACCGGTTCGGCCTCTCCCGGCCGACCATGCGCCGGGCCATCCAGGAGCTGGTCGGCAAGGGCCTGCTGGTGCGCAAGCGCGGCGTGGGCACCCAGGTGGTGCACGGCCAGGTCAAGCGCTCGGTCGAGCTGACCAGCCTGTACGACGACCTGTCCCGCACGAAGCAGAAGCCGACCACGCAGGTCCTCGAGCACGGCACCGCGCCGGTCCCGGACGATGTCGCGGTGCGCCTCGGCGTCCCGGTCGGCACCGAGGCGGTGGGCCTGGTCCGGCTGCGCTGCGCGCTGGACGAGCCGCTCGCCGTCCTGCGCAACTGGCTGCCCGCCGAGCTGGCCCGCTTCACCGCCGAGGACCTCGAACGCGGCGGCCTGTACGCGAATCTGCGTTCTGCCGGAGTGCGCATCTGCGTCGCCTCGCAGCGGATCGGCGCCTGCGCCGCGACCGCCGCGCAGGCCCGGCTGCTCGGCGTCAAGCGCGGCTTCCCGCTGCTGACGATGGAACGCACCACCTACGACGACACCGGGCGTGCCGTGGAGTTCGGCCGGCACGTCTACCGTTCGGACACGTATTCGTTCGAGACGACACTGGTCGACCGGCAATAAGGACCCTGAGGAACCTGCGGCGGCGGACGCGGCTCACTGCGCCGGCTCGGCCGCCTCCAGCCGGGCCCGCACCTCGGCGATCTGCTCCTGGATGCGGGTGGCCTGGCTCGGGTCGACGTCGACGAAGATCCTGAGCGACCTGGTCAGCTGGTCCAGTCCGGAGGCCAGGTCGTCGGCGGAGAGGTAGATCTCGGCCAGCTCCCAGTGCACGCCGGCCTCGCCGAACCGGTCGTTCATGCGCACGCGCAGGCGTAGCGCCTCGCCGGCGTGCTCGACGGCGGCGGGCATGTCGCCGCGGGCCCGGGCGACCTGCATCAGGGTCAGGGTGACGTTCGCCATGCTGTCGAAGTTGTCGAAGGTGGCGTTGAACTCCAGCGCGGCCAGGGCCGCCGCCTCGGCCTCGTCCCAGCGCTCGAGGTACTGCAGGCACACGGTCAGGTTCGCCAAGGCCACGCCCTCCCCGCGCTTGTAGCCCACCTGCCGGTACGGTCCGATCACCGCGCGGAACAGCGCGAGGGCCGCCTCCCACTCGCCGTTCATCATGTGCGCGTTGCCCTGGAAGGAGCGGGCCAGCGCCTCGCCGAGCGGATCGCCGACCTCGTGCATGATCGCCTCGGCTTGGCGCAGCGCCTCGGCGCCCCTCTCCAGCTCCTGCGTGCGCACGTACATCGTGCCCACGCTGGTCAGCAGCATCCCCTCGCCGTACCGGTTGCCGGCCGCGCGCACGCAGACCAGCGCCGCGTCGTGGGTGGTGCGCCAGTCGTCCCAGCGGCAGGTCCGGTTGTAGTAGCGGTGCAGCGCGACCCCCAGGCGCCAGGCGAACTCGTCGTCGCCCCGCTCGGCCGCGTCGGTGACCGCCGCGACCAGGTTGATCTGCTCCACCTCGCACCACGCCAGCGCCGCGCGCAGATCCGCGAACCGGGGCGTGGCCGCGGTGCCCGGCGGCGTCATGGTGTCCACGGTGAAGATCAGCGGGTCGATCAGCTGCGAAATGACGGTCAGCGTATTGAGATACCAGGTCAGCTGCCGGCGCAGCGCTGCATCGCGCTGCGCGGCCGGATCGCCGGCCGCGCACTGCTCCTGCGCATAGGTGCGCAACAGGTCGTGCAACACGTACCGGCCCGGCTCGTGCTCGGACAGCAGGCTGGAGGCGATCAGCTCCTCGAGCATCCGCGCGGTCTGCGACGGCGTCAGCCCGCACAGGCTCTCGGCGACCTGCGCGGTGAAGTCGGTTCCCGGATGCAGCCCCAGCAACCGGAACAGCCGCGCCGCCGGCGCCGAGAGCGCCTGATAGGAGCACGCGAACACCGCGCGCACATCCGTGGCCGCATCCCCCGCGTTCAGCGCGTCCAGCCGGCGGCTGTCCAACTCGCGCAGCCGCGCGACCAGATCCGAGAGCGGCCGCCCGCGCCCGAACGCGGCATGCGAGGCGGCGATGTTGAGCGCCAGCGGCAGCCGCCCGCACAGGTCGATCAACGCGCCGACCGCCTGGCGCTCGGCCGCCACCGCCGTCTCCCCGAGCCGCGCGACCAACAGCTCACGCGCCTCGTCCACGCTCAGGATGTCCAGCGGCACCGGCACCGCGCCCTCGGCCGCCACCAGGCTGGCCAGCCGGTTACGACTGGTGATCAGCACCAGGCAGTCCGGATTGCCCGGCAGCAGCGGACGCACCTGCTCCGCATCGCGCGCATTGTCCAGCACGACCAGCACCCGCCGCTGCGCCATCAGGCTGCGGAACATCGCCGACTGCGCCTCCAGGCCCGCCGGCACCTGCCCGGCCGGCACCCCGAACGCGTCCAGGAACCCGCGCACCGCCTGATCCGGCTCCAGCGGCGGGCGCTGCGGATCGAACCCGCGCAGGTTCACATACAGCTGCCCGTCCGCAAACTGATCAGAGACCTGATGACCCCAGTACACCGCCAGCGCCGTCTTGCCCACCCCGCCGGTCCCCGCGATCGCCGAGATCACCACCGTCCCCGACGCGCGGCTGACCGTGCTGGTGAGCTTCCCCAGCGTGGCCAGCTCTTCGGCGCGGCCGGTGAAGTGGGTGATCGGCCGCGGCAGCTGGCGCGGCACGATCGACGCCGGTCCGCGCGCCTCGGCGCTCCCGGCCCCGCCGGCGCGCTCCTCGGCGGCCGGCACGGACAGCGCCGGGTCGCCCTGCAGGATCCGCTCGTGCAGCTCCTGCAGCTGCGGGGTCGGCTCGACGCCGAGCTCGTCGATCAGCAGCCTGCGCCCGTCCCGATACGCGGTCAGCGCCTCGGCCTGGCGCCCGGAGCGGTAGAGCGCCGTCATCAGCTGGCCGCGGAACGCCTCGTTCAGCGGGTGCCGGGCGCCCAGCTCGCGCAGCTCGAGCAGCACGTCCTGGTGCCGGCCGAGCTCGAGGTCGGCCGCGATGCGCTGCTCGCGCACCTGGAGCCTGGCCTCGTTCAGCGCGGCGATCTCGTCCCGCAGCGCCTCCTGCACCGGCACGTCGGCCAGCGGCTCGCCGCGCCACAGCTCCAGGGCGGCGGTCAGCGTCGCGGAGACGGCGGCCCAGTCGCCCGCGGCGGCCGAGGCGCGCGCCCGGGCCCGCGCGGCCTGGAAGCGCAGCAGGTCGAACTCGTCCTCGGCGACCTCTACCGAGTAGCCGGGCGGGCGGGTCACCACCCGGTCGCCGGCCGGCGAGCCCAGGGTGCGCCGCAGCCTCATGACATAGCTGGGCAGGGTGCCGAGCGCGCCGTGCGGCGGCCGGCCGTCCCAGACCGCCTCGACCAACGCGTCCTGCGACACCGTGCGGTTGGCCTGCAGGAGCAGGGCGGCCAGCAGGGCGCGCAGCTTGGGGCCGCCGACGGAGATCGTCTCGGCACCGGCGGTCTCGGCGCCGTTGCGCACAAGGAGTGTGCCGAGCACTCCGAACTCCACTTGGCACCCACCTTGTCCCGGTCGCGCGTGCCGGTTACCGACCGCGGGTGATCCTACCACCCTGCGTTGTGCGCCAGGAGGGAGTCAGGGCACGGAAAACCGGCCCGGCGCATGGTCGATTGTTGCGACAGGTGCCGTACGCAGGCGCGCATACGCGGGCCGATGTTCTTCGATTGTCGCCGGGCCATCACTATCCGTCGCGAGGACGCAATACCCCCGATGCACGAGCGCCCGGCGTTCCTGCGTCCCACGGTCTCCGGCCCGCACACCCCCGCAGTGCGGACCGGAGCCGCGATCATCCGCCGCCTGCTCGCGGAGGCTTGGCGGACGGTTCTCATTGTCTCGGACGCCGATAGCAATCCGATAGCACGCCGACGGCGCCGACTGCGCAGGTCGCAGGCATGCACCAGACATCGCGGACCGGCCCGGTGCAGGGCGGATGACAGTGCGCCGACGGACCGCGGCACGCGGTTACGACGGCAGGTCAGCACCGATTTCGGTGGCCCGCGCGCGGATCGGCCGTGGATTTTACGCGGCCTCGGACACAAGGATGCGCGACATCGGCACTCCGGTTCCCGTACCGGCCCGGAAATCGTCGTCCTGATGCGTTGTTGCGGCGGCCGGGGGTGACGCGTGGGCTCTGTGTAACGTATCGGCACTGTTTACCTCCCCGTGGGTAATGAATCGCGCGGACGAGGGCAGCCGGGGCGGCAAGTCGAGCCGGAGAAGCCGATCCCGGCGGGGTGATAGAGGTGATAGCCGTGTGGCCCGAGGGCGATACGACCTTGGTCGGGCGGTACCGGTTCGAGCGGCGGCTCGGCGGCGGGGGCATGGGCAGCGTGTGGCAGGCCCGCGACCTGGTGCTCAATCGCGAGGTCGCGGTCAAGTCGGCGACCGGCGCGACGTCGGACGTCGGCCGGCTCAACCGTCGGCTGCGCCGCGAGGCCGAGGTCATCGGCAGCCTGCACGAGCCGCGGGTGGCCCGCGTCTACGACTTCATCGAGACGGACGACGAGGCGTTCATCGTGATGGAGCTGGTCAAGGGCGAGAGCCTGGCCGCGCGCCTGCGCCGCGAAGGGCGGCTGCCGGCCGGCGAGGCGGCCCTGATAGCGGCGCAGAGCGCTGAGGCGCTGGGGGCTGCGCACCAGGCGGGCATCGTGCACCGGGACGTGAAGCCCTCCAACATCATGCTGACCGAGAACGGCGTGAAGATCGTCGACTTCGGGATCGCGGTGCGGGCCCACGCGGTGATCGACGAGACCACGGAGACCCTCACGCAGGGCGTGACCGGAACGGCCGCCTACATCGCCCCGGAGCGGGCCCGCGGCGGCGAGTCGAGCCCCGCGGCGGACATGTACGCCCTCGGCGTGGTGCTGTATCAGATGCTGGCCGGCCGGCTGCCGTTCGATGCCGACGAGCCGATCGCGATGCTGCTCGCGCACGTCGCGGCGGAGCCGGTCGAGCTGCCCGAGGACGTCCCCTACGAGCTGGCCGACCTGTGCCTGGACCTGCTGGCCAAGGATCCGGATCAGCGTCCTGCGCCGGCCGGCGCGGTCGCGGCGCAGCTGCAGCAGTTCGCCGCCCGGGAGCCGCGGGAGGCGAGGACCCAACTGCTGGCGGGCGTGTCGACGGCCACTGTGCTGATCGGCGCGGGTCTCGCCGAACGGGACGCGGCGGCGGCCGCCGAGCTGGGCGAGCCGGTCGATTCCGTGCCGCACCGCGGGTCCGGCGAGAGCCGGTTGCGTTCGCGGCACCGCGTGCCCTATGCCCCGGCCGCCTTCTCGGCCGTGGCCCTGGCGTTGGCGCTCGGCTGCGCCGGCTGGCTCGCGGCGAACCGGCTCGAGCACGGCGACCCGCCGATCGCCGGAGCGACCCCGCCCGCAACCGCCTCGGCCTCGGCCGGCTCTGTCCAGCTGCCGTCGCAGGACGCGACGACCCACGCCGCGACCGTCGGCCATCAGGCGCCGCCGACCGGTGCCGCCGCGCCCACGCAGCCGGCGGCCGCCGGCGCGACGACGGCGCCGGCCGCGCCCGCCACGACCGCGCCGGCAGGCGGGCCGTCCGCGACGCCTCCGGGTGGTGGCGGAGCATCAAGCTCGCCGACGGCGCCGGCCGGTGGCGGAGCGTCCGACAGTTCGTCTGCTCAGCCTTCCGCCGCAGCGTCCGGCGCTGCCACTGCTGAAGACGCCGACTGAGCGATCGAGCTTTGGGGTCGTGCGTCGCTGAATTGGCGGCACCACGGTCGCGAAGACGACCGCACCGACCCGAGCGGTCTACGCATCCAGATACATATGCAGGCGCACTCGGGTGCCCTCCTGCCGGGTCGAGCGGATCTCCACCAGGTCGCACGTCTGGTGCACGAACCACAGCCCGCGCCCGCCGAGCTGCTTCGGCGCCGGGCGCACCCGGCCGGCCAGCGGATCGGCGATATAGCCGGAGTCGCGCAGCTCGCACACCAGCGCGTCCTCGACCGTCCACAGGTGCAGCTTGCCGCTCCCGCCGCCGTGCCGGATGCTGTTCGTCGCGATCTCGGTGACCGCCAGGAGCAGGTCGCGCACCCGCTGCGGCTTCAGCCCGGCCGCCTTGGCGCGCTTGGAGACCCTCGTCCGTAGCGAGTGCAGGTCGCCGCTCGCATAAGGCACTTGGTCGTAGGGTTCGCTCGGCTCGGTAAGCGGCTCGAACCGGTACGGCCCCCGGTCGTAGTCGGAGCCTGCGACGTGCGCGGCGCCGTTCCACACCAGCGGGTGGCACCGGGCCAGCGCCTCGACGGTCGCAGCGGCCTGCCCCGCGGTGTCGTAGGGGCACATCAGCGACCAGGCCGGCGCGCCGGCGAAGGCGAGGTTGAGCAGCCACTCGTGGTAGCGCAGCTCGGACTGGTGCGGCGAGGTCCGCCCGCTCCAGACCGACTCGTTGATGCCGTGCACCGGGCCGTTCTGCGCGGACTGGCCGATCCATTCCTGCCAGGCCGGGATCAGCCGGCCCGGATTGCGGCCGAGCGCGTCGGTGTCCACGAACGAGACCGAGCCGTCGTCGGGCAGGTGCTCGCGCAGGAACCGCCGGCGCGGCTCCGGCGCGGCGACCACGATGCTGCCCCCGCCGGTACGTGCATGGTCGATGTAGGCCAGCGTGCCGGACAGGTACTGCTGCTCGCCCTTGTACGGGTAGAGCATGTGGCGCAGCCCTGTCGGGACGCCGGATTCGGACACGCTGCACTGGATCACGGCCCCACCTGAACCTGTACGTCCATCGCGCCGTAGCCGGACAGCCTCCAGGCTTTGAGCACCGTGTCGTTCGCGCCCTCGACCTGGACTGCTCCGCCGGGTGTGTCGCGCACAGCTTCGACCATGATGCGTAACGCCGCCGCGTCCATGAGGTCCAGCTCGTGGCAGAGCAGCCGTACTCGGCCGGTACGCGCCATCGAGGCGCGCAGCACTGCGGCGAACGCCCGGATGCCGTCGAAGTCGACCGCGCCGCGCAGCGACCAACAGCCCGCGCCGGCATAAGTCATGCGGAACCCGACGCTCTCCACCGCCCCCACGTGGCGCCGGTGGACCGCCGTGAGATCGCCGAGCATGGCAGCGTCCCATGCATCGCGGCGATACGCGCACACGACGCTTACCGCGCCGCCGGACGTCAGCTCGCCGAACCGCAGTTCGCGCGCCACCAAGTCCTCGAGCGCTTCGCCCGGCGCGGCAATCGCCTCCATCTGGGCGAGCACCCGCAGTGCCCGGCCCTTCCGGCCCGCGGCCCGCTCCGCTCGCCGCACCGCCCGCAAGACCGCGGTCTGCCCGCGCTCCACGGTGCCACGAGGGTCGAAGCTGGCTACCGCGCCAGAGCCGGACCGGGTGCGGCCGCCGCCGCTCCACCCGCCGATGATCAGGACGTTATCCCCGGCCGACGTCCCGTCCGCGATCAGCGCGCGTTGGCCGCGTACATATTCGTCCCGGGCGCGCACAAGCCAGCACACATGCTCGCCTGGTCCCGGGACGGGCAGTGTTTCCGCTGATTGCACCACGTGTCTGTACGCCGTCCATTAACGCCGCCGCATCCGCTCTGCTCCGCGCGGCCTGGTCAGGGGATCAACCGACTGTCACCCGGCCCATTCCGGGTATGTTCAGCGACCCTACGCCCATCGCCGCGCCAGCACGTACCGATGAGTCCCCCACCCGGAGGATCGCCGGAGCGCGGCGTCGACCGGGCGGGTCATCTCACCATCGCGTCCGGCGCCTGTTCAGCGTCCTCCGATCCGTTCAGGAGGTCCGTCACACCGGCCATGTTCATGACCCGCTGCACCTGTGGCGCCGGATTCTCCAGCCGGAAGCTCCCGCCCCGGCCACGGGCCCGCAGCGCCAGCTTGAGCATCATGCTCAGACCGTAGGAGTCGATGAACTCGAGCCGCGAAGCGTCGAGGGTGACGGTGCCGCGTTCGGTCAGCAGCGGCTCCAGCGCGTCGTACAGCTCCTTCGCAGAGTCCATGTCGGTTTCGCCGCAGGCGTGGGCGAGGTGCGTCCGGGCGTCGATTCGCGTGATCGTCACGTCCAGCAGGCCGGCCATGCAGTATCTCCTCGGGTCGAGGCAAAGCGCGAAGCAGCCGTATACCCGCAATTCGTGGGCCGTAACTCGAATACCGGTGCATATCGCACCGTGCTCAATGCATTACTGGGTGTGCAGGATAAGGGCTGCCGCGTTAGGGACTGGAACAGCAGCCGAGCAGGATGGACACTTGCGTCAAGCGGGACGTGAATTCGTCTGCGAATATGGGGTGGCAAGTGCCTGGGGGAGGCGACTGTGGCAACAAGTACAGCTACGGAAGGGCACGGCGAGCAAACACAGCGCACACAGCAACGTGCACAGCAAAGCGATCGCCCGAAGCGCACGTCGGGGAGCGGCGCGGCCCAGGGACCGGCCCGGCGCCCGCAGCCGCACAGCTATCAGGTGAAGCAGGAGCGCGGCGCCCGCTGGTTCTGCGGCGTGGGCATGCTCCTGCTCGCTGCGGCCTGCTTCCTGTTCGTCTGGTCGTGGATCGCGATCGGGCCGGCTACCGCGTATCGCCACGCCGTCAAGTGCCCGGCGGACGCACCGGCCGGCGCATCCTGCCTGATGAACAGCACCGCCGTAGTCAAGCAGGTGCGATTGGGATACCGCGGCGAGGCTGAGTTCTACTCGTTGGTACTCGCTGTGCCGCACGACGCGAACACCGTCACGGTGAGCGGAGGGATAGCCGCATCCAAGACGGACGCCAACGCGCCTAAGGCCGGCGCGACCGTTCAAGTGGAGCTGTGGCAGGGCCGGGTCATGACCGCCACCAGTGCGCTGGGGACCGCGACCAGCGGCAACACGCCCGGCCAGGACCAGACCGCGGTGTTCCTGTGCGCGGTGGGACTGCTGCTCGCCGCAGTCGGCTGCATGCGGATCTCCGCGCCGGGCTGGTTCGGCAAGCCGGCAGCGCCGGCACGCTGGCTGATCCGGGGCGGCCTGCTGGTCGTCGGGCTCGGAGTCGTCGGCTACATCGCCGGCCTGCAACAGGCGGGGATCTATGTGGCGGGCGCGGGCGCAGGCGCGGTCGTGCTCTGGGCCGTGGCGTACGCGCTCGGAATCTTCGCGCACGACTGGGTCGTGCAACTGCAGGCCGAGCAGGCCGCCGCGAAAGCCGGGCCCGGCCGGGCCGGGCCCGGCCGGGCCGGGGCCGGGGCTGCGAAGCCGAAGCAGACGGCTGAGAAGCACCCGCCGTCCGCCGCCCGGCGCAGGTCCGCGTACCGCAACCAGGACCGCCGTGCCGACGGATGCCCGGTCTCCGAGCAGGACCAGGCCTGGATCGAGAAGTCCCTGTACTGGTTCACCACGCAGTTCGGCTACGACCCGGTGCAGCGTCGCACCCTGGTGCCCCCGGACTTCGTCCCGGCCGGCTACACCGGCACCGACGACGACATCCGGCGGCTGTTCGCGCTCGCCTGCCCGGCCATGGGCACCAGCACCGACCGGGTCGCGCTGCGGTTCGTCGGAGAGCCCGCGCTCGACCCGGAGGCATACCGGTACGTGGTGCACCGGGAGAGCTTCGCAGCCGGCGTCTTCCTCAACGAGGAGTCCGGATACGTGATCGAGCTCGACCGGGAGATCGCGCGCGACCCGCAGATGATCGCCGCCACGATCGCCCACGAGCTCGGCCACGTGCGGCTCAACGGTGACAAAGGGGTGGACCCGGCCGGCGAGGACGCCGAGCGGCTCACCGACCTGGTGACCGTGTTCTTCGGCTTCGGCGTCTTCAACGCAAATGCCGCGTACCGGATCAGCGAGGCGAACAGCCGCAAGTCGATCAGGCGCCTGGGGTACATGGACCAGCGCATGTTCGGGTACGCACTCGCCTGTTATGCCCGGATGCGCCAGTCACCGCGCAACTCGCCGTGGGCCGAGTACCTGGACGAGGCCCCGCGCGAGGCGATGAAGTACGGGCTCGAATACCTGGCGCGGGCCGCGCCCTACGGCGGACTTCCCACGCAGCGCCACTGACGCCGTGGCGGAAGCCCTCCGCGCGGCGGCTGCGGCGCGCGTGCGGAGGGCGGCCGAAAGTTATTACAGGATCCTTATTCAATGCGCCGACGGGCCCGTTTTTGGTAGGTTCAGAGGATGACATCATCATTGCGGCTTGAGGCGATCACGGCGGAGAACGTGATCGCCGCCTGCCGGCTGACCGTGCGCCCGGACCAGGAGGACCTGGTGGCCCCGGTCGCCTGGTCGCTGGCCCAGGCCTACGCCAACCGGGAGACCGCCTGGCCGCGACTGATCGTCGACGCCGGCGAGCCGGTCGGCTTCGTGATGGGCCGGTTCAACCCGCAGGACCCGGTCCCGGCGTTCCGCTGCGGGATCTGGCGGCTCAACATCGCAGCGCAGCGGCAGGGCGGGGGGTACGGGCGGTTTGCGGTCGAGTCGTTCTGCGTCGAGGCGCGCCGCCGCGGGCAACCGCGGGTGACCGTCCTGTGGGTGCCCGGCGACCACGGCCCGGAGCGGTTCTACCTCCGGCTCGGCTTCCGCCCGACCGGAGAGGTGCTGCACGGGCAGGTCGTCGGCGAGCTGTCCACCGACTCGCGCCGGGCCGAGTGAGCCGCGTCACCAGGCCCGGGGGGTCGACAGGCTCCGACGCGCACGGGGTAAGATCCAGGGCGCACCCGGCGCACGGCAGCCGATGAAAGCAGCCCACTGAGACAGCTGACCGACTTGATCCGTCGAACCGCGATGTACGGAGCAGCACATGGGCGAGGCAGAACCGGTCTCCACCACCGGGCCCGGAACCGGGCCGGCACACCTCAACTGGGCTGGCAACATCGTCTTCGGCGCGCGGCGGCTGCACCGCCCGGCCTCGCTGGACGAGCTGCGGCGGGTCGTGGCCGGCGCGGACCGGATCCGCGCCCTCGGCACCGCCCACTCCTTCAATCGGATCGCGGACACCGACTACGACCTGGTCAGCGTGGCCGGGCTGCCGCCGCAGGTACGGATCGACGCGGAGCGCGGCACGGCGACCGTGTCGGCGGGCATGCGCTACGCGGAGGTGGCCGATGCCCTGTACGCGGCCGGTTACGCACTGCCCAACCTCGCCTCGCTGCCGCACATCTCGGTCGCCGGCGCGGTGGCGACCGGCACGCACGGCTCCGGCGACGCGCTCGGAAGCCTGGCCACGGCAGTCGCGGGCCTGAGGATGGTGGGGCCGGACGGGGATCTGGTCGAGCTGCGGCGCGGCGCCGGGGATGCCGGGGACTTCGCCGGGGTGGTGGTCGGCCTGGGCGCGCTGGGCGTCGTGGACGAGGTGACGCTGGACGTGCTGCCGTCGTTCGACGTGTCGCAGTACGTGTACGAGGACGTGAGCCTGGAACGGGTCGCGGAGAGCTTCGACGAGGTCTTCGGCGCCGCCTACAGCGTCAGCGTGTTCACCGGCTGGGCGTCGGACAGCGCGATGGCCTGGGTGAAGGTGAGGCGGGCCGCCGCAGGCGACGCCGCCGCGGCCGACCCCGCCGGGAACGGCGCCGCGGCGCCGGCGGCGGGTGGGGACGCAGGTCCAGACCCGGACTGGCTGGGCGCCCGCCGCGCGACCGAGCCGCGGCACCCGGTCCCCGGCATGCCGGCCGGGTTCTGCTCCGAACAGCTCGGCGTGCCCGGTCCGTGGCACGAGCGGCTGCCGCACTTCCGCCCGCAGTTCACCCCGAGCAGCGGCGAGGAGCTGCAGTCGGAGTTCCTGCTCCCGCGCGAGGCGGCCGCCGCGGCGATCGCCGCGCTGCGCGGCCTGGGCCGCGATCTGGCGGCCGTGCTGCAGATCTCGGAGATCCGCACGATCGCCGGCGACGACCTGTGGCTCAGCCCCGCCTACGGCCGCGACAGCGTCGCCTTCCACTTCACCTGGGTGAAGGACACGGCGGCGGTAGTCCCGGTGCTCGCGGCGGTCGAGGAGCACCTGATGCCGCTGGGCGCCCGGCCGCACTGGGGCAAGCTGTTCACCGCGCCGCCGGACCGGGTCGCGGCGGGATACGAGAAGGCGGCGGAGTTCCGAAAGCTGATGCTGCGTCACGACCCGGACGGCAAGTTCCGCAACCTGTTCATCGGCAGCGCATTCCCGGCGGCCAGGTAGGCCGGCGCTTGACAGCTCGTCACACCGATCCCGTAATGTGCTATTAGCCTAGATGAATAGGGCGGGCGATTGGTGATCGGCTTCCGAAGTGATTGAGTTCCGCCGTGCTTGACTTCCACTGTGCTTGACTTCAACTTGGACCCCCGCTCCGGTGTCGCCCCGTACCTGCAGATCGTCCAGCAGGTGCGCCGGGCGCTGCTGCTGGGCGTGCTGTCCGAGGGCGATCGGCTGCCCACGGTCAAGCAGGTCGTGGCGAAGGTCGCGGTCAACCCGAACACCGTGCTCAAGGCCTATCGGGATCTCGAGCGCGACGGGCTCGTCGCCCCGAAGCCCGGGGTCGGCACGTTCATCACCAAGACCCTCGCCGACTCGCCGGGCGAGCACGAGCCGCTGCGCCGGGAGCTCGAGGACTGGCTGGCCAGGGCCCGCGCCGCCGGCCTGGCCGAGGCGGGCATCGAAGCCCTCTTCCACACCACCTTCCGCGCCACGGCCGTGAACGAGCGGTGATCGCGGCCGCCCGCCAGCTCAGCGCGCTCTGCTCGGCGTTTTCTGCTCCGCGCGCTCTGCTCAGCGCCCTGCCGTCGTCGGGGCGGGGCCGGTGCTGTCGCGCAGCGAGATCCTCGGCGCGAGCAGCAGGTGGCGGGCCGGGGCCGCCGGGTCCGCGATGCGTGCGGCCAGCAGCTCCATCGCGGCGGTTCCGAGCTCTCCGGCCGGGATGTCGGCTGCGGTCAGCTGCGGCTGGAACTCCTCGGCCCACTGCCGCGCGCCGATCGCGACTATCGAGAAGCCGTTCGGTATACGCAGCCCGCCGCGCTGTATCGCCCGCTGGAAGCCGAGCAGCGCGGCCTCCTCGATCGTGACCGCGGCTGTCACCTCGGGATGCGCGCGCAGGATCTCCGTCATGCACGCGTCCCCGGCCGAGGCGTCGTCGACGCAGGAATACTCGACCGCGCCGACGCTGCATCGACCGATGGCCTCGCGGAATCCCTGCCGGGCCCGGTGGCCCGGCCCGTCGCCCGCGGCGAGCAGTTCCACCGAATGATTGATCAGGGCCATGTGCCGATGGCCGAGATCGGCCAGGTGGCGGACGCAGTGGTTCATCAGGGCGGCGTAGTCGACATCGACCCACGCCGTCCGCTCGGGATGCGCCGTGCGGCCGATAGTCACGAACAGCATTCGGGCCCGTTCGAGCCTCGCGATCCGCGGATCCTCCAGAAGGACGTCCATCAGGATGACGCCGTCCACGCGCCTGCCGTCGACCATGCGGCTGAGCGAGCGATCCCGGTCACGCCCGGCCGCATAAAGCAGGATGTCCAGATCGGCCTTCGCGGCGGCGTCGAGCACGCCGGCGACGACGCCCTGCTGCACACAGGTCAGCCGGTGCACCGTCGGCGGAATGACCAGCCCCACCGCCCGGGTGCGCCCCTCCTTCAGCGCCCTGAGGTAGTGTCGGTCCCGCCCCGCCCCGCCCCGGACCTGCCCGGCCCGATCCGGCGGCCGGACCGGCGCCGGCGGACCTTGCCGCTGCACGTGCAGTTGTAAGCCCACAGGACGAGGCCGTCTGCGCATCTGGCGGTCACGCCGATGTTGATATCGAATCGTTTCGGCTTGACTTACCGACAGGTTGGGGGCATGCATATGCATCGAGACGGGCATTTGACGCTGCCTCAGCTGTCGGATCCTAGGAAGATGACCAAGTGCATATCGCGCGTGGCATGACCCTGGCAGGGCGATACGAGGTCGAACAGCGCCTCGGCAGCGGGTCGATGGGCATCGTGTGGCAGGCCCGCGACACCCGCCTCGACCGGCAGGTCGCCGTGAAGCTCGCCGTGGACAACGTCTCGTCCGATCCCGATGCGAGCCAGGCGCACCAGCGGCTGCGGCACGAGGCCATCGCGATCGGCGCCATGACCGAGCCGCGGATCGCCCGCGTCTACGACTTCCTGGAAGCCGACGACGACGCGTTCATCGTGATGGAGCTGGTCGAGGGGGAGAGCCTGGCCACCCGCCTGGACCGCGAGCGGCGGCTGTCCGTCGACGAGGCGTTGCGCATCACCATGCAGTGCGCACAGGCGCTCGAGGCGGCGCACCGGGCCGGTATCGTGCACAGGGACGTCAAGCCGTCCAACATCATGTTGGCTGAGGACGGCGTCAAGGTGGTCGATTTCGGTATCGCGGCCAGCGCCGACCGCTCCCTCACCAGCTCCTCAGGCTCACTGGGATTGGCAGGCACCGCCGCGTACATCTCCCCGGAGCGCGCGATGGGTGCTCCGGCCAGCCCGCCGGCCGACTTCTATGCGCTCGGCGTGGTGCTCTATCAGATGCTGTCAGGGCATCTGCCTTTCGCGGCCGAGGAATCGCTCTCCATCCTGTACGCGCACGTCACGGCCCAGCCGTTACCCCTGCCCGAGTTCATCCCAGCGCCCTTGTCGGGCCTCTGCATGCGGCTGCTGGACAAGAATCCCTATGCGCGGCCGGCCTCCGTGCGGGCCATCGAGACCGCGCTGGACTCGGCCGGGTCCGAACCGCCGGCGCCGCCTGCCGCGACGACCGAGCCGGCGGCGCCGCCGCCCGAGGCGGGCCGCCGCCGGGCCGGCCGGATCGCGCTCGGCAAGCCGCTGGCCGCGGTGGTCCTCGGCGGGGCGGTGCTGATCGCCGCGACGGCGTGGGTGACCCTGGACGTGGCCGGGCCCACGGCGATGTCCGGCATCGGACCGTCGCAGAGCTCGAGCCCGCCCGCCTCGGCGACGGCGCCGGCGGCAGGGCCGGGCGACGTTTCGGGCGCCTCGCCGCGTCAGGGCTCATCTTCGAACGGCAGCGCGCCGTCGACCGGCGGCACGCCCTCGACCGGCGGTCTGCTCCCGAACCTCGGCGGGACAGCGCCGTCAGTCCCGGTGAGCTCGGGCAGCGCGTCCGATTCGGCGCCGGGGATCCAGCCCAGCCTCGTCGGGGGACCGGAGAATTCCGGGTCCGCGTCCGCCTCGGCTTCCGCGACGGCGTGCGCGACAGAGCGCGGACACAGCGGCAAGTGCAAGGACTCGAACGCTTCCTGACGCGGCCTCGTCTGCGCGTGTTTCTGCTCCGAGCAGGGCTTCCCGTACGGGAGATCGCGTAGCCGAGACCGGTCGAGCTCATACGTCAGGATGAGCGAAAAGTACTCCGCCGGGACGATCCCCGATGACCCGCCGTAGTGTTCTCATAGATGGAGACGCGGAAATCGGGCAGGCTCCGGGAGTGAGATCTATGAAGTCGGTACGAGGCAGCGCATCGAAGAACCGTGGCGCATCGGAGAACCGTGGCGCATCGGGGAATCCCGGCGCATCGGAGAGTCGCGGCGCATCGGCGTTCGTGCGTCGCGGATCGGTGCGCGCGCTGGTGCCGCTCTCGGTGGTCGGCGTCGTGGCGGCCGCGGCCGTGATCGCGCCGCGGATCGCCAGCGCCGCCCCCGACCTGCCGCCGATCAGCGCGCAGGACCTGCTGGTCAAGGCGCTCGACTCGAAGGTCGACGCGTTCTCCGGCACCGCCGCACTGACCACGAACCTCGGCCTTCCGGCGCTGCCCGGCGACGTCGGCGGCGCGAGCCCGCTGTCCCTGATCAGCGGCACGCACACGCTGCAGGTCGCCGCGAACGGCCCGGACGAGCAGCGGATCGCGCTGCTCGGCTCGATGGCCGAGTACGACCTGGTGCACAACGGGGACCAGCTCTGGATCTACGACAGCTCGACCAACTCGGTCGGGCACGCGGTCGGCGACGCCGCCGGGAAGGGCGCCGCGAAGCACGAGAGGACGCCGCCGCCCGACGAGCTGCCGCTGACGCCGCAGCAGGCCGCGCAGAAGTTCCTCGCCGCGGTCGGCCCGAGCACGAAGATCAGCGTCGACGGCACCAAGTCGGTCGCCGGCATCGCCGCTTATACGCTGATCATCACGCCCAAGCAGAGCGGCTCGCTGATCGGCAAGGTGGAGATCGCCATCGACGCGCAGAACGGCGCGCCGCTGCAGGTCGCCGCCTACGCGTCCGGCGCGACGACGCCCGCCTTCGAGCTCGGGTTCACCTCGGTCTCGTTCACCGCGCCGCCGGCCTCGCGGTTCGACTTCACCCCGCCGAAGGGCGCCAAGGTCAGCCCGCTGACCGGCGGCACCGGCAGCGGGGCGGACCAGCAGGCGGCGAACGACCAGCCGCCGCAGGTCCTCGGCCAGGACTGGCTGAGCGTCGTCGAGCTCCACGGCATCGATCTCGGGCAGCTGCAGTCCTCCGCGGCACAGGCGTCGAACAAGCAGGGCGGATCGCAGGGCGGCGAGAGCGGGCTGCTCAACGGCGACGCGTCGAGCTACTTGAGCACGGTGCTCGGCTCGGGCCACAAGGTGAGCGGGGCATACGGCAGCGGCACGCTGTTCAGCACCGACTTCCTCTCGGTGCTGATCACGGACGACGGCCGGATGTTCGTCGGCGCGGTGACCCCGTCGGTGCTCGAGGCGGACGCCTCGGCGCAGGGCACGAAGTAGAAATCGGCGCGGATCATGGAGACACAGCTCGAGACGGCCCCCGAGGCGGCGCCGGCCGCGGCGCACGGCGAGACATCGCCCGACGGCGCCTCGTCGGCGCGCAGTACGGCGATCGCCACCCGGGGGCTCTCGAAGCGGTACCGCGGCGGCCAGCTCGCCGTCGACGGGCTCGACCTGGAGGTGCCGGCCGGCTCGGTCTTCGGCTTCCTCGGCCCGAACGGCTCCGGCAAGACCACCACGATCCGCATGCTGCTCGGCCTGATCGCGCCCACGGCCGGCGGAGCTCGGATCCTGGGGGAGAGGGTGCCCGTGGACGTGACGCGGGTGCTGCCCCGGGTCGGCGCACTGATCGAGGGCCCGGCCCACTACCCGTATCTGAACGGTGCTCAGACACTGGCCCGGTATGACGCGGCGGACCACACCGCGGACCCGGCCACCCGCGCGGCGCGCATCGACCGGGCGCTGGAGCGCACCGGCCTGAGCAACGCCGCGCAGAAGAAGACGAAGGCTTATTCGCTCGGCATGAAGCAGCGGCTGGGCCTGGCCGCGGCGCTGCTCCAGCCGCGCGACCTGCTGATCCTGGACGAGCCGACCAACGGCCTGGACCCGCAGGGCATGCGCGAGATCCGCGGCCTGATCAAGTCGCTGGCCGCGGACGGCACGACCGTGTTCCTCTCCTCGCACCTGCTGGACGAGGTCGAGCAGGTCTGCACGCACGCGGCGGTGATGAGCCGGGGCCGGCTGGTGATGCAGGGCGAGGTCGGCGACCTCGGCGCGGGCCTGCGCGCCCGCATCCAGGTCGCCTCGCCGGACACCGAGGCGGCCCAGGCCGTGCTGGAGCGGATGGGAGCGACCGACGTGCGCGTCGAGAAGGACCGCGTGCACTGCGACGCGGAAGGGCTCGAACCCGACGCCGTGTGCGCGGCGCTGGTCGGCGCCGGCGTGCGCATCTTCGGGTTCGGCACCGAGCGCCCGTCGCTCGAGGACGCCTTTGTCGCACTGACCGGGGAGGGCTTCGATGTCGCCGAGTAGGACAGCGCAGGGTTCGACAGCTCAGGGCGCGACAGCGCAGCCTGACGCGACGGCAGCCGTCGGTCCCGATGACGCTGGCAGCCTTGCCGAGCAGGCCGACGTCGTTGCGCCTTCGGTACAGCCAGACAGCACTCAATCCGACAGTGCTCAGCCAGCCAGCACCGAATCAGGCAGTGCTCAGCCTGCCTCGACTCCTGCCCCAACTTCCGCCTCGGTCTCTCCCGCGACGGGTGGCGCCGTCACCGCAGAGTCCGCCGATGCCGCCATTCCAACTGCCTCACACCGGGCATCGACTGCACCGGGACGTCGGACGATGAGCCGTCTCGTGCTGCCGCGCCGCCGCGGCCTGGTAGCGGACGAGCTGATCACGATGTTCCGGCGCAAGCGCAACATCGCGCTGCTCGTGGTGCTGGCCGCGGTGCCGGTCCTGCTCGGCATCGCGATCAAGCTGACCACCCGGCACAGCGGTGGCGGCGGCTTCATCGTCCAGGTCTCGAACAACGGGCTGTTCCTCGTCTTCACCGCGCTCTCGCTGGCCCTGCCGGTGTTCCTGCCGCTGGCCGTGGGCGTCGTGGCCGGCGACGCGATCTCCGGCGAGGCCTCGCAGGGCACTCTGCGCTACCTGCTCGTCGCGCCCGCCGGACGTGTGCGGCTGCTCGCGGTCAAGGGCGCAGCGCTGGCCTGCTTCTGCCTCGCCGCCACCCTCGTGGTGTCGCTGTCGTCGTATATCGTTGGTCTGATACTCTTCCCGATCGGCGACGTGACGCTGCTGTCCGGGGACCAGATCTCCTACGGCTCGGCGCTGGGCAAAGCCGTGCTGATCACCCTGCTGGTGGCGGCCTCGCTGCTGGGCCTGGCGGCCATCGGGCTGTTCGTCTCGACGCTGACCGACACCCCGATCGCGGCGATGGCGGTCACCGTCGGGGTGACCATCCTGTCCGGCATCCTCCAGTCCATACCGCAGCTCTCGTCGCTCGTGCCATGGCTGTTCACCGGCCAGTGGACGTCGTTCGCCGACCTGCTGCGAGACCCCGTGTACACACCGAACATCGTGCACAACCTGCTGATCCAGGCGCTGTATGTGGCGGTCTTCGGGTCCGCGGCCTGGGCTCGCTTCACCTCTCGGGACGTACTGTCCTGACGGCGCGGGACCGGGGCGGGAGAGAGAGCCTGCGCCGGTCCATTACTTCGCCGGTCCGTCGCCGGAGGCGAGCGCGCGCTGCCTTCTCTCGAGGAAGTCGCGCTCCGCCGCGTTCCCGACGCGCGTGATCGCCTCCTGATAAGCGGCGGCGGCCTCGTCGGGGCGGCCGAGCCGGCGCAGCAGGTCCGCGCGGATCGCGTGGAAGAGGTGGAAGTCCGGCAGATCCAGCTCGTCGACCAGGGCGAGCGCCGCCGCGGGGCCGTCCAGTTCGGCCACCGCGACCGCGCGGTTGAGCGACACGACCGCGTTCGGCGCGATCGCCCGCAACTGGTCGTAGAGCTGCACGATCTGGTGCCAGTCGGTCGCGGCCGGATCCGCCGCGTCGCTGTGCACCGCGTTGATCGCGGCCTGGATCTGGTACGGCCCCGGCCGGTTGCGCCGCAGACACCGGCGCACGAGCGCCTGCCCTTCCGCGATCAGGCCACGGTCCCAGTGGCCGCGGTCCTGGTCGGCAAGCAGCACCAGGCCGCCCGCTGCGTCGGTGCGCGCGTCCCGGCGCGACTCGGCCAGCAGCATGAGCGCGAGCAGGCCGAGCGCCTCGGGCTCGTCCGGCATGAGCTCGGCCAGCAGGCGGCCCAGCCGGATCGCCTCCGCGCACAGCTCGCCGCGCACCAGCTGGTCGCCGCCGCTGGCCGAGTACCCCTCGTTGAAGACGAGGTAGATCACGGCGAGCACGGCGCGCAGCCGGTCGAGCAGATCAGCGTCCTTAGGTACCCGGTACGGGATGTTCGCATCGCGGATCTTCGCCTTGGCCCGTACCAGCCGCTGCGCCATCGTCGGCTCGGGCACCAGGAACGCGTGCGCGATCTCCTGGGTGCTCAGTCCGCCGAGCAGCCGCAGCGTCAGCGCGATCTGCGCGCTCGGCGCGAGCGCCGGGTGGCAGCACGTGAATATCAGACGTAACCGGTCGTCGTGCACGGGTCCCTCCTCGGCCGGTGCGTCGGCGGCGTGCAACACCGCCGCCTGCGCGTGCCGGTCCGCCCGCGAAGCCTCGCGCCGAAGCAGGTCGACGGCGCGGTTGCGGGCGGTGGTGATGATCCATCCGGCCGGGCTCGGCGGCAGCCCGTCGACCGGCCAGCGCTGCAGCGCCGTGGCGAACGCGTCCTGGACCACCTCCTCGGCGAGGTCGATGTCGCCGAAGCGGCGGACCAGGACGGCCACCGCGCGTCCGTACTCGGCCCGGAACTCGCGCTCGATCCGCGCCTGACCCACCACTGCCCCGGTCTCGGACTCTGCGCCGGTCCGGGCCTCGGGTGCCGCGCCAGGCCCGGTCTCGGGCGCCGCGTCGGAGGCGGCGCCCGGCCGGGAACCGGACTGCGCGTCAGGCACGTTCCGCCGCCGAGGCTGTCACCTCGGCCGTCCGGCCCGGCTGGCGAACGGCCGGACCTCGACCGGCAGCCCGGTCGCCCCGACGATCCGCCGGCCCCACTCCAGCGCGGCGTCCAGGTCCTCCGCCTCGATGACCCAGAGCCCGCCGAGGTGCTCCTTGCCCTCGACGTACGGGCCGTCGGTCATCGGGAAGCCGCCCTCTGCGCGCCGGATCACGGTGGCGCTCGCGGCGGGGTGCAGGCCCCCGACGAACACCCACGCGCCGGCCGCGTCGATCTCCTTGTTGACCTGGTCGAGGTCCGCCATCACCCGGTCCAGCACCTCGCGCGGCGGCACGCCCCCGTCGGGCTGGTAGATGCTGAGCAGATACTGCGTCATGACGATCCTCCTCGGAGGCTGGCCGACACCTCCTGCCGGCCGCTCACCTTCCATACGAACAGCTTCGGCCCGGATCGACACCTTCACGTACTCCGGGCCGAGATTTTTTCCGCCCGACCGGCACGCTTGCGGTGGGGCCGCTGGTTCGGAGACGATCCGGGCACGGGCATCGCACCCGCGCGGACGCGGCGCGCCCCTCGGCTGGGAAGGCTTCATCTGTGAACAGGCTGGAAATCGCCGCGACCACCCAGGACGGGTGCCGGATCCTCGAGGTGTCCGGGGACGTCGACATGTCCAGCACGGCCCGGCTCGAGGCGGCCGTCGACGACAGCCTCGGCCTGGTTCCCGGGGCGCCGCTGATCCTCGACATGTCCGAGGTGGCGTTCCTCGATTCCAGCGGCCTGCGCACGCTGCTGACGGCTCATCGGCAGGCCGCCGCGTCGGGCTCCCGGCTGCTGATCGTGCCCTCGCCGTCGATCACCCGGGTGTTCGAACTGGCCGGTATCACGAACCGGATCTTCTCGGTGTACGAGGACCGGGCCGGGGCCGTGGCGGCGGGCGTGGCTTAGCGCGCGCTGGTCAATGCTGGGCCTGGGACTGCGGCTTGATGTTGTGGTTGAGGTGGAAGACGTTGTCGGGATCATAGGCGCGCTTGACCGCGGCTAGCCGCGCCAGCTTCTCGGCCGTGTACGCCTGGCGCACGGCGGAATCGCTCTCGTCGCTGATGGTGTTGACGTACACGCCATTCGCAAGCGGTTCCAGGCCGGCGGCATATGCGCGGGTCGAGGCCATGCGGGCTTCGTCCTCGGCCGGGTCGTCCCAGCTGGTGGCGGCCACGTATTCGAACTGTGTGTTGCGGTGGCTGAACGCGGTGTCCGTGTCAGGCACGTCGGCGATCGCGCCGCCATAGGCCTGGAGACCCGCAGCGGGCCGCATACCGCCGGGCAGGTCGCGGAGCGTCGCGTCGATCAGCGCGTCTATCGCCGCATCTGACAACTCGTCAATGAAGTGGCCCTTCCAGTAGCGCCGGCGGGCATGACCCTCGACGCTGTCCTCGCGGGTCTGCAACTCGAGGTAGGAGAGCTCTTCCACCCGTTCGGTCGTCGCCCGGCCGAGTGAGCGCAACTGCGGCAGCAGCTTTCGGCCCTGCTCCGGGTCGCCGACCCAGACGAATCCGATCCGCACGCTGCGGTCCCTGCCGAAACCGGCGGTGAAGGTCGCCTGCCGCGGCGCGGTTCGGTTCACGTCACGCCATCCGCGCAGCGCCTGCGCCGCCCGCTCGGCCGGATACGTCCATTCGGCGGCGAGCGCGTGCGTGCCCGTCGCGTGGAGCCGGAACTCGAAGCGCGTCACGACGCCGAAGTTCCCGCCGCCGCCGCGAAGACCCCAGTCGAGGTCCGGATGCTGCTCGGCGTCGGCTCGCAGCACGTCGCCCTCGGCCGTTACCACGGTGAAGGCCTCGACGTTGTCGCAGGTCAGTCCGTGGCGTCGGGCCAGCCAGCCCATCCCGCCGCCGAGCGTCAGGCCGCCGACGCCGGTGTGCGACACGTTTCCCGCGGTCGTGGCCAGGCCATAGGGCTGCGTCGCGCGGTCCAGCGCACCCAACATCGCCCCGCCTTCGACGGTGGCGCGGCGCCGCTGCGGATCGACCCGGACCGCGCCCATCGGGCGCAGATCCAGCATCAGCCCGGCTTCCGGAACCGCCAGACCGAGAATGCCGTGCCCACCGCAGCGCACGCCGATAGGCAGATCCAGCTCGCGAGCCACCCGAACCGCCGCCGCGACATCCGCCGTGCTCGCGCATCGGACGATCGCCCGCGGCCGCCGGTCCACCATCGCGTTCCACACCGACCGGGCTTCGTCGTACCCTGAGCCGCCCGGCGGCAGCAGCCGACCGTCCAGCCGCTCGCCGAGACCGCGCAGCACTGAAGCGGTCCGTGATGCCAAGCTTTCCGCCGTCACCGTCATGACTGCGAGCCTGGCATCGCGGTCCGTCACCGATAAGGTCCAATCCCATGGCCGAACCCAGGACCAATCCCACCACTCGGGTGGCCGATCTGCTGGTTCTGGTCGACCGCGGCGGCGGCTCCTCGCTGCACCGGCAGATCGAGGCGGCGATCCGGGATGCGATCCGGGCCGGGAGGCTGCCCCGCGGGGCCGCCCTGCCGCCGACCCGGGCGATGGCCGCCGACCTCGGGGTGTCGCGCGGCGTCGTGGTCGAGGCCTATCAACAGCTCACCGCAGAGGGCTACCTCTCCAGTCGGTCCGGCGGGTATACCCAGGTCGCCGCCGACCCGCAGGCCGCCGTGCGCCCCGGCCGGGCCGACCCGGCGGGCCTGGCCGCCGGCGCTGCCGGATCCGGCAGCGGTGGCGGTGGCGGCGGCCGTTACACGGCGGGCACAACGGGCACAGCGGGCACGGCGCTGCGCATCGACTTCCGCTACGGCCAGGCCAACCCGGCCCACTTCCCGCGCTCCGCCTGGCTGCGCTCGGTCAATCGAGCGCTGACGCAGGCGCCGACCGACCGGTTCAGCTACCTCGACGGCCGCGGGGTCCCGGAGTGCCGGCAGGCGCTGGCCGACTACCTCAACCGGGTGCGCGGCACCATTGCGCGCCCCGACGGCATCGTGGTCTGCAACGGCTACGCCCAGGGCGTCAGTCTGCTGATCCACGTGGCGAGCGCCGCCGGAGCGCGCCGGCTGGCCGTCGAGGACCCCTCGGCGCACGACGACGCGGTCCCGCTCGCCGCGGCGGCCAGCCTCGAGGTCGTCGGCGTCCCGGTGGACGAGCACGGCATCCGGGTCGACCTCCTCGAGCACGTCGGCGCCGACCTGGTCGTCGTCACCCCCTCGCACCAGTGGCCGACCGGCGCGGTGCTCGGGCCGGACGCCCGCGCCGCGCTGATCCGCTGGGCCGAGCGCAGCAATGCGCTGATCATCGAGGACGACTACGACGCCGAGTACCGGTACGACCGCGACCCGATCGGCGCCATCCAGGGCCTCGGCCCGGACCGGGTGGCCTACGCCGGCACCGCCAGCAAGACCCTCGCGCCGGGCCTGCGGCTCGGCTGGCTCGTGCTGCCCGAACGGCTGGTCGGGCCGGTCGCCGCGGCCAAGATCGCGGCCGACCGCGGCTCCGCGGTCACCGACCAACTCGCCTTCGCCGACTTCCTGGCCTGCGGCGAGTTCGACCGCCATCTGCGCCGCACCCGCCCGGTCTACCGACGGCGGCGCGACGCGCTGCTGGCCGCGCTCGCCCGGCGGCTGCCCGCCTGGGAGCCGGCCGGCATCTCAGCGGGCTTCCACCTGATCGCCTGGCTCCCGGACGGCCTCGGCGAGGACGAGGTGGTGGCCGCCGCGGCGAGCCGGGGCGTGGGCGTCTATGGCATCGCGTCCAACCGGATGACCCCCGGCCGCCCCGGCGTCCTGTTCGGCTACGCGGGCCTGACCGAGCAGGCCATCGCCGAGGGGGTCGCCCTGATCGCCGGAGCGCTGAGTCAGGGGTCGAACGGGGCGGCCGGCCGACGGGCCCGGCCGGGCGGCGCCGGGCCGGAGGGCGGGTAAGAGGTAAGACGCCGCTGCGGAATACCGGGGTGGTGTCATTCACCCTGTCATTCGCCGAGCCGTTCACACGGTCATTCGCGGGTCAGGCCCGCGCGACGCGCCGGATCCAGCACAATGGGTAGTTCACGACCGCCTCCCCGGAAGGGACCGCCATGCAGCCCAGCGCCCCACCCGACGGCGCCCGTCTCCGCGGCGCTGGTCTTCCCGGCGCTGGCCTCGACGGTGCCGGTCTCTCCTCGGCCGACCGCCGCGGCGCGCGGCCGACCATGAAGGACGTGGCCGCGAGCGCCGGGGTCAGCCTCAAGACCGTCTCCCGCGTGGTGAACCAGGAGGCCGGGGTCAACCCGGAGACCGCGGCCCGGGTCCGGGAGGCGATCGCCGAGCTCGGATTCCGCCGCAACGACGGCGCCCGGCAGTTGCGCACCGGCCGCACCGCCGGGATCGGCCTGGTCGTCGAGGACGTCGCCGACCCCTTCTACTCCCAGCTGACCGGCGCGGTCGAGGAGGTGGCCCGCGACCACGGCTCGCTGCTTTTCACCGGCTGCTCGGACGACGACGCGCGGCGCGAGACGGAACTGGCGCTGGCCTTCTGCGCGCGCCGGGTGGACGGCCTGATCATCGTCCCGTCCGCGGCCGACCACGGGTTCCTGCAGCCGGAGACCGAGGCCGGGCTGGCCGTGGTGTTCGTCGACCGGCCGCCGGTCGGCATCGCCGCCGACGTGGTGCTGACCGACAACGCGCAGGGCTCCCGCGCGGGCGTCAGCCATCTGATGGAGCACGGACACCGCCGGATCGGCTATCTGGGCGACGATCCGAACATTTACACCGCCGCCGAGCGAGTGCGCGGCTACCGCGAGGCGATGCAGGCGCACCGAGCGCCGGTCAACGAGGACTGGGTCGTCCTGGAACAGCCCGCGCCGGCCCGTATAAGGCACCTGCTGGACCGGTTGCTGGGCGGCCCGGCACCGGTCACCGCGCTGTTCACCGGCAACAACCGGATCACCGTGGCCGTCCTGCGGGAGCTGGCCACCCGCCGCTGGCCGCGCGGCGCCAAGCGGCCCGCCCTGGTCGGCTTCGACGACTTCGAGCTCGCCGACCTCGTGCAGCCCCCGGTGACCGTGGTCGCCCAGGACCCGACCGGCCTCGGCCGCACCGCCGCCGACCTGCTCTTCGCTCGCCTCGACGGCGACACCTCCGAGCCGCGCCGGGTGACTCTGCCCACGACCCTGATTCCGCGCGGCTCCGGCGAGATATCAGCCCCCTGAGTAGCAGCGTGAAAAGCCCGTGCGGGCCGCCGCTGGTGGCGACGGCCCGCACGGGCCCTGGTCCCGCGATCGCGGGCTACGGCACTATGAGCCGACCGCGAAGATGCCCATCGTCCCGCCGTTGGTGGAGGCGGGCAGAGTGACGCTCTCGACGGTCTTGGAGCTGTTCACCGAGATGCTGTCGGAGAACAGATACGTGTTGATCGTCTGCGGGCCGGTCTGCCCGTTCCGGTAGGAGGTCGTGGCCACGATGCTGTCGCCGGAGATCGGCGAGTAGCCGCCCGCCCCCAGCGTCCAGTCGCTGAAGCCGAGCGTCGCCGTCGACGTCGTGCCGTCGGTGTAGGTGACCGTCACCGTTCCGGTGGCCCCGGACGAGCCGGCGTTGGTCGCGCTGCCCAGGAACCCGATGCCCGACGTGCCCGCGGGCTCGGAGAGCAGCAGCGTCTGGCCGCCGGCCTGGATCGCGTTAGGCGTGCCGGACGGGATGTCCGGCCAGGTGTAGGTCAGCCCGTTGGAGGTCACCGTACCGCCGGGGGAGACCCCTTGAGCGGCCAGCTGCTCCGCCGAATAGCTGAACCCGTCGCCGTCGTAGTCGGCCGTCGTCGGGTCGCTGTCGTCGCTAATCGCGGTGACGTTGTAGAACGGCGTGAGGTCGCCCGGTTTGGCCACGATGATCGGCAGATCGGCCGGCAGGGCGTTGCCCGCCGCCGTCGACAGCGCGAAGCTCACCGAGTAGTCGCCGTCCGTGGTGCCGCCGGTGACCGTCACCGGGACGCTCGCCGATCCGTTGGCCGGCACCGAGACCGTGCCGCTGGACGGGCTGACCGTCACGCCCGAGCCGGACGTCGTGGTCACGGTCCAGGAGATCGTCTGCGCCGAGCTCGTGGTCGAGCTCACCGCCAGCGTCTCCGAGGCCGACTGGCCCGGCTGGACCTCCGCCGTGGCCGGCGAGAGCGAGCCGGTGGCGGCGTAGACCGGGCCGTACGACGGCGGCGCGTCGGCCGCCGCGGAGCCCCAGCTGGTCGCCTTGGTGCTCAGCGTCCAGTTCATGGTGGCGCCGTTGGTCAGCGAGGAGTACGGGATGTACAGCTTGTTGTACGCCTTGCCGTTGACCGTCAGGCCCTTAACGTAGAACTCGGTGGGCGAGGCGCCCGGGGCCGAGATGCTGACCTTCTTGCCGTTGGGCAGGGTGATCGATTCCTTCGGGAAGCCGGGGCTGGCGAACACGAGGTTGCCGGAGCCCGGGTTCTCCGGGTACATGCCCAGCATCTCCCAGATGAAGGAGGAGCTGTTGGCGCCGAGGTCGTCGTTGTTCGGCAGGCCGTCGGGGCCCGGGTCATCCATGCTGTTGCGGATGTTGTCGACTGCCTGCTGCGTCCCGGACGGGGCGCCGGCGTAGTCGAGCGCGAACTGCTCGCCGAAGTCGAACTCGTTGGTCAGCTGGGCGTACATGCCGAAGCCGTTCGGCTGCGACAGGTACGTCTCGAGTTCCGGCGCGACCTTCGAGCCGCCGCCGAGCAGCGAGAACAGGCCGGCGTAGTCGTTCGGCACGTCCCACAGGTACTCGTAGGCGTCGCCCTCGACGTAGTCCGTGGTCGAGGTCGGCGTGATCCCGCTGAGGAACGCGCCGCTGGTCAGCCGCGGGGTGATCAGGTCGGTGGAGGTGTCGAACAGGTTGGCCCAGTTGTTGGCGCGGTTCTCGAGCATCGTCGCGTCGCTGGTGTCACCGAGCGCCGAGGCGTACTGGGAGAGCGCGAAGTCGGCGTTGTCGTACTCGAGCAGCGAGGCGGTCTGGCCGTGCGAGTTGCAGCACCCGTACGAGCCGTTGACCGGGATGTAGCCGTACTGCTGCTCCGCCGCCTCGGCCGGCCGCACGTCGTTGACCGTGGTGGCCTGGGTCACCATGTCCTTCAGCGCGGTCGCCGTGTCGAAGTTCGTCACGCCGAACGCGTAGTCGTCCGCGATGATCGCGTCGGTGGGATCGCCGACCATGACCCAGTTGTCCTGGTTCAGGTAGCCCCACTGCTGAAGGATGCCGTTCTGCGCGTAGTAGTTCAGCTGGGACTGCGCCTGGTCACCCGCCGCCAGCGGATCGAGCATCGCCTGCAGCTGCGATTCCGAGTGGTAGATGTCCCAGCCCGAATAGATCCCGTACTGGTTCTTCTGCGCGCCGGCGACCGTGTGCACCTTGTCGTCGGAGCCGAAGTACTGGCCGTTGACGTCGCTGGTGATGTTCGGCTGCAGGAAGTCCTTGTACAGCAGGCTGTAGAACTCCTGCGTCTGCGCCTCGGCGCCGCCGGAGACCTGGATCTTGCCCAGCAGCGAGTTCCACGAGCTCTGCGCGGCCGACTTGACCGAGTTGAAGTTCCAGCCGGGGACCTCGCTCTGCCAGTCCAGCTTGGCGTTCGCGGTGCTGACGTACGAGATGCCGACCTTGGCCTCGATGGTCTGGGTCTTGGTGGTGTCGAAGGTCAGGAAGACGCTGTCCGGCCCGGGGTCGCCGGACTGGTCGATGACCTGCGAGGCGGTGAACGGCTGGCTGAAGGTGACGTCGAAGTAGACGGTGTAGGGCTGGTTCGACTCGCCGCAGAAGTCGCCGGTGGTGTCGGAGCCCTCTATCTCGTTGTTCCCGACCACCTGCGCGGTCGAGGCGGTGTCGGTGGTCTGGCTGTCCATCAGCTTGACCAGGAAGTCGGCCTGGGTGGTCGCCGGGAAGGTGAACTCGCCCATGGAGCTGTGCGCGGTCGCGGTGAACTGCGAGGTGATCGTGTTCGGCAGGTTGCTCTCGGCGGAGTAGTAGCCGGCCTGCGCGACCTCGCCGGTGTCGGTGAACTCGGTGGTGTCGTTGGTCGGGTCGCCGCTGGGCAGCGCGCCGGTCATCGGCAGGATCGGGACGTCGCCGGCGGCGCTGCAGCCGGGGCCGCTGACGTGGGTGAGGCTGTAGCCGGTGAGCATGGAGTCGCCGTAGTTGTAGCCACCGCCGGCGTTGCGGTTGGGCATCGTGTCCGGGCTCCACTGGACCATGCCGTACGGCACGTCGGCGCCCGGGAACGTGTTGCCGCCGCCGCTGGTCCAGGTGCGGGTGTCGACCAGCTGCGCCAGGTTGCCCGGCGTGTTCTGCATCGTGCTCTTGTCGGTGGACGCGGCCGGCACGTGCACCGCGGGCGTGCGCGGGCACGCAGAGGTCTGCTTGCCGCTGGCCAGGGACGTGGTACAGGTCGCGGTCTTGGTGCTCGGGCCGTTGACGGCGTGGCCGGCCGACGACGCCGCGGCGGATGCCGCGGGCCCGGCCAGCGCGGTCCCGAGCAGCGCGCCGCCCGCCACCAGGGCGACGAGCGCGGGCCGGCGGGCCCGGCGCGGCGGCCGGGTCTCGCGGGTCGCGCGCGCGGAGGGAGACATAGAGGCCGCGTCGGCGAGTCGGAGTCTGCGGACCGGTTTCGGTGTGGGTCTGCTCTTCGGTTCCATTCCCTTTTTCCTCCCAGCCAAGGGAGCGGCGCGCGCGGACCCGGACCCGGGGAACCGGTGGGTGAACGCCGCACCCGCACGGCTGACCTATCTGACAACGTTGTCAGGTCGGTCATCGTGGCGCCGATTCGCCGTAGCGTCAACGGTTCCGGCGCCGGCCTGCGGGCCCTGCTTGACCGGTTAACCCCCGGTATCGAACGTCTCCAGCTCGGCTGTTCGACGATTTCTGGCGGTGGGTGGACACGCGAGATTGCCCGTTCGGTCATCCTAGACGGGGGAACGCATATGTCGTTGAAATGCGAGTTCTTCGGAGTTGCGGTGACTATAGCGATTTAATACCAACTGATAGTTGGAGTCCTTATTTGCAGTGATACCAGGGTGCCGGTAGTGGTTGTCTTGGCGTTCATGGTCGCGTCGCCGGGAAAGGGGATCGACGTCGATGCTGAGGTTCCGGCCGGGTCGGCGGTCGCGGTCGCGGCGGCACGGATGACCTGGAGCTTCGGAAGGCGTTGGCGACGGCCGCCGGACGGGCTCCCCGAGCGATCAGCCAGCTGATTTGCTCGTGGGCGCTGCGTGGCCGGCGGGGACGGTACGCCATGCTGCGCGGCGCGGCGAGGCGTGGCGAGGCGTGGCGCGGCGTGGCGCGGAGGCGTCCACACTGCGTGGCCACGCAGCGGTGGGATCATGGAGCGGTGACTGATGCGTTCACCACCCGCGTCCTGTCCGTCGCCACCGGCACGGCAGCGCCGGGCACGGCCGCGACCACGTGCTGCCCGCGTTCGTCGCGCCGCACGCGACGGTGCCGGTCCTGGCCGGGCGGCTGGAGCTGGGCACCTGGCAGTCGATCGTGCTGGTCGACACCAACCGGGACAACCCGGAGCGCGAGGTGCGGCTGTCCTTCCTCGGCTGACCGGCGCGCGGCGGCCGGAAACGCGAGGCGACGCGAAGCTGCGCGCCCCCGATCCATGGATCGGGGGCGCGCAGAGAAATGCCCGGGTCGCCGCGGAGTACCGCTTGCGCGGTGGGCGGATGGCGCGACGACCCGGGCCGGAGGCCCCGGAAGGGACCTAGGTCAGGTCAGGTGCAGGAGACGCTGGTCGGCACCGCGTTGCTGGCCGAATACGTGCCCTGCATGCCGACGCTGGTCAGCGAGCTTCCGGGGGCGAGGCTTCCGTCGTAACTCAGGCTCGTGAGGGTGACCGACTCGCCGCTCTGCGTCTCGGTCGCGCCCCACGCGCTGGTGACCTGCTCGTCGCCGGGCCAGGTGAAGGACACCGTCCAGCTGGACAGCTGCTGCGTGCCGCTGTTGGTGATGCTCACCGCGTCGACGAAGCCGCCGGACCACGAGCTCTGCGTCGTCACCGTCGCGGTGCAGGCGCCGCCCGAGGCCGGGCCGGTCGCGGACGCGCTGGGCGAGGCCGATCTGCTCGGGCTCGAGGACGGCGACGAGCTCGGGCTCGAACTCGGCGACGTCGACGGGCCCGAACTACCGGTCGGGTTGCCCGCGCCGCTCAGCGGATCCTGGATCGTGGCCAGCAGCGCCTGCTTCTGCGCGCTGCCCGGCGTCGAGTCGTAGTTCGAGTCCAGCAGCGCGTAGGAGTCCTCGCCGTTGAGCGCCCAGTAGGTCCAGCTCAGCTTGTTCGACGAGATGTACGAGACCAGCGAGGAGAACCACTGGCCCTGCGATCCGGCGGCGGTGCTGGAGATGTCCGCGGCGGTGTTGTCGGTGCCGAACTCGCCGACCCACAGCGGCGCGATGCCCTGCTGCGGGATGTAGCCCCAGAACTGGTTCCACACCGAGTCGAGGCTGGCGCTCGTGGTGGAGGTGTTGAACCAGGTCTGTTGGAAGAGGTTGGGGCCGTAGTCGTGGGCGGAGTAGACCACGTGGCCGGCGGAGCTGAGGGTGACCGGGAACTGGGCCACGCCCTGGAGGTCGCCGCCCCACCAGGTGGAGTCGAAGCCGCTGGAGGCGGAGCTGTCGGGGTATTCGCTGATGCCCTCGCAGAAGATCAGGGCGTTGGGGTCGACCTTCAGGATCGCGTTTCCGGCCGCCTCGTAGGCCAGCCGGACATCGGTGGTGGTGTCGCCGGTG
>DASYAE010000011.1:0-28464 GCA_036501535.1 Actinocrinis sp. | reverse complement strand
CACCGACACCGTGCAGGCCTCGATCACGAACCTGGCCGGCACCATCGATTCGCAGCCGGTGAGCATCGTCTGGCAGCAGCGCCCCACCAGCCTCGTCATCACCGGTGGCGCGAGCAGCGGGGACTACAACGACCCGGCGACCGTCTCGGCCAACCTCACCGACGACCTCGGCCCGGTCTCCGGCGCCCCGGTCGTCTTCACCCTCAACGGAGCCGAGACCTGCACCGGAACCACGGGTTCCGACGGCACGGCCTCGTGCTCGATCACACCCGGCGAGGCTGCCGGCCCCTACACGCTGACGGCGCAATACGCCGGCAACGCAACGGAATTGCCCTCCTCCGCGAGCTCCACGTTCACGGTCACCCATGAGGAGACCACGCTCACTTACACCGGTCCGACCCAGGCGGCCAACGGCGTTCCGCTTACCCTGTCCGGAGTGCTGAAGGAGGACGGCACCACGCCGATCAACGGCCGCACGGTCGCCTTCACCCTCGGCTCCGGCGCCTCCGCGCAGTCCTGCTCCGGCACGACCAACGCGAGCGGCGCGGCGTCCTGCACCATCGCGGACGTCGCCCAGCCCGCCGGTACCCAGTCCATCGGCGTATCAGCGGCCTTTGCCGGGGACGGGTACTACCAGCCCTCTTCGGCCTCTGCGACGCTGGCCTTCGAGTACCTCACCGGCCGCGCCTACGGCCTGTCCGCCTCCGGCCTGGTCACCGTGGCGCCGACGCCCGACACCGGCAACGTCTCGACCGCGTCCGCCGGCGACGTGCACCCGCCGTGCGTCGTCACCATCAGTGGCCTGATCAGCGCCGGCACCCTGTGCGCCGACGTGACGACGTCGCTGGACCCCGGCAAGTCCGACGCCACCGCCTCGGTGCAGAACGCCACGGTCGGCGTGCTCGGCCTGCCGGTGATCAAGATCGGGGCGGTCCAGTCCTCCTCGGTCACCACCTGCTCCGGCTCGTCCGGCTCGGCGAGCGTGGCCTCGGTGTCCGTCGGCGGCATCCCGGTCAACGTCAACCTGCATCCGGCCCCGAACACCACGATCAGCCTGCTCGGCGTGACGCTGATCTTCAACGAGCAGATCCCGGTCACCGGTCCGGACAGCGGGCTGACCGTGAACTCCGTGCACATCAAGGCGCTCGGCCTGCTCGACGTCGTACTCGCCTCCTCGACCAGCGACATCGGCAACTGCTGAGCGCACTGGTCACCCCGGCGACCCACGGGTAGCCGGATCCGGGCCGCACCACGACACGTGGTGCGGCCCGGACATGTGAAGGGTCAGGCGTCGCGGCGGCGTAGGAGCAGGCCGCCGAGGAGCAGGGCGCCGCCGGCCCACAGCGCCAGGACGCCGAGCCCCTGCCAGGGTGCGAGTGGCAGCGAGCTCTCATTGATCGTCGCCTCGATGGAGAGGCCGGAGATCACGGGGCTGGCCTGTTCCAGGTGCCGGGCCAGGGCGTGGTCGGGCATGACCGCGATCACGAGCGGGAACAGCAGGAGCAGGCCGAGCACGACGCCGATCGCCACGCCGGAGTCGCGCACCGCCATGGTGATGCCGAGCGCGAGCAGGGCGACCAGCACGAGGTACAGCACCGAGCCGAGCCCTGCTCGCAGGTATTCGTCATAGCGGGGGGACAGCACCAGGTATCCGTTCGCCGGCGTCATGCCGCGGCCGGTCAGGACCAGCCGTCCCGTCGCCATCGAGCCCAGCACGCCCGCCAGGGCCGCGGCGAAGGTCAGGCCGGCCACGACGGCCGCCTTCGCCAGCAGCAGCACCTGACGGCGCGGCACCGCCGCGAGGGTGACGTGGATCATCCCGTTGCCGTACTCGCCGCCGACGACCAGCACCGCGAGCACCGCGACGAGGACCTGGCCCAGATAGATCCCGGTGAGGCTGATCCGCGCCGGGTCGCCGCCGCCCCCGGCGGCCGTGCACATCGAGCCGGCGCAGTGATACTCCCCCGCCGCGATCGCACCCACCGCGACAGTGAGTACGGCTGCTGCGACGGGCAGCCAGAACATCCCGGGCAGCGTGCGGAACTTCGTCCACTCGGCGTGCAGGGCCAACCACACCGCTCCCCCGGCACGAGGCCGGGACAAGCCGACCGAACTCATACGTCCCTCCTGCGAAGTGCGTACCCTGCGGCGGCCAGCGCGGCCGCTGTCCACGCGCACAGCACGGCGAACCCGGCCGCCGCGGAGAGCGGGAAGTAGCCGAACGCCGGTTGGTACTGGCCCAGCACCTGGTGATAGGCGGGCAGGCTCTGGATGACGGCGAACGCGGCGCCCGGCGTCACGCGAAGCAGCCATTCCTGCGTGCCGAGCGGCAACAACCCGGGCAGGGTGGCGAGCAGGAGCGGCACGAAGATCACTGCGATCACCGCGGTGACGGCCGTCACGCCGCGCCGCGCCAGCGTGCCGAGCGCGAGCGCCAGCACCGCCGCGACCGCCAGCAGCGCCGCCGTGCCCACGACCATGCGGACCTCGGTGAACGTCGACATCGGCAGCACCGGGCTGCCCGCGCTCAGCAGCCGGATCCCCGAGGCCAGCGCGATCGCGGCGCCGACCAGGCCGGCGACGAAGGTCGCCGAGCCGACCGCCACCGCCTTGGCGGCCAAGACCCGGCCGCGCCGTGGCGCCGCGGCGAAGGTCAGACGGATCAGACCACGCCGATACTCGGCGGTCACGAACAGCGCGGCCACGATGGTCGCCGGGATCAGTCCGACGACCGTGCCGGTCAACGCGTCCTGGGCCTTGACGCCGACCCCGTCCCAGGTCTCCGGCACCTCGGGCGCGATGTCGCCCGAACCGGTCACCGTGATCGTGTCATTCGCGTGGGTGAACGAGCCGGTGAAGGGGTCCGGTCCGTTGGGCCCGGCCGGGTCGCTGCCGATGCCGGTCCCGATCCACCGTCCGGTGGCGCCCGGCCAGGTCAGGGCGATCCGGTCGAAGGTGCCGGTCGCCTGGCTCTGGCCGCCGCCGAACGTGGGCGCGAGCACGATGTAGCTCGGCGACGTCGCGAACAGCCCGATCTGCGCGGACGACGGCAGGCTGCTGAGAACCACGCTGCCGACCGTGTTCCAGTGCGTCCCGTCGGATGAGTCGTAACCCGTGAGCGTGTCGCCCGACCGGGTCAACCGGAGCCAGCGCGGCGACGACGCCGACACGGTCCCCGGCAGGCCGGCGGAATCACCCGTGTAGTTCCACTGCATCCGCACCCCGTTGCCCCCGGTGACCATCATCGCCGCGTAGGCCGAGCCCTGTGCGGTGCCCGCGCTGATCATGATCCCGGCTTTGGACCACGGCTGCACGCCGGGCTCGAAGCCGCCGGTCACCGGGGTCGGAGAGGTGGAGACCGGGGTGTGCCGGCCGGCCAGCGACGTGACGCGGGCGGTGATCGTGCCGTCCCCGGCCAGTGCCTGGCGGGCGAGATAGAAGCTGTCGGCGACCGCCTCGCCGCCCGGCCCCGTCGCGGGGGCGACGCAGGCGACCGGCTGTCCGTCGACGCCGACGAGGCTGCACGAGACGTTGGTCAGCAACAGGGCGCCCAGCCCGGTCAGCACCGGTATGAGCAAGAGTGCGACGACCCAGCCGCGCACGGTGCGCAACTTCGTCCACTCCGCGTGCACGAGCCGCCCGAACCCGTCGCGGCCGGTGCGGACCTCGGACTGATGTGAGGCGAGCGTGGTCACTCCGGGCTCACCGCCCGGAAGTCGACCTTGTCCCGGGTCAGTTCCATGTATGCCTCCTCCAGGGACGCCCGGTGCGCGCTCACCTCGGAGAACGGGACCGCGGCCCGAGTGAGCGCCGCCACGATCCGCTCCGCGGGCAGGTTCGAGACGGTGAGCTGGTCCACGTCGCCGAACACTGCTGTGGCCCCGGCGTTGGCCAGCGCGGTCATCGCCTCGGCCGGGGACGCGGTGCGCAGATGGACCCGGTCGCCCGACGCGGCCGCGATCATGTCCGCGACGCCGGTGTCGGCGATGACCCTGCCCCGCCCGACGACGACCAGGTGGTCGGCGGTGTCTTCGAGCTCGGCCATCAGATGGCTGGAGACCAGGACGGCGCGGCCCTGCCGGGCCAGGGTGCGCAGCAGCGCGCGGATCCAGGCCATGCCCTCCGGATCCAGGCCGTTGAACGGCTCGTCCAGCATCAGCGCCCCCGGGTCGCCGAGCAGCGCGGCGGCGATGCCGAGCCGCTGGCGCATGCCGAGCGAATAGCCGCCGGCCCGGCGCCGCGCGGCGGACCCGAGGCCGACCTGCTCGACGACCTCGTCGACCCGCCTCGCGGGCAGGCCCTGCGAATGCGCGAGCCACAGCAGGTGGTTGCGCGCGGACCGGCTCGGCTGCAGCGCGCCGGCGTCGAGCAGTGCGCCGATATGGGTCAGCGGGGCGTGCAGCGCCGTGTGCGGCGTGCCGCCGATCAGCGCGGTGCCCTCGTCGGGCGCGTCCAGAATGAGGGGCATGCAGGAAGGCGGAGTCGAGCGCACCTTGATGGGCCTGGCGGCGCGGTGGCGGCCGATCGAGAAGTCCCGGCGGATCGCGTCTTCGCCGTACCGGCTGGCGGTCGTCGGCAGCGTGCTGGCGACGGCCTCGTTCGCGCAGGCCGCCGTCCAGGGGGCCAGGCTGGGCGCGCTCTACGCCCTTCCGCTGTGCCTGCTCGCGCTCGCGGCCACGGTGCCGCTGATCTTCCTGCGCCCGCTCGCCGCCGCGCTGTGCATCACGGCCGCGTCGGTGATGTCCCTCGCCGCGTTCGGCGTGGTGACTGTCGGCGCCCCGAACTCCGGTGTGGTGACCGCCGGGCTGGCGACTGCGGGGAGCGCCGCCGCCCAGGTCATCTCGGTCTACCGGCTCGCCGCAGTCGGTCCGGGACCGGCCGGCGCCGCCGAATCGGCCGGCTGGCGCGCGAACGCGCCGTTTCTGGCGCTGGGCCTGACGATCCCCTTCCTTGCGCTGATGCTGGCCGGGCGCGGCGGCGTGGATGCGCGACTGCTCGCGTCGCTCGTCCCGGCCGCGGCCGGAGCCGCGATCGCGGTGCGGTCGCGGCGCGCGGCCTCGCTGCAGGGCGCGGTCCGGACGGAGCTGGCGGACGCCCTCGTGGAGCACATGGCGCGCGGAGAACGCGCGCGGATCGCCCGGGAACTGCACGACGTGGTCGCACACCACATCTCGATGATCTCCGTGCAGGCGGAGACGGCCCGGATCACCGTCGACCTGCCGCCGGAGGGCGCGCGCTGGCTGCGGGACATCGGCGACACCGCGCGCGCCGGCCTGACCGAGATGAGACGGCTGCTCGGAGTGCTGCGGCCGGACACCGATCCGGTCGTCCCGGACCAACGCCAGCCGCAGCCGGGTCTACGGCAACTGACGTCGCTGATCACCGACACCCGGGCGGCGTCGGCCGGAGCCGTGCGCCTGATCGTCTCCGGGCCCGTGACCTCGTTCGACCCGGGGGTGGAACTGGCTGCGTATCGCATCGTGCAGGAGGCGCTCACCAACGCGCGGCGGCACGCGCCGGGCGCCGCAGTGGACGTCGAGCTGCGCTACGACGTGAACCTGCTGCGATTGCGCATCAGGGACAACGGACCCGGCCACGGTGATCGCACCGCAGGGAGCGGACACGGCCTGCTCGGCATGCGCGAGCGCGCCCTCACCGTCGGCGGGACGTTCCGCACCGGCGCGGCGCCGGGCGGCGGGTTCCTGGTCGAGGCGGAACTTCCGGCGCAACCGGACGACGAGTCGTGACCGCGGACGAGGCTACGGTCGGGGCCGCGCGCCCCATCGGCATCGTCGTGGCCGACGACCACGAGGTGGTCCGGACCGGGTTCGCGGCGATGCTGGACCGGCAGCCGGACTTCACCGTGCTCGGCACGGCGGTCGACGGGGCGACGGTGGTAGAGGTCTGCCGGGCGGTGCAGCCGGACGTCGTGCTGATGGACGTGCGGATGCCCGGGATCGACGGGATCGAGGCGACGCGGCTGCTCTCGGCGCTGGACCGGCCGCCGAGAGTGCTCATCCTGACCACGTTCGACCTGGACCAGTACGTCTTCGACGCGCTGCGCGCCGGCGCGAGCGGCTTCCTGCTCAAGGACGTCACCGCCGAGCGCCTCTTCGAGGGCGTCCGCGTCGTCGCGGCCGGCGAGGCGCTGCTCGCGCCGAGCGTGACCCGACGGCTGATCAGGGAGTTCGCCCGCCTGCGGACATCGTCCGCGTCCGCAGCCGACGCCGCGCCACTGGCCGTCGCCTCCGAGCCCGGCGAGGTCCCGTCGGCTCTCGCCGCGCTGACCCCCCGCGAGACCGAGGTGCTGCGCCTCGTGGCCGCAGGCCTCTCCAACACCGAGATCTCCGACCGGCTGACGGTCAGCGGGGAGACGGTGAAGAAGCACGTCAGCCGGGTGCTCGCCAAGCTCGGGCTGCGCGATCGCACGCAGGCGGTGGTGGTCGCCTACGAGTCGGGCCTGGTCGTCCCGGCGCGGCGGGAGGTGTGACGCAGGGGTCGAATGCCCGCGAGGGCGGTCGCCGCCTACGGGACCGGCGTCGGCTCGGGCCGCGCCATCAGGTGGTCGACCAGGGCGAGCAGCACGTCGCGGCTGACGGGGCGTTGGCGGAGGTCCCCCATCAGGATGGGAACGCGTGGATCGAGATCGAGCGCCGTGCGCACTTCCGGCACCGTGCGGTCCTGGCGCCCGTCGAAGCAGTTGACTGCGACCACGAAGGGGATGCGGCGGCTCTCGAAGAAGTCGATGGACCCGAAGCTGGTCTCCAGCCTGCGGGTGTCCGCGACCACCACGGCGCCCAGCGCCCCGGACACCAGGTCGTCCCACATGAACCAGAAGCGCTCCTGGCCCGGGGTGCCGAACAGGTAGACCACCAGCTCGGGGCTCACCGTGATCCGGCCGAAGTCCATGGCCACGGTCGTGGTGTGCTTGCCGTCGACGCCGGCGATGTCGTCCACGCCCTTGCTCGCCACGGTCAGGTACTCCTCGGTGCGCAGCGGCTCGACCTCGCTGACCGCCCCGACCATCGTGGTCTTGCCCACCCCGAAGCCGCCCGCGATCAGGAACTTCACGGCGGTCGGCGCGAGTTCGCCGTCGGGCGCCTCGTGCCGGTCAGAGTCGTCGTAGCCCATCTCGCACCGCCTGTAGAAGTCTGACGTTCTGTCCCTGCCCCGCCGCGACCGCCACCGGGGCGCGGGCGGCCACTGCGCCCAACGCGATCAGGTCCCCGGTCAGGATCTTCGCCACCGCCACCGGCAGGTTGAGCCCCGCGGCGATCTCGGCCAGCGCCACCGGCGTGCGGCACAGCTCCAGGATGAAGCGGTGCTCGGGCTCGAGGCCGCGCACGGCGAGCTGCTCCTCGGGCGGCAGGAGCGAGACGATGACCGTGATCAGCGTCAGGTCCTCGCGCGCCGAGGCCGTGCGGCCGTGCGTGATCGTGTACGGCCTGACGAAGGAGTCCTCCGGGTCGTCGTCAGGGGTCTCGTCGGCCCAGTGGCTGACCACCGTCCGCTCCCCCTTCGCCGTGCTCGCGGCCGACCCGCGCCTCGGTGCCCAGGTGCTGCCCGACCTGGAGCACGAGGGTGTGCATCGCCACCGCCATCACCTCTGCGTCGACGTCCTGGTCCGCGATCACCGCCAGGTGGGTGCCGCGGCCGGCCGCGCTGATGAACAGCCAGATGTCCGCCAGCTCGACGATGACCTGGCGCACGCCGCCGCCGTCGAAGACCGCGCCGACGCCGCGGGCCAGGCTCTGCTGGCCGGTGGCGATGGCGGCCAGCCGCTCGGCGTCGGCCCGGTCGATCCGCCCGGACTGGCTGATCACCAGGCCGTCGTCGGAGAGCACGATCGCGTGCCGGCCGCCCGGGACCTCGTCGACCAGGCGGTCGAGCAGCCAGTCGAGGTCGCGGTCGGTGGCCGTGGTGCGCTGGGGCACCGGGATCGGACCCGGCGCCATGGAACCCTGTTTCGTCGGACCCTGTGTCATCGAACCCTGCGTTACTGAGCGCTTTGTCATCGTACCCTGTGTCGCCGATCCCGGTGTCGTAGATCGCTGTGTCATAGCCCGCCATCCTCCTCCTCGGCCGGCGCGCCGTTCTCGGCCAGCCGCGCCAGGCGGGACTGGCGCTGGAAGGCGGCGACCGCGGCGCCGGACCGGCTCGGCTCGTGCGCCGGCGAGTCCGCCGGCGGCTCGTCCGGGTCCGCCGGCTCATCGCCGCCGGTCTCGTGCAGGTCGCGCAGCTCGGCGACCAGGCTGGCCTGGCGCACCCGCCGGGGCAGCGGATCCAGCGGCGGCGCCGGGTCGGGGTCCGGCGACCTGCCGCCGACGCCGACGAGGAGGCGCTCGGAGTCGTCCGGCCGGTCGGCGCTCTCGGCCGGATCGTGCGGACCGCCGTTCCCGGCGGACGCGTCCAAGGCGCCGGAGGGGACCGGGGCGAGCGCCGAGAGCCGGGAGGGGAATTCGAGGTCGTCCTCACCCTCCGCCGACGGGAGCACCTGGCCCGCGGCGAGCACGAGCTCGGTCGGTATCAGGACGACGGCCCGCGTGCCGCCGAAGGACGAGGGTCGCAGCTCCACCTTCACCCCGAGGTTCGCGGCCAGCCGGGCGACGACGTACAGGCCGAGGCGGGCGTCGTCGGCCCGCGAGAGCACGTCCAGCCTGGGCAGGTCCACCAGCAGCGCGTTGGCCTCGGCGTACTGCTCGGGCTCCATGCCCACGCCGCGGTCCTCGATCTCGACGGCGAGGCCGCGGGCCACCGGCGCCGCGGTCACCTCGACCGGGGTGGGCGGCTTGGAGAAGGCCACCGCGTTCTCCATCAGCTCCGCCAGGACGTGCACCAGGGGGCTGACCGCGCGCTCGGATATCCACACCCGGCTCTCGGTCTCGATCCTGATCCGCCGGTAGTCCTGCACCTCGCCCTGCGCGGATCGCAGGATGTTGAGCAGGGGGACCGGCTTGCGCCAGCGCCGCTGCGGCTGCCCGCCGCCGAGGATCACCAGGTTCTCCTCGTACCGGCGCAGCCGCGCGGCCAGGTGGTCGAGGTCGAACAGGCCCTCGAGCACCTCGGAGTCCTCGTACCGCCGCTCCATCTCGCTGAGCCGCTTCATCTGCAGGTTGATCAGCAGCTGGGTGCGCCGGGCGATGCGCTGCAGCAGCCGCTCGAAGCCGCGGTACTGGTCGACCTGCCGCACGGAGGTCTCCAGCGCGCTGGCGCGGGCGGCGTTCAGCGACCGGCCGAGCATGCCCAGCTCGTCCCCTCCGTAGCTGAGCTCCGGCAGCTCGGCGTCGGTGTCGACCGCCTCACCGCGCCGCAGCCGCTCCACCACGATAGGTAGCCGGGTCTCCAGCTGCCCGGCCGCGGAGCGCAACGCGAAGATGCGGCGGCGCAGCATGGTGATGAGCCACCAGGTGAGCCCGACCACCAGCAGGACGGCCGCCGCGCCGAAGGCGGTCTGCACGATCAGCCGGGTCTTGAGCGAGCCGATCACGTTGCCGGCGTTGGACAGGATGGACGTGGTCTGCACCTCGGTCATGTGCACCAGCTGGGGGCTGAGCGAGGCCATCATCTGCTGCCACTCCCCGCCGAGCGCGGGCGGCACGGCGCTCTCGCCGGTGGTCGCCGAGGGGGGCTCGGCCAGGAGGCCCTGCTCGACCTGGGTCTTCTGCTGCCACACCCTGCTCGCCAGCAGACTCTGGTAGAGGCCTGACACCGGCGCCGGGGAGTCGGGGATGACCTGGTCCTGGTAGATGAACTGCTCGGCGCCCACCGACTGGTCGAGCTCGGAGCGCTCGGCGGCGGTGAGATGCCCGCTCACCGAGCCCGCCGTGATGACCGCGGCCTCGCGCGAGATCATCTCCTGGCCCCAGGCCTGGGTCAGCGCAGGCACCCCGATGACGTCGAGGGACGGGACGCCGGTCTGCGTCAGAGACGTGAACAGGCCGATGTTCGCGCTGATCAGATTGCTGTATTCGTCGTACACCTGCTGCTGGGTGGCGGTGCCGTCGTCGATGGCGGTCCGCTCCTGGGGCAGCGCGCCGAGCAGCGCGGTGAACTGGCCGACGCTGGCGGTGATGCTCGCCGCCACGTTGGCGTCCGGCAGCGCCTTCAGCATGGTGATCGAAGCGTCGGAGGCCTTGCGCACCTGGGCCAGCTTCGCCGCGTAGCCGGCCGGGTCCGCGAGCGCCGCCGCGCTCAACGCGCGCTCCTGCTGGAGGGCGTAGAAGAGCTCGAGCGTGGGGAACTGGCTGTTGCGGACCTGGACCGCGTTCTCCCGGCTGGTCGCGGTGTGCCAGTCGCCGTAGAGCTGGCCCGAGTTGACGGCGAGCAGCGCGATCATGGTCGCACTCGGCACGAATGCCAGGATGAGCAGGGCGACACGCAGCGGCAATTGCCGTTTTGCGCCCGAATCCGATATTCGTCGGCGCTTTACCGTTCGTGCATGGAGTGCCATCCGGAGCCCCCAGCAGGCTAGCGTTCACGACCCCCCGAGTTTGGGGCCGGGCGTTGACGCACGGATACTATCCATAATGGCAGTCGGCGCCAATCGTCGTTTAGCCATCAATAAATTGCCAAGCCCTCCTGGCTGCGGCGCAACGCCCACCACGTATCCGCGCGGCCGCGCGTGTCGGCGAATCGGCCGGCAGCGAGTCAGACTTTTGCATTCAGCGCTCTGATTATAGAGTGGCGCCCGCATGATCGCGCGGATTCCATACGGTTGCGTATGGTGCAGACGGGAACCGGAACGCGGACATTCTCGGTCGTAGCGTGCCATTGACCGTGGAGAGTGTCCGAAACGCGGCGGCGCCGAAACGCATTGCCATTGCGCGCGGGGAATTCCGGGCGCGCCGCGGGAATCCGGAAGATCGTCTCCCGGCCCCGCGGCGCGCACCGGCCGCCTCGGCTCGGCTCAGCTCACGGTGAAGCCGAACCGGTACGGCTCCTGGATCGGCTCGCTGTCGCCGGCGTCGGCCACGTCCGCGACGGTCACCTGGTACGTTCCGGCGGCCAGCGCCGCGGAGGGCTGCCAGGTGAGCACTCCGGACGCCGTCCTGGTCGTCGTCCCGGCCACGGCGGTCCCGTCGTCGGTCACTGCGACCGAACCGGAGTAGTCGCTCCCGGTCGGGATGACGTCCCGCGCGAAGTCCAGGGTCACGGCCGAGGGCGCGGCGCCCGACGAGCCGTCGGACGGCGTGGTGGCGACCACGAGCGGGTCGCTCCAGAACTCCGGGGCCTTCTGGTCGTCCGGAACCGAGCTGTCGGACCAGTCCGTGGCGGTGTCGTCGACGAGCATCGTCCCGGAGCTGCCGCCGTTCACGGTCACGTCCCGGTTCGTCTCGCCGATGATGCTGCCCCAGTCCTCCACGGTGTTCCAGCTGCCGCGGGTGAACTTGTACTGCAGGGCGGTCCCGTCGGTCACGGTGACCGTGGTCTGCCAGATGCCGCCGCCCTCGTCGGTCATCGCGACCGAGCCGGGATTCCAGCTGCCGAGCTGGGATACGTCCCCGGAGATGTAGAGCGTTGCGTCCGACGGGGTGCCCGCGGGCGCCTTGGTGCGGAAGGTGACGGCGACCTGGCCGGGTGTGCGGTCCACGGCGGCGGACGCCGTTTCGGCCTGCCCGCTCGCGTCATCCGTGTAGTCCACCTTCGCGACGACCGCCTCGACGCTGCCGAGCTGATAGCTCGTCGGCGCGGTCACCGTCCAGGTGGTCGTGGCCGGACCCGACAGCGAGCCCAGGGACTGGCCGCCGGACGGGGTGACCGTCCAGCCGCTCGGCGCGCTCAGCGTGACCCTCGCGTTCGAGACGCCACCCGGCCCCGCGTTCGTCGTCACCGCGGTCACCTTCGTCGGCACGCCGGCCGCGAAGGTCGTGTCCGCCGAGGTCAGCGCGACATCGACGGCTGCGGGCTCGGCCGCCTGGACGGTGCGGCCGCCGATCTGCGTGATGGTGACGCTCTGGCGCACCGAGGACTTCGGCAGCGGCACCGACAGCGTGTGCGTGCCGCTGTTGTAAGACCACTGTGACGGTGCGAGCGCTCTACCGTCGACCAGCACGGTGTGCGGCTGGGAGATGTCGGCCAGATCCACCGTGTCGGTGCGCGTCGTGGGCGCTCCGGGGTAGCTGCCGTTCGCCGCCCCGATCGTCACCGTCGTCTCGGCGCCGTGTGTCGTGGTGCTGATCTGCGTGGTCGTGGACTGGCCGTTCGTGTAGCCGAGGCCGGTGCCCGCATCCTGATAGAGCGAGAAGCCGCCGTCGGCTCCGGCGTAGACCTTGAGCGTCAGCGGCGCCGAGCTCGCGGTCTGCGCCTTGCCGGTGGACGGCTGCAGCGGCACGATCCCGCCAGCCTTGACGAACACCGGCTCCCGGTCCAGCGGGACCTGCAGGGTCTGGGTGGACGGACCGGTGAACGTGGCGCCGGTGAAGTAGTCGGTCCACTGCCCCGGCGGGAACCAGACGGTGCTCTGGGCGACCTGGCCGGGCGTGGTGACCGGCGCGACGAGCATGTCGTCGCCGAACATGTACTCGTCAGGGTTCGTGTACGCGGCGGCCTGGCCGGGGTAGTCCAGATACAGGGCCCTGGCCATCGGCAGGCCGGTCACGTTCGACTGGTGCGACAGGGTGTAGGTGTAGGGCACCAGCGATTCGCGCAGCTGGAGGAACTGGTCCCCGGTCGCCGCGGTCGGGGAGTCGTACTCCCACGGCAGCCGCGCGTTCTCGGTGTCGTTCGAGTGCATGCGCAGGATCGGCTGGAAGGCGCCGAGCCCGAGCCAGCGCAGGTACAGGTCGTCCGGATCGTTCGCCGCCCCGGACGGGATGCCCAGGAAGCTGCCGATGTCGTCGCTGACGTACGCCTGCCCGATGCTGCCCTCGTCCTGCGCCAGTTGGGCCTCGGAGGCGAGCGTGTTCCAGGTGCCCCACGTGTCGCCGGTGAAGGCGAGCGTCGAGGTGTGCGCGGACCACGCGCCGGTGTCGTACGCGCCCGCTTGGTCCTTCTGGTACGAGGCGCCGAGCCGCGAGAGCACGAAGCCGCGCTGGCCGGTGTTCGCCAGCTGCTGCGCGTAGAGGTGGTTGATCCAGCTGTCCGGCGTCACGCCCGGGTCGGAGACGTGGCTGCCGTCGCAGCACCAGTCCAGCCAGGTGAACCCGGCGCCGTCGTTCTGGATCGGCTGCGAGAGCGCGAAGTAGGCCTCTGCCTGCGCGACGTCGCTCCAGTCGAACACCGAGCAGGCGCTGGGCGCGAAGCAGCTGCCCGGAGTCAGGGTATTGCCGGCGATCGCCTGCGCCTCGGCATATGCGGGGTCGTCGTCGTTCACGCTGGCGTGGATGTTGAACCCGGTCAGCAGATCCTGCGACGCGGCCCAGGACAGGAACGCGGTCGGATCAGGGAACAGCGAGGAGTTGAACTCCCAACCGTCCCACTGGTTCGGCGACTTCCAGTCAGTGTCCACCGACAGCGCGTCCAGCGAGACGCCGTTGGCCTTGGCCGCGGGCAGGATCGTGTCCTGATAGTCGGCGGCGGTGTACGGGTAGTACTGGGAGAACCAGTTGCCGAACACGTTCTCCGGCAGCATCGGGGTCGGGCCGGTGAGCTTCGCCAGATCGGCCAGCGCGGCCTTGTAGTCGGTGCCGTACCCGAACAGGTATCCGTCCTGGATGTCGCCGCCGGACGGGCGCGGCGCGATCCAACCGTTCGAGGCCCAGATGTCCGACTGCGTGTCATCCAGCAGATACCAGCCGGACTCGTCGAGCAGGCCAGCGGCCATCGACGGGATCGCGGCGGCGCACGTGTCATCGGACACGCCGGCCGGGCACGTGGTGCCGAGCGCGTAGGTGCCGTTCGCCGAGTCGTAGGAGCGGATGTAGCCGCCGAGCGGATCGGCCGGGGTGAACGGTTGGGCCGTCGCACCGGGCGCGGTCACGGCGATGTCGTCGATGTTGACGTTGCAGCTGTCGGCGCTGCCGCAGTCCACGGCCACTGAGTTGGTCCCGGTCCCGGCCCCGGCGGTCAGGCTCGCCGGAACGGTGACCGTCGACCAGTCGTCCCAACTCGGCGTGGCCGGCAGCGTCAACTGCGTGGTCGCCCCGTCGACCACAAGGCTCATCGTCGCGGGACCGCTATTGCCGTTGCTGTATCTGACGGCGATCTGCGCCGCACCCGCCGGCGCGCCGAGCACCTGCCAGGTCGCGTCGGCACCGGCCGCGCTGTACCCGCTGATGAAGCCGGCCGCGCTGACGTAGCCGGTGTGATTCGCCTCGCCGATCGTCGCCGCGCCGCTCTCGGTGGACGCGCCGGACTGGCAGACCTGGCCGAAGGAGCACTCTGCGGTCCACGTCGGCGAGGCCACGGTGGTGCCGTTCGCGGACTTGCTCAGCAAACTCACCTGGGTGTTGAGCGTGCTGAAGGGCCCGGAACCGACCTTGTAGCGCAGCACCATCGTGCTCGTGCGCAGGGTCAGCCAGCCCTGCTGCACGCCGGAGGTGTAGTGCGGCACGGCGAAGTTCCGGTAGAGCACGTCGAAGGTCGGATCGTCCAGGAATTTCCCGTCCGGCGAGTACTCCATCCGGATCACGCCGTCGGTGAGCACCTCGAAGCGGGCGTCGCCCGAGACCACGGTGGCCCGGCGTGCGGCGACGGCCGCCGCCTTGTCGACCGGCGTCGAGAGGTTCACCGGCGAGGCGTCGGTGGTCGCGGTCGTCGCGGTTGTCGTAGAGGCCTGCGACTGCGATGCTGAGGCGGCGGGCACAGTAAGGGCACTGGTCGCCAGTGCCGTCGCGCAGAGAGCCCCGGCCGCTCGCCGCAGCCGTAACGATCTTCTTCGAAGATTCACGGAAGGACCTTCCTGGAGAACCAGGTGTGGGAAAGGTGTGGGAAGACGCGGCCCGGTCAGCATCGATAGGCCTGCCGGTTTTGTCAACGCTTCGACAAAAGTCCGCGGTGCGTCGACTGGTGGCGCCCGGTATTTGACGAACAGTTGACGGAACTCGTCCGGCCGACCCGTCCCCTCACATCGCCGTGCGGAACTCCTCGTACCGCTGTTCCAGCGCATCCTTGTGCGGACGGTTCGCCTTCACCGTCGGCACGGTCAGTTCCACACCGGACATCGCTTGAAGTCCGTACTGCAGCATGGGACCGTCCCTCTCCCGCAGCACCGCCTCCCGCACCACCACGACCAGATCCGGACGGACGCCGAGGATGTTCGCGTCGTAAGCGGCGTGATGGATCTTGCACAGAGACAACCCGTTCGACACATGCGCGACGCCACCGCTCGCGTCGCGCACGATGTGCGCGGCGTCGAGGAGTTCGATGTGACGAAGTCGGCACATCGCGCAACTCGTCGCATATGCCTGGAGAACGCGCGCACGAAAAACCGGCTGGTGCAGGCGCTGCCGGGTCAACCGCTCGGCATAAGCCCGCTCCACAGCACTCTGCGGCAGGTCGTACGCAACCTTCCCGTGCGCCAAAGCGTCCGGCGCCAGGCTCACCACGAACTGGTGCTGCTCCGGCTCCTCCGCGACCAAGGCGACCGGGTAGATCGCGTGGTAGACGCCTGGTGCCGCACCGAAGAACCAGATCAGCGGCAGATTTCGCCGACAAGCCTCGCGCAGCGCACGGTTGTCTGAGTGGTTCGGGTCCAGGCCACGCCACTTGTAGCGCATCATGCCGTCATCCCCGGGCAGGTCGTTGTACGGAGCCTGCCTCCCCGGCCGGGTATACGTCGTCAGGATCGAGAGCGCGGCGCTTAACCCCTGCGGCTTACGGATCCCCTGCTGCGGATCCACCAGCGCAATACGCTTGCCATCGAAACTGAAGCCGGACAGCTCGACCCGCGTGACGGGAGAGGACCCCTGCTTGGTCTCACGATCCAGCCACTGCATCGCCGTCATACGCAACCGGCGGTCGAACTCGTCCTCCAGCGGGCTCTGCACACCACATCAATACACGGGGACGCGGATGACGGCCAGTCCGACGTCCGCTCCGCCTTTATCGCTGTCGAGGTGTTGACGGTCCGGCGGAACCCGTCCTACACTCCCGGATGCTGAAGCGTTAAAGCAAGCCACTCCGCCAGACCACTCCACCAATCCAAAATTGGCCTGGCCGACGTGCCGCCTGATGCTCAAACGTTTCAGCACTTCCTGATCGCAGTGGCGCGGGACGGTTGGAGACACCGGTATGCGTATGCAGTCACGGTCGCGATTGGCGCGACGAGGAGGAGCCGGGCCCGCTGTGCGGCGCGGGCCGGAGGCGGGCCGCGGATCGGTGCGGCGGCGCGGCGATTGCCCACGGATGCGCAGACCGGTAGCCTCCGAGGAATTCCGCCCATGACCCCCGTCGAGCAGGTGAATAAGACCTCGAAAGCGCAGCCGTCCGGGCCGGGCCGGGCCCCGGTGACCCTGCGCGACATCGCCTCGGTCGTCGGGGTGTCGCCGAGCGCTGTGTCGATGGCTCTCGCGGATCATCCGCGGATCGGCCGCGCGACGAAGGAGGCGGTGCGCGCCGCGGCGCGCGAGCTGGGATATGTGGCCAACTCGGCGGGGCGGGCGCTGCGCGCCGGGCGGTCCACGTCCATCGCGGTGGTGGTGCCGAACACCGCGCAGCACGTATTCGGGCACCCGTACTTCATGCAGCTGCTGGTCGGCGTGACCAGCTCGGCCAACGCGCACGACAGCACGGTGCTGATCTCGACCAACCCGGACCAGCACCACGAGGTGGCCGCCTACGACCGGATCCTGCGCTCGCAGGCGGCCGGCGGCGCGATCATCGCCTCGGCGGCGATCAACGATCCGAACGTCAGCCGGATGGTCGACACGGGCCTGCCGGTCGTGCTCATCGGGCGTTATCCGCACCTGCCCCAGGCGGTGTCCGTCGGCGTCGACGACGTCGCCGGTGCGGCCGCGGCCACCGGTCATCTTCTTTCGGACCATGGCCTGCGCCGGATCGGGCACATCAGCGGGCCGCTGGAGCACCAGACCGCGCTGGACCGCTACGAGGGGTTCCGCGCCGCGATGACTCAGTGTCCTGAGCCGTGCGTGCAGGGCCTCGCGATAGGCGACTTCAGCGAGCAGGCCGGGCGGGACGGCGCGGCGCAGCTGCTGGACGGCATGTCCGGGCTCCAGGCGATCTTCGCCGCCAACGACGAGATGGCCTACGGGGCGCTGCTCGAACTGCGCTCCCGCGGCCTGCGCGTCCCGCAGGACGTCGCCCTCGTGGGCTACGACGACTTCGGCGTCTCCCGGCTGACCACGCCGACGCTGACCACCGTGCGGGTGCCGGCCGAGGATCTGGGCTGGCAGGCCGCGGAGCGGTTGTTCGGTCTTATCGACGCGGCGGCGGGCGAGGTCACCCACAGCGTGCTGCCGATCGAGCTCGTGCCGCGCGAGTCCTGCGGGACGCACTCAGTACCATCAGTACCCTGAGAGGCTGAAGGACCTGCGGCCCGCCGCGTTCCGGCATCGCGGCTGACAAGCGTCCGTCGCGCCAACACTTCCCCGAATCCGCGGCATCTACGGCATCCCCGGCATCCCCGGCATTCATCGCACCCACAGCATCCCCGCTTCCGGTTCCGCTTCCGGTTCCGCTTCCGGTTCCGGTTCCCCGCTTCACCTTCCCCGCGCACCATCCGCCTTCCGCACGGCTCACCCTTCACTAAGGAGCTTGATCTATATGTTCTCATCCAATCGGAGAGGTCGCCCAACACGCCTCACCGCCCTTGCGGTGGCCGCGGCCGCCGCGGTGCTCGTGGCCGGCTGCGGCAACAACGGCGTGTCCACGTCGTCCGGCGGCGTCGTCCAGCTGACCATGCTCACCGGCTTCACCGGCTCGGACGAGCCGTCCTACCAGGCGCTGATCTCCGAGTTCAACAAGACGCACCCGGACATCCACGTGACGATGACCGTCGAGCCGTGGGCCACGGTCGCGCAGAAACTGCCCGAGTCCTGGGCCACCGGCGAGGGGCCGGACCTGGCCACGCCGAGTTCCGACCCCGGCTCGATCTTCAACTACATCAACACCAACTCGGTGCTCCCGCTGAACTCCGCGGTCGGCACCGGCGCGAGCCAGATCGACTCGGCGGCGTTCCCGTCCACCGTGCGCAGCGCCTTCACCGTGAAGGGGAACCTGTACGCGGTGCCGGCGAACATGGCCACGCTCGTCCTCTACTACAACAAGGACATGTTCTCCGCGGCCGGGATCACCTCCGCGCCGACCACCGAGGACCAGTTCATCGCGGACGCCAAGAAGCTCACGCTCTCCTCGGGCGGCAAGGTCGGCCAGTACGGCCTGTCCCTCGCGGACAACAACACCATCCAGATGTGGCCGATCCTGCAGTGGATGAGCGGCGGCGACATCGTCGCCGCGAACGGCTGCGCCACGGTGGACAGCGCGGCCAGCATCGCCGCGCTGAGCCAGTGGAGCCAGCTGGTCATGCGCGTGACAGTGATCTACACTGCCGCGGTCACGGCCGGGCAGGTAGTGCTCGGGCTGGGGATCGCCGCGCGGCTGCGACGCACGACGTGGTACACCTCGCTGCTGCGCACGGCGTACTTCTTCCCGTTCGTCGCCTCGCTGGTCGTGGTCGGCATCATCTGGAAGTTCCTGCTCGACCCCCAGGTGGGCCTGATCGACGGCTGGCTCGGCGACCTCGGGGTGTCCTCGCCGCCGGACTGGCTCCAGTCCACCGCCCTGGCGCTGCCCACCCTGATCGGCGTCGGGATCTGGAAGAACGTCGGCTTCACGATGATCGTCCTGCTCGCCGGGATGCAGCAGGTGCCGGCCGACCTCTACGAGGCGGCGACCCTCGACGGCGCCGGGCCCTGGCACCGGTTCCGCGCCGTGACGCTGCCCGCGCTGCGGCCCGCGCTGCTGTTCACCAGCCTCATCGCCACGGTCACCGGGCTGCAGCTGTTCGACCTCGTCTTCGCGATGACCGGCGGCGGGCCGGTGTTCAGCACCGAGTCGGTCGTGATGTACCTGTACGAGAAGGGCTTCGTGGAGTTCGACATGGGTTATGCCAGCGCGATCGCCTGGGTCCTGTTCGTGATCATCCTGGCGGTCTCCGCCGTGCAGCTGCGGGTCGCGAGGTACCGCGATGACGACTAGCCCGATGACGACCGACGCAGCGATCGCCGACAGCCGCCAGGGCGCCCGCGACCGGCACGGCGCCGCGCAGTCGCCGCCGCCCGGGCTGCCCGCCCGGCTGGGCCGGATCGCGGGCCGGGCCGGCGCCGCTCTGTCATGGCTCGTGGTCACGGTCGGCGCGCTGGCGATCCTGCTGCCGTTCGCGTGGATGCTGGGGGTCGCGTTGCGCACCCCGGCCGACCTCTACGCCGACCCGGCCCGGCTCTGGCCCGACCAGTGGACCCTGCACGGCGTGCAGGCCGTCCTCGACCAGCTCCCCTTCGTCCGGCTGGTCGTCAACACCTTCGTGTTCGCCGGCGGCACCACGCTGCTGTTGCTGCTGTTCGACTCGATGACCGCGTTCGCGCTGGCCCGGCTGCGGTTCCGGGGCCAGAACGCGCTGTTCCTGATCATCCTGGCGACCCTGATGGTGCCGTTCCAGGTGACCCTGGTCCCGGTGTTCCTGACCCTGTTCCACCTCGGCTGGCTCAACAGCTATCAGGGCCTGATCATCCCCCGGGCGACCAGCGCGCTCGGCATCTTCCTGCTGCGGCAGTTCTTCCGCCAGCTGCCCCGCGAGCTCGACGAGGCCGCGCGGATCGACGGGGCCGGCGACTTCACCGTCTACTGGCGCATCGTGCTGCCCAACGCCAGGCCGGTGCTCGCGACGCTGTTCATCATCCAGTTCGCGGCGCTCTGGAACGACTTCCTGTGGCCGCTGGTGGTCAGCAGCCAGACCCGGATGCAGACGCTGCCCGCGGCGCTGACCCTGTTCTCCAGCCAGGACGGCGTGGACCACGCCGCCCTGATGGCCGGCGCGGCGATCTCGCTCACCCCGCTGGCCGTCGCCTTCCTGCTGCTCCAGCGCTACTTCGTGCAGGGGGTCGCGACCACCGGCCTGAAGTGACGCACCGCTGAAGCACCACCGACGCACCACCGCACCCCAGAAACGGAGCCCGCCCGCGTGTTCACCAGCACGGCGACGATCGACCCCGCATTCGCCATAGCAGCCGTCCCACCCCGACTGTTCGGGTCCTTCGTCGAGCACATGGGGCGCTGCGTCTACGGCGGCATCTACGAGCCCGACCATCCCGCGGCCGACGCGGACGGCCTGCGCACCGACGTGCTCAAGCTGGTCAAGGAGCTGGGCGTGAGCGTCGTGCGCTACCCCGGCGGCAACTTCGTGTCCGGATACCGCTGGGAGGACGGCGTCGGCCCGCGCGACCGGCGGCCGGTCACCCTGGACACCGCCTGGCGCTCGATCGAGCGCAACGCCTTCGGGCTCGGCGAGTTCGTCGGCTGGGCCCGGCAGGCGGAGGTGGAGCCGATGCTGGCGGTGAACCTCGGCACCCGCGGCGTCGAAGAGGCCTGCAACCTGCTGGAGTACGCCAACTTCCCGGGCGGGACACGCTATTCCGACCTGCGCGCCGCGCACGGCGCGCAGGAGCCGTACGGCATCCGGCTGTGGTGCCTGGGCAACGAGATGGACGGCCCCTGGCAGGTCGGCCGCAAGACCGCCGAACAGTATGGCCAGCTGGCCGCGGAGACCGCCAAGGCGATGCGGCGGATCGACCCCGGCGTCGAGCTGGTGGCCTGCGGGAGCTCCAACGAGCGCATGCCCACCTTCGGCAGCTGGGAGGCGGAGGTGCTCGACCACGCCTACGAGTACGTCGACTACATCTCGCTGCACGCCTACTTCGAGCAGACCCCGGAGAACCGCGCGCAGTTCCTGGCCTCGGCCAGCACCATGGACGAGTTCATCGAGGGCGTCGTCGCCACCTGCGACCACATCGCCGCGAAGAAGCGCTCGCGGCGCCGGCTCAAGCTCTCCTTCGACGAGTGGAACCTGTGGTACGAGAGCCGGTTCGCCGGCCAGGACCGGCTGGACTGGGCCGAGGCGCCGCGCCTGATCGAGGACGAATACACCGCCGAGGACGCGGTGGTGGTCGGCAGCCTGCTGATGAGCCTGCTGCGGCACGCCGACCGGGTCGCGATCGGCTGCCTCGCCCAGCTGGTCAACGTCATCGCGCCGATCCGCACCGAGCCGGACACCGAGGCGTGGCGGCAGACCATCTTCCACCCCTTCGCGCTGACCGCCCGGCACGCCCGCGGCGAGGTGCTGCGGGTGGAGCCGGTCGGCCCGGCGGTGCACTCGCCCGGCGGCCCCGACGCGCCCGCGGTCGACGTCGCCGTCACCCGGGTGCCGGAGACCGGCGCGCTGACGATCCTCGCCGTCAACCGCGACGAGGGCGAGGCCGGGCGCCTCGACCTAAGGCTGCTCGTCGACGAGGACCTCCACGTCGTCGAGCACGTCGTCCTCGGCGGCGGCGACCTGCTGACGACCAACTCCAAGGAGATGCCCAACCGGGTGGCCCCGCGCTCCAGCGCCGACCATCACCGCACCGACCGGGGCCTGTCCGTCGTCCTGCCGCCGGTGTCTTGGAGCATGATCAGGCTGGATCCCGGTGCCAGTTAAAGGGACACGTGCTGGCCCTTCCCCAGCGCGATGATCCCGTTCGCCGAGGCGTGGTAGAGCTCTCGGTCCCGCTCCGGGTTCACCCCGACCGTCGCGCCCGGCGGCACGATGATGTTCTTGTCCAGGATGGCCCGGCGCACGATGGCGCCGCGGCCGACGTGGACGTTGTCGTGCAGGACCGAGCCCTGCACGACGGCGCCCTCCTCGACCACGACGCCGGGCGAGAGCACGGACTGGGTGACCTGCCCGGTGATGATGCAGCCCGGGGCGACCATCGACTCGCTGGATATGCCGCCGGCGACGAACTTGGCCGGCGGCAGCTGCACGGTGTGCGTGTAGAGCGGCCACTCGCGGTTGTAGAGATTGAAGACCGGGTGGACCGAGATCAGGTCCAGGTGCGCCTCGTAGTACGCGTCCAGGGTTCCCACGTCCCGCCAGTAGCCGTGGTCGCGGGCGGTCTCGCCGGGCACGTAGTTCTTGTCGAAGTCGTAGACCTGCACCTGGCCGGACTCGGTGAGCATCGGCAGGATGCTGCCGCCCATGTCGTGCACCGAGTGCTCGTCGTCGGCGTCCCGCTCCAGGGCGTCGAGCAGCACCTTGGTGGTGAAGATGTAGTTGCCCATCGAGGCGTAGACCTGGTCCGGGTCGTCCGGCAGGCCGGGCGGGTCGTCGGGCTTCTCCAGGAAGCGCTCGACGCTCACCCCGTCCGTGCCCGGCGTGATGACGCCGAACGACGAGGCCTGCGAGCGCGGGATGCGGATGGCCGCGACCGTGGCGTCGGCGCCGTTGTCGATGTGCTGGCGCAGCATCTGGCGCGGGTCCATGCGGTACACGTGGTCGGCGCCGAACACCACGATGTAGTCCGGCCGCTCGTCGTAGACGAGGTTGAGCGACTGGTAGATCGCGTCGGCGCTGCCGAGGAACCAGCGCGGGCCGAGCCGCTGCTGCGCGGGCACCGGGGTGACGTAGTTGCCCAGCAGGTTCGACATCCGCCAGGTGGTGGTGATGTGCCGGTCGAGCGAGTGCGACTTGTACTGCGTCAGCACACAGATGCGCATGATGTCGCCGTTGACCAGATTGGACAGCACGAAGTCCACCAGCCGGTACGTGCCGCCGAACGGCACGGCCGGCTTGGCCCGGTCGGCGGTCAGCGGCATCAGCCGCTTGCCCTCCCCGCCGGCCAGCACGACTCCCAGCACAGAAGGTCCGCCGCGCATCCGCACTCCTCGCTTTCCTGGCTTCCCTGCGCTTGCCTGCTTGGCTGCGCGCTACTTCCGCGCGACCGCCTCCTCGTACACCGCGAGCGTCCGGCGGGCGATGGCGTCCCAGCCGAACTCGCGCAGCGCGCGTGCGCGCCCGGCCGCGCCCATGCGCCCGGCGGCCTCCGGATCGGCGACGACCTTGTTGAGCGCCGCGGCCAGCGCCGCCTCGAACGCGCCCGGGTCCGCTTCGTCGTAGGGCACGAGCAGTCCGGTGACGCCGTCCTCGACCACCTCGGGGATGCCGCCGACGGCCGAGGCGACCACGGCGGCGCCGCAGGCCATGGCCTCAAGGTTCACGATGCCCAGCGGCTCGTAGACCGAGGGGCAGGCGAACACCGCGGCCCGGCTCAGCAGCTGGATCACCTCGCCGCGCGGCAGCATCTCAGGGATCCACACCACCCCGTCACGCGCCGCGCGCAGCCCGTCGACCAGGCCGAGGAACTCCTGCTCGATCGCGGGCGTGTCCGGGGCGCCCGCGCACAGCACGAGTTGCGCCGACGGGTCGAGCCGGTGCGCGGCCCGCAGCAGGTGCGGCACGCCCTTCTGCCGCGTAATCCGCCCGACGAACAGCACGTACGGTCGGTCCGGGTCCACGCCGTGGCGGGTCAGGGCGTCTGTTTCGGGGACGGGTCGGTACAGCGTGGTGTCGATCCCGTTGTGCACCACCTGCACCCGCTCCGGGTCCAGGGCGGGATAGCAGCCGAGGATGTCGCGCCGCATCCCGTGCGACACGGCGATCACCGCGTCCGCGCTCTCGACGGCGGTCCGCTCGGCCCAGCTGGAAACCGCGTATCCGCCGCCCAACTGCTCGGCCTTCCACGGACGCAGCGGTTCGAGCGAGTGGGCGGTCATCACGTGCGGCACGCCGTACAGCAGCTTCGCCAGGTGACCGCCGAGATTGGCGTACCAGGTGTGCGAGTGGACCACGTCGCAGTCGCCCACGGCCGCCGCCATGGACAGGTCGACCGACAGGCTGCGCAACGCCTCGTTGGCGCCGGCCAGATCCTCGGCGGGGCCGTGCCGCCGAACGCCGGGCTCGTCGTCCGCCGGCTTCCGGCTGCTCCAGCAGTGCACGCGCAGGTCGGCAAGCATCCGCAGCTGCCCGGCCAGGAATTCCACGTGGACGCCCGCCCCGCCGTACACGTCCGGCGGGTATTCCCTGGTCAGCAGTCCGACTCGCACGAGGACCCCCTGACCGCGTCGGCAATTCCAAGGCTGAGCATAGATCCCGTGGCACGGTGATGACCATGGCCACTTTCGGTCGGCCTGCGCCGCGCCGCCGGACCGGCCCGGCTGCGGCCGCACTGGACAGTGCCACGGAACCCTGATTCGCTACGTCGCAGAAGTTTGCGTCGATTCCCGGCGCAGTGGGGCGGAGCAGCGATAGGGCGTGGGGATGGCTGCAGGCGGTTCGGCGTCGACGCGGGCGGCGCGAGAGCGGGACCGGGCGATGGCGCTGGCACAGGCCGCGCGGCAGGCCCGCGCGCTGGCCGACCGGTACGAGACGGCCGCCGAGGGCGAGCGCCTGGTCGCCGCGAGCCTGGTCGGGCTGACCGTAGACGGCTGGCGGCTGCTGGTGGACCGGCGCTGGCCCGGCACCGAGGCGGCCAACATCGACATGATCCTCGTGGGGCCCGGCGGGGTGTTCGTGATCGACGTGAAGAACTGGCGCGACACGCCGGCCGTGGCCGGCGATCGCCTTGTGGCCGGCGAGGCGGACCGGCACGGCGAGGTCGGCAAGCTGCTGGCCCAGGCTTATCTCGCCGAGCGTGCGGTTGGCGAGATAGGGCTCTCCCCCATCGCGGTGGCGCCGGTGATGGTCTTCGCCGGGCACCGGATCAACCGGCTCCTCGGCCGGGTCATGCTGCTCGGGCAGGTCGACGCGGTCCCGGCACTGCTGGCGCTCCCCCGCCGGCTCACCCCTGCGCAGGTCAAGATGGTGACCACGCACCTGGCTGACGCGTTCCCCGAGTACGACCGCCCGAGCGTGGCCGACCGGCCCGCCCCCGCCCCGAACGAGCAGGCCGACGACCCGCCGGCCCTCTTCGACGTCGAACAGGTGCGCGCGGCGCAACTCGCCGCGGACCTGGCCGCGCCGATCGAGGGGTGGATGACGTTCCTGCACCCGGACCAGGCCAAACTGGTACGCCGCAGCTTCCTCGGCCCGGCGCGCCTCAGCGGGCCGGCGGGCACCGGCAAGACCGTGGTCGGGCTGCACCGCTCGGTCTACCTCGCCCAGCGCTCGACCCGCCCGGTGCTGTTCGTCACCTTCGCCACCAACCTGCCGCGGGTCCAGCAGGCGCTCGCCCGCCGCCTCGCGCCGGCGACGGCCGGCCGGATCGAGTTCACCAGCCTGCACGCTTTCGCAGGCGCCTTACTCGCCGCCCGCGGGATCGCGGTGAGGATACGCGGCGAGCAGACCGAGTTCGCCCTCGGCCGGGCCTGGCAGAACGTCGGCCGCCGCGGAATCCTGGCGCAGACCGAGCCGAATCCCCGCTACTGGTTCGACGAGATCAACTACGTCATCAAGGGCCGGGGCATCGACACGCTCCCGCACTACCTGGGCGCAGAGCGGCGCGGACGGCGCACCGCGCTGCACGGCGCCCAGCGCGAGGCGGTCTGGGCGCTGTTCCAGGAATACGAGCGCCTGCGCACCGAGGCGGGGATCCACGACTTCAACGACGTGCTGGCCCTGGCCCTGACGGAGGCGCGCCGCGCCCCGCTGAAGCCCGCATACGCCGCGGTGGTCGTCGACGAGGTCCAGGACCTGACGCTGACCGGAGTGCGGCTCCTGCACACCCTGGTCGGCGACGTACCTAACGGGCTACTGCTGATAGGCGACGGCCAGCAGGCTGTCTACCCCGGCGGTTACCGCCTCACCGACGCCGGGATCGCCGTCTCCGGCGGGCGCGCGATGGTGCTGGGCACCAACTACCGCAACCGCGCAGAGATCCTGGCCGCGGCGCTCGAGGTGGTGTCCGGTTACAGCTTCGAGGACATTGACGAGAGCACCTCGGGCGGCGACCGCCCGGTGGAGACCGTGTTCCACGGCGGCCAGGTCACCCGGGTGCGCACCCCCGGCCTCGCAGAGCACGACGAGGCGCTGCTCGCCGCGTTGCTCGCCCCGGGACCCGGCGACGGCGGACCCGACGCCGGGTGGCTGGGGGACGCGGCCGTACTGTGCGAGACCCGCCAAGAGGTCGACCGCTACCACCGCCTGCTCACACGCGCGGGAATCCCGGTCCAGAAGCTCGAGGTCTACGACGGCACGCCTACCGACGGTCTGAAGCTGGGGACTTACACCCGGGTGAAAGGGCTCGACTTCAAACACGTCTTCCTGCCCCGCCACGACCTGGCGCTACGCGACCTGGGCGGGAACGGCGCCTCCGTCCAGGAGCGCCGGGAACTGGCGAGCAGGCGTCTGTACGTCGCGATGACCCGCGCCCGCGACAGCCTGTGGCTCGGCTCGGCGGGGAACGGATGAGCGACGCCGCGTCACGCAGGCGGCATCAGGCCTCTCAATCCGTCAGCCGGGTCAGATCGCCCAGCAGTTCGGACGCGGTGATCGGGTCGAGGTCACCCAGGCGCGGACCGGCCGGGTCGTCGGGACGATCGCCCCTGCGCCCGCCGTAACGCAATGAGCTCAGGTACACATGGCTCAGCGTCTGCTCCGGCCCGAGCAGAGTCACAGACCCCACGGGGATGCCCGGTTCGAGGTCGACGGTCAGGTATAGCTGTGTGCTGATCATCCGGGTGATGTTCTGCTCGACGCCGCCGTCCCACGGCTCGGCGCGCTGCCAGCCGCGGTTGACCAGCCCGAGCACCTTGCCGACCGGCACGGCCCGGCCCTCGAACCGGGTGAGCCTGCTGCCCGCGCGCTCCTGCTCGGTCAGCGCGAACACCGGCCGGTCGAGCTGTGCGAACGGCTGGAGGATCTTCTGATCGGCGAACAGTTCCGACCACGCGGCCAGCGACTCCCCCAAGTGCAGCGGATGCGCCACGCGCACCACCGCGCCGTCGGCCAGGGCGAACGGCCGGCCGCGCACGTCCGCGAAGTCGCGTTCCCCGGTCACCCGGAACTTCGGAACGTGTCCGCCGTGCTCAAGGCCGCGGACACCGTGGGCCAGCCGGATCTGACGGCGCGTCTGGCCCGCTCCTTCTGCCCGCACCTCCTACGCCAGGGCTACTTCGCCGAGGCGGCCCACGGGTACGCGATCGGCATCGCGGCGGCCCGGGCCACCGGCGATGACGCCATGGCCGCGATCCTGTACCGCCGGCTCGGTTCGGCGTACCTGGGCGTCAACCGGCTCGACGAGGCGTTCGAGGCCTGTCTCGAGTTGGAGCGGTTCCGAGGCGCGGCCCACGGCAGCGCCCAGTGCCTGGCCAACATCGGGATCGTGCACATCCGGTCCGGCGGCTACCGCGAGGCGCGCGACTGCCTGCAGCGGGCGCTGGATCTGCTGCAGGACGTCGGGACCGCGCACGACCGGGGCGCGGTGCTCGGCAGCATGGGCGTGGTGCAGACGTATCTCGGGCTGCACGAGAAGGCGCTGGAGACCCACCGGCGGGCGCTGGAGTTGAACGGGGAGCTGGGCAGCCGCTACCTCGAATCGGCGACGATCATGAACATCGGCTGGGTGCACACCCTGCGCGGCGTCCTGGACGCCGCGCTGGCGGACCTTCGCAGCGGCCTGGCGTCCGGCGGCGACGCCGGCTCGGCCGAGCTGGAGTGCCGGAGCCTGAACTTCCTGGCGGACTGCCACCGCCGGCTCGGCCGTACCGAGGAGGCCATCGGCACCGCGCGCGACGGCCTGGTGCTGACCCGCCGACTGGGCGACCGAGGCATCGAGCAGGCGCTGCTGTTCACCCTCGGCAACGCGCACCGCGACCGCGGAGCCCTCGACCAGGCCCGGGATTGTTACGAGCGCGGCGTGAGCCTGATCGCGGACGAACTGGCGGCGCCGAGCGTGGCCGGGTACGCGGGGTTGGGCCGGGTCGCCGAGGCCGCGGGCGAGTACGAGAGGGCTGCCGAGCACCTGGGCCGCGCACTGGCCATCGCCGAACGCGGCGGGCTGCCGCAGGCCGACGAGCTGCGTGCCTGGCTGCGGGCGCTGCCTGCCTGACATGTATCGGATGGGTATCCGGCTCGGTCCCGCCGCCGAGTGCCGCTGAATACCGCGCCGATACACGGCCCCGCCAGGATGGCAACGCGTCACGCAGGACTAACTGCGTCACGCTGCGCAACAAGCGCAACTGCGCCGCGCGGGGCGAACGTGGGCGTGGCCATGAGCCACACGAGGGCACGGTCGTGCTGCGCTCGTACCGAAGGAGAGAACCTTGAAACGTGTTCTTCGGCGGCTCCTTGCTCTTGCCGCCGCCATCGCCGCCTGCGCAGCTGTGGCGGTGACGCCGGCGCAGGCGGCGACCTTCACGATCCTGCACGCCAATCTCGACCAAGAGGCTCACACGTGCGTGGCGTTCGGGAACGACGGCACGTATCAGGCCGTCCTGTGCGTCGACATCCTGACGGGCTGGGAGGCCGACGGGAGCGCCTACTACGGGCAAGGGCAGGTGGAGCTCCTCTGTGAGAAGGGCACGCAGGTCGTCGGCTGC
>DASYAE010000010.1:0-49745 GCA_036501535.1 Actinocrinis sp. | reverse complement strand
GACTCCTGCGTCGTCGGTGAAGCTGACAGTCATCTGAACACGGTCTTGATTGCACAGATCCGCGAAGCCGAATCCATACGCCTCATCCGCTCGAATCGTCTTAACCGACTCCCCGGCCCGAGGGACGAGTTTATTGTCAACGTACTCAAAGAGCCGATTTACCGGCCCATTGTCCCCGGAATCTTCGTTAAAAATTGTGCAGGATACGTCGCGAATAGGGCGCTTTGACTTGTTCTTGAGCCTCGCAAGATGCTGCGCTGCGCCAAGAATCGGTTCACCTTGACTGTCTCGGCCTGTCAGAGGCTGCCAGCTGTCAGGATGGAGATCCACGCTTTCCGCTTGTTGCCGGATCAACACACGATTCGCCAAGCCCACCTGCTGGAGTTGTCCCGCCAAAAGCTCGTCGCGCTCCTGCTGCCGAGCGAACTCCCCCTTGATCGCCTGCCGCTGATCGGCAAACTGGTAGAGCGCAAACGGGATACCCACGGCCGCGGCCAGAAACGTCAGCCACGTCGCGACGTCCCCGTACACCGGATGGTGTCCGTCGTTCTCCCGCCAGCGGAACGCGAAGTACCCGCCGACTATGATCACGACGACAACGAGGGCGCCAAGCGCCTGCCACCAATACTCCACGACCAGGTCGCGATAATCCGGCTTCTTGTCAGGTAGATTCTGCTCGGCCACTTTCGTCCTCCCCCTCCTGGTCCGCCTTTTCGACAAGGTGCCACCACGAGGGCCGAGCCGCAAAGGTTTCCCCGAATTGTGACCAGACGGGGTAAGCGACCTGCCGCAACCCGGCCTCTGGGAACCCGGCACAGCGATGTGTTCGATGCCTCGTCCTATGGGGACCTGATGCGAATCGGTCTGCGGTTCGGGATCAGCACGCTCCGGATCCACATCCTGTTAACGGGAACAGCGCGGGGCTGGTGACACCTACTTCCACAGTGCATCGAGTGGCAGGACGATGCTTCCCTCATCGTGAGTGTATGAGAAGCCTCCTGTGTAGAAGACGATCGCGGCGAGCATGCGGCTCCCGAGCCGAGTCCGCAAGGCCCTTATTCCACGTAGATCTTCGCCGTGGACACGGGTTCCGGCTTTGATCTCGAACGCCAGGACGGCCCCGTCGTCACGCTCCACGACGAGGTCGACCTCGTCCGCCGCAGCCGTCCGAAAGTGGCCTACCGAGCAGGGGGCGTCCCACCAGCTGAGCTGCTTGAGGATCTCGCCGACCGCGAAATTCTCGACCAGATGGCCGTACTCGGTCAGCACAGCCGGATCGGACGAGGAGATCTTCTCGGGCGTCAGACCGAGCAGCCATGCCATGACGCCCGCGTCGACGAGATGGACCTTGGGCTGCCGTGCCACGCGCGATCCCAGGGTGGTGCCCCAGGCCGGCAGGCGCTGGACCAGGAACACCGCCTCCAGCAGGCGCAAATAGTTCTCCGCGCTGCTTTTCTCCATGCCGACCGCTTGAGCGGTCGCCGCGATGTTCAGTACCTGGCCCGACCTCGCGGCCAGTTGGTTCAGCAGACGAGGAAGCATCTCCCGCTGCCGGACCCGACTCAGTTCGATCACGTCGCGTTCGATGACGAGGTCGAGATAGTTGCTGAACCACCGCGAACGGGAGCGTCCGGGCGGGCGCCGTAGTGCGACGGGCATGCCGCCCGAGGTCACGCGACGGGCATACTCGTCCCGACTCGTCTGCGACCGCTCGGCCGTGCTCGTCGCCGCCGAGCCCTGGAGCAGCCGATGAACAAGGGGCACATCGGCGAACCCGTCGATCTCAGTCTGCGCCAGCGGCAGCACGTCGAGGATGTCGACTCGGCCGGTCAGCGACTGGCCCGCCTGTGGCAGGGTCGAATAGCGGGTGGAGCCTGCAAGGACGTACCTTCCGGGCCGCAGGTCGCGGTTGAGTTCCGCCTTGATCGCGTCGAGCAGTTCCGGGACATGCTGATATTCATCGATCAGCACCGTCTCGGACCCGGCGACGAAGCGCCCGGGGTCGTTGCGGACGGCGGCGCGTGTGGCGGGATCGTCGCAGTCGATCACCTTCGTACCCAGGCGCTGCGCTAGGGTCGCCAGCAAAGTACTCTTCCCGACCGTTCTGGGCCCGTTCAGGACGACGGTCGGCTCTTCGCCCAGGCGATCAGCAAGTACGCTGGTCAGGCGACGTTCGGCGAGGCCGGTCAGTGCTCCATCCACCACCGAAGCGTCTCAGGGATTCCGCATTTACGCAAAGTTTCTTCCGCACTTGGCGTAGTCCGCGTTCCGCATCTTGATGATCGATCGTACGGATGGCCACTCTGGTTCGCGACGCCGAACGGCGCTCTCGCGCCAGCCCTACGGAATCGCGCCGCCCGCGTTGATCGGGATGTAGCAGGCGTACCAGCCCGCTGCGACCGCGAGCACCGCCAGCAGGACCCAGACGCCGGTCCGCCGGTCGACCCGGGCCAGCCGGGAGGCGAACGGCAGCAGCAGCGGGAACAGTGCCAGGAACTCGCGCGGCACGACGGTGTAGACGTGGATGGAGGCGTAGACGAGTGCGGCCAGGACGATCGTGTAGCAGCTCAGCTGCCAGGGCACCCGCTCCATGAGCAGCAGCACGATCAGGACCGGCACCGCGAGCAGCACTGCGGTAGTGATCAGGTCGGGGTACTGGTTGTATCCCGAGGCGGTGCCGAGCATGCCCTCGTGGATGCGGTGCAGCACGTCGCCGACGTTGTTGAAGCCGGTGCCCCACTCCTTCTGGGCCTTGAGGTAGCCGGTGAGGCTGCCCATCCGGTAGGCGACGTAGACGAGGTAGCCGATCGTGCCGGCCGGCGCGATGACGATTGCCGCCACCGGGCGCCAGAACTCGCCGCCGCGCACCGCCTCGCCGAGGCGCCCGCGCAGCTTCCACAGCTCGATCAGCGCGGCCAGGCAGATGGTGCCGACCAGGGCTTCCGCGGTGGGCCGGGTGAGGCCGGCGAGGCAGCCGACCACGCCGGCGGTGATCCACCGGCGGCGCAGCAGTGCGTACAGCGCCCAGGCGGAGAGGCTGATGGCCATCGCGTCGGCGTAGGACGCCCCCTCGATGACCGCCGAGGGCAGCAGGGCCCAGAGGGCGGCGAAGAAGATCCCGGTGCGCCGGTCCCGCACCAGCGCGCCGATCTCGTACAGCGCCCAGGCGCAGGCCGCCGCGGAGATCCAGGCCAGCCCGACGCCGACCACGTCCACGTTGAGCCCGGTCACGTCGTGGCCGAGCCGCATCAGGCCGGGGAACAGCGGGAAGAACGGGAACGGCGAGCCGAACGAGGCGATGTGCGTGTTGTAGCCGTTCTCGGCGATCAGCCGGTACCAGCCGGAGTCGACGAACACGAACAGGCCGCGCTGGGCGTACCCGTGGCCCGCGGACAGGACCGCAAAGACCAGGGTGCTGATGATCCGGAGGGCCAGGTATGCCGCGACCGCCGGCCAGGCCCGCACTGCGGATCGGCGCAGCGCGCCGATGAAGGGCGATCCGAAGAAGCCGCCGGCGGGATGGTCCGGCTCCGGCCCCGACCGCGCCGCGGACTGTTCGTCCGCCGGCGGCTCCTGCGCGGAAGCCTGGCTGTCGGACGACAGCGACACACCGGCCACGTCGAGACTCCTGTCCATCCACCGGCCCGCCCGTGACGGCGGCAGCGCGCCGGCCGGTTCCGGACCCCTCCAGCCCGCGCCGCCGTGCGACCCGGGTCGCCGGATCATAGCAGCGCCGGGCGTTTCGGTCCGAGGTCGTGCCGGGAGAGCTGCATGAACACCACCGTGACGGCTGATGAGGCCCCATCCTAAATAAGTCCTTCGAAGGAGTGAAAACTTCGACCGTTCGACGGACGGTGCGCAACCGGACACCTACGCTTGGCATTGGTCGTGCTCAATACCGGTCTTCATCGGCGGTACTGCACGACCTCGGTCCGCTCGCGCCTCGGCCCGGGGCGGCGCCGCGCATCCGACGCGGAGGGGGAGCGGACAACGGGGGGACGACGCGGACTGGAACCGGACCGATCAAGGGCGGGCGCTGAGTGAGAGGAACGCAGCCGACTCCGTGGGAGCTGCCGCTTCCGGAGCAGCGGACTCGGCAGGAGGAGCGGCGCGACCAGGCGCCTGCGATGGTGACCGCGCTCAGCGGGCCCGGTGCCGCCGGCCGCGCGCAGCCCGAATCGCACCCTGAGTCGCAGCCCGGATCCCAAGCGCAGGCCGAGAATCACGTGCAGCCCGGACCCGGATATCACCCGCAGCCCGGGTATCTCCGGCAGGGCGTCCGCGAGCGCAGGCAGGGCTCGTGGGATCCGCTCGACGAGCTCGCGGTACGGGTCGGCACGACGCTGGACCCGGCGATCACCGCGCAGGAGGTGGCGGACCTCGTCGTGCCGGGATTCGCGGATCAGGCCTCGATCCTGCTGCGGGAGAGCGTGCTGAAAGGGGCCGGCGCGGCGCAGCCGCAGGACGGCCCGATCCGGCTGATCCGGCTGGCGCTCAGCGTCTGGAACAGCGTGCCGGCCGAACAGGTGCACTCGGCCTGGCCGGTCGGCGCCCTGACGATCGCGCGCGAGGACTCGTCCTATGCGCAGGCGATGCGAACCGCTACCTGCCCGGCAGCGACGTGGCCGTGGTCGGCGGCGACTGGTTCGACGTGATCTCGATCTCCGGCGGCCGGGCCGCGCTGGTCGTGGGCGACGTGATGGGGCACGGAACCCAGGCGGCGACCGTGATGGGCCAGCTGCGCACGGCCGTGCGGACCCTGGCCGCGGTCGACCTGCCGCCGGCCGAGGTGCTGGCGCACCTGGACGACCTGATGCCCGGCATCGACGGCACCCTGTTCGCCACCTGCGTCTACGCGGTCTACGACCCGGCGACGCAGCGCTGCTCGATCTCCCGGGCCGGGCACGTCCCGCCGATCGTGGTCTATCCGGAGGGCAAGATCGAGGTGCTGCACGACATCGCCCCCGGGCTGCCGCTCGGGCTCGGCGGCGACGCGGGCACCTTCGAGACGGTGGAGATCGACCTGCCGGACGGCTCGCTGTTCGTGCTGTGCACCGACGGCCTGCTGGAGAACAAGGCGCGGGACATCGACTCCGGGCTCGAGCTGCTGCGCGAGAGCCTGGCCGAGCCGGCCCGGCCGCTGGAGGAGATGTGCGACCGGGTCATCCGGGAGCTGGACCTGACCAAGGACCGGGACGACATCGCGCTGCTGATCGCCCGCACGCACCCGCTGCCGGCCGACCGCAGCGCCGCCTGGCACCTGCCCGGCGAGGCCGGCCAGGTGCCCCGGTGCCGCCGGGCGGTGCGCCGGACGCTGGCCTCCTGGGGCCTGTCCCAGCTCGCCGACACGGTGGAGCTGATGGTCAGCGAGCTGCTGACGAACGCGATCCAGCACGCCGGCGGCCAGGTGCGGGTGCGGCTCGAGCGCGACGCCGGGACGCTGCTGTGCGAGGTCTGCGACAGTGTCCGCAGCCTGCCGCTGCTGCAGAGCCCGCCGGCCACCGCCGAGCGGGGCCGGGGCATCCTGCTGGTCAGCGAGCTGTCCCGGACCTGGGGCTGCCGCCGCACCGCCTCCGGCAAGGTCGTCTGGTTCACCGTGCGGCTGCCGGACCCGGCGAGCAGCACGGTATCCACTTAGTCAGACGCCTGCGGCCGCAGTATCAAACGCCTGCGGCGCGCACAGCGTTGTCAGACGCCTGCGGCGCGCATTTGGCGCAGCTCCTTCTTCAGCTCCCCGATCTCGTCCCGGAACCGCGCGGCCAGCTCGAACCGCAGCTCGGCCGCGGCGCTGTGCATCTGGTCGGTCAGGTCCCTGATGAGCTCCTCCAGCTCCTCGGCCGGCTTGCCCACCACGTCGATGTTCGTCATGCCGCCGCGCGAGGCCACGCCCGGCACCGGCGCCTTCGCCCGCGTCTGCTGCCGCCCGGCGCCGCCGAGCAGCTCGCGGGTGTCCTCGTCCTCGCGGGCCAGCGAGTCGGTGATGTCCGCGATCCGCTTGCGCAGCGGCTGCGGGTCGATCCCGCGCTCGGTGTTGTACGCGATCTGCTTCGCCCGGCGCCGGTTGGTCTCGTCGATGGCCTTCGCCATGCCCGGGGTGATCTTGTCCGCGTACATGTGCACCTGGCCGGCCACGTTGCGCGCCGCCCGGCCGATGGTCTGGATCAGCGAGGTCCCGCTGCGCAGGAAGCCCTCCTTGTCCGCGTCCAGGATCGCCACCAGCGAGACCTCCGGCAGGTCCAGGCCCTCGCGCAGCAGGTTGATGCCGACCAGCACGTCGAACACGCCGAGGCGCAGCTCGCGCAGCAGCTCGACCCGGCGCAGCGTGTCGATGTCCGAGTGCAGATACCGCACCTTCACGCCGAGCTCGAGCATGTAGTCGGTCAGGTCCTCGGACATCTTCTTGGTCAGCGTGGTGACCAGGACCCGCTCGCCGCGCTCCTCGCGCAGCCGGATCTCGTGCATCAGGTCGTCGATCTGGCCCTGCGTCGGCTTGACCACCACCTCGGGGTCGACCAGCCCGGTCGGCCGGATCACCTGCTCGACCGTCTGCCCCGCGCGGGCCAGCTCGTACGGCCCCGGGGTGGCCGACAGATAGACCGTCTGGCCGATCCGCTCGACGAACTCCTCCCAGCGCAGCGGCCGGTTGTCCAGGGCCGAGGGCAGCCGGAAGCCGTGGTCCACCAGGATCCGCTTGCGCGACGAGTCGCCCTCGTACATCGCGCCGATCTGCGGCACGGTCTGGTGCGACTCGTCGATCACCAGCAGGAAGTCGTCCGGGAAGAAGTCCAGCAGGGTGTTCGGCGCGCTGCCCGCGGTGCGGCCGTCGATGTGCCGCGAGTAGTTCTCGATCCCGGAGCAGAAGCCGACCTCGCGCATCATCTCCAGGTCGTAGGCGGTCCGCATGCGCAGCCGCTGCGCCTCCAGCAGCTTGCCCTGCCGCTCGAGCTGCGCGAGCCGCTCGGCCAGCTCCTCCTCGATCCCGACGATCGCCTTCGTCATCCGCTCCGGGCCGGCGACGTAGTGCGTGGCCGGGAAGATGTAGAGCTCCTGGTCGTCGGTCAGGATCTCGCCGGTGACCGGGTGCAGCGTCATCAGCCGCTCGACCTCGTCGCCGAACATCTCGATGCGCACCGGGTGCTGCTCGTAGACCGGGAACACGTCGACCGTGTCCCCGCGCACCCGGAAGGTGCCTCGGGTGAAGGCCAGGTCGTTCCGGGCGTACTGCACCGTGACCAGCCGCCGCAGCAGCTTGTCCAGCGGATACTCCTCGCCGACCCGGAGCTTGACCATCCGGTCCACGTACTCCTGCGGCGTGCCCAGGCCGTAGATGCAGGAGACCGAAGCGACCACGATCACGTCCCGGCGGGTCAGCAGCGAGCTGGTGGCCGAGTGCCGCAGCCGCTCGACCTCCTCGTTGACCGAGGAGTCCTTCTCGATGTACGTGTCGGTCTGCGCCACGTACGCCTCGGGCTGGTAGTAGTCGTAGTACGAGACGAAGTACTCGACCGCGTTGTTCGGCAGCAGCTCGCGGAACTCGTTGGCCAGCTGGGCGGCCAGCGTCTTGTTCGGCGCCATCACCAGGGTCGGCCGCTGCAGCCGCTCGATCAGCCAGGCCGTGGTCGCCGACTTGCCGGTGCCGGTCGCGCCGAGCAGGACCACGTCCTTCTCGCCGCCCCGCACCCGGCGCTCCAGCTCGGCGATCGCGTGCGGCTGGTCGCCCGAGGGCGTGTAGTCGCTGACGACCTCGAAGGGGGCGACTTTCCGCTCTAGCTCAGTCGTCGGTCGAGTCATACCGACAACGGTAGCCCCGGGCACCGACAGCCGGGGACCACTCGCTGGTCAGCGCATGTGCCCGGCGTGCCCGGCGCCGGCGTTCACCAGTAGCGCGGCTGGCCCGGGATCGTCTCCAGGTCGGCCAGCAGCAGGTCGCGGTCCTCGTCCTCGGCGATGTCCTCGGCCGCGGCCAGCGCCTGGTCGGTCGCCGCGCGCGCCGCGTCGGCGTCGCCGGCCACCGCGTACGCCCGGGCCAGCGCCTCGTAGGCGAAGGCGAGGTCCCAGTCGCCGATCCCGTTCTCGCGGCACAGGTCGAGGACCCGGCGGGCGTGGTGCAGGGCCGGCTCGGAGCGGCCGAGCACCGCGTAGACGCGCGAGATCTGCCACTCGCCGCGGGCCAGGTGCGCAGGGGTACCAGAGGAGGCCTGGCCCCAGTGGTACCGCGAGGCGTGCGCGGTGTGGATCATCCGGTCGTCGTCGTCCCGGCTGCGCCCCTCCTTCCCCAGCAGCCGCCAGGTCTCGTTGAACAGCTGGGCGCCGAGGAGCCGCTCGTCGGTGACCGTGCCGGTGCCGGGCGGGCTCTTGGTGGTCGCCCCCGGGGTTTCGTACGTGTCCGTCATGGCGGATTCGACTCCTTAGCGCCGAAGGGAGACGTGCCCGGATCCCGCTTCACGCCCAGGACCTTATGACCTCGCCCCGGGGTGGATTCAAGCGAACACGCCCGCCGCGCCGGCCGCACCCCGCACTCGAACACTCTCCTGCAACCCAGTGGTTGCACTTCATCCGCCGATGTGCAACCCTCGGATTGCAGACAGTCCGACCCCGAGCGAGGAGGATCCCGATGGAAGCCGTGGGCGCGCAGGACCGGATCGAGTGCGCGATCACCATCGACGCGCCGCTGGAGCGGGTCTGGCACCTCGTCAGCGAGCCGGGCTGGTGGGTGCCGACCACCGTCGAGTCGCCGGACGTGCGCACGCCGGGCCACCGCACCGTGCGCGAGACGGAGAAGTGGGGCACGTTCGAGGTCGAGGTCGTGGAGATGCGGCCGCAGACCTATGCGGCCTTCCGCTGGGCCAGCCAGTTCCCCGGCCAGGCGGTGAAGGACGGCAACAGCACCATGGTCGAGTTCTTCGTCGAGCCGGTGCCGGGCTCGGGCTCGGTCAGCGTCACCGTCGTCGAGAGCGGATTCGCGGGCCTCGACGCGGACGAGGCGGTGCGCAAAGCCGGCGTGAAGGACAACAGCGAGGGCTGGCCGCTGGAGATGGCCGAGCTCAAGCAGCGGGCCGAGGAGCAGGCCGCGTAGGCGGCGCGAGACGGAAAAGTCTCCCTGCATGGACAAGCCGATACCGCGCACACCGCCGACTGCGCACGTGCACACGGACATGGACACAGCGGACATGGACGCCGTCCTGGCCGCGCTGGCCGACCCGACCCGCCGGCAACTGCTGGAGCGGCTGAGCGGGCACCGCGCCGCCAGCGCCTCGGCGCTGGCCCGCGAGCTGCCGGTCTCCCGCCAGGCGGTGGCCAAGCACCTGACCGTCCTTCAGGAGGCGGGCCTGGTCACCGGGCGGCGCGCCGGCCGGGAGGTCGTCTTCGAGGTCGAACCGGCGGGCCTGCGCACGGCGGCCTCGTGGATGACCGCAATGGCAGAGGCCTGGGACGCGCGCCTGCAGCGCCTCAAGCAGATCGCCGAGGCCGAGCAGGGCCGCGAAGCGCAGGACCGGCCGCCGCGGAACCCCGCAGCGGCTGGCTGAGCGGTCGTCAGGCCGCCTCGGCCGCCTACCGCCCCTGCCGCTCCACCACCAGGCGGAAGGCCGAGCGGGGCAGGTGGCGCAGGCCGGAGAAGACGAAGCGCAGCTGGGCCGGCACCCAGATGATCTGCGAGCCCTTGCGCAGGCCGGCCACGATCGCGTCGGCGACCGCGCCCGGCGTGGTGGACATCGGCGCCTTCGGCATGCCGGCGGTCATCTTCGACTCGACGAAGCCGGGACGCACGATCATCACGTGCACGCCGGAGCCGTGCAGCGAGTCGCCGAGGCCCTGGGCGAAGGTGTCCAGGCCGGCCTTGGTCGAGCCGTAGATGAAGTTGTCCCGCCGCCCGCGCTCGCCGGCCACCGAGGAGAGCACGACCAGCGAGCCGTGCCCCTGCTTCTTCAGCGCGTTGGCGCACACCAGGCTCGCGGAGACCGCGCCGACGTAGTTGGTCTGGGCCACCTTCGCCGCGGCCACCGGGTCCCGCTCGTCCGCGGCCTGGTCGCCGAGCACGCCGAAGGCCACCAGCACCACGTCGACGTCGCCTCCGGCGAAGACCGCGCCGAGCGTCTTCTCGTGCTCCTCCACGCCGGCCGCGTCGAACGGCACCGTCTCGACCTCGGCGCCGAGCTCGCGCAGCTCCTGCGCCGCGGCGTCGAGCCGGTCGGAGGGCCGGGCGGCCAGCACCACCCGCCGGGTCCGGTCGGCCACCAGCTTGCGCGCGGTGGCCAGCGCGATGTCCGAGGTGCCGCCGAGGACCAGCAGCGACTGCACCGAGCCGAGCGCGTCCTTCATCGTGTCCATTCCTCCAGGTTCCGGTTCGCTCGCCGCTCACAGTCCCAGACGGCGGGACTGGTCCGAGACGAACACGCCGTGCGGGTCGACCGAGGCGCGCACCTTGCGGTAATCCTCCAGCCTCGGGTACATCGCGGCCAGCCGCTCGGGCGCCAGCCGGGCGTCCTTGGCCAGGTAGATCCGGCCGCCCTCGGCGAGCACCTGCTCGTCCAGCCACGGCAGCAGCCGGTCGAGGCCGGGGGTGTTCGTCGGGAAGTCCAGCGCCAGCGTCCAGCCCTCCTGCGGGAAGGACAGGTAGCCCGGCGAGCCCTTCCCGAACCGCTTGAGCACCGTGACGAACGACGGCGCCTGCGCCCGGCTGATCCGCTCGACCATCCGCTTGAACGTGACGTCCGCGCTGAACGGCACCACGAACTGGTACTGCAGGAAGCCGGAACCGCCGTAGACCCGGTTCCAGTCCTTGATCCCGTCCAGCGGGTGGAAGAACCCGCCGATGGTGGCGAGGTGGTGGTGCGCGGACGGCTTGCGGTACCAGACCTCGTTGGCCAGCGCGATGGTGCGCCGGTTCAGCAGCCGGGACGGGAACAGGTCCGGCACCGCGGCCAGCGGCTTGGCGGAGAAGGCCAGCGGGTCGGCGCGGTGCTTGGCCGGCAGCTCGTCCCGGGTGGCGAAGTTGCCGCAGTCCAGCAGCGCGCGGCCGAGCTTGGCGCCCTTGGCCAGGCAGTCCATCCAGGCCACCGTGTAGCGGTAGTCGGTGTCGGTGCCGGCCAGCTTCTCCATCAGCGCGTCGAGGTCGGGCAGCTTGAAGGTGTCCACGCTGAGCAGCGAGGTCTCGATCGGCACCATCCGGATCACGGCGCTGAGCACCACGCCGGTCAGGCCCATGCCGCCGGCGGTGGCCCAGAACAGCTCCGGGTCGCCGTCGGGGGTGACGGTGCGCACGGCGCCGTCGGCCAGCAGGAGGTCCATGGAGAGCACGTGCTGGGTGAACGAGCCGTCGGCGTGGTGGTTCTTGCCGTGGATGTCGCTGGCGATCGCGCCGCCGACGGTGACGTACCGGGTCCCGGGGGTGACCGGGACGAAGTAGCCGAAGGGCACCAGGGCCCGCATCAGCGCGTGCAGCGAGACCCCGCCCTCGACGGTGACGACCCCGGTCTCCAGGTCGAATCCGAGGATCCGGTTCAGGCCGGTCATGTCGAGCACGAGGCCGCCGGCGTTCTGCGCCGGGTCGCCGTAGGAGCGGCCCAGGCCGCGGGCGACGACGCCGCGCGGGCCGGCGCCGGCGAGCGCCTCGGCGACCTCGTCGCGGGAGCCCGGCCGGGCCACCCGGGCGACCGACGGCGCGGTGCGGCCCCAGCCGGTCAGACGCTCCGGGGACGGCTCGTCGTCGTGGGCGGGCGCGGCCGGAACGCGGGCCGGCGCGGGCTCGGCCACGGCCGCCGTGGCGCGCCCGGCCTCGGAGAACGCGGTGTTGGGGAATATCATGTCGCCCACATCCGAATCAGGGTGCGAGTGCGGTTCGGGCCCGGCGGCCGGGGTCCACCACTCGTGCGGCTCATCCGGCATTGAACACTCCCAACGCGAAGCAGGCGAGCCAGACCGCGCCGATCGCCATTATCACCTTGTCCCCGAGCACCACGTCCTCCGGCTCGCCGGCGGTGCCGGCGTCCACGAACATCGCGTAGCGCAGGAACACGAACGACCACGGCACGATCGAGATCTCGTGCCAGGGCGCGCCGTGGTGGTCTGCTCCGAGGGCCAGGGCCCACAGCGAGTAGGTCAGTATCGTCAGCGCCGCCGCCATCTGCCAGACGAAGCGCAGGTAGGACTGCGAGTACTCGGCCAGCGACTTGCGCGTGGTGCCGGCCGCGTCGCCCATCAGCACCATCTCGGAGTAGCGCTTGCCGGCCACCATGAACAGCGAGCCGAACCCGGTGGTCAGCAGGAACCACTGGGACAGCGGGATGTCCGCGGCGACGCCGCCCACCATGGCCCGCAGCAGGAAGCCGGCGGCCACCATGGCCAGGTCGAGCACGAGCACGTGCTTGAGCCAGGCGCTGTACGAAAGGTGCATCGCGAGGTAGACCCCGACGACCACGGCCGTGGCGGCGTTGGCCGCGAACGCGACGCCGACCGCGCAGGCCGCCAGCACCACCACGCAGACCCAGGCCAGCGGTATCGGGATGATGCCGGCCGCGATCGGGCGGTAGCGCTTCTTCGGGTGCGCCCGGTCGGCCTCGACGTCGAGCGCGTCGTTCGCGTAGTAGACCGCGGAGGCGGCCAGGCAGAAGGCCGCGAACGCGACGCCGCTGGCGGCCAGCGTGTGCGAGTCGTCGATCTTGCCCGCGGCCAGCGGCGCCGTGAGCACGAGCACGTTCTTGACCCACTGCTTGGGCCGGGCCTCGCGGATCAGCCCGCGCAGCAGCACCGGACGCCTGGCCGGCGGCCGGCTCCCGTCCTGCTGCGGATCCTGGATGTCCCCGCCCGCCTGTTGACTGCGGTCGTGTGCGGAGATCGTCGTCATGTCTCGCCCTCCCAGGCGTCACCACTGTCCGGCGCGGCGGGGGCTGGTCCTTCGGCGAGTGCACGGCTCCGGCGCGGCGCCCGCCCAACCGTAGCCGACCCGGCGGCCGGACCGTGAGTCCCCTGCGTGGAAAGCCGATTCACGCGATACCCGCGATCCTCGACCACAGCGCGTCCACCTGGGCCCCCAAGGCCTCGCGAGCGCCACTGTTGTCAATCACGACGTCGGCCGCCGCCAGCCTGGTTTCACGGGGGGCCTGAGCAGCGATGCGCGCCCCCGCCTCGTCCGGCGCCATGCCGCGGTCGGCGACCAGCCGGGCGATCCGGGTCCGGTCGTCCGCGTCGACCACGACGACGAGCTCGAACAGGCTGCCGAGGTTGTTCTCGACCAGCAGCGGGATGTCCTGCACGACCACGGAGCCGGCCGGGGCCAGCTGCGCGCGCTGCGCCATCCAGTCGCGCACCCGCGGATGGATGATCGCGTTCAGCGCGGCGCGGCGGCCCGGATCGGCGAACACGACCGCGGCCAGCGCGGCCCGGTCGAGCGAGCCGTCCGGGGCGATCACCGCGTCGCCGAACTCCGCGGCCACCGCGGCGGCGCCGCCGGTGCCGGGGGCGACGACCTCGCGGGCCGCCACGTCGGCGTCGAGCACGATCGCGCCGCGGTCGGCGAGCATGGCCGCCACGGTCGACTTGCCCGAGCCGATCCCGCCGGTCAGCCCGACGTGCACGGTTCTGGGCAGCACAGTTCTATGCAGCTCGGTTCTGGGCAGCGCCATACCGCCCGGCCCGGTCGGCTCGGCCCTCGCGTCATCCATGTCCGCAGCCCGTGGTCTCGGCCGCCGCCCGGGCGAACAGCGCCCCGCGGACCGGCTGGTCCGCGGGGCGACCTGCGGGCCGGATCGCTCCGGCCCGCCGCCTGTCCGCCTTTCGGCGCGGCGAGGTCAGTTCTGGCCGCCGGCCAGCTTCTCCCGCAGCGCGGCCAGGGCCTCGTCGGAGGCCAGCGCGCCGGTCGCGGCCGCCGGGGCGGCCGAGGAGTAGCTGGACGGAGCCGCCTCGGGCGTCGCGTCGCTGCTGCCGGAAGCAGCCGCCTCGGCGTCGGCCTTGCGGGCCTCCGAGATCTGCTTCTGGTGCTGCTCGAACCGGGTCTGGGCCTCGGCGTACTGCGACTCCCACAGCTCGCGCTGCGAGTCGAAGCCCTCGAGCCACTCGCCGGTCTCCGGATCGAAGCCGTCGGGGTAGACGTAGTTGCCCTCGGCGTCGTACGTGGCGGCCATGCCGTAGAGGGTCGGGTCGAACTGGTCCACGGTCGCGTCGCCGGTCAGGCCCTCGTTCGCCTGCTTGAGGGACAGCGAGATGCGCCGGCGGTCCAGGTCGATGTCGATGACCTTCACGAAGATCTCGTCGCCGACCTGCACGACCTGCTCCGGGATCTCCACGTGCCGCTCGGCCAGCTCGGAGATGTGCACCAGGCCCTCGATGCCCTCCTCGACCCGCACGAACGCGCCGAAGGGCACCAGCTTGGTGACCTTGCCCGGCACGACCTGCCCGATCTGGTGGGTCCGGGCGAACTGCTGCCACGGGTCCTCCTGCGTCGCCTTGAGCGACAGCGAGACCCGCTCCCGGTCCATGTCCACGTCCAGGACCTCGACCGTGACCTCCTGGCCGACCTCGACCACCTCGGAGGGGTGGTCGATGTGCTTCCAGGACAGCTCGGAGACGTGCACCAGGCCGTCGACCCCGCCGAGGTCGACGAAGGCGCCGAAGTTGACGATCGAGGAGACCACGCCCGAGCGCACCTGGCCCTTGAGCAGGGTCGTCAGGAACGTCTGGCGCACCTCGGACTGGGTCTGCTCCAGCCAGGCGCGGCGGGACAGGACCACGTTGTTGCGGTTCTTGTCCAGCTCGATGATCTTGGCCTCGAGCTCCTTGCCGACGTACGGCTGCAGGTCGCGCACGCGGCGCATCTCGACCAGCGAGGCCGGCAGGAAGCCGCGCAGCCCGATGTCGATGATCAGGCCGCCCTTGACGACCTCAATGACGGTGCCGGTGACGATCCCGTCCTCGTCCTTGATCTTCTCGATCGTGCCCCAGGCGCGCTCGTACTGAGCGCGCTTCTTGGACAGGATCAGCCGGCCTTCCTTGTCCTCCTTCTGCAGGACCAGGGCCTCGACGTGGTCTCCCACGGAGACCACCTCGTGCGGGTCGACGTCGTGCTTGATCGACAGTTCGCGGGAAGGGATGACGCCCTCGGTCTTATAACCGATGTCGAGCAGGACTTCGTCCCGATCGACCTTCACGATGGTGCCGTCGACGATGTCGCCGTCGTTGAAGTACTTGATGGTCTCGTCGATCGCGGCGAGGAAGGCCTCCTCCGAACCGATGTCGTTGATAGCGACCTGCGGGGTTCGGACGGACTCGGTGCTGCTCGTCATGGGGGAAAGGGCTCCGGGTACGGATATGTGGTCGGATGACACACGCGGCGGAGCCTGACTCGGGGAACGAAAGCTGTTCGGAAAGTCGGTGCGGCCCCCTCGGTCTGAAGCCACACGGGTCCGCAGCGCAACAGCCAGAATACGGGGCTGGCGCTTCCATGGTCAATCGAGGTGGGCGTGACGCGGCCGGAAGCCGTCACCCACGAAGGGGAACCCTAGCGCGGCGTGTCCGGATGGCGGAAGGGGCGGGGTACGGAAGGACGCTGAATTCGTGCGAGAGTGGGCCTGTGGACGAGGAAGACGACTGGTACGGCGGCAGTTACGGGCCGTCGGTGGTCCGCCGGGCGGCCGGCGGCGAGGAGACCGTCCGAGCCAATCGCGCCTGGTGGGATGACAACGCGGACGACTACCAGGCGGAGCACGGGCAGTACCTGGGGGACGCACGGTTCCTGTGGTGCCCGGAGGGTTTGGACGAGGCCGAAGCCGGACTGCTCGGTCCGGTGGCGGGCAAGCGGGTGCTGGAGGTCGGCTGCGGCGCGGCGCAGTGCGCGCGCTGGCTGGCCGGCCAGGGCGCGCTGGTGGCCGGATTCGACCTGTCCCTGCGCCAGCTCGAGCTTGCTCGAAGAATCGATCAGCACAGCATCGATCAGCACCGGGTCGAGCAGCCCGTGGACACGGGAAACGGCGCCGAATCCCTGCCGGGGCCGCTGCCGCTCGTCGTCGCAGACGCCTCGGCCGTTCCTTTCGCCGACGACTCCTTCGACATCGCGTGCTCGGCCTTCGGCGCGGTCCCGTTCGTCGCGGACTCCGCTGCGGTCATGCGGGAAATCTGCCGGGTGCTCAAGCCCGGCGGCCGGTGGGTGTTCGCGGTGCCGCATCCGTTCCGCTGGTGCCTTCCGGATGATCCGGGCGAGAACGGACTTGTGGTGCGCGACTCGTATTTCGACCGCAGGCCTTATGTGGAGCAGGACGATAGCGGCGTGGCGACCTACGTCGAGCACCACCGGACCTTCGGCGACCGGGTGAGCGAACTGACCGCGGCCGGCCTGATGCTGCGCCAGGTGGTCGAGCCGGAATACCCGCGCGGGCTCGGCGACCGCTGGGGCGGCGGCTGGTCCGAGTACCGCGGCCGCCTAGTGCCCGGCACGGCAATCTTCATCGCGGAGAAGCCGTCGGCGCAGCCCACCCAAGTAAGTACGCAGTAAGTACACCCATGGATGCCTAAGAGTCATGCGGTGGCGGCCACGGCATCGACACGGCATGGTAGATGGCGGTCGGTGTTGCGCCGCGGATACAGTCCGTGCCACGGACTGCGCCGCGACTGTACGGTCGCCGACACTGTTCGACTGACCGGCTGCGGCGACGCCGCGCGCGACCGGGCAGCGCCAGCCGGCTTCGAGCCGTCGCCTGTACACCTGTGCGAGCGTGCGGCACCGAGCCGGATCCCGATCCCGGAAAGGGCACGCGCCATGGCCCGCCGCCTCCTGGCCGACAGCGCGATGGTCGCCGTCTGCACCCTCGTCGGCAGCGTGCTGTCCTACGGCTTCAGCTTCGTGTTGGCGCACCAGCTGGACAAGGCCGCTTATGGGCAGATCGGCGCGCTGCTGATGATCCTGCTGGTGGCCTCCATCCCGGCGACAGCAGTGCAGGCGGTCACCGCGCGCCGGGTGGCTAGGGCGGCCTGCGCCGATAACGCCGCGCTGCAGGAATTGGCCGGCCCGCTGATCCGGTGGGCGCTGATCGTCGGCGTGGTGACCACCGTGGGGCTGGCCGCGCTGGCGCCAGCGATCAGCGCGGCGCTGCCGGCGGTCTCGGTCGGCGCGGTGGCGTGGACGTCGCTCTCGTTGCTGCCCTTCGCCCTGATCTCCGGCTACCTCGGCGTCGCGCAGGGCGCGTGCCGGTTCACCGCGTTCTCGGTGATGTTCATCGCGATGAACGGCGCGAAGCTGATCGCGGGCAAGGCCGCCGCGCTGTTCACGCCGAACCCGGGGCTGATCATGGGCGCGATGGCGGTGAGCTGGTTCGTCGTGACCGCGGCGTGCCACTACTCGCTGCGCGACGCGGTCGGCCGCCCGAGCCTGCGCCGAGGCCTGGGATACGTGCGCGAGCTCAGCGGCGCGTCGTGGAGCCTCGGCGCGGTCCTCGTGCTCTCGCTGCTGGACGGCTTGTTGTCAGCGCACTACTTCAGCGGTGATGAGCTGGGGCGGTATCAGGCCGGGGCGATGTTCACGCGCGCGGGCTATTTCGGTCCGCTGTTCATCGCCGTGCTGGCCTATCCGAAGCTGGCCGTTCCGGAGACGCGGCGCCGCGCGCTGATGCAGGCCACGGCGTTCTCCGTGGGGGTCGGGGCGCTGATCGTCGGCTGCACCGCGGTGGCCGCGACGCCTATGATCCGGATCGCGTTCGGCTCGAAGTACCTCGGCGCGGCGGCCGGCTTCGACCTCTCCTCGGCGGCCTGGCTGTTCGGCCTGGCCGGGGCGGTGCAGGCGCTGGTGCAGCTGGCGCTGCTGGACGCGGTCGCCCGGCGGTCCACCGCGATCGGCTGGCTCGTCTTCGCCGGCATCGCGCTCGAGACGGTGGTGATCATCGGCTTCGCCCACCACACCCCGACGCAGCTGATCACCACGGCGGCGCTCGTCGGCACCGTGACGGCCGCGGTGAGCCTGACCGTCTCGGCGTTCGCCAAGCATCGCGTAATCGTGCAGGCCCCAGAGCAGACAGGGTCGGAATACGCTCCCGCGGCGCCGTAGTAATCATCGCCCGTTCGATGCCGGCGTGACGAGGCCGGTCTCGTAGGCGGTGATGACGAGCTGGGCCCGGTCGCGGGCGCCGAGTTTGCCGAGCAGGTGGGCGATGTGCGTCTTGACGGTGGCGGGGCTGAGGCTGAGCTGCTGGGCGATCTCGGCGTTGGAGAGGCCGGTGGCGATCAGCGTGAGGACTTCCCGCTCACGGCCGGTGGTGTCGGCGAGCTCCCGGGCGATCGGGCGGGAGGGCTGGGGCCGGCGCGCGAATTCGGCGATCAGCCGCCGGGTGACGGCCGGGGCGATGAGCGCGTCGCCGGCGGCGATGACGGCGATCGCGTCGAGCAGGCCGGCCGGGGTGGTGTCCTTGAGCAGGAAGCCGCTGGCGCCGGCGCGCAGGGCGCCGTAGACGTAGGCGTCGAGGTCGAAGGTGGTCAGGACCAGGACGCGCGCGTGGGCGGTGTCGGAGCCGGCGCAGATGCGCTCGGTGGCCTCGATCCCGTCCATCTCGGGCATGCGGACGTCCATCAGGACCACGTCGGGGCGCTCGGTGCGGGTCAGCTCGACCGCCTCGGCCCCGGTGCCCGCCTCGCCGACGACGCAGAGGTCGGGGGCGGTCTCGACGAGGACCCGGAAGCTGCCGCGCACGAGCGCCTGGTCGTCGGCGATCAGGACCCGGATGGGCGTGCTCACAGGGACCCCGCCGTGTAGGGAAGCCGCGCCTTTACCTGGAAGCCGCTGCCGGCCAGCGGCCCGGCGGTGAGCTCTCCGCCGCAGACGAGTGCTCGTTCCCGCATTCCGGCCAGGCCGTGGCCGGGACGGCGGCCGGCGGGCGGGAGCCGCCGGCCGGCGCCGTCGTCGAGGACTTCGATGCGGATCTCGCCCGCCTCCGCGGTGACCGTCACCCGGCAGTGGGCCGCGGCGGCGTGGCGCACGACGTTGGTCAGGGCCTCCTGGACGATGCGGTAGGCGGAGAGGCCCACCCCGACCGGCACGTCGGGACCGGCCTGCAGGCTGAAGTCCACGTCGATGCCCGCGCTCACTGCCCGCCGCACCAACTCGGGCAGGTCGCCGAGGCCCGGCGCGGGCACGAGTTCGTCGCCTGGCGTCTCGTCGGTGCGCAGGACGCCGAGCAATCGGCGCATCTCGGTCAGCGCGCCCTTGCTCGTGTCCTCGATGACCCGCAGCGCGTCGGCGGTCTCCTCGGGACGGATCCGGGCGACGTGGTTGGCGACGCCCGCCTTGACGGCGATCAGGCTCATCGAATGGGCCACGACGTCGTGCAGTTCGCGGGCGATGCGCAGGCGCTCCTCGCTGACCGCCCGCCCGACGAGGTGCTCGGCCTCCGCCTGGGCGTAGGCGCGTCGCTCCTGGACGGCCCGGCCGACGGTCCATGCCCCCGCCATCGCCGCCACGCCGATGACGAGCGCGGTCCCGGTGCGCGATCTGGAGCCGGCGAGCGTGGCGGCCAGGACGGCGGCGGCCGCGATCAGCCCGACCCGGGTCGCCGGGAGCCGGACCGGCCACGGAGGCGCGAGGGCGACGAGGTACAGCGTCGCCGCGACCGAGGCGAAGTACCCGTACTCCAAGCCCAGGAACGCCGAGACGAGCGAGGCGGCCAGGGCGACGAGGAACGCGGGAACCGGCCAGAGCCGCCGGAGGCCGAGGGGAAGGCCGACGCCCGCCTCCAGCAGCCACACCGCCCAGCCGGGAACGGCCGCGGCGGGATGCCGCCCGGCGAGGGCGAAGCTGAGCAGCACCGCGGTGAGCGCCACGGCGGCGCCCGCGTCGAGGATGACGAGCTGGGCTCGGCTCAAGCGCACCGGACGGGTCGTGCGCGGATCGGCGACCTCCACACGGTGACGATAGCCAGCAGCTCGCACGGCCGGATCGGCCGTGGGTCTGTCATCCCTCAGGGTGACCCGGCGATCTGGTGCCGTATCAGGTCGCCCTCGCGGCCGATCGGGAAATGCGGCCTGTGCTCCGATCCGTCGGGCACGCTGCTCGGCCATCGTGTCCAAGGCGATCTCCGATCACGGACCGACCAAGCATGAGGAGGCCTATATGCGGGCGGACCAAGCCAGGGCGACGGCGATGACGGGGCTGTTGCTCTCGGAGTGGACCAAGCTGCGGTCCGTCCGCTCGACCTACCTCACGCTCGGGCTCACGGTGTTCATCTCGGTCGTCGGCGGGGCGGCGATCGCCGCATCGGTCGGCGCCGCGGTCAAAGACGGCCAGTGGCACGGCGTCTACGACCCCACCGCGGCCAGCTTCTTCGCCCTGCCCATCGCCCAGCTCGCCCTCGCCGTGGGCGGGATTCTCACAGCCTCGTCGGAATACTCGACCGGCACCATTCGCAGCAGTCTGGTCGCAGTGCCCCGGCGCGGCCGGTTCCTCGCCGCCAAAGCCACCGTGTACACGCTTGTCACGCTCGCCGTCGGCGAGGTCACGGCCTTCTGCTGCTTCTTCGCCGCCCAGCCGTTGCTCGCCCGCAACGCCGCGCACGCCACGCTCGGCCAGCCCCACGTCGCCCGCGCCGTCGTCGGGACCGGCATCGACCTCGCCCTCATCGGCTTGCTCGGCCTCGCGCTCGGCGCCCTCCTGCGCCGAGTGGCCCCGGCCATCGCCGTCATCGTCCTGCTGCTGTTCATCCCCTCACAGATGACTGCGGCGCTGCCGGCCTGGCTCCAGAAGTACCTGCCCACCCTCGCCGGGGCCCAGGTCAGCAACGTGATCCCGGCCCCCGACACGTTGTCCGCCTGGGCCGGGCTCGGGCTGATGGCCGCCTTCACCGCCGCGGTGCTCATCGGAGCCCTCATTCGCCTATTTGCGACGGACGCGTAATGCCGAGACCGGTGCTTTCAGCAGCAGTGCTACGGCGCTGCTACGCGGTTCTGGCTTCCTCTTAGGCACGCATCTTCACGCCCCGAGGGAGAAGCATGAAATGTGGTCGTCGTGCGTTACGAATCGCAATAGGCGCCGCAGTCGCCGTGGCCCCGCTGTTCACCGCCACCGCAGCGTCGGCCGCCGCTCCGGTGACTACGCCTCAGAAGGCCGGTATGGCCACGCTGATGGGCGCATACTCCAACGGCCTGATCAACAGCGGGGACTGGTGGCAGTCGGCCGTCGCGCAGTCCACGCTGGAGGCATATCAGCAGGCCACTGGCGACACGTCCTACTACTCCGACATCGTCACCACATACGACGACTGGAACGCCAAGAGCCAACCGGACAGCAAGCCGGACTTCGAGGACGGCTATGCGGACGACACCGCCTGGTGGGGTCTGGCGTGGATACAGGCCTACACCATGACCGGCGACAGCGCGTATCTCAATACCGCCGAAGCCGATGCGAACTACATCTACTCCGACTTCTGGGACAGCAACGCAACCGGCTGTGACGGCACCGGCGGCGGTGTGTGGTGGTATGACGACGGCGGCACGCCGACCGGCCGTCTCACCATCCCGAACGTGCTCTTCCTGGAGCTGACTGCGGACCTGCACAACGCGATCGGCGGGGACACCAAGTACCTGGGCTACGCCACTTCCGAGTACAACTGGCTCAACGACAGCGGTCTGATCGGGAGCAACGGCCTGGTCTGGGACGGGTTCAACGGCAGCTGCGCGCTGAGCGGGACGTATTGGACCTACAACCAGGGCTCGGCCATCGCGGCGCTGACCGAGTACTACAAGGCGACCGGAACCGCCGGCCTGATCACCGAGGCGGAGAAGATCGGCACCGCGGCGATCGCCGACCTCGCCCCGACCGGCGTGCTGGCCGAGACCTGCGAGCCGTCCGGCTGCGACGGCGACCAGGTCGCGTTCAAGGGCATCTTCGTGCGCGACCTGGAGATCCTGGCCGCCGTCGCCGGCACCGGCCAGTTCGACTCGTTCTTCCAGGCGCAGGCGGCCGCGATCGAGGCTCACGACACCACCTCGGCGAACAAGTTCGGGCTGGTGTGGTCCGGGCCGACGCCGACCTGTCCCAGCGCGCTGACCACCGCCAACCCGTGCGACCAGGCCTCGCAGGCCAGCGCGGAGGACGCGCTGGTCGCCGCGTTGAACCCGCCGGTCGAGCGCCCCTCGGCGGTGGTCGGCGCCGACGGCACCGTCCGGGTATTCGCCCGCACGGCGACCGGCAGCCTGGAGGTGGACTCCCTGCCGGCCGGCTCGTCGACCTGGTCCGGGTTCACCAGCCTGGGCGGCAACTCCCCCACCAGCCCGTCCGCGCTGGCCGCCGCCAACGGCGCGACCTGGGCCTTCGTGACCGGCGCCAACGGCGTCCTGTACGCCGACACGCTGGCGTCCGGGGCGACCGCCTGGGCCGGATGGGTCTCGCTCGGCAAGCCGTCCGTTAACCTGCTCGGCGTACCGGCCGTGGTCGAGGACACCGGCGGGGTCATCCGGGCGTTCGTGCGCAGCGCGGACGGCGATCTGTGGACCGACAGCTACTCCGGCAGCGCCTGGTCGGGATTCTCGTCGCTCGGCGGCGTCTGGCCCTACGACGTCGCGGCGGTCGCGGGCTCCGGCGGCTACGTGCACCTATACGCGACCGGCACGACCACGGCCATGTACCACGACCAGGCTCTGGGCAGCGGAAGCTGGTCCGGCTGGGCGAACCTCGGCGGAACCGTCGCCGGGGTTCCGGCCGCGATCCAGGACACCGGCAACACGCTCCGCGCGTACGCCCCCGACGTGTCCAGCGGCGTCCTCGAGGAATTCCACGCGGCGGGCGGCAGCACCACCTATGGCGAGGACAGCCGCGGCGGAAGCTGGCCCTACGACGCGGCAGCGGCGGCAGGCAGCGGCGGGTACGTGGACGTGTTCGATGTCGGTCTCACCGACAACGCGTACTGGCAGTACTTGACGCCGGCTCCGGCCTGGTCGTCGTGGGTCAACCTGGGCGGGTCGTTCACGGGCACGCCGACCGCCGTCAAGCTCGGCGATGGCAACATCGTCCTGTTCGCCGCGTCGACCTCCGGCTCGCTGGAGGTGGACCAGCTGACCTCGGGCACCACGACTTGGTCCGGATGGGTGACCCTCGGCGGGAGCCTGTGAACGATCGCTGATTAGTCACGTCGGCGCGCCCTTACACACAGTCCCGCAGGCCTACACACTCGGCACCGGTTCGCGGGCGCGTGCGCAGCGCTACAGGTTCGGCCCGGAGTATGTGGCGGTCCCACATGCGCCGGGCCACCGGCCGACCTTACGGTCTTGACCATGACCGACACGGACGCGGCGCCGGACTTCCTGGCGCGGGCCCATCAGGGTGCGCAGACGGCTGACCTCTCCGGCCGGACGGCCGTGGTCACCGGCGCGGCCAGCGGCATCGGCCGGTCCTGCGCCCTCGCGCTGGCCCGCGCCGGGGCCCGGGTCCGGATCGTGGACCTGGACGCCGGCGGGGCGGCCGAGGTCGCCGCGCTGACCGGCGGCGAGGCGCGTGCCGCCGACCTGGCCGACCTCGACGCGGCCGGCGCCCTGGCCGCGGGCGCCGACATCGTGGTGAACAACGCCGGCTTCCAGGTGGTGCGCCCGGTGGAGGAGTTCCCGCCGGAGGACTTCCGCCGCATGCTGGCGGTCATGGTCGAGGCGCCGTTCCGGCTGGTGCGGGCGGCGCTGCCGGGCATGTACGAGCGCGGGTGGGGCCGCGTGGTCAACATCTCCTCCGTGCACGGGCTGCGCGCCTCTGCCTACAAGGCCGGCTACGTGACCGCCAAGCACGCGCTGGAGGGCTTCTCCAAGGTGGTCGCGGTCGAGGCCGGGCCGCGCGGGGTGACCTCGAACTGCATCAACCCCGGCTACGTCCGCACGCCGCTGGTGGAGAAGCAGATCCAGGACCAGGCCGCGGCGCACGGCATCCCGCCCGAGCGGGTGGTCGCCGAGGTGCTGCTGGCCCGGTCCGCGGTCAAGCGGCTGATCGAGCCGGCCGAGGTGGCCGACTTCGCGGTCTATCTCTGCACGCCGCCGGCCTCGTTCATCAACGGGGCCTCGCTGGCCATGGACGGTGCCTGGACGGCGCAATAGATTGCGACACCCGGCAAGGAGCCCGAAACAGGACCCGCGATGCCCGATCTGGAACTGCCCTATCTGACCCTGCTGCTGCGCGACGCCCCGGTCGTGGAGTACGACGGTCCGGTGGCCCGCGCCCGCGCGGAGGGCGCCGGCGAGGAGGTCGTCACGGGCCTGGAGCAGGCCAGGACGCTCGCGCTGCGGGTGCGGTCGACGCTGCGCGAGCAGAAGCGGCGCGAGAACGAGCTCACGGCGCTGTTCGAGACGGCCAGCGACCTGGCCGGGCTGCGCGACCTCGACGCGGTGCTGCGGGCGATCGTGGTGCGGGCGCGCAAGCTGTTAGGCACCGACGTTGCGTATCTGACGCTGATCGACCCGGACGCGCACGACACGTACATGCGCGTGACCGACGGTTCGATCTCGGCACGGTTCCAGCGGGTGCGGCTGGGGATGGGCGAAGGGCTCGGCGGCCTGGTCGCGCAGACCGCCTCGCCTTATGTGACCGCGGACTACTTCAACGACTCCCGCTTCCACCACACCCACGCGATCGACGCCGCCGTGCACGAAGAAGGCCTGGTCGCCATCCTCGGCGTGCCGCTGCTGCTGAACGCGCAGGTCATCGGCGTGCTCTATGCCTCAGACCGGCATGTGCGGCCGTTCAGCCGGGACGAGGTGGCGCTGCTCGGCTCGCTGGCCACGCACGCCTCCATCGCGATCGAGTCGGCGAACCAGCTGGCCGAGACGCGGGCGGCGCTGGCCGAGCTGGCCGAGGCGAGCCGCACGATCCAGGCGCACAGCGCCTCGGTGGAGCGGGCCGCGGAGGCGCACGAGGCGCTGACCGGGCTGCTGCTGCGCGGGGCGGGGATCGGGGAGCTGGCCGCGTCGGTGGCCGAACTGCTCGGCGGCACGGTCGCGATCATGGACGAGGACGGCCGGGTGCTGTGCGGCGTGCTGGAGCCCGAGGAGCGTCAGACGCTCGGCGACGTCGTGGCCGACTCGGCGAAGACCGGGCGGGCGGTGCACACCGGCCGGTTCTGGGTGGCCGCGGTCGGCGCCGGCCAGGACGGACCGGCCGCGATCGTGCTGCGCGGCCGCGCCGAGCTTGAGGGGGCGGACCAGCGGATCCTGGAGCGGGCCGCGATGGTCACGGCGCTCAGGCTTCTGACGGAGCATTCGGTGCGGGCGGCCGAGCACCGGGTGCGCGGCGAGCTGGTCGCGGACCTGCTCGACGGGGCCGAGCGGGGCGAAGCGGGCCTGGACTCGCTGCGCGAGCGGGCACGCCGGCTCGGCGCCGATCTCGACGTGCCTTACGTGGCCGTGGTCGCATCGGCCCAGGACGGCGACCGGCCCCGGCTCGCCTCGGCCGCCGCGCACCTCGCGGCGACCGGCCGCGGCCTGGCCGGGGAGCGGTTCGGCAAGACGGTGCTGCTGCTGCCCGGCGCGGACCCGACCGGGGTGGCCCGCGACGTCGTGCACCATCTGCACGGGGCGATCCAGCGGCCGGTGACCGCGGGGGCGAGCGGCCCGGTGCGCGGCCCGGCGGGCTTCGCCGCGGCACACGCCGAAGCCGACCGGTGCCTATCGGCGCTGCTCGCCCTAGGCCGGATCGGCGACGCGGCCTGCCGCCGGGATCTCGGCTTCGCCGGCCTGCTGCTCGGCGGCGCCGACGGCCGGGGCGCGGACGTGCCGGCGTTCGTGGCCGGGGCGATCGGGCCGGTGGTCGAGTACGACGAGCGCCGCTCGACCGAGCTGATACGCACGCTGGAGGCGTATTTCGGCAGCGGCGGCAACCTGATGCGCACCAAGGACATCCTGCACGTCCACGTAAACACCGTGACGCAGCGGCTGGACCGGATCGCGCAGCTGCTCGGCGCGGACTGGAACGACCCGGACCGGGCTCTGGAGATCCAGCTCGCGCTGCGGCTTCATCGACTGTTGTGATGCGCGAGTCGTAGACAACCGGGGTGATCGGATCCATCGTAAGGCCATGGGGGATGCATATATCGAATACCGGAGCGGCGTGTGGCGCCGGTTCCGCACGCCGATCATCGCCTTGTCGATGGCCGGAATCCTGACGCTGTCGCTGGCCATGGGAGGCGCCCAAAACCAGGTCCAGGCGTGGACAATGGGCACGCTTGCCGCGACGTCTACGGCGTCCGCACTCGTCATGTGGATCAAAGGGGTCCGTACGCTGTCTGTGAAGCTTTCGTCCCGTGGCACCGAGCAGCGCTACACGCACCACAAACGCACTTTCACGCCCTGGCACGACATCGAGGCGGTCGAGGTCAGGTGGCAGAGCATCGACGAGAACAGGGAAGTCCGTCTTCCGGTGCTGGTCCTCAAGGACGGCCGGAGTACGACCGTCGGCGCGATCTTCACCGCAGGCGAGGACGTCTCGCCGGCCCGCGCACTCTTCAGGATGCTGCCGCACGATCCCCGGTTCGAGGACAAGGTCTCGGAGATGCGCCGGCTGCTGGCCGAGTCCCGGGACCTGGAGTGGTCCGATCCGGGGGCGCCGGCCGTAGACGAAGCCGGGTCCTGAGGGTCATCGTGGGCTCATGGGGGTCGACTACATCGAGTACAGGGCCGGCACGTGGCAGCAGCGGCGGCTGGCGACCCGGGCCGGCCTCGTCGGCGCCGTCGTCGTGTTGCTGATCGCCACCGGCACGATCAGACTGCTGTTCCACGCGGTGGTCTTCTTCTGGTTCGTCGTGACCGCCATCGCCGTAGTCCTCGGCGGGAACAGCTGGGCGCAGGACCGTCCGGTGTGCGTGAGGCTGACCTCCAAAGGCGTCGAGCAGTACTTCACGCGGAGCAAGTACATATATGTGCCCTGGCGTGATGTCGCCACCGTCGGAGTCGACTCGGAGCGCTCGGGCGGCAACAAGATCGAGTATCCGGTCCTCGTCCTCAAGGACGGCACGAAGGTGCGGGTCAGCGCGGTCGCCAATCCGATCCCGGGTTCCCTGCCGCCGGCCACCTATTTCGGGGCCGTACCGCGTGATCCGCGGTTCGAGGAGAAGGTCTCGGAGATGCGCCGCCTGCTGGCCGAGTCCGAGGACCTGGTCTGGTCCGACGAGCCGTCCGCGCCGCGGCCCGATCAGGACGTCCAGCCCGGTGCCACGAATCCGGACTCGTAGGCCGCGATCACCGCCTGGGTCCGGTCGCGCGCGCCGAGCTTGGCCAGGATGCTGCCGACGTGCGTTTTGATCGTCTCCGCGCCGAGCACGAGCTGCGCGGCGATCTCGGCGTTCGAACAGCCGCGGGCCATCAGCCGCAGCACCTCGCCCTCCCGCTCGGTCAGAGCGGCCGCCGGTCCGGTCGGCCTGTTGCGCTGACGGGCCGCCAGGTCGCGCACCGCGGCGGGGAACAGCAGCGAGTCGCCGGCTGCGACCGTGCGCACGGCCTGGACCAGCTGCTCGGCCCCGGCGCGCTTGAGCAGGAATCCGGCCGCGCCCGAACGCAGGGCTTCGTACACGTAGTCGTCGTTCTCGAAGGTGGTCACTACGACGATGCGCGGCGGCGGGCTGACCGCGTCCAGGATGCGGCGGGTCGCCGCGATGCCGTCCAGGCCGGGCATGCGCACGTCCATGAGCAGCACGTCAGGATGTTGCGCGCGGCATGCCGAGAGCGCCTCGGCGCCGTCCGCGGCCTCGCCGACGACCTCGATGTCCGGCTCGGCGCCGAGGATCGCGCGCAGTCCGCTGCGCACCAGTGCTTCGTCGTCTGCGATAAGCACGCGGATGGCCGTCATCTCGATACCTCCAGCGGTAGTTGTGCGGCCAGGCGCCAACACTCGCCCTCCGGTCCCGCGGTGCAGCTGCCGCCGAGCCCTGCGACGCGCTCGCGGATGCCGACCAGCCCGCGGCCGCCGCGTCGCGAGGGCCGCGCCCGCACGGAGGCGGGCGGCAGCGGGCTGACGACGGACAGGCCGACCTCTCTCTCGCCGAGCGTGACGCAGACCTCGACCGGTCCCGGTCCTGCATGCCGCAGCGCGTTTCCCAGCCCCTCCTGCACGATCCGGTAGGCCGCGCGCGAGACGGCGTCGGGGACCGGGCCCGCGCCGGTGACCGACAGGCTCACGTCGGCCCCGGTCGAGCGGGTGCGCTCGACCAGCCGGTCCAGGCTGCCGAGATCGGGCGCGGCGGTATCCGCATCGTCTGTGTTGGCATCGTCTTTGCCGGCCTCATCCTGGCCGGCATCGTCCGGCGGGGGCGCCTGCTCGTCCGCGCGCAGCAGGCCGAGGGCGCGGTCGAGTTCGTCGAGCGCGTCGCGGGCGCAGGCCTCGATCGCCGCGAGCGCGCCGCGGGCGAAGCCCGGGTCGCTGTCCAGGACTCTCGCGGCAGCGCCGGCTTGGAGCGCGACCACGCTCAGGCTGTGGCCGACCGCGTCATGCAGGTCGCTGGCCAGCCGGTTGCGCCGGGCCAGGCGGCGGACCCGCGCGCGCTCGGCGGCCAGCAGCTCGGCCGGGGAGGGGCCGAGCAGCCGCAGCGCCGCCCGCGCGATGAGCTCGCCTGCGGCCACGCACACCACGACGAGCACGGCCAGCAGCGCAAGGCCGATCGGCGGCGCCCAGCCTGCGGGAATCGCGTCGACCCAGGGCAGCGAGGCGAGCCGGCTGTGCTCGGCGAACGGAACGACGAGCAGGACGACGCAGAACGGCGGCACGGCCAGCGACGCGCCGGCGATCAGGCCACCCAGCCCGAGGTGGACGACGAGCCAGAGCGATAGGCGTCCGCGCGCGCCTGGGGCGTGTGGATCTGCCGGAGGCGTGAGTGCGTAAGGGAATCCGAGCAGGGACCGGGCCGATGTCTCCTCCAGGGCTCGCACTCCAGGCAGCAGCGCGGCGAGCGCCGCCAGCGGGAGCGCTGCGACATAGGCGGCGAACTCGACGGCGGTGCGGGACCCACCGCCCGGCTCCGGGTCGATCAAGCCCGCGATGACCAGCGTGACCAGGAAGAACGGCATGAGCAGCGCGCCGCCGAGGTCCAGGTGCAGCCAGCGCGACCAGGCCCGCCGCGCCCCCTTCGACGCGGCGGGCGGCTGAGCGCCGCGAGACCGATACACATCTCGATCTTGGCAGCTCAGGCGGCTGGTCGTCATGCGCTGCGGGACAGTGCCGCTGCCGTGGCCACTGCCTCGGTCGCTGCCCCGGCCCGGCGTCTGAGCGCGGCCAGTGCGGCAAGGGCGAGCGCAGCACCGGCGACGGCCTGCACCGTTCCGGTCACCAGCTCCGCGGTCAAACCGCTGTGCGTATCGCCGTTCAAGAGGCTGGCGGTCGCGTCGACGAGCGCCGTCCAGGTGCCCCAGGCGAACAGCGCCGCGCTGCCGAGCCAGACCGCGACCAGCGGCGTCCAGATCGCGCCGACGCTGCGGGAGCGTCGCAGCTCCGTGACTCCGGCGGCCGCCGCGAGCGCCGCCGCGGCGAGCGCGGCCCGCAGCACGATGCCGTTCACGTCTCCGGCTGCTGCTTCCCGCGCCGGCAGGCCCGCGGTACCGCCAACGGCCCAGTAGAGCTCGGGAGCGGCGGTCAGGGCCGCGAGAAAGGCGAGTGCGACGCACAGCGGGCGCGGGACCCCCGATCGGGTGACCGACCGCGCGGACAGCGCCGGCCAACGGGCCCTGCTGTAGAACGCGAACGCGACCAACAGGCCGAGCCCCTGCAGCATGAAGCCGCTATAGACGACCAGGTAGACCCAGGGTGCGAGGAATCCGTTGGGCGCGCTGAAGGAACTGCCGGTCGCCGCGTCCACGCCGAGTTGCAGCGGGACGACCAGGACGGCGGTGCCGAGGAACCCGGACGCCACCCACATCGGCGCGACGAGCATCCAGGCGGGCACGCGCCGGCCCCAGCGGTAGGTCAGCGCCAGCGCGACCAGGGCCGCCACCGAGTCCATTGCGAGGGTGAGCGTGTTGAGCGCGGACAGCGTCGAGTCCTCGGCGGCCTGTGGCCTGGTCAGGCCGATCGTGCTGCCGGACAGCCAGCAGAGCTTCAGGCAGAGGTAGGGCAGCACCGCGGCGATCGTCGCCCAGCACACGATGCGCCGCGCCGGCGCGGGCTTGGCCGCAGGTGTCTGCGCGGTCGTGGTGGCAGTGGCGACAGTTGAAGGGATCGGCTCGATGCGGAACTCGGTTTCGGTCATGCATTCGACTCTCGCCGCCGGCGCGGGCGCGCGGCTCCCCCGCGGCGGTGAATCGCCTCCCCCGTACGGGGGAGGGATAGCCGGTAAGCCCGGCCCCCGCAAGAATGAACGCCGCCAAGGAACGCGGAGCGATTCGGGCCGAGGAGCGCGCGGATGAGGATCTTCATCTCCTCCGACATGGAGGGCACGGCGGGCGTGGTCGACTGGGACCAGTGCCGGCCGGGCGGCGGGGACTACGAGTACTACCGCGGCCTGCTGCAGGGCGAGGTCAACGCGGCGATCGAGGGCGCGCAGGCGGGCGGCGCGACCGGGTTCCTGGTCAACGACTCGCACGGGCGGATGGCCAACCTGCGCCCGGACGGCCTGGCCGGGCGGGCGCGCTATCTGTCCGGCCGGCACAAGCCGCTGTACATGATGCAAGGGCTCGACGACTCGTTCGACGGGGTCTTCTTCGTCTCGTACCACGGCTCGATGGGCGGCTCGCCGGCGACGCTCTCGCACACCTACAACCCGTCCGCGATCAGCGAGGTGCGCCTCAACGGCGCCGTGGCCGGCGAGGGCGGCATCAATGCCCTGGTCGCCCTCGGGCACGGCGTGCCGGTGCTGCTGGTCACCGGCGACGCGACGACGGCCGTGGAGCTCGAGCCGTTCTGCCCGGGCGTGCACACGGCCGTGGTCAAGGACTCGGTCAACCGGTTCGCCGCCGACAGCCTGCACCCCTATGACGCGCGGGCGCTGATCGGGCACGCCGCGCGGCTCGCGGTCGAGGAGGCCGCGTCCGCCGCGCCGCCGCGCATCGAACTGCCTGCCACGCTGGCCGTCCGGCTGCGCAACCCGGACCTGGCCGAGATGGCGGCGTGGATCAACGGCGTGACGCGGGACAAGGACGACCCGGCCGTCGTCCTGCTCACCGGCGACGACCCGATCCGGCTCTACCGCACCTTCATCATGCTGGTCCTGCTCACGCGGGGTATCGCCGAGTAAGGAAGGGCGCTGCGACGCCCGGCGCGGCGGCCGGCTCGGCGAGGGCGCTGCGCAGGACGGCGTCGGCGACCGCGTCCGCGCCGGCTCCCGGGGCGACCATCGTGTAGTGGTTCGTGCCCGGCACGAACGTGATCGTTATCCTACGGTCCGGGCGATCGTCGAGGCCTCCGAGCGCGATGAGTTCGGGTGTGTAGATGCCGGGCGGCTCGTTGAAGAGGTTGCGTTCCGCGTAAAGGAACGTCAGCGGGCAGGGCACGCCGAGGATCGCAGTACGTATGCGCTCGTCGATCACCAATTCGCGGCCGTCCGCCCGAATGGCCTCCGCGATGCACGAGGAGGCGACGCCGCCATCCTCCAGCCACAGCGTGTCGCGCGAGAGGTACGCGGTCAGCTGCGGCGTCCAGTTGCCCCGGAAGGCCGGGTGCCTGCGGTGGAAGTCGAGGTAGTCCTCGCCGTCCCGGAACCGCATCGAGAGCTTCTGCAGGGCCGGCCCGAGGATCGCGAGCAGGATCTCGTCCGGGTCGACGTCCGGCGGCACGCCCAGGCCGAGTCCCCCGTCGGCCGCAACCACGGACGACACTCGTTCGGGGTAGCGCGTCGCAGCCACCGAGGCGACGTAAGCACCCAGCGAATGGCCCAGCAGGACCGCCTTGTCCGCACCCTCATGGTCCAAGACCGCGATGAGGTCATCCGCGTCTGCGTCTACGCCGAACGGCCCTGATATCGCGCGCGAATACGCACGGCCGCGCATATCAGGGGCCACCAGCGTCACGCGCCCGGCCAGCGCCTCGGAAACGCCGGCCCACGCCAGCGCGTTCGCGGTGATGCCGTGCGCCGCCACGACCACCGGCGCATCCCGCTCGCGGGCCGGCCAGCGCAGCACGGCCAGCTCGCCGCCGGCCACCGGAACCTGGAACTCCTCGAACCGCTTGAAGTCGGCCTTTTCAGCCACCGCTTGCATCCTCTCGTTCCAGCGCGGCCGCGGACCCCGGTGCGGGTCGCACGAACAGCGCCGATTTCACCGTAACCAGCCGCCCGGCCAGAGCCGCAACTCCGCCGGGCGCGAAGAACACGACGGCCACGAAGGCGGCGCCGAGCAGGAAAAGCGGCTGCTGCAGCGGACCGCGCAGGAAGCCGGGCAGCGCCGAGACCGACGAGGAGCCGGACAGGCGGGTGAGCGACTGGTCCGCGTATCCGTACAGGAAACCGCCCAGGATCGCGCCCCAGCGCCGGCCCGCCCCGCCGAGCACCACCATCACCAGCAGGCCGAGAGTGAAGCTGGAGTCGGACACCGTCGGCGTCGCCCCGCCGAGCAGGACGAGGTAGACGATCCCGCCGCCGGCGGCCAGGAGCCCCGCCGCGGTGAACGCCAGCAGCTTGACCGGGTAAGGGTTCACACCGAGCACCGTTACCCTCAGTTCGTTCTCGCGCACTGCGCGCATCATCCGGCCCGCCACAGAACTCGTCAACCACCACACCACCACGGCGCACACGGCCAGATACGCCAACGCGATCCAGTACAGGTTCGCGGTGTTGCGCACCCCGGCGAGCGCTGCGGGCACGGACGCGGCGTTGAGCGTCTCGCCCTGCTCGCCGCCGGTCAGCTGCGGCGAGCCGGAGACGACCAGCAGCGAGACCGCCTGGCCGAAGGCGAGGGTGACCATCGCGAAGGCGATGCCGCCGACCCGCAGCGCCACCGCGCCGAGCACCAGCGCGGCCGCCAGCCCGGCGCCGAGCCCGGCCGCCGCGGCGACCCAGAGCCCGTAGCCGGCGTGGTCGACCAGGATCGTGGTGACGTACATGCCGCCGGTCACGAACAGGCCGTGCCCGAAGGACATGATCCCGGTGTGGCCGAAAAGCAGGTCGTAGCTGATCGCGAGGCCCGCGTAGAGCAGGCAGACGGCGAGCAGCTGCAGCACTCCGGGCGAGTCCAGCGAGCCGGCGAACACACCCGGGATGTCCAGGGTCGAATACGGCAGCGCGTAGAGGACCGCGAACACCGCGACCGCCCCGGCCGCGGGATGCCGCAGCAGGGCTCTGACGCGCACCGGCGTGCGCCGGGCGGCCGCACCCGCCGTGGGATGCGTCGTAGGCTGCGCCGCGGTCTCAGCCGAGGTCTGCTGGGTCATGCCGGCCGTCCCTTCGGCTCGCGCCGCCGCAACAGGAGCACCGCGGCGAGCAGGATGACCACCGACTCGTCGCCGAGGCTCGACGACGCGTAGTCGGCGAACTGCTGCACCAAGCCGACCGCGGCCGCGGCGACCGCAGTGCCCATCAGCGAGCCCATCCGCCCCAGCACGACGACCACGAAGGCGAAGATGAGCAGCGAGGTGCCGTCGCCGGGCGAGGTCGAGCCCTGGTACACGCCGTCGAGCAGGCCGGCCAGCCCGGCCGCCGCGCCACCGAGCGCGAAGACCGCGGTGAACGCGCGCCGCACGTTGATGCCGAGCGCGGCGACCATGTCCCGGTCCTCCACTCCGGCACGCACCACCAGCCCGGCGCGGGTGCGGCTCAGCAGCAGGTGCAGGCCGAGCAGCAGCAGCGCGGCGCTGCCGATCAGCACGAACCGGGTGGTCGGCAGGCGCGCGCCGAGCACGGTCACGGTGCCGTTCAGCCAGCCGGGCAGCTGCCACTCGACCGGGTCCGCGCCCCAGATCGCCTGCAGCAGCGCGGGAATCGCCAGGCCCAGGCCGACGGTGACCAGGACCTGGTCCAGCGGCCGCGCATACAGCGGCCTGATGACGGAGAGCTCGGTCAGCCCGGCCGCCGCCGCGCCGGCCGCCACTGCCGCGGGCAGCGCCAGCAGCAGCCCGGCCGTGCCGCCGACGTGGTCGGCCACCGTCCACGCCGCGTAGGCGCCGACCGAGACGAACGCGCCGTGCGCGAAGTTGAGCACGTCCATCAGGCCGAAGATGAGCGAGAGCCCGGCCGCCACGAGGAAGTAGAGCGCCGCGAGCCCGAGGCCCGTGGCGGTCAGCAGGATGAAGGTGCTCATTCGGTCCCCACCGAGGTCTGTGCCGCTGCTGTCTCGGCAGGCTCGAGTGCCGCGGCGACGCCCAGCAGACGGTTCGTCAGGTCGGCATCGGCGAGCAGGTCGCGCGCGCCGCCGGTGTGCACGACCCGGCCGACGTCCAAGACCACCGCGTCGCGCGCCATCCGGCGCACCACCGCGAGGTTCTGCTCCACCAGCAGGACCGGCACCTGCCGCGCGGCCCGCAGCAGCGCCGCGGCCACCTCGCCGGCCACCTTGGGCGCCAGGCCCTTGGTCGGCTCGTCGATCACCAGCAGCCGGCTGGGGCCGAGCAGCACCCGCGCCAGGGCGAGCATCTGCTGCTCGCCGCCGGAGAGGGTGCCGGCCGGCTGCCGGGCCCGTTCGCGCAGCACCGGGAACAGCTCGTGCACGAAGTCGTAGCGCGCCGCGCCCAGCGTCCCCCTGCCTCGCGGCGGCTCGGCCAGCCGCAGGTTCTCCGCGACGGTCAGCCCAGCGAACACGGCCCGGTCTTCGGGCACGTATCCGATGCCGAGCCGCGCGATGCGGTCCGTGCGCATCCCGCACAGCTCGCGGTCCTCGAACATCAGGGAGCTGCCGCGAGCCACGCTGCCGGGCCGGTGCAGGCCCAGGACCGAGCGCACGGTCGTGGTCTTGCCCACGCCGTTGCGGCCGAGCAGGGCGGTCACCCCGGTCGCGGCCACGTCGAACGACACCTCGCGCAGCACCGCGCTGCCGCCGAGGCTCACCGACAGGCCCCTGATCCGCAGGATCGGTGCGACGGTCACAGCGGCTCCCCCAAGTACGCCTCGCGCACCACCGGGTCCTCGGCCACCTGCCGCGGCGGGCCGCAGGCGAGCAGCGCGCCGTGGTGCAGCACCGCGACGCGCTGCGCGAGGCCGAGCACGACCTGCATGTGGTGCTCGACCATGAGGACCGTGGCGCCGCCGCGGTGCACCTCGCGGATCAGCTCGCTGAGCTCGGGCACCTCCTCGACCGCCATCCCGGCCATCGGCTCGTCGAGCAGGATCACCGACGGCTCCCCGGCCAGCAGCACGGCCAGCTCCAGCTTGCGCTTCTCGCCGTGCGCGAGGGATCCGGCCACGGCCCCGGCGCGGTCGGCCAGCCGGGTGCGCTCCAGGCAGCGCGCGGCCCGCTCCCGGGCCCGGCGCCCGATCCGGGCCCAGACCGCGACCGCCGCGGCCGGCCCGCTCAGCGCCGCCTGCGCGGCCAGCTCCACGTTCTGGGCGACCGTCATCGCCGGAAAGACGCTGGAGGTCTGGAACGTACGGCCGAGGCCGGCGCGCACCCGGCGGTGCGCCGGCAGCCGGGTCACGTCCCGCCCGCCGAGCTCGATCCGCCCGGAGCTCGGCCGGACCAGCCCGGTGACCAGGTTGAACAGCGAGGTCTTGCCGGCCCCGTTCGGGCCGATCACGGCCAGCAGCTCGCCCGGCGCCACGGCCAGGCCCACCCGGTCGACGATCGCCCGGCCGCCGACCCGCCAGGTCAGCTCGCGCACCGCCAGCGCCGGCGGCTCGGACCGCAGAGCGCTGTCCGGCGCCGCGGCGTCCGGCGCGCCGCCCTCGTGCTCCTCCACCGCGTGCGCCCCGGCCACGGTCAGGAGCCCGGCTTGGTGGCCGCGTTCCAGGCCGGCCTGGCCGGCGGGGGCGGCGCGATCTGCTGCGCCGGCACCGTCTTGACCAGCTCCGGCGTCCACGACGTGCCCGAGCCGGTCAGCTTCGCCTGGAACTCCGGCTGGAGCAGCGCGTGGTCGGAGGCGCGGACCGTGTACTGCCCCTCGACCCCGGCGAACGACCAGCCCTCCAGCGCGCCGATCATGGCGTCCACGTCGGTCGGCGAGGCCTCGATCGCGCGCGCGAACATCTGCGCGGCGGTGAAGCCGTCCGGGGTGAACAGGTCCACCGTCCCGCCGGCCTTGTCCACCGCCGAGGTCATCGCCTTCTCGTACTTGTTGCCGCCGCCGGCGCCCGGGAAGTAGTGCGCCAGGAACTCGATGCGCGAGCCGGCGGTGCCGGTGGCCGGATAGGTGGCGGTGTTGGCCAGGCCGGTGACCACCTGGGTGGACGTCAGAACGCCCTGCTGGTCGAGGGTGTCCCACAGCTGGGTCGCGTCGGTGCCCGCCCAGGCCACGAAGATCATGTCCGGATGCGCGGCGAGCACCTGCTGCGAGAACGGGGTGAAGTCGGTCGCGGTCGGCGGCACCAGCACGCTGGAGACCGTCGCGCCCTTCGCGCCGAGGACGTCCTGAACAGCCGTCACGTTCGCCGTGCCGAACTCGCTGTTCTGCGCCAGCACCACGACCTTCTTGCCGGTCAGGCTGCCCACGAAGGTGCCGGCCGTCGCCACGTCCTGATACGTCTCACGGCCGGAGCGGAAGGTGTACCGATTCAGGTTGTCCAGCTGGTCGACCGCCGCCGGCCCGGCCACGTACAGCACCTTGTTCTGCGCGGCGACCGCGGCGACCTGCAGCGCGATCGCCGAGTCGACGGTGCCGCCGATGATCTGCACGCCCTGGCCGATCAGCGTCTTGGCGTCGTTGACCGCGGTGGTCGGGCTGTCCGCGTCGTCGTCCACGATCAGGTCGATCTTGTGGCCGCCGATCTCGTTCGTGCCGTTCGTGACGTACTTCAGTCCGGCCTTGAGGCCCTGCAGGTACTCCTGCCCATAGGGCTGGTAGGGGCCTGACTCGGCGGTGATGATGCCGATCTTGACGGCGGCGCCGGCGGTGGAACCCGTGCCGGGCGCGGCGGACGGCGAGGCGCACCCGGCCGCGGCGAGCGCGGCGCCGGCCAGGGCCGCACAGGTCATGCCGAGCCGGCGTGGAGTGTGAGAGCGCATCGTTGCTGCTCCTAGGGAAGGCGGGTGGGGCCGCGGCGCAGAGCGTGCGCAGGGCGGACACAGGGCGGCGGCGGCCGGGCTGAAAGGACTTGCCTCGTTCCCGGAACCCTAGGAACTGGGCAGACGGCTACCCATGGATGCGGACGCCATACTCGCCCCGCGCGACATGTGCGGCACCGCCATCCGCCCCGCGGCCGGCCCCGCGAAGACTCGCTTTCGGGTGTCGCATGGTTAGAGTCGGATCCGGTGGCTTGCCGTCGAAGAGGATTGGAAGAGCTACATGGACAAAGTGGTGACCGCCCCCGCGGCGGTGGCCGACATCCCGGACGGGGCGAGCCTGGCGGTCGGCGGCTTCGGCCTGTCCGGGATCCCCTCGACCCTGATCGCCGCGCTGCTCGAGCAGGGCGCGACGGACCTGCAGCTTGTCTCCAACAACTGCGGGGTGGACGGCTGGGGGCTCGGGCTGCTGCTCGAGGCCGGGCGGATCTCCCGGATGGTCAGCTCCTACGTCGGGGAGAACAAGCACTTCGCGCAGCAGTACCTGTCCGGCGGCCTCGAGGTGGAGCTCACCCCGCAGGGCACGCTGGCCGAGCGGCTGCGCGCCGGCGGCTCGGGCATCCCGGCGTTCTACACCGCGACCGGGGTCGGCACCCAGGTGGCCGAGGGCGGGCTGCCCTGGCGGTACGCGCCGGACGGCACGGTGCTGGTCTCCTCCCCGCCCAAGGAGGTGCGCGTGTTCGGCAACCGCGAATATGTCCTCGAAGAAGCCATCACCACGGACTTCGCGCTGGTGCGCGCGGCCGTCGCGGACCGGCACGGCAACCTCTCCTTCAACGGCTCGGCGATGAACTTCAACCCGCTGGCCGCGATGGCCGGGCGGATCTGCGTCGCGGAGGCGGAGCGCATCGTCGAGCCCGGAGAACTCGACCCGGCGGCGGTACAGCTGCCCGGCGTGCACGTGCACCGCGTCGTGCCCGTGACGGTCGCGGACAAGCGCATCGAGCGGCGCACCGTGCGGTCCCGCCCGGCGGCCGGAGAGGCGAGCTGACATGGCCCTGACCCGCGAGCAGATGGCCGCCCGCGCCGCGCTGGAGCTGCGCGACGGCCAGTACGTCAACCTCGGCATCGGCCTGCCCACGCTGATCCCGAACTTCGTGCCGGACGCGGTGACCGTGGTCCTCCAGTCGGAGAACGGCATCCTCGGCACCGGCCCCTACCCGTACGAGGGGGACGAGGACCCCGACATGATCAACGCCGGCAAGGAGACCGTCACCCTGCTGCCGGGCGCGGCGCTGTTCGACTCGGCGGCCTCCTTCGGCATGATCCGCGGCGGGAAGATCGACGTGGCGGTGCTCGGCGCGATGCAGGTCTCGCGCGAGGGCGACCTGGCCAACTGGCTGATCCCCGGCAAGATGGTCAAGGGCATGGGCGGGGCGATGGACCTGGTGCACGGCGCCAAGCGCGTCGTCGTGCTGATGGAGCACACGGCGAAGGACGGCGGGCACAAGCTGGTCGAGCACTGCACGCTGCCGCTGACCGGCAAGCGGGTGGTGAACCGGGTGATCACCGACCTGGCCGTCGTGGACATCGAGCCCAGCGGCCTGGTGCTGCGCGAACTCGCGCCGGGCGTGACCGCGGAGGACGTCGCCAAGGCCACCGGGCCCGCGCTGATCGTGCCCGACGACGGCGTGCCCACGATGCACGTGGGCTGACTGCGACGGCGGACAAGTACTGCCTGACGGCGGCTCACCGGATCAGCGCCGGTCCGGTGAGCCGCCGTCAGTCCGCTTTCAGCGGCCGCGGTACATCCGCCGCACCGCGGCGGGAACCGCGATCAGCAGGATGATCAGCGCGTAGCCGACGGCCGCGAGCGTCGGATGCTGCAACGGCCAGGCCCCGCCCGGCACGGTGCCGCCGGGGTCGCCGAAGTCCCGCCGGCACGCCACGACCAGGGCGCTGACCGGATTCCACTCGGCGATCGCGCGCAGCACCGTCGGCATGCCCGCGGTCGGCACGAAGGCCGCCGAGTAGAACGGCAGCCCGAAGAGCACCGGGCCGAGCAGCTGCATCGCCTCCCGGCTGCCGACCGCGAGTCCCATCCACGTCCCGGCCCAGCCGACCGCGTAGCTGAACAGCAGCAGCAGGCCGAAAGCGCTCAGCGTCTGCGCGGCGCCGCGATCGGCCCGCCAGCCCACGGCATATCCGCAGCCTGCCATCACGGCCAGCGAGAACACGGCGAGCAGCAGGTCGGTCCCGGTGCGCCCGAACAGCAGCGCCGAGCGCGCGGCCGGCAGGGACCTGATCCGGTCGGTGATGCCCCGCAGCGAGTCCTCGGCGGCGGTGCCGGCCGTCGTCACCATCCCGTTGATCACGGTGGTGGCGAAGATCCCCGGCACCAGGTACTCGCGGTAGGCCTGGCGCGAGACCCCTGATCCGGTCAGCGAGACCGCGCCGCCGAACAGGTAGGCGAAGATGAGCAGGAAGCCGGCCGGCGCCGCCACGCCGAGGAAGGCCAGAGCGGGCGCGTGGCGCAGCCGCGACAGGTCGCGCAGGAGCACGGCCCAGCCGTCCGAGAAGACGCGGGAGACGCGCGCTGCGGCGCCGGGCGGCTCGAAGGACGGCGCGGACGGCGCGGCCGATGCAGCGACGATTGACTCGGGCATCAGGACTCGCCCTCTCCCGCGGCGCCCGCAGCGTATTCGGCCTCGACATCTCGCGGCGGCTCCGGATCGGAGCCGGTGAGCCTGAGGAAGACCTCGTCCAGCGTCGGGCGCTGGAGCGCGGCGTCCTCGATGGCGACCCCCGCGGCGTCCAACGCCCGCACGACCCCCGGCACGGTGGCGCCCCCGGCCTCGACCGCGATACCGGCCGACCGCCGCTCGGCGTCCGTGAAGGGCTCGCCGGCGCCGAAGGTGGCCAGGACGCGGGCCGCCGCGCCGAGGCTCGCCACATCCACGACGGTGACCGTGATCCGGGCCCCGATCCGGTCCTTCAGCTCGCGCGCGGTCCCGTCCGCCACGGCCCGCCCGTGGTCCACCACGGCGATCCGGTCGCACAGCCGGTCCGCCTCGTCGAGATACTGCGTGGTCAGCAGCACCGTGGTGCCCTGCGCCGCCATCCGCCCGACCTGCTCCCAGATCTGGGCGCGCGAACGCGGGTCCAGGCCGGTGGTCGGCTCGTCGAGCAGCAGCACCGCGGGCGGCACCACGAGGCTGGCGACCAGGTCGAGCCGCCGCTGCATCCCGCCGGAGTAGCCCTTCACCAGCCGGTCCGCGGCGCCGTCGAGCCCGTAGGCGGTCAGCAGCTCGTCCGCGCGGGCCTTCGCGCCGCGCCCGCCGAGGTGCCGCAGCCGGCCGACCAGGATCAGGTTCTCCCGCCCGGTCAGGTTCTCGTCCACGGCGGCGTGCTGCCCGGCCAGGCTGATCCGCTCGCGCACCCGAGCGGCCCGGCGCGCCGCGTCCCACCCGGCCACCACGACCCGCCCGGAGTCCGGCCGGGCCAGCGTGGCGACGATGCGCACCGCGGTCGTCTTGCCGGCCCCGTTCGGGCCGAGCAGGCCGCAGACCGATCCGGCCGGGACGGCGAGGTCGAGCCCGGCCAGCGCGGCGGTCTTCCCGTAGTTCTTGCGCAGGTCCTCGATCAGAACGGCATGCATCGGTCCATCGCTCCTCCAAGGCTCGGCGGCCGGTCGGGTCTCAGCGGGCAGGGCATATCTGGGTACGCCGTACGCATTAACTGTCCGGGACTCTACCTCGCCGCGTACGCCGTACGCAATGCGGGTCACTCACTAATGTGAGCGAGAACGTGACCAGGGAGGTGATGAGCACAGAGATGATCGACACACCGGCCGAGGAGCCCGACGGGCCCGCACCGGCGTCCGAACCCCACACCGTCATCTGGCAGCGACCGCAGACCCGCGGCCGCGGGCCGCGGCCGGCGCACACCCGGGAGTCGATCGCCGAGGCCGCGGTGCGCCTGGCCGACGAGCACGGCTACGAGGCGATCTCGATGCGCCGGATCGCCGCCGAGGTCGGCTCCGGCACCATGTCCCTGTACCGGTATGTGCCGAGCAAGGACGACCTGCTCGACCTGATGATCGACCAGGTCGTCGCCGAGTACGACCTGCCGGAGGCGCCCAGCGGCGACCCGCGCGCCGACCTGCTCGACCTGGCCCGGCAGGGCCGCGCCCTGCTGCACCGCCACCCGTGGATGGTCCCGGCGATGAGCACGGTCCCCTCGCTCGGCCCGAACCTGCTGCGCCACACCGACTACGTGCTCGGCGTGCTCAAAGCCACCGACCTGCGGCCGGCCGAGAAGTTCGAGGCGGTCGCCCTGCTCTCCGGCGGCATCCGCTCCTTCGTCGAGTTCGAACTCGCGCAGCGGCTCCAGGAGCAGCGCAGCGGAGTCAGCGCGCAGCAGCGCAACCAGGCCCAGATGGCCTACCTGGCCGCCGTGGTCGCCGAGGGCCGCTACCCGAACCTGGCCGAGGTCGCGGCCGAGAGCGCGGCGGCCGGCGACGACCCGGAGGCCGCGCGGGACTTCGACGCGATGTTCGAGCGCTTCATCGTGCGCTCGCTCGGCCTCGCCCCCTGATCAGACCTCGGCCGAAGCCAGCGCGCGAATGACCGCCGCCGCGGGGGCCGGGTTGCCCGGCTGTTGCGCGAAAGCGTCGGGATCCCCGGCCACATAGAGCTTTCCGTATGCGGGCGTGCCCGGCTGGAAGCGTCGGCCCTCGCGCAGCGCGCCCGCGTCGACGGCGTCGAAGCCGAGCAGGCCGAGCAGTTCGGTCGCCCCGCGCTTAGCGTCCGCGTCGTCCCCGGCGATCGGCAGCGCCGTCCGGTCCGCGGCGCCCGCCGGGCGGGACAGGTCCAGCAGGTGCTTGAAGTAGATGTTGTTGAACGCCTTCACCACGTGCGACCCGTCGAGGTGCCGCTGGAGCAGCTCACTGCTCGTCGTCGCGCCGGAGTCCAGCTCGGCGATGTCCCCGTCGCGCTGCGGATAGTAGTTGCCGGTGTCCAACACGGTCTTCCCGGTCAGCGCCTCCCGCGGCACATCCGGGTACGCGCGCACCGGAATGGTCACCACGACCCAGTCGCCCGCCGTGGCCGCCTCCCGGCCGGTCCCCGCCGACGCCCGCGGGCCGAGCTCGGCCGCCGGGGCGGCCAGTGTCTGCGGACCGCGCGAGTTGCTCAGCACCACGTCCAAGCCGTTGTCCACCGCCAGCCGGGCCAGCGCGCCGCCGATGTGTCCGCTGCCGATCAATCCGAGAGTCGCCATGATCCATGACAACCGCCGACGGACCGCGCGTCTTCCCGGACTACTGCGAACGGCGGGCCGCAGCCCCGCGCACGCGGTACCGGACGGTCCCGGTCAGTGCCCCGCCTCGTGCCAGTCGCTGCCGAGGCCGACCGACACGTCCAGCGGGACGCGCAGCTGATACGCCGCCCCCATCTCCCGCCGCACCAGGCCCTCGACCTGCTCGCGCTCCGCCGCCACGACCTCGAGCACGAGTTCGTCGTGCACCTGCAGCAGCAGCCGGGAGGCGAGGCCGCCCTCCCGCAGCGCCCGGTCCACGTTCAGCATCGCGATCTTGATGATGTCCGCCGCAGAGCCCTGGATCGGCGCGTTGAGCGCCATCCGCTCGGCCATCTGCCGCAGGTGCGGATTGCCCGAGTTCAGATCCGGCAGATAGCGCCGGCGCCCCAGGACCGTCTCGGTGTACCCGGTCTTGCGCGCCTGGTCCACCACCGAGTGCAGGTAGTCCCGGATCCCGCCGAACCTGGCGAAGTAGTCCTCCATCATCCGGGTCGCCTCGGCATTGGTGACCCCCAGGCCCTGCGCCAGGCCGTAGGCCGACTGCCCGTAGGCCAGGCCGTACGAGACCGCCTTGACCCGGCGCCGCAGCTCCGAGTCCACCTGCTTCGGGGGCACCGAGAACACCCGGGAGGCGACCGAGGTGTGCAGGTCCTCGCCGGAGTTGAAGGCCTCGATCAAGCCCGCGTCGCCGGAGAGGTGCGCCATGATCCGCATCTCGATCTGGCTGTAGTCCGCGGTCATCAGCGAGTCGAAGCCTTCGCCGGCCACGAAGGCGCGCCGGATCCGGCGGCCCTCCTCGGTGCGCACCGGGATGTTCTGCAGGTTCGGGTCGGTCGACGAAAGCCGCCCGGTCGCCGCGATCGTCTGGCTGAACGTGGTGTGGATCCGGCCGTCGTCCATCACGGTCTTGATCAGGCCCTCGACCGTGGTGCGCAGCTTGCTGACGTCGCGGTGCCGCAGCAGGATCACCGGCAGCGGGTTGTCGGTCTGCCCGGCCAGCCAGGCCAGCGCGTCCGCGTCGGTGGTGTAGCCGGTCTTGATCTTCTTCGTCTTCGGCAGGTTCAGCTGCCCGAACAGGATCTCCTGCAGCTGCTTCGGCGAGCCGAGGTTGAACTGCACGCCCACCGCGGTGTGCGCCTCCTCCACCGCGTGCTTCACGTCCGCGGCGAAGCCGACCTCCAGATCGGAGAGGTACTCCCGGTCCGCCGCGATCCCGGCCCGCTCCATCCGGGCCAGCAGCTCGGCCAGCGGCAGCTCCACGTCCCGCAGCAGGTTCCCGGCCACCGCGCCGCCCTCGACCTGCTCCCCCGGCTCGCCGCGCCCGGCCTGCGCCCGCTCCTCCAGCAGGGCGTCGAGATGCGCGAACAGGTCGAGCACCGCCTGCGCCGACGCCATGAGCTTGCGCGCCGCGTCGTCCTCGTCCACCGTCGCGTCGAGCGCCAGCTGGCCGTTCGGCTCCTCCTCGACCGACAGCTGCCGGCCGAGGTACTGGCGGGCCAGGTCGGCCAGCTCGTAGCCACGCTGGCCCGGCTGCACGAGATAGGCCGCGATCGCGGTGTCCCCGGCCAGCCCGGCCAGCTCGAAGCCGTGCGCCGCCAGCGCCAGGAGCGGGCCCTTCGCGTCGTGCAGCACCTTCGGCCGGCCCGGATCCTCCAGCCAGGCCGAGAAAGCCTGCTCGTCCTGCGGATCGAGCCGGGTCGGGTCGATGAACGCGGCGTGCCCGTCCCCGGTCGCCAGCGCGATCCCGGTCAGCGTGCCGGTGCCCCGGCCCCACGTCCCCTCGACCAGCAGCCCCGCCGGGGCCGTGCGCCCGGCCGGCAGCCGCTCGGCCAGCCACGGCGCCAGCTGCCCGGTGTCGAGCACCGCGCACTCCAGCTCGGCCGCAGCGGTCGCCTCCGCCGCACCTTCCCCGGCCGCCGCGCCGTCCAGCCCGAACACCTCGCCGATCCGGCCGCGCAGCGCCCGGAACTGGAGCGTGTCGAACAGGTGGTCCACGGCCTCCGCGTCGCCGTCCGACCGGGCCAGGTCGGCCGGCCGAGCGTCCAGCTCCACCGCCCGGTCCAGCTCGGTCAGCCGGCGGTTCATCCGCACCTGCTCCACGTGGTCCCGCAGGGCGTCCCCCACCTTGCCCTTCACCTCGCCGACCCGCTCCAGCAGGCCGTCCAGCGAGCCGAACTCGCGGATCCACTTCGCCGCGGTCTTCTCCCCCACCCCCGGGATCGACGGCAGGTTGTCCGAGGGGTCGCCGCGCAGCGCCGCGAAGTCAGGGTACTGCGTCGGAGTCAGGGTGTACTTCTCCTCGACCGCCGCGGGCGTGTACCGGACCAGGTCCGCCACGCCCTTGCGCGGATACAGCACCGTGATCCGGTCGTTGACCAGCTGCAGCGCATCCCGGTCGCCGGTCACGATATCGACGTTGTACCCCTCCTGCGCGGCCTGCGTCGCCAGCGTCGCGATCAGGTCGTCCGCCTCCGCGCCCTCCTTGCGGAAGACCGGGACCTTCAGCGCGGCCAGCAGCTCGGTGAGCAGCTCCACCTGCCCGACGAACTCCTGCGGCGCCGCGGACCGCTGCGCCTTGTACTCGGGGAACATCTGCGTGCGCTTCAGCGTCGCGCGCGACACGTCGAAGGCGACCGCCAGGTGGGTGGGCTTCTCGTCCCGCACCACGTTGATCAGCATCGAGGTGAAGCCGTAGATCGCGTTGGTCGCCTGGCCGGTGGCGATGGTGAAGTTCTCGGCCGGCAGCGCGAAGAACGCGCGATAAGCCATCGAGTGGCCGTCGACCAGCATCAACCGGCACTCGGCACCAGGCGCCGGCGCCTCGGTGATCTCACTCACAGCCGCACTCCCATCGTCTTCACACCTGCGATCCTATTCGCCGGGTCCGACACGGACAGTCCACCACGACGCGCGGAAGGCGGCGGAAACCATGGCCGAGCGGGATTTCGAGGCGGAGTTCAAGAAGCTCTACGGCGCCATCTACGCCGGGGGCGATCTGGCCTCGAAACTCGGCGTGGAGTACCGGGAGCTCACCCCGCAGCGGCTGGTCGCCACGATGCCGGTCAAGGGGAACACGCAGCCGCTCGGGCTGCTGCACGGCGGCGCGTCGGTCGTGCTGGCCGAGACCCTCGGCTCGATCGGCGCCGCCCTGCACGCCGGGCCGGACAAGATCACCGTCGGCGTCGACATCAACGCCACCCACCACCGCGCCGCCACCGAGGGCATCGTCACCGCGGTGGCCACCCCGCTGCACCTTGGCCGCACCGTCGCGTCCTACGAGGTCGTCATCACCGACGAGCGGAACCGCCGGGTGTGCACCGCACGCATCACCTGCATGATCATGGACCGCTAGGCGGATACGAGGCGGCCCGGCCCGCCACGTCGTTGTGGCGGGCCGGGCCGGGTCCCAAGCGGACGACCGCGGGCGCGTCAGTGCCCGACGGCCTCCTCCACGTGCACCGACTGGATGCCCTCCTCGATCTTCTGCTGGGGCAGCGAGACCGCCTGCGCCCAGTAGTAGATGATCAGGCTGAACGCGGACACCGCGATGATGTCGATCCACCAGTTGTCCAGCCACGGCTTCTTGAACAGGAAGCTGTGCAGCGGGCCGAAGTCGCTTATCCACTCGAGGAACATGATGCCGATCAGGTAGACCGGCAGCCACTGGGCGGCCTTCAGGTCGAGCACCGGCCGGATCGGGTTGAGGTTGAGCACCCGGGTGGCGATCAGGATCACGTAGCCGATCAGGATGGCGGCGGCCAGGCCCTCCAGCGTGCTCCAGCCGGACCAGAATATGACCAGGTTCGCCACCACGAAGGCCAGCGGCGCCATCACCGAGCCGCCGGGCAGCCGGTACGGCCGCTCCACGTCCGGCAGCTTGCTGCGGAACACGCCGAACGCCAGCGGCGCCCCGGCGTACATCAGCACGCTGGCCGAGGTGATGAAGCCCACGAACTTGCCCCAGCTCGGGAACGGCAGGAAGCAGACGCAGCCGATCACGAACGAGGTGATCAGGCCCATCCAAGGCAGGCCCTCGCGGGTCAGGTACCCGTACTCCTTGGGCCAGTAGCCGTTCTTGGCCAGGCCGATCGAGTAGCGCGAGGTGGCCGTGGTGTAGATCAGGCCGGTGCCCACCGGGGAGACGACCGCGTCGATGTACAGGACGGTGCCGAGCCAGCCGAGGCCGATCAGCGTGGTCAGACCCGCCCACGGGCCGGAGATGCCGGGGAAGTCCAGGTTCGCCCACAGCTTGGGGATGTTCGCGGCCGGGATCGCGCCGATGAAGAACACCTGCAGCAGGATGTAGATCGCCGCGCCGATCAGGATCGAGTAGATGGTGGCCCGCGGCAGGTCCTTCTTCGGGTTCGCCGACTCGCCGCCGAGCTGGATCGCCTGCTCGAAGCCGAGCAGGGCGAAGATGATGCCGCTGCCGCTGACCGCGGCGAAGACGCCGTGCATGCCGTCGGGCATGAACCCGTTGCCCGCGGTGAAGTTCGAGCCGTGGAAGTGCGTCACCGCGACGACCAGGATGGTCAGCAGCGGGATGGCGATCTTCCACCACATCACGACCGAGTTGGTCGTTGTCAATATCTTAATACTTAAGAAGTTGACCGCTACGAACACGGCCATCAGCACTATAGCCACGAGGAAACCTATCCCGTGGATGTTCCCTGCCGCGTTGAGCCAGCTGGCGGCGAACGAGTAGTGCTGCGCGTATCCCATCGCGGCCTCGACCTCGATCGGGGCCACCGACGCCGCCTGCAGCCAGGCGAACCAGCCGAAGGAGGCGCCCGCCGCACCGCCGAACGCATAGGTCGGGAACCGCGCGGAGCCGCCGGCCACCGGGAACATGCCGCCGAGCTCGGCGTGCACGAGCGCCAGGATGATGATCGCCACCGCGCCGATGCCCCAGGCGATGACCGCCGAGGGACCGGCCGCCACCAGGGCCTTCTTCGCGCCGAAGAGCCAGCCGGAGCCGATGATCGAGCTCTCGGACGCCCACAGCAGGCCGATCATACCTACTTGTCGTTTGAGAGCATTCGCCGCCGCAGCCGGAGCCGGTGGGGCATCAGTCGCCATTGTCAAGAACCTCATTCCAGGCCCGCACCGTCGTGCAGTGCGTCAGCGTATGAGCACGGAGTGGGGTTTATGGTAGAGATCCGTTAAGGCGGCTAGAAGACTGTTAGCGTATCGAAACGGTAAACTAGATCATCTGAGCGATTGGATAGACAGCCGATCATCCTACGTCTGGCCCCGCTCGTCCCGGAATCGCGACCGCTCGGCGAACGTGCCCTTATCATCCCTGGTCAGCGTGCCCCGTTCTGAATAGCCTCATCGCTCCGATTCCGGCGCCCCGACGGGATCTATTCGCCCTGAAACAATTCCCCGCACCGCATGGAATCGCCGGAGAACGCCGGAAATGCGGCAGCCGGGCAGGATCGAGCGATTTCCCTTACAGAGGGTGCGCGCCGAATTCCGCTTCCGTGCGAACCGGTGGTCCCGGGCGAGGTCCGGGCCCTGCACTCCGGTCACGACACGGGCACACAAAGAGATCGCCGCGCTCCGATACCGTAGGAAACACCGCTGCGTTTCCGGCCGCGGAGCGCGGCGAATCGAATCGAGCTACCGCCGCCGCGCTACTGCGCGACCTCCTGGCTCGAGCCGGGCGCGGCCTTGTCGTCGGCCGGCATCGCCACCCCGTCCACCACGGCTTGAGCCACCTCGCGCATGGTCAGCCGGCGGTCCATCGAGGTCTTCTGGATCCACCGGAAGGCCTCCGGCTCGGTCATCCCCAGCTGGGCCTGCAGCAGGCCCTTCGCCCGATCGACCAGCTTGCGGGTCTCGAACCGCGCGGCGAGGTCGGCGACCTCGCCCTCCAGCGCGCGCAGTTCCTCGTACCGGCTGGTCGCCATCTCGATCGCCGGCACCAGGTCGGCCTTCGAGAACGGCTTGACCAGGTAGGCCATCGCTCCAGCGTCCCGGGCCCGCTCGACCAGCTCCCGCTGGGAGAAGGCGGTCAGCATCAGCACCGGCGCGATCTTCTCCGCGCCGATCCGCTCGGCCGCCGAGATGCCGTCAAGGACCGGCATCTTCACGTCCAGGATCACCAGGTCCGGCCGGTGCTCCGAGGCCAGCTTGACCGCGTTCTCGCCGTCCCCGGCCTGCCCGACGACCTCGTAGCCCTCCTCCTGCAGCATCTCGGCCAGGTCCATCCGGATCAGCGCCTCGTCCTCGGCGATGACGACGCGCTTGCGCTGCGTGCCGCGCTCCTCGGCTGTCATGGTCGGCCGCTCCTCAGTCCTTCGTCCGGTCCGGTCGCCCTGATCGCAGGGATGCGCCCAGCCTAGTGGACGGGCTTACTGAGGAGCATCGCCACTGTGTGATCCGCTATGCTGACCCGGGTATGGAGGAGCCCCGGTAGCCCAGCGGCAGAGGCAGCGGATTCAAGTCCCGTTCAGTGTGGGTTCGAATCCCACCCGGGGCACTTCGACTCGAACAAAGGTTCACTCTTCGGAGTGGACCTTTCGTTGTTTCCCTGCCCTTACCAGGAAATTTCCGCCATGCTCCGGCGTATGACCACAACGGGCCATCCTTCGCACATTCGTACCACAGCAATCAGCCTCCTGCGAGACGGTGCCGAAAACGGCGCGGTCGCAGCGGAGCTGCGAGTGCCTAAGGGCACGATCGGCTACTGGAAACACCTGGACCGTAAACGCCATCCTGACGCCTATCCTGCGAAACCCCAGGATTCGTGCCGCTCCTGCCATGCCTACCAGCTCCCCGAGAAGCCCTACTCCTACCTCCTCGGCCTGTACCTGGGCGACGGGCACATCATCCATAAGCGCAGAAAGCACACACTCTCGATCTACTGCGCGAACGCGTGGCCCGGACTCATCGACGCCGCCGAGGAAGCGATGAAGCTCGTCATGCCGGGCGGGCACACTAACCGTCGGCAGAAACCCGGATGCATCGAGGTGCAGTCGTATTCAGCACACTGGGTCTGCCTCTTCCCCCAGCACGGGCCGGGCAGGAAGCACATGCGCACGATCATGCTGGAGGAGTGGCAGAAATTCATCGTGGACAACCATCCGAAGGAGTTCATCCGAGGCCTGATCCACTCGGACGGCTGCCGGGTCACCAACTGGACGACCAAGATGATTCGCGGCGAGAAGAAGCGCTACGACTACCCGCGTTACCACTTCACGAACGAGAGCATTGACATCCGGGATCTGTTCACCGGCACGCTCGACGTACTCGGCATCGAGTGGCGCATGAACAACCGCAACTGCGTGTCCATCGCCCGCCGCGAATCGGTCGCCTGCATGGATGAATTCGTCGGCCCCAAGTACTGATCGAACACTGACCCCGACATGCTTCGGGCCGACCCATCGGGTCGGCCCGAAGCAAAGCACATACAACCCTCGGCA
>DASYAE010000009.1:0-12290 GCA_036501535.1 Actinocrinis sp. | reverse complement strand
CGGCATGCCAAGGGCGGTCATCGCCACGATGTCGCCGGCCTGCGCGGCGGCGCGCAGCTGCTCCGGATCCGGTTCATCACCGAAGCGCTCGACGATCGGAGTGACCAGTCGCGCGAAATCGAGCCCCGCGGGCATACGGCTCTGCGCCTCCTCTGCGCGGCGATTCCACTCCTGGGCCCCGGCCTCGTCCCCGCGCCGCTCCCGGATCCCTGCGAGCAACCACATGCCAGCAGTGCTCAGGTCGCTGTCCAGGACGCGCCGTGCCCACAGCTCGGCAGCCTCCCAGTCCTGCTTCATCGCATACGCCGCGGATAGACCCATGGCTATGGCGTCGCCCGCTTCGGCCCCGCGCGTCCACTGGCGCACCAGGCCGTCGGGGTCGAACCCCTGCGGCGTCGGAACAGAACTCATCAGTCAAGCATGACGGGCCGTCAGGTTGCGCTCCACTCAAAGCGCGAAGCAGGTGCCCGAGTCCACACAAATGAGAGAGCAGACCATCGAGACGATGCTCCAGATCCCATTCGCCGGCCTGTGCGACAGCACCCGCGACCCCGCCCCACCCCTCGCCCACATAACCAGAAAACGGACGTCATGCGACTTTGCCTAGGCCCTGCCTGATCGGTGCGTGGCGCCCTCGATGCGTACGGCGAGCAGAGGGAGGAACTCGCCAGCGAGGGGCGAGTGCTTCCCGGCGCGCTGTCGAGTCTTCGGGAGTTCGCCATGCGCGAGGGGATCCGGCAGAGCGTCATCACCGGCAGCATCAAGGAGATAGCAGCGATCAAGGCCGGCGCGTTCGGCCTCTCCCCGTTCCTGGACATCGCGAACGGATCGTATGGAAACCCTCTGATGCAGCGGAGCCTCATGATGGACGCCGCTCGACGCCGTTCGGTCGACGCGTCCGGTCGGCCGACACCGAGGGAGAAGACGCTGGTCGTCGCCGACACGGTTCATGACATGCAGGGCGCTGTGGATGCCGGTGTCCACGCTGTCGGAGTGGCCACCGGCCCGAACGCCGTCGACGAATTGATCTACAGCGGCGCCGAGATCGCCCTGACGAGCCTGGAGGACATCTCGGAGCTGCGAAAGCTGATCGATGCCATCGAGTCCGGCCCCGCGCCCGCGTGACGCCGCTGCCGATTCGGGCGCTCAGGACACCGGCTGGCCGTGGAAGCGGGCGAGCACCTGCTCGGTCTGGCGGCCGGCCAGGCCGGCCAGGTCCAGCGGGGTGGCCAGCACGATCGCAGCGGCGCCCTGTGCCCACGCGGAGTCGTCCCAGGGCTCCACCTCGACCGGGGTGTCGGACATCGGCGGCGGGATCGAGCCGACCAGGCCGGCCCGGAAGGACGCGTCCCAGTGCCGCCAGGCGGCGGCGCCCTCGCCGAGCACGATCACGATTTCGGGGTCGAGCGTCGTGATCAGTGCGGCGACGGCTCGGGACAGCAGCGCCGCCGCGTCGGCGTAGACCTCGCGGGCCTGCCGGTCGCCGCGGTCGGCCAGTTCCTGGAGCCGGCCGACGTCCTGCCCGGCGCTCAGCACGCCCGCGGCCCGGGCGGCGCGCACCAGGCCGGCCGAGCCGACGAAGGTTTCCAGGCAGCCGCGGTTGCCGCAGGCGCACGCAGGGCCCTGCGGGTCGACCGGGAAGTGGCCGAACTCGCCGGCGCCGCCGCGCGATCCGCGGTAGACCGAGCCGCCCGCCACGATGCCGAGCCCCACGCCGCTGCCGATCGTCAGCACCAGGAAGTCGCGGTGCCGGCGGCCCCGGCCGAACAGCTGCTCGGCTACCGTCAGTGCCTTGACGTCGTTCTCGACGAGCACCGGCAGCCCGAGCGCGCCGTGCAGGTGCCGCCCCAGCGGCACGTCGCGCCAGCCGAGCGTCGGCGCCCGGACCCGGCCGCTGTCCGGGCTGTCCACCACGCCCGGCACGCCGACGCCGAGCCCGAGCAGGGGGATGTCCGCCTGCTCCTCGACGAACGGGCGCAGCGCCGAGGCGAGCCGGCCGGCGGCGTCCGGAGCGGTCGTGTCGAAGGGGAGGGCGTGCTCGGCGAGCACCGAGCCGTCGAGCCGTGCCTCGACGATCGCGATGTGGTCCGCCGCCACCTTCGCCCCGACCGCGCGCGCCGCCGTGCCGACCAGCCCGATGAGCTGTCCGCGCCGTCCGCCGCGCGAGGGCGCCTGGTCCAGTTCCTGCACCATCGCCTGCTCGATCAGGCGGCGCACCACCTGCGTCACCGTCGGCGGGCTGATCTCGAGCTCCCGGGCCACGTCGGCCCGCGACATCGGCCCGGACCGGCCCAGCAGGGCCAGCACCGCGGTCTGGGTGAGGTCGCGTCCGGTGGACGATTTCGCGTTCAAGTGCTGTCCGTTGCTGTCCGTCGTCTCGGTCGGATCCGGTGCTGGGTGGTCAGATGGCCGGGTGGTCGGATGGGCCGGACGCCGGGTGCGCCGGCCGTCCCGGTCCGCCTGAGCGGCGGGCCGGGACGGCCGGGCGCTGGTCCGGTCAGCGTGCGGTGTTGCCGTACAGCCACGCGGTTCCGGAGCCGGTCAGCCGGTAGTGGACGGCGCCCAGGTCGTCATCATCCCAGACCCCGGTGGTGGGATTCTGGTAAACGAGCTCTATATCCAGGTAGGAATACGATCCGAGCGGTGCGGAGCCGCCGCTGGCCAGCGCCGAGATCGGGATCGCGGCCTCGATCCGGCCGGTGGTGGTGTCCCACTGCGGTGCGATCGTGCTGAGGCCGGCGCCGGCGCTCCAGCCGCCCGATGCGGCGGTGAAGTCGGCGAAGGCGTTGCTGTCGCTCCACCGGCCCACCAGGTAGTTCATCGGATGGTCCAGCGTTCGGCCGTATTCCCCGGTCGTACTGCTCGCCAGCGAGGCCGAATGGTTGAAGTCCTGCGCGTAGACCAGCAGAGCGAATCTCGGCGTCGTGTTGTAGGCCGAGAACGAGCCCGAGTCGTTGTCGACGCGCACGTAGATGTTGTTCGCGTCGTTGCAGATGTAGACGTCGCGGATGTCGGTCATCCCCGAGCCGGAGGTGCTCACGCCCTTCGGATAGGTGTAGTAGGGGATGTTCGTCCACTCGCTCCAGTCGTTGCTCGGCGTCGTGGTGACGTTGATCGTCGCGTACGCGCCGGCGTTCGCGTTCGCCGCCTGGACCCGCGGATCGTAGAGCCCGCTGTAGGCCAGCGCCGCCATCACGAACGAGGACGCGGTCAGCGGCTCGGACATGGTGCTGAGCACCGGCTGGCTGGTCGGCCACGCCACCGCCTCGCCCGGCGGCATGTAGCCCACGCCCGACACGCTCGCGTAGTACTGCAAACGGTCGAACGCCAACGTGCTCTGGCCGCTGAAGACGTCGTACATGGCGTCGAACATGGTCATGTTCGGCCAGACCGGCTCGGCCGCCAGCGCCTCGTCGCCGGCCGGGTCGTACGGGCTGTCGTAGTAATAGTCGTCGTTCGTGTACCGCGCGATGCCGTACGTGTCGTGCGTCAGGTTCGTGCCGATCGTGGAGGCCATCGCCGTTGCCCGCGACGAGGAGGCGTCGACGTCCCCGAAGACGACCAGGGCGAGCGAGGAGGAGTCGAGCAGGGAATTGACGGTCGTGCCGTCGGTCGCGATGCCGCGGTCGTAGTAGCCGCCGCTCGCGTCGTAAAGCCCGGGCGGGCTGGCGGTGTCGCTGCGCTGCACCGCGGACAGGATCGTGCTCGCCGCGCCGTTCCAGGCGTCGGCCGTGGAGGCCGCCGACTCGTCCTGCTGCGCCAGCGTCGCCGCCGCGCGCAGGCCGGCCACGTAGAACGCCTGCGTGAACACGTTGTACTGGACGGACTCCTCCCAGATGCTCGCGTCCGCGGCGCCGAGGCCGTTGCTCGCGATGTTGCCCTGGATGAAGTTCGCCGCGGCCTGGACCGCCGGCCACATCGCGGCGAGGAACGAGGCGCTGCCGGTGTCCGCGTAGTGTTTCTCGACCCCGACCAGGAACTCGCCGAGGCTGTCGTATTCGGGCTCGACGAACGAGACGTAGCTGCCGGACCACTCGTCGTAGGTCGTGTGCCAGGTGCCGTTGCTCAACTGGTTCGCGGCCATCCAGTCCCAGAACAGCGCGGCCTCGGCGTAGTGGCCGCTGGCGTCCAGGGCCATCGCGTCGAAGGCCGAGTCGCGCATCCACGCCTTGTACCCGTACGAGCCGGGGTTGGTGGCCGCCGGGAACAGGCCGTTGGTCGGGTTCTGCGAGTTCTTCATCACGACCAGGTTGCGCAGGTAGGCCGTGTTGACGCCGCTGTCGCCGGTCGAGACGTTCTTGCCGGAGGCGAGCCAGGTCGAGTAGTCGGTCGCCGTGGTGCTGAACCAGTGCGCGCCGGTCTGGGCCCGCGCGGTGTCCGCCGCGGACTGGGCCGCCGACAGGCTCGAGCCGGCCGCCAGGTAGTAGTAGAGCGTCTGGGAGCTGTTCGCCGCGACCGTCACCGTGTTCTGGAACCCGAGGTCCGCGTTCGGCGTGCTCTCGGAGGCGTTGTCGTCCAGGGTGCCGTTGGCGTCGAACTGGCACCAGGCGCTCGCGCCGGTGTCGGTCGCGGTGCAGTCGGAGTCGTTGCCGGCCTGGTACGCCGTGGGGCTCTGGAACGAGCCGAGGGCCACCACGTCCTGGCCCGAGGCGGTCATGTTGCCGAACAGCGCCGAGCGGGTGGAGTCGTAGCTCGCCGCGACGTTCGTGCTCGACGACGTGTTGTTCAGGTGGACCTGGTCGAGCACCTTCCAGGAGTAGGCCTTGGTCGTCGACGGGTTGGTCAGGGTGTACCGCACGACGAGGAACGGCTCATCGGGGACCATCACGTAGTCGCGCTTGATCGTGATCGGCGTGCTCGAGCCGTTGTACTGGCCGTAGGTGGTGTTCAGCGTGCCGCTCTCGTCGAGGTACGCGCTGGACGCGAAGTCGTGGGCCTGGTCGTACTTCACGTTGTCGGTGGCGTCCTCGAAGAAGCCGGTGTAGTCCACGATCTGGTTCGTCGACCACTGGTTGCTCGAGCGCAGCTCGGCGATCCGGGGCCCGTAGTTCCCGGTGTCGTTCTGGTTGAGCTTGCTCGCGTTCCAGATCGCGGTGAGGTTCTGCCAGTTGGACACGTAGAGGCTGGCCGCCGAGGTCGTCGACGGCAGCGTCGTGGTGCTGGCGGCCGGCGCCGGGTCCGCCGCCCGGTCCGGGGAGGCCGCGCCGGCGGTCGTCGAGAGCGCGAGAGCGGAGGTCAGGGCGATGCCCGCGAGCAGCGTGAGAAGGTTCGGGCGCCCGAGGCGCCGTCCTGTGGGGCTCGACATGCTGCGGATGCTAAATTCGGTTTCTGAATAATGTCAAGGAACTATTGGCCCGCAAGCGCATCCGGGGCGGCGGATCGCCGAGCGGGCGGCCGCGTGACCCACGGCCGCCCACCCCACCTTCGATGTCTGTCTTACGGGCCTTACGCGGCGCCGGGGACGCTGGCGATGGAGACCACGCCGGCGGCCATCTTCGGAGTGCCCACGCCGGCCACCGGCTCGAAGCCGGTCCAGCTGCCGGAGTAGGTGCGCTCCTCGTGGTAGACGTTGCCGTCGTTGCCGATCGCGACCAGCTGGGCCGACCCATCCGGATCAGCGGTGATGGAAACGGCCTTGGCGGCCATCTTCGCTGTGCCCACGCCGGCTATCGGCTGGAATCCCGTCCAGACCCCGCTCGCCGTGCGCTCCTCGTGGTAGACGTAACCGTCCCCGCCGATCGCGACCACTTGGGACGAGCCGTCCGGATCGCCGGCGATGGACGCGTCGGTCGCCTTCATGACGGTGCCGTCCGAGGCCGTCAGGGGCTTGAATCCGCTCCAGGTCCCGTCGGGGTTGCGGACCTGGTGGTAGATGCCGCCGTCGTTGCCGATGGCGACCAGCTGTCCGGGAACGGCCGCGGTCAGTCCGACCGGGGCGATGTAGGCGCTGATCGGCATGCCCATACCGGAGCTCGAGCCGACCGTCGAGGTGTACGGGCCGTCTTCGGCGACGACCCCGGCCCCGCCGTTCTCGTTGCCGCCCACCGACACGATCGTGTGGCTGGCCGAGTTCACGCTGGTCACGATGGCGACGTGGTCGGCGTAGTCGGTGCCGGCGTCGTAGCCGAAGACCACCGCGTCGCCGACCTGCGGAGTGCCGGACAGGGTGCCGTGGGCCTCGCCGTAGTCGTAGAAACTCGCGGCGAACGAGTCCAGGCCGGAGACGTCGATGCCGTTCTGCGCCCAGACCCACTTGGAGAACTCCGCGCACCACTCCCCGAGTGCGGGGCAGCCGTAGTACTCGCCGCAGGTGCCGCCGAGCTGGCCGGCCGCGGTCGCCGCGATGGAGTTGCCGTCCGTCGCGGACGCGGTGGCAGCCGCGCCGAACGCGAGGCCGAGCGCGCCGAGCACGGTCGTGGCGAGCCCGAGGCGCAGACTGTGCCGGCGTCGGTCGATGGTCGGTGTGGACATGGGATTCCTCCTAGTTGATCGAGCACTGTGTCGGATCGAGCAGCACTGCGCCCCCTGATCTACTCCGGAAAAGTTGTGCGGTGTCGGCGGCTGGACACCGCACAACGGGTTCCGCACAATCGGTGGCACCACGACGGGGTGTGGATCGGGGGGACTGAGCGTGCCGCGACCGGAACGACCGTTGGATCCCGAAGCGGGTCCGTTGCCTGACTTCGCCGCCGATCTGCGGCGGCTGCGCGAGAAAGCGGGCAACCCCACCTATCGCGAGCTCGCCGGGCGGGCGCACTACTCGTGGTCGACGCTCGCCGACGCGGCGGCCGGCCGGAGGCTGCCCAGCCTGGCGGTGACCCTGGCGTATGTGCGCGTCTGCGACGGCGATCCCGGCGAATGGGAGAAGCGCTGGCGGGATGTATCGGCCGAACTCGCCGGCCCGCCGGGCGAACCCGGTGCGGCGGAACCGGACGAGCGATGTCCTTACGTCGGACTGCGCTCGTTCCAGGCCGAGGACTCAGAGGGCTTCTTCGGCCGGGAGCAGCTCACTGACGAACTCTTCGCCCGGGTGCGGACCGCGCCGTTCCTCGCCGTGTTCGGCGCCTCCGGCTCCGGGAAGTCGTCGCTGCTGCGAGCCGGGCTCATTCCCCGGGTGACGGCCGAGGCGCACTGGCCGACGCTGCTGTTCACACCGGGCGCGCATCCGCTGGAGCAGTGCGCAGCGCGCCTGTCCGCGTGGACCGAGGGCTCGGTCACCGCCCTGCACCAGGACCTCACCGCCAACCCGCTCGCGCTGCACCTGAACGTGTTGCAGGCCCTTGACCGCCGCCCCGGCGACATGCCCCTGCTCCTGGTGGTCGACCAGTTCGAAGAGGCCTTCACCCTCTGCCAGGACCGGGCGGAGCGCACCGCGTTCGTCACGGCACTGCTTACCGCGGCCCGCGCGGCCAACAGCCGGACCCGGCTGGTGCTGGGCATCAGGGCCGACTTCTACCCGCACTGCTCGCAGCAGCCTGATCTGGTCGAGGCGCTGCGGGACAGCCAGCTGCTGGTCGGCCCGATGACCACCGACGAACTGCGCCGCGCGGTGAGCCTGCCGGCCGCCCGGGTCGGATGCGCGGTGGAGAGCGCGCTGCTGGCCCGCGTGGTCGCCGACGCGGCCGGCCAGGCCAACAAGGCGCTGCCGCTGGTCTCGCACGCACTGCGCCAGACCTGGGGCCGCCGCCGGGGCAACACGCTCACCCTGCCCGGCACGGTCCTGCTCGGCCACACCGACCGGGTGGAGGGGGTCGCGTTCAGTCCCGACGGGAAGGTGCTCGCCAGCGCCGGCGCCGACGGCACGGTCCGGCTCTGGGACGTCGCCGATCCTGCCGATCCCACCGCCCGCGGCCAGCTGACCGGCCCCACCGCGGCCATCGACAACGCCGCGTTCAGCCCGGACGGCCGGGTCCTGGCGAGCGCCAGCGACGACCACACCATCGAGTTGACCGCCCTGGACATCGGCCAGGCCAAAGCACGGATCTGCGCCACGACCGCCGGCAACCTCACCGCGCCGCGATGGCAGCTCTACGTCCCCGAACTCCCGTTCAGCCCCCCGTGCGCATAGGCCTGCCCGGCAACCCGGTGGCCGTCACAGTGCGCTGCGACGGCCACCGGAGCTACTTGGAGCGGGCATTGATTCACGCGGCGGCGGCGCCGTCAGTCGGGCCGGCCGCGGCGCTTTCGGCCCGGGCGCGCCTCTCCGAGGCGGGCCTGCTGACGTACTTCATCATCGGCTTCTCGACGAGGGAGTTCAGGAGCCAGGCGCCGACTACGGCCATTGCGAAGGGCAGCAGCACCATGCCCGCCGCGGTCCACGAGCCGAAGACCGCGTAGCCCACCTTGGAGCGCACGAAGGCGATGCAGATCCCGTGCACCAGGTAGAATGCGAAGGAGATCTCGCCGAGCCAGACCAGGACCACGCCGCTGAACGGGGAGCGCCTGCCGTGGATGTCGATCGTCGCGACGGTCGGGATGAGCAGCGCGAGCGGGACGACGCACACGGCGACCGCGGAGTAGACCCAGGGCACTGCGTACGCGGCGGCATAGGACCCGAAGACGAGCAGGAGCACGGGTGCCAGCGGCAGCTTGATCCAGCGGCCGGCCAGCACGATCCGGGCCAGCAGCATGCCGAGGACGAACTCGAGCATGCGGACCGGCGGGAAGGCGTAGACGAACCAGACCTGCCACTGCGAGGCGGGGAAGACCGGCTGGCCGGGGACCATGCCGGCGGGCGTGCTGGGCAGGGCGAACTGGGCGAACGTGGCGGCCGCGACGATCGCCGCCACCATCGCGCCGGCCCACGTCCACAGCCGCTCCGGCGCGATCCTGAGCAGCTGCCGGTAGAGCAGCGGGAAGCAGAGGTAGAACACGATCTCGCAGGACAGCGACCAGCTCGGCTGGTCCACGCTGAACACGATGTCGAGGTGCGTGTCCGGGAACCAGGACTGCACGAGCAGCAGGTTCGGCAGCCAGCGCCACCAGGGGATTGATACGCTGAGCAGGACCGTGGTCACCACGAAGGTGACGATGTGGTTCGGGTAGAGCTTGGTCAGCCGGCGCCGCCAGAACCGGCGGGCCCGGTCCGTCGGCTTGGCCACCCACGTCAGCACGAACCCGCTGAGGATGAAGAAGAACGAGACGCCGACCCAGCCCCCCTCGGTGCACACGGTCATGTACCAGTGCGCCGTCGCGCCGTGGAACGGGGTCAGCGGAGGGATGATCCGGCTGCTGTGGAACAGGAACACGAGCGCCGCGGCGAAGAACCGCAGCCCGGTCAGCGACGGCAGCCGCGAGGCGGCGCCGCGCCCGGCGGCGGTCGGAGCGGCTGGAGTCGCTGGAGCCGCTGAGGCGGCTGGAGCGTATGCGGTCATGACTGCCCTTCTGCTCGATGGAGTGCTCTGCGATGGATCGCGCATTGGTCCGCTGTGCGTCGTGCCTTGTGCGGACTGCGCTGATGACTGCGCGCGGGCGTGGCCGAACCCCCCCCGGGCGTGTGCGTCACAACTCGTTGCAACCATAGGTCGGGCTCTCTGACGCCCCGCTGACATTCCCCGCCGCAGGTCCGGCGGTGGGCGCCCGGCGGCGCGGGGGCGGGCGCGGATACGGCGTGGCTTTTATTACCCCGGGGGTAATCGACGCGATTCCGATCCCGATGCCAAGCTTGAACACAGAAAGCGCTGACGTCGCGCCCCGTTGAACACTGCTACCACCGGTACGAGGAGCACTCTGATGAGTGACGTCGAGGCAATCGTCGAGAAGTACGTCGCGAGCTGGTCCGAACCGGACGCCGAAACGCGCCGCGAGGTCATCGCCGAGATCTGGGCGCCGGACGCCCTCTACAAGAACTCGGTCGCCGAGTTCCACGGCCTGCAGGGCATCGAGGACGCCGTGACGGAGGCGTACGACGTGTTCGCCACGCAGGGCTACACCTTCCGGGTGGCCAAGGTGGACAGCAACCACGAGGCGGTCCGGTACACCTGGGAGATGACGCCCGCCGGCGGCACGGAGCCCGAGGTCGTCGGCACGCAGGTGGTCACGCTGGACCCGAGGGGCCGCATGCAGCGCGACTTCCAGTTCGTGGACAAGGCGCCGGCCGCCATGCTCGAGGCGCTGGGCATCGCGCCGCTGGCCTGAGCCCGGCCGCGCAGTTCCCGGTCATCAGCACGCTTATCAGCATCCTATGACACTGTCGCTCGGCCGTCCTGGCGTCTCCCGGGGGAGATCCGGGTGCTGAGCATGGTGTGGATCAGCACGGTGCGAATCAGCGTCGTGTGAATCAGCACCGCCTGAATCAGCACAGCGTGAATCACCGTTCGCCGGCGAATCCGGTGGGCGACGCGGGTTCCGACCAACGCCCGCGTCGACCGCCGGATTCGCCGCGTCGTTCGCACGGGGGCACCGCCGGGAGTCCGCTGCTCGCAGCCCCGGCGGTCAGGCGCGCTCGCTTCCGGTCGCGCGTCCGCGTCGCCCTCTCGTCGTCCCGTCCCCACCTGCCGAGCACATTGATCGGGAGTCCCCTGATGTCGGTCGAAGAAAACGTACTCTCCCTCGCGCCCCCGGCGCCGCCCGCCGAAGAGGGCATGAACGCCCGGGCCCTGATTCGCATGCTGATCGTGGTGTCGGGCATGCTCATGGTCGGGCTGGACTTCTTCGGGGTCAACGTCGCCGTCCCGTCCATCCATGCGGACCTGCACGCCAGCAACGCAGCCATCGAGTTCGTCGTGTCCGTGTTCAACCTCGCCTACTCGGCCGGCATGGTCACCGCCGGACGGCTGGGCGACCTGTACGGCCGGCGCCGGGCCTTCGCGCTCGGCATGGTCCTGTTCACGCTGGCCTCGCTGGCGGCCGGTCTGGCCCCGACGGCGGGCGTGCTGATCGCCGCGCGCGTCGTGCAGGGCGTCGGCGCGGCGGTGATGACCCCGCAGATGCTGGCGATCATCAACACCGCCTTCAGCGGGCCGCAGCGGATCCGCGCGTTCACGGCGTTCGCGCTGGCCATGGGCATCAGCGCCACCTTCGGCCAGCTCATCGGCGGCACCATGATCCGGCTGGACATCGCCGGGCTGGGCTGGCGCTCCATCTTCCTGGTCAGCGTGCCGATCGGAACCGCCTCGCTGCTGCTGATGCGCAGGTTCATCCCCGAGTCCCGCGGCAGCGGGCGGCAGGGCCTCGACGTGCTCGGGGCGCTGCTCGGCGCGCTGGGCCTGCTGGCCCTCGTCGTCCCGCTGATCGAGGGCCGGGAGCAGGGCTGGCCGGGCTGGACCTGGGCGGCCCTGGCCACCTCGGTCCCGCTGCTGGTCCTGTTCGCGCTGCGGCAGAGCCGGCTGGAGCGCACCGGCCGGGCGCCGCTGATCTCGCCGTGCCTGTTCCGGGAGCGGGCCTTCTCGGTCGGCGTCTCGATCATCCTCGGCTTCTTCGCCGCGATGGCCTCGTTCATGCTGGTGTTCGCCCTCTACCTGCAGGAGGGGCAGGGCCTGACCCCGCTGGGCTCCGGCCTCGTCTTCGCCGGCCTCGGCATCGGCTACGTCCCCGCGGCCTTCGTCGCGCCGAGGATCGCTGCCCATATGGGCAGACAGGTGCTCACCCTCGGGGCACTGGTGGTCTCCCTCGGCTATGCTCTGATGGTCGTGGCCGTACACGCGGTCGGCATATCAGGGCACGCGCCTTGGGTGATGCCGGGGCTGGCCGTCGCGGGCGCGGGTATGGCCCTTTTCGCCAACCCGGTCACCCCGACCGTGCTGGCCGGCGTCTCACCGCACCACGCGGCGGCCGCGGCGGGTGTGCTCTCCACAGCGCAGGAGGGCGGGAACTCCCTGGGCGTCGCGGCCATCGGTGTCGTGTTCTTCGGGGTTCTGGGGGACGCGCCGGTGCATTCCCTTGCCTACGCGCACGCTTTCGAGTGGAGCGCCGCCGTGCTGGCCCTGTTCACCCTCGCCGTCGCCATCGCTGTGCAGCTGCTGCCCGAGCCGCAGCCGGCCCCAGCGGTCACGTAGCGCATATCGCCTTGGCCGACGGCGCGCCCTTTTCGGCGCGCCGTCGGCCGTCCCCGTCTGACGAAGGAGGCAAGGTTGCCCAAGACAGAGGTCGACCTTCTGACCTGGCCGATGCCCCGGTCCTGCCCGATGCTGCCACCCGACCGGTACACGCAGTTGCGCGGAGAGCCGCCACAACGAGTACTGCTCGACGACGGCTCGGTCGCCTGGATCGTCAGCCGATATCACGATCTGCGCGATGCGATGAAGAACCCTGCGCTCAGTGTGGACATCACCCAGCCGGGCTTCCCGATC
>DASYAE010000008.1:0-42604 GCA_036501535.1 Actinocrinis sp. | reverse complement strand
CACCGGCGACACCACCACCGATGTCCGGCTGGCCTACGAGGCGGCCGGAAACGCGATCCTGAAGGTCGACCCCAACGCCCTGATCTTCTGCGAGGGCATCAGCGAATACCCCGACAGCTCCGCCTCCAGCGGCTTCGACTCGACCTGGTGGGGCGGCGACCTGCAGGGCGTCGCGCAGTTCCCGGTCACCCTCAGCTCCGCCGGCCACGTGGTCTACTCCGCCCACGACTACGGCCCCAACCTCTTCCAACAGACCTGGTTCAACACCTCCACCACCGCGGCGAGCCTGGACGCGGTGTGGAACCAGTTCTGGGGCTACATCTACACCCAGTCCATCGCACCGCTGTGGGTCGGCGAGTTCGGCACCGACAACACCGCCGCGGACGTCTCGAGCACCGCCGCCGGATCGCAGGGCCAGTGGTTCTCCTCCCTGGTCGCATATCTGACCTCGAATCAGTGGATGGGCTGGACCTACTGGGCGCTGAACGGTGAGGACTCCTACGCGCTGCTGGACAACAACTACGACCCGACGCCGGTGAGCGCGCAGAAGCAGTCGCTGCTGGCCGCGATCCAGTTCGCGCTGCCCGGCGCGGTCAACGGCTCGCCGAGCCCGACCGGGCCGTCCGGCGGCTCGCCGCCCGCCGCGCTCTCGTGCAGCGTCGCGTACACGCTGTCGAACAGCTGGGCCGGCGGTTTCCAGGCCTCGGTGACCATCGGCGACACCGGCACCGGCGCGATCAATGGCTGGACGCTGGCCTGGACCTTCCCGGGCGACCAGAAGATCAACAACATGTGGGGCGCGACCTACACGCAGACCGGCGAGGCGGTCAGCGCGACCGCGCAGTCTTACGACGCCGACATCGCCGCCGGATCCTCCACCAACTTCGGCTTCACCGGCACTTTCACCTCCAACGACACCAACCCGACCGCGTTCACGGTCAACGGCACGGCCTGCAGCTGAGCCGGCGCGCCGCAGCTGGCGCGTGAAGGGCCCCGCCCCCGCCGCGAAGCGGGGGCGGGGCTTCTCGCATCAATCAGTTCACTGGCTGGAGACGGGTCGCCGGGTTACGGAATGGCCGGGTCGGCGAACGAGACCAGCTGGTTGAACTGCGTCGGGAACCAGGTTCCGGCCGCCGGCGAGTCGGGGATCGCGTCGGTCGGGTAGCTGTTCCCGCTGCCGTCGGTCTGCGTCCCGTTCGGGTCGCAGTGCGGGTCGCCCTTGCCGGAGAACGCCGGGTAGGTGCCGTCGGACTCGCCCGGAGGCTTGACCCAGACGTAGGCGTACAGGTGGCTGAAGGACGAGTTCGGGTTCGCCTGCGGCAGCGCGCCGATGCCCGCGTCCTCGGGGTTGCACCAGTCGCCGCGGAACGGCCGCGCGTCGATCTTCGACGCGTTGACGAACGCCGCGGTGGTGGAGCAGGACGAGGCCAGGTTGTTCGGGCAGGCGCTGGTCGGCCTCGTGGCCGGGTCGCCCCAGCCGTCCCGGCCGGTGTCGATCAGCATGCCGACGTTGCTCGAGAATCCGGCGCTGACCAGGTTGCTGTACATCGCCTCGTCATAATCGATCTCATCGATATATGGATCGAAGCTGTAATACTGCACCGTGTCGACGGCGTTGCCGTCCTCCTGTTCCGTGGCCGTCATGTACGGCTCACTGACCGGGATGGTGTTCGCGGTGTCGCTGACGAAGCCGTCGACCGAGGCGAAGCCGGCGGTCGTGGCCCTGGCCACGGTCGCGTAGAGCGAGACGGCCGGGGTCATGTTGCTCGACCAGCCGAGCCAGGCCGAGTGCGCGATGTCGACGTAGTTGTACACGTTGGAGATCGCGTGCAGCTTGTTCAGCGCGTACTCGATGCCGTTGGTGTAGGTGCCGGTGGACTGCGCCTGCGAGCACGCGGCGACCGAGGTGTTGGTCACCAGGTTGGGCAGCGAGTCGGGCTCGATCACTGCGATGACACGCAGGTTCGTGTTCTGGTAGTCGGACAGGATCGAGGCGATCGGGTCGATGTAGGCGTGCTCGTAGTAGCTCAGGCCGTTGTTGGCGATGGAGAGCTCGCCGTTGGAGGCCAGGGCGGAGCAGTCCCGGTCGGGCAGGTCGTAGACCACGATCGGGAACAGCACCGGGCCGCTGGAGCCGGCCACGGCGTTCTGCAGCTGGGTCTGCAGGCTGGCCCGCCCGCCGCCGCCGAGCGCGGTGGTGTCGTCCGAGCCGCCGTAGACGGCGCCGATGCGGTCCAGCCAGATGAACGTGCCCTGGTTGCCGACCGTCTCCATCTGCGAGGCGACGGTGCCGCTGGCCGAGGCCGCGGAGGAGTCCGCCTCAGCGGTGTAGTTCGGGTTCACGTACCAGCTGGCGCCCGTGAACGGGTTGACCTGGTGCGCGCCGGCCGAGCCGGACGAGGCGACCTCGGTGGCGGTGACGGTCACCGAGGCGCAGCCCGGCGCGCTGACCGTGAACATCGCCGCGCCGGTGCCCGAGCTGTTGGCGGAGACGACGACCGGCTGCGGCAGGTTCCAGTTGGTCGAGTCGAGGTTGGTGGTCGCGCCGCTGCTGACCGTCACGCCGGTGTTACCCGAGGCCGCCGTGACGGTGACCGGGACTGCGGCGCTCGGCGAGGAGCTCAGCGCGACGCCGAACGTCTCGGTCTTGCCCTGGTGCACCGTGAAGCTCGACGGGTCCACCAGCAGGGACTCGCCGGAGCCGCACGAGCCGCCGCCCGGGCTGGTGCTCGTGGACGGGCTGGCGCTGGGCGAGGAGGACGTCGGGTTGCTCGACGGGCTGCTCGACGGGCTCGACGAGGTCGGGCCGGTGGACGGGCTCGCGGAGCTCGGCCCGGTGGACGGGCCGCCGCCGCCGCAGGTCTGGCCGTTCAGGGTGAACGAGGTCGGCACCGAGGTCGAGCCGGTGTCGGAGCCGTTGAACCCGAACGAGGTGGTGCCGCCGGAGCTGATCGTGCCGTTGTACGACGCGTTGGTGACGGTCACCGCCTTGCCGCTCTGGGTGTCGCTGCCGTTCCACAGGTTGGTGACCTGCTCGCTGCCGTTGAAGTTCCAGCCCACGTTCCAGGAGCTGATCGCGGAGCCCGAGTTGGTGATGGTGACGTTGACGCTGAAGCCGACGTTCCAACTGCTGACGATTTGGTAGCTGATGTTACAGGTAGAAGCCGCTGACGCCGGGCTGTTGGCGACCGCGACGAGCGCGGACGCGCTCAGCACGGCGGCGCCGACCGCGGCGGTGGCGCGCGCGAGGCGTCGCCTCCTCGGCCAGTGGGGCGGACCGAAACTCATGGATAAGCTCCCTTAGAAAGTGATCCGGCACGGCGCCCGGGAAGCGTTTACCCGAAAGCGTTTACCCGTAGCGCCGGGCCGACGATCGCGCTAGGTCCACAAGCCGTCAATCAACGCCGGGTAACCGCTTTCACGGGACTGGCGTGACCTGCCCGCCGTCCGAGGATCGCCCGCCGCACGCCTGAAACTTGCACGACACACGGCGTTAAACCTGAAGGGGGCGCACGGGCCCGGGCCGGGCGGAAAGCACCGCGCGGCCCGGGCCCGTCGCAGGGGTCCGGCGGCCTTCTCAGGCAGCTGTTTCAGCGGCCGGCTCGGGCTCCGGGAACTCGCCCTTGCGGATGGTCTCGCCGCAGAAGTAGGCGGGGCTGACCGCCCGGCATATGAACATCAGCGGGATGCCGAGCACCAGCGAGCCGACGCCGGTGAGGAAGACCCCGCCGATGTCCCAGTGCGGCGCGAACGGCATGCTCCACTCGGTGTTGCCGTAGGACGGGCTCCAGAACATGTAGCAGGCGTAGCCGAAGAAGCCGAACAGGATCAGCGCGCCGAGCAGCGGCATGACGAACCGCAGCCACAGCGTCTTCGCCCCGCCGGCGCCGCTCAGCGCGGGCCGGGCGAAGTGCCAGGCGCAGGCCAGCCCGGTCAGCCCGTAGTAGAACGCGATCGCCAGGCCCAGCGAGGAGATCGAGTCGGCCAGCACGTTGCCGCTGATCTTGGTCAGCAGCGCGTAGAAGCCGATCGAGGCCAGGCCCATGCCGACGGTGGACCAGGTCGGGGTCAGGAACCGCGGGTGGATCCGGCCGAACACCTTCGGGATGCCGCCGTGGTCGGCCATCGCCAGCGAGGTGCGCGCGGTCGGCATGATCGTGGTCTGAGTCGAGGCCGAGGCAGACGTCAGCACCATGAGGATCAGCAGCTTGCTCAGGAACCAGCCCAGGCCCGTGGTGCCGAACACCGCGCCGCCGAGCCCGGAGAGCACGTCGCCGGAGTTGTCCGGGTTGGCCAGGCCCAGGCCCTTGTCGCCGACGCCGGCGAAGGCCTGCGCGGCCGTGGTGACCACGCCGTAGGTGACCAGCAGCAGCACGGTGGAGATCACCGCGGCGCGGCCGGGCGTCCTCGACTTGTCCTTGGTCTCCTCGTTGATCGAGACCGCGGTGTCCCAGCCCCAGTAGATGAAGACGACGATCAACATGCCCTGGGTCAGCGCCGAGAGCGACGGGATGTCGAAGGGGTTGAACCAGGAGGCCGCGACGTGCGCCGAGCCGGCGACGCCGTGCCCGCTGTAGACCTTGACCAGCGCGGTGGCCGAGAGCACCAGCAGGGTGATGATCTCCACGGTCAGCAGCACTCGCTGCAGCCACGCGGAGACCTCGATGCCGATGTAGCAGATCACCGTCATCAGCACGATCCAGACGATGCCGGCCACCTCGCTCCAGCCGGCGCTCTGAGCCACCCCGTTCGCGCCGACCAGCTGGAAGCCGTACTGCCCGGCGATCTGGGCCAGGTTCGCCATGACGATGATGTCGGCCACGATGATCGCCCAGCCGCCCATCCACCCGGTCTTCGGGCCGAAGACCCGGGCGCCCCAGGTGAAGGTGGTGCCGCAGTCCGGCTCGAGCTCGTTGAGGCCCTGGTATCCGTAGGCGATCAGGAACATCGGGACGAAGGCCAGCAGCATCACGATCGGCGACTGCAGGCCCACCGCGAGCACGACGAAGCCGAGCGAGGCGGCCAGGCTGTAGGCCGGGGCGACCGAGGCGATGCCGATGACGACGCTGGAGACCAGGCCGATGGCATTGGACTTCAAGCCCTTGCCCTGGGCGGTCGGCGACCGCTGCTCGGGGGTGGTGGAAAGCGCGGACACGGGCGGCTCCCGGGGGTGGCGGTGCGGAAGGGTCGTGGGGTCAAATATCTCTCCGCGGGACCGCGCCCGCCATGGGCAATCGTGCAACGATTCCACTACGCATGATGCGGTTCCGGCCACGAAATCCGAGCCATTCCGGTTCCTTTGCCGCGAAAGGCGCCGCCCCCGCGCGCCGCCGTCGGGGCGGCGGCGCGCGGGGGCGGCGGTGAAGCGCCGGCCTTACGTAAGCGAGAAGTTGTCCGCGTACACGTTGCCCTGGCCGTACCAGCCGTTGACGTAGACCGTCACCGCGCCGGACGAGCCGGTGGTGAACTTGACGGTCAGCTCGGTCCAGCTGCTCGACGAGGTCCACGTGCTCGCGCTGGCCCCGCCGGAGACGCCGATGAAGGCGTAGTTGCCCTGGACCCAGCCGGTCAGCGTGTACGCCGTGCTCGGCGAGAGCGTCACGGCCTGGGTGCACTGGCCGGTGGCGCTGGAGGTCGGCACGATCTGCGCGGCGTACTTGCCGTTCTCGACCGGGCTGGTGACCACCGAGTCGCCGGACTGGCACACCCACGGGCTCAGGCTGCCGGTCTCGAACCCGCCGTTGGTCAGCGAGCCGGACGGGGGCGGAGTGCCGCCGCCGGAGGAGGTGACGGTCAGGCTGTAGGTCGCCGACTGCGTGCCGGAGCTCGCGGTGCCCTTGATCGTGATCGGGTAGGTGCCCGCCGCGGCCGTGGACGAGGCGGCGAACGTCACCGTCGAGGACGACCCGGCGGTCACCGACGACGGGCTGAAGGAGACCGTCACCCCGGACGGGGCGCCGCTCGAGGAGAGCGCCACCGACTGCGCCGAGCCCGAGGTCACCGCGGTGCCGACGGTGGCCGTGGTCGAGGCGCCGTCAGCCGCGGATCCCGAGGTGGGCGAGACGGACAGCGAGAATCCGTTGGTCGTGCCGCCCCCGCCGCTGCCGGTGAAGGGTTCGAACGCATGCGAGAAGTACCAGGTGGTCTGGGAGATGCCGGAGCAGCTGTCCGAGCCCGCGGTGCCCACGCAGCCGCCGTTGTCCCGCTCGACCGCCCAGAACGACAGCTCGCCCACGCCCTCGCTCTCGGCCCAGTTGAGCACCGTGCTCGCGTCCGCCTCGGTGAAGGTCTCGGCCGAGCCGTAGTCGTCGATGCCCTCCATCTCGGTGACGCCGATCATGCCCCACAGCTGCGCGGAGCTGTCGCTCGGGTAGACGCTCTGCAGCTGGCCGTGCAGGGCCGAGGCCGCCGACTCGGTGTCGGTCGCCATCTCCTGGGTGGTGCCGATGTAGTAGTCGAAGGTCATGATGTTGACCGTGGAGATCACGGCGCCCTCGGCGACCGCGTTCTGCAGGATGGAGACCTCGGAGGACGGGATGCCGGTCGGGTCGGTCGGCAGGGTGTAGGAGAACTCGACCGAGCGGCCGTTGGCCGCCGCCCAGCTCTCCACCATCGCGATGGCCTGGTTGCGCCGGGTGATCCCGGCGGTGTTCGTGTCCGAATTCGCCTCGACGTCCAGGTCGATCCGGTTGAAGTTGTAGGTGGTGATGACGTCCTCGTACGCGGCGGCGATCGAGCTGACGTTGGTGCAGCTGTCGGCGATGTCCGTGTTCGTGGTGTCGGCGGTGTAGCCGCCGAAGGACGGGACGATGTTCCCGCCGTCGGCCTGGATGGTGGAGAAGTCGCTGCCCCAGGTCGAGGAGGAGATCGGCTGCGAGCTGTCGCCGTTCCAGTAGGCGGTGCACGATCCCGAGCTCGCGGTCTGGAGGAACGCCGCGGTCATGAACTTGTCGCCGGACTGCTGCCACACGGACAGCGGGTCGTCCCCGGAGTAGGCCTCCCAGTAGGGCGCGAACACGTGGGCCGGGGTGACGGGGCTGGTGTCGGCGGCGTGCGCCGAGACCGCGCCGACGGCGACCAGGCCGCACGTGGCGGCGGCGGTCACGAAGGCGGTCGCGGCCGCGCGCAGCGGCAGCTCGAGGGGCGTGCGGATCTTCGGGATGCGTAACTGCATATCAGTGCACTCCTGCGGTCGGTTCTGCGTCGGGTGCGGCGCGCAGGGCAGGCGGTGTCCCTGCGCGTGCTGACTTCGGAACTCGCACCGGTGCGGCGTCGCCGTGGCCGTACAGGCATGCGGCGGCCGGGCCAGAACCCTGTCTGAGCGGTCCGCCGCCCACCATGATTGGACTAGACCAAATGACTGTCAAGAGTTGGCTTTCTTTACAATAGCCGGTCAGACCGGTGCCGCCCGGCGGCCTGGGCGGACCGCCGCCGACAGCCCGTCAGGACCGCCGCCCCGCGCCGCGATCGCGGGCTTCGGGATACGGTGGCCCCATGATCGACACGCCTTCCGGACCCCGGCGCCTCGGCGCGATCTTCGACCGCTCCCGGCCGCCCGAGCAGATCGCCGACTTCGCCCGCTCGGCGCAGGAGCTGGGCGCGGACGACCTGTGGTTCGTCGAGGACCTGCGCTGGGCCGGGTCCGTCGCCTCAGCCGCGACCGCGCTGGCCGCGACCGAGACTCTGCGCGTCGGCATCGGCATCGCCCCGGCGCCGCTGCGCAATCCGGCCCTGCTGGCGATGGAGATCGGGGCGGTGGCCCGGCTGCATCCCGGCCGGCTGGTCGCCGGGCTCGGCCACGGCGCGACCGAGTGGATGCGCGAGGTCGGTGCGCTGGTGCCGAACCGGCTCGATCTGCTCTCGGAGACGACGACCGCGCTGCGCGCGATCCTGCGCGGCGAGGAGGTCACCGTGCACGGCAAGGCGATCCACCTCGACCGGATGCGCCTGGTCCACCCGCCGCATCAGGCCCCGCCGGTGGTCCACGGCGTGATCGGGCCGCGCTCGCTGGAGCTGTCCGGCCGGGTCGCCGACGGGACGCTGGTCGTCGAGGGGCGCGGCCCGCGCGACCTGCCCGGCATCCGTGCCCTGATCGACCGGGGCCGGGCCGCGCGCGGCGGCGCGGAGGCGGCCGGGGCGGACCGGCACGAGATCATCGTGTTCTGCGACCTCGTGCTCGACGACGATCCGGCGCGGGTCCAGGCCGCCGCGGCGCCGCTGCGGGCCAACCTCGGCCCGTTCCTCGGCGTGCCCGAAGACGAGGTGTTCGTCGCCGAGGGCGACGCCGCCGCGGCTGCAGGACACGTGCGCTCGCTTTGGGAGGCCGGCGCCGACACCGTGGTGCTGCGGCCGGCGGGCGACGCGCCGATGCAGTCCCTCTCCCGTGCCCTGGCAGCCCTGCGTGCATAAGGATGGCGCATAAGCCTGCTGATGCGCAGTGGCTACCGCAGCGCGTCCAGGTGGGCGGTGTCGTTGAGGCAGCGCAGGTTCGTGATTCCGTCGGCGTAGTAGTCCACGACGGTGAGCGAGGCCGCCGACAGCTCCATCCGGTGGACCGCCTCCAGCGGCGCGCCGAGGGCCTGGCAGGCCAGCGTCTTGATCGGCGTGACGTGCGTGACGACCAGCACGGTCCGGCGCGGGAGCCGGGCCAGCACCTCGTCGCGGGCGCGCGCCGCCCGGGCCGCGGTCCGCTCGACCGACTCGCCGCCGGGCGGCGCGGCGGCGACCGAGCCGAGGAACCCGGCCAGGGCGGCCGGGTACCGCTCGCCCGCCTCGGCGAAGGAGAGCCCTTCGAAGTCGCCGAAGTCCAGCTCCCGGAAGCCCGCGTCGACCTGCGCCTCGAGCCCGGTCAGCGCGGCGGCCGCCTGCGCGGTCTGCAGCGCGCGGCGCAGCGGGGAGGAGATCACGGCGTCGATCGGGCCGTAGACCGGGTCGCCCGCGCCGCCCGGCCCGGCCAGCCGGCGCGCCGCCGCCCGGGCCTGGTCGAGGCCGAGCTCGATCAGCTCCGGGTCGCCGATCCCGGAGAAGCGCTTCTCCCCGGTCAGCGGGGTGACGCCGTGCCGCAGCAGGAGCAGCCGGGTCGGCCGGCCGAGGTCGGCGCCCCAGCCGGCCCGCGGCGCGGTCGCCACAGGGCTATGATCTTCATGCCCTGCGGCCGCCGCCGAGCCGCCGTCAGCGGGCTGCGACGCTGCGGGCAGCGGCGTCTCCGATTTCCAGACCTCACCGCGCGCCGCGGCGTTGAGCGCCTGGTTGGCCAGCCGGTCGGCGTGCTTGTTCTGGCTGCGCGGGATCCAGGTGAAGGTGACGCCCGCGGCCGGGAACAGCGCCCGGGCCCGCGCGGCCAGCGGCTTGAGGTCCGGGTGCTTGACCTGCCAGCGGCCGGAGAGCTGCTCGACCACCAGCCGGGAGTCCATCCGCACGTCGAGCCGGGCCGCCGGGTCGAGCGCCGCGGCCGCCTCGAGCCCGGCGATCACGCCGCGGTACTCGGCCACGTTGTTGGTCGCCCGCCCGAGCGTCGCGGCCAGCTCGGCCAGCAGCTCGCCGGTGCCGGCGTCGCGCACCAGCGCGCCGTACGAGGCCTGGCCCGGGTTGCCCCGGGAGGCGCCGTCGGCCTCGACGATCAGGGTGCGCACAGGTTCCTCATATCGACGCTCGACCCGGAGCGGGTCCGTCAGATGCCTGAGTTACTGGTGCGCACGATGATCCGGCGGCACGAGTCGTGCCGCAGCACCGCGTCCGGCGCGGCCGACCTGAGCGCGTTGACCTCGGAGATGTCCAGCTCCAGCCGGCATCCCTCGCAGCGGCGCCGCACGATCGCGGCCGCGCCGATGCCGCCGTACTGCGCGCGGATCTTCTCGTAGAGGGCGAGCAGGTCGGCGGGCAGCTGCACGGACAGCACGTCGCGCTGCTGCTTGGCGAACGCCGCGTCCTTGTCGATCGACTCGCGGTCCGCGGCCAGCTGCGCCGCCGCCCGGTCCCGGTCCGCCTCGGCCGCGTCGCGCTGCTTGGCCAGCTCGGCCGAGCGGGCCGCGGCCGCCTCGACCCGCTCCATGACCTCCAGCACCTCGTCCTCCAGCGCGGTCTGCCGGCGGGCCAGCGACTCCAGCTCGCTCTGCAGGCTGACCGCCTCCTTCGCGCCGACGTGGCCTCCGTCGAGCATGCCCCGGTCCCGCTCCTCCCGGGCCCGCACCTGGTCCACCGCGGCCTCGGCCTTGGCCTGCGCCCGGGCCAGGTCGGTCTCCGCCGCCGCGGCGGCCACCAGCAGGTCGGCCAGCTGCCCGTAGCGCAGCTCCAGCGCCGCGTGCTCGGCCAGGCCCGGCAGGGTGCGGCGGCGGTGCGCGAGCTGGTCGAGCTTCGCGTCCAGCGCCTGGAGGTCGAGCAGGCGCAGCTGAACTTCAGGCGCGGCGATCACCGGTCACACTCCTGGCTCTCTGTAGTTCTCCCAAGTCGGTCCCCCGCCGTCCGGCCGGCGGCGTCACCGACCGTACTGCTGAGGCACGTGCAGCGCCCACGGGTCGGTGACCAGCCCGGAGACGCGGACCTCCACCGTACCGTGCCCGGCCAGCCCCGCGGTCAGCAATGCGGCGGCATCGGCCAGCCAGGGCCACTCGCCGGCCCAGTGCGGCACGTCCACCAGCGCGGGACCGCCCGGATCGGCCCCGAAATCGCCCGCCGCCACCGCCTCAGAGGCCGCATGATGGCGCAAATCCGAGGTCACATATGCGTCGACGCCGGCGGCCCGCACCGCGGCGAGCAGCTCGCGGTCGTCGCCGGCGCCGCCGCAGACGGCGACCAGGCGCACCGGCCGGTCCGGGTCGCCGGCCGCCCGGATTCCGGCCTCGGTGGCCGGCAGCGAGGAGGCGGCCCGCACGGCGAACGCGCGCAGCGACTCCGGCTGGGGCAGCACGCCGAGCCGGCCGAGCCCGCGGGCCGGGTCGTCCCCGGACCCGTTGCGGGTCGGGATGATCGGCCCGGCGATCGACAGGCCGAGCGCCCGCGCCAGCGCGTCCGAGACACCCGGCGCGGCCACGTCGGCGTTCGTGTGTGCGGTGAGCAGGGCGACGCCGCCGGTGATCAAGCGGTGCACGGCGCGGCCTTTGAAGGTGGTCGCCGCGACCCCGTGCACCGGCTTCAGCAGCAGCGGGTGGTGGGTGACCAGCAGGTCCGCGCCCCACCCGACGGCCTCCTCGACCACCGCGTCGACCGGGTCGACGGCGAACAGGATCTTGCGGACCTCCGCCGCGGGGTCGCCGCACACCAGGCCCACCGCGTCCCAGGGCTCCGCCCAGCGCGGATCGTAGGCGGCGTCCAGGATCTCGATGACGGTGGCGAGGTTCGGCATGGCGGAAGGCTATATCGCGCCGTCCTGACGGGCGCACAACCAGCAGGGGGTTTCTCACCGGGTCGGGCCGCGCAGCGCCGCGCGCCCCTCGATCAGCGCGAGCGCGGCATTCGAAGCCCGCTGCGCGGTGCCGGCGACGGCGTCCGGCCCGGTACCGTACTCGCCGTCCAGCAGCAGCGTCGCGTAGCCGTGCGCGGTCGCGATCAGCGCGCCCTCCAAGGCCTCCGCGCCGACCGGGTCGTCCGCGCACAGCGCCCGCACGGACCGCTCGAGCGCCGCGTCGATCGGCGCCTCCGCCCGGTGCACCTCGGGGAAGCGGCTCTTGTCGATCCCGGCGGAGAACAGCGCGTCGAACAGCGGGCGCCGCTCTGCGGCGAACCGCACGTAGGCGCCGACCATCGCCGCCAGCCGGTCGGCCGGCGTCAGGTCCCCGTCTGCATCTTCGTCCGCTGCGTCGGCGCCGATTCCCAGCATCTCGCCGAAGATCTCGAACGCGCGCGCCGCGACCGCCGCGAGAAGCGTCTCGCGATCGGGGAAGTGCTTGTAGGGCGCACCGGCCGAGACGCCGAGGCGGCGGCTCACCTCGGCGAGCGAGAAGCCGCGCACGCCGCGCTCCCCGATCAGCTCGACGGCCGCGTCGACCAGCGCCGCGCGCAGGTCGCCGTGGTGGTAGCGGCCGGTCTCGGCCCGGCGCTCAGACGGAGTAGGAGACACCTGTCATCCGCTCGGACTCGCTCCACAGCCGCTGCTGGGCTTCGGCGTCGTGGGAGCGGGGCGTGGATTCGACCTTCTTCGGATACCCGTGTGCCTCGCTCCTGCCGCCCGGCCCGTAGTACTCGCCGCCGCGCGCCGCCGGATCGGCGGCGGCACGCAGCGTCGGCAGCGAGCCCATCTCAGAGCTCTGACCCATGACCGAGATCGCCAGCCGCTGCACCACGCTCAGCACCGGCCCCAGGTTGCGGAACAGCTCGGTCTTCGAAAGGCCGGGGTGCGCCGCCAGCGCCGCCGTCTGCGCCCCGGCGGCCTCGAGCCGGCGCTGGAGCTCGTAGGTGAACATCAGGTTCGCCAGCTTGGACCGGCAGTACGCGGCGCCGGGCCGGTATCCGTGCTCGAAGCCGAGGTCGTCGAAGTCGATCACGCCCTGCCGGTGGTTCAGGCTGCTGACGGTGACGACCCGGGAGCCCGGCGACTCCAGCATGCGGTCCAGCAGCAGCCCGGTCAGCGCGTGGTGGCCGAGGTGGTTCGTGCCGAGCTGCAGCTCGAAGCCGTCGCGCGTGGTCCCGTACGGGGTGTCCATCACGCCCGCGTTGTTGATCAGCAGGTCGATCCGCGGGCAGCGCTTCAGGATCTCGTCGGCGGCCGCACGCACCGAGCCCAGATCCGCCAGATCCAGGGCGACGCTGAAGACGGCCTCCTCCCGGGCCGGCCGCCCGGCCGCGGCATCAGCCTGCTTCGACGCGGCGGCGGCGCCGGCGAGCGCGTCGCGCGCCTTGGCGGCGTCCCGGCAGGCGAGCACCACCCCGGCGCCGCGCGAGGCCAGGATGCGCGCCGTGTCGAGGCCGAGGCCCGAGCTCGCGCCGGTGACCACGGCCGTGCGGCCGAACTGGTCCGGGATGTCGGCCTGCGTCCACTGCCGGCCGCGGTCCGTCGTCGTCGCCATCTGATGCCTCCCGCCCGGCCGGAACCGGCCGCCCCGAAGTAAGTGGCTCTCACATTACTCGGGCGGCCGGCCGCGTCAAGCCCGCGCGGCCGGCCGGATCAGTCGAACTCGATGACGGTGCGCACGGCCTCGCCCCGGCGCATCAGGTCGAAGGCGTCGTCCACCCGCTCCAGCGGCATCCGCGCGGTGATCATCGCCTCGAGGTCCAGCCGGCCGGCCCGCCACAGCCGCACCAGCCGGGCGAACTCGGTGCGCACGTCCGCGCCGCCGTAGAAGGTCGGCAGGATGCGCTTGTTGCCGTAGAAGAGCTCGGTCATGTCGAAGGCGACCCGGTCGGACCGGTCGCCGGCGCCGACCACGACCACCGTGCCGCCGCGCCGGGCCATCTCATAGGCCTGCCGGACCAGCTCGGAGCGGCCCACGCATTCGAACACGTAGTCGAAGCCCCGGCGGCCGGTCAGCGCGGCCGCCACGGCCGGCGCCTCGTCCGGCGCGGCGGTGTGCGTCGCGCCGAAGCGGTCCATCCGGCCGCGCTTGTCCTCGCTCGGGTCGATCGCCAGGACCGTGGCGGCCCCGGCGATCCGGGCGCCCTGGATGACCGCGACCCCGACGCCGCCGCAGCCGATCACCGCCACCGCCGAGCCGGGCTCGACCCGCGCGGTGTTCAGCACGGCGCCCACGCCGGTGGTCACACCGCAGCCGATCAGGGCCGCGATGTCGAAGGGCACGTCGTCGGGCACCGGGATCGCGCACTGCCAGGGCACCACCAGCTGCTCGGCCATCGTCCCGGTGCCGGCCATGCCGTAGGCCGGCTCGCGCTCGGCGCCGAGGGCGAAGTTCGCGCTGAGCGCGGTGGCCGTGAACAGCTCGGTGCACAGGTTGGCCTCGCCGTTCAGGCAGAAGGCGCAGTGCCCGCAGGGCGGCACCCAGGCCACCACGACCCGGCCGCCGACGGCCAGGTGGCCGGGCACCAGGTCGCCGGCCTCGGCCAGCTCGCCGGCGCCCTCGTGCCCGAGCACGAACGGCCGCTTGTTCGGCAGCACGCCGGCCATGGCGGACAGGTCGGAGTGGCAGACCCCGGACGCCCGCACCCTGATCCGCACGTCGCCCGGCCCGACCGGGCGGGTCTCCACGTCGTCGCGGACCTCGGCCCGCTCCTGTCCGGTCTTCCGCACCAAAGCTGCACGCATGGAGCGCACTCTACCGACCGGTCGGTTTGTAGCAAGACGGCGCGCGCCGCCGCGGGACATTCAGCCCGATCCGACCCGGGCGATCGCGAAGAGCCGCCGGTACGGCATGATCTGCACGATCCGGCCGCCGAGCTCAGCAGGCGGATACGCCTCCCGCAGCGCGGCCGCGTATTCGGCCGCGAACTCGCGCGCGGCCTCGCTCTGCGGCCCGCCGAGCTCGGCCAGGACCGGGCGCAGGATGGTCGGGCGGGCGTAGTCCAGCGCGCCGTCCGGCCCCTCGAGAACGTGGTGGTAGGTGGTCTCCCACACCTCGCAGTGGGCGTCCCGGCCGGTGTTCGCGTCGATCAGGGCCTGGAGATACTCGGCCGGCTCGTGCGACCGGGGCCGGACCTGTTCGCCGGTGAAGCGGCCGGACCAGCGCGGGTCGCGCTGCAGGCCGGCCAGCAGCGTGTGCGAGGGCGCGGCGAGGTTGCCGGGGACGGTGAAGGCGAGCCAGCCGCCGGGCCCGACCAGGCCGAGCAGCCGCGGTATCAGGGCCAGATGTCCCGGGATCCACTGCAGCGTCGCGTTGCTGATCATCACGTCGACCGGCTCGGGCGGGCGCCACGTGCGCAGGTCGGCGCGGACGAACTCGAGCCGGCCGGGCCGGGCCCGGGCCGCCGCGGCGGAGATCATCTCGGCGGAGTTGTCGACTCCGAGCACCCGCGCCTCCGGCCAGCGGTCGCTGAACAGCTCGGTCGCGTTGCCCGGGCCGCAGCCGAGGTCCGCGACGCACCGCGGCGCCCGCGCCGGGACGTGCTCGATCAGGTCGAGTATCGGCCGGATCCGGTGGTCGGCGAAGCGCAGATAGTCGTCCGGCGCCCACGGCGCGGCCGCGGCGCCGGGGTGAACCGCGGGGACCGGGGACTCGGGCCCGCCCGGTGCGCGGCCGATGCCGACGGTCATGATCGCTCTCCTTCCCTCGCCCCCGCTTCCCGTGCGGACCGGCCAACGGTATCTGACTCCTGACACTCACGGGAACTGTCCGATGCAGCTGCGGCGGCACATGCCGGTAAAGTTTCGAACAACTCTTACCTGCGCCGACGACCACCGGTGCCAGAGTGACGGATGAGGGGCCTGCGGCCGCGCCGGCGCTGGCGCGGCCGCGGATCAGAGTCCGGCGGTCAGCGTCGCCGAGCGCGGCGCGAAGCCGTTGCGCCGATAGAACCGGACCGCGCCCTCGTTCGCGGTGTACGCCTCGACGACCAGGCGCTCCGCGCCGCGCTCGCGGGCCCACCCGGTGAAACCCTCGACGAGCCGGCCGCCGAGGCCGCCGCCCCGCCACGACGGTGTGACGTACATGCTGACCAGCTCCGCCCGAGCGGCCAGCCACATGGCCGAAGGTTTGGCGAAGGTGCCGACGAGGTGCCCGACGATCTCGCCGCCGGCGTCGGCGACCAGCACCAGCGCGTCCGTGCCGGCCAGCAGCTCCCGGCACCACTGCTCGCCGTGCCGCGCGGGCCAGTCCGGGTTGCGCAGCGCGTCGCGGGCCGCCCCGTCCTCGGCGAACAGCCCCGTGACGCATTCCAGCAGACCATTGAGATCGTCCGGCTTTGCGCGCCGGACCGCCGCTTCAGTCGTCTCCATCCCAAGCACTCTATCCGCCCGGCATACGCCGCCACCTGGACCTGGTCGTTCGGCGAACCGGCGCGTACGGCGCCGGTCCCGCGGTCGTGCCGAGCCCGAAACCCGCTGGGCAGGCCGCTGCGCAGGTGCCGTCGCAGGCCTGCCGCGGCGAGCGCCGTAGATCGCTTCCATGCGCGCCTTTCCGGCTCCCCGGACCACCGGCCGAGGCGATGTCGATCACCGCTGATCACCGCTGTGCACCACCGCCCATCTGGCCGAGTCGGGCGGCGCCGGGCGGCGCCGCGCCCGGCGGACGCGTTAAGTTACCGCCTGGTAGCATTGGTGGCCCGTAGTATTTGCTCACTTTCCACCGGCGGTCACAGGGAGTCGGGCGTGGTTCACAGGTCCGGCGCCGTGCGCCGAGTCTCGCGCACAGCTGCGCATGCAGATGCCCTGCGCATCGCGCTTCTTACATACAAGGGCAACCCATTCAGCGGTGGACAAGGCGTGTATGTGCGCAACCTCTCCCGCGAGCTGGCGGCGCTCGGCCACCGGGTCGAGGTGCTGGCCGGGCAGCCGTATCCGCAGCTCGACGAGGGCGTGCGGTTCACCCCGCTGCCCAGCCTCGACCTCTACCGGCAGCCGGACCCGTTCCGCACGCCCCGGCTCGGCGAGTACCGCGACGCGATCGACCTGCTCGAGATCGGCATGATGTGGACCGCCGCCTTCCCCGAGCCGCTGACCTTCTCGCTGCGCGCCGCCCGGCACCTGGCCGCCCGCCGCGGAGAGTTCGACGTCGTACACGACAACCAGTGCCTCGGCTACGGCCTGCTGCGGCTGCCCCGGCTCGGCCTGCCGCTGCTGGCCACCATCCACCACCCGATCCACGTCGACCTCGAGCTCGAGCTGGCCGCCGCGCCGACGGCGCGCCGCCGCGCGACGCTGCGCCGCTGGTACGGCTTCACCCGGATGCAGGGCCGGGTCGCCCGGCGGCTGTCCGAGATAGTCACCGTCTCGTCCTCCTCGGCCACGCAGATCACGCAGTACATGCACGTCGATCCGGCCCGCATAAGCACGATCCCGATAGGCACCGACGTGGACCGCTTCAGCCCGGACCCGGCGGTGGCCAAGGTGCCGGGCCGCATCGTGGCCACGGCGAGCGCCGACTCCCCGCTCAAGGGCCTGGCCGTGCTGGCCGAGGCCTTCGCGAAAGTGCGCGCCGAGCACGACCACGCGCACCTCGTCGTGGTCGGCCGGGCGAAGCCGGGCGGGCCCGTGGCGCAGGCGATCGAGCGCTACGGCGTGGCGAGCCACATCGAGTTCCGCTCCGGGCTCGGCGACGACGAGCTCGTCGGCCTGCTGCGGTCGGCCGAGATCGCCTGCGTGCCCTCGCTGTACGAGGGCTTCTCGCTTCCGGCGGTCGAGGCCATGGCCGTCGGGCTGCCGCTGGTGTCGACCACGGGCGGCGCGCTGCCCGAGGTGGCCGGCCCGGACGGCGAGACCACGCTGGCCGTGCCGCCGGGCGACGCGCCGGCGCTGGCCGCGGCGCTGGCCCGGCTGCTCGGGGACGCGCCGCTGCGGGCCCGGCTCGGCGCGGCCGCCCGGGAGCGGGCCGCCCGGCGGTTCACCTGGCGGGCCGCGGCCGCGGCCACCGCGCAGAGATACCGGGCGAGGATCACCGAACGCGAAGAAGAGCATGAAGAGCATGAGGGGCAACCGTGCTGACCGTAGACTTCGACCGCTTCCCGATCAGTCCCGGGGACCGGGTGCTCGATCTCGGCTGCGGAGGCGGGCGACACGCTTTCGCGCTGCTGCGCAGGGGAGCCGACGTCGTCGCGCTCGACTACTCGCTCGCCGAGGTCGAGGCGGTCCGCGCGATGTTCGCCGCGATGCAGGAGGCCGGGGAGGTGCCGCCGGACGCGCGGTCCGCGGCGGTGCGGGGTGACGCCTACCGGCTGCCCTTTCCGGACGCGAGCTTCGACGCCGTGGTGGCCGCCGAGGTCCTCGAGCACCTGCACGACGACGCGCGCGCGTTCGCCGAGCTGGAGCGGGTGCTGAAGCCGGGCGGCCGGATCGCGGTCACCGTGCCGCGCTGGTTCCCGGAGAAGGTGTGCTGGGCGCTGTCCGACGCCTACCACGAGGTCGAGGGCGGCCACATCCGGATCTACCGGCGCGGCCGGGTGCTGGAGCGGCTGCGCGAGGTGAAGCTGAGCCCTTACGGCTCCCACCACGCGCACGCCCTGCACTCGCCCTACTGGTGGATAAAGTGCGCGGTCGGCGTCGACAACGACGGGTCCGCGCCGGTGAAGCTGTATCACAGGATGCTGGTCTGGGACATCATGAAGGCGCCGCGGCTGACCCGGACCGGCGAGGCGCTGCTCAACCCGGTGCTCGGCAAGAGCCTGGTCGTCTACGCCACCAAGCGGTCATGACGCTGGACCACCTGGCCGGCGCCGCGGTGCTCACGGCGCGTCAGATCGAGCGCACCGCCACCGGGATCCTGGCCCTGCAGCGCCCGGACGGCGCCATCCCCTGGTTCCACGGCCACAAGCTCGACCCCTGGGACCACGTCGAGGCGGCGATGGCGCTCGACGCGGCGGGTCAGCACTCTGCCGCGCGAAGCGCCTACCGCTGGCTGGCCGGCGCCCAGAACGAGGACGGCTCGTTCCATGCCGAGTACGCGGACAGCCCGGGCGGGATCAGCGAACCGGTCGACCTGATCAAGGACGCCAACTTCACCGCGTACGCGGCGGTCGGCGCCTATCACCACTACGTGGCCACCGGCGAGCCCGGCATCCTCAAGGAGCTGTGGCCGACCGTGGCGCGGGCCGTCGACTTCGTGATCGGCCTGCAGCGCCCGGACGGCGCGATCCGCTGGCACCCGGGCTCGTCCGAGGCGCTGCTGACCGGCTGCAGCTCGATGTACCTCTCGCTGCGCTGCGCCCTGGCCGCGGCGGAGGTGCTCGGCGAGGGCCGGCCGGACTGGGAGCTGGCCGCGGTCGAGCTCGGCCACGCGCTGAACGCGCATCCGGAGGCCTTCACGCCCAAGGAGCGCTACTCGATGGACTGGTACTACCCGGTCCTCGGCACGGCGCTGCGCGGCCCGGCCGCGCACGGCCGGATCCTGGCCGGCTGGAACCGCTTCGTCGAGCCGGGCTACGGCGTGCGCTGCGTGGCGGACCAGCCGTGGGTCACCGGCGGCGAGAGCTTCGAGCTGGCCATCGCGCTGTGGGCGATCGGCCGCGCCGGCGCGGCCCGCCGGGTCGCGGCGCAGGCCAGCGCGTGCCTGCGGGACTGCGACGGGATGTACTGGACCGGGTACGTGTTCACCGACAAGGCGGTCTGGCCGGAGGAGAAGACCGGGTGGACGGCCGGCTCGGCGCTGCTCGCGCTGGCCGTGCTCGGCGGCGAGCCGGCCAGCAGCGCGGTGTTCGGCGGCGCGCTGCCCGAGATCCCGCCGGTGAACTGCGTCGCAGAAGGCTGCATCGCGGCGGCGCGCTGACCCGCGCGCCGCCGCTCAGGTCGATACGACCCCTGTCATGAACCGCCGGGATGCTCTGCGGGAACGGCGTACCGCAGCGCTTCGCGCAGCACGTCGGCGAAAGCCACGCGTTCGGTGGTGCCGAGCCAGTACTGGCCGGCGACCCGGACGGCGGCGGCGATGGCGCCGGCCATGACCTGGCAGGCGAGGTCGTCCCGCGGACCGGCGCCGGTGCGCTCGGCGAGCGCGGCGGCGAGCGGCTCCTCGGCCATGGTGAAGGCCTTGAGCGCCTCGCCCTGCAGCTCGGACGCCGACATGATCATGGCCAGCCCGACCCGGTCCGGCTCGGGGGTGGCGAAGCACTCGACGACCGACGCGGCGACCGCCTCCGCCAGCGGCTCGCCGGCCGGCCGGGCCAGCAGGGTTCTGCCGAGGCGCCGGGCCTGGTCGGCGTGGACGGCGCAGATCGCCTCCTCGCGGCTGGAGAAGTAGTTGTTGTACGTGCGCGGCGACACTCCGGCCGCCGAGGCGATGTCGGCGACCCGGACGAGTTTGAGCCCCGCCGGGCCCTGCTCCACGGCCAGGCGCAGCGCCGCGGTGCTGATCGCCTGACGGGTCGTCTGCTTGTTGCGGGCCCGCAGGTCGCGGGGTTCTTCCTCGGTTTCCACGATCAACAGCGTAGCCACTGTCTGCGCATCACGCGTTATCTGCATGACACGCACTATATGCGCGTCACGCATGTTTGGGCTATGGTACCGACCACGCCTGGCACTCGAATCCGTCGAGTGCCAACCATCCGGGTGCGCCGGGGCGGCAGAGCCGTCGCGGGCGCCGCCCCGGCGCACCGCCGCGGACCGCAGGAGGAACCGATGCCGTCGAAGATGATCGCGTTCGACGAGGAAGCCCGCAGGGGCCTCGAGCGCGGCATGAACAAGCTCGCGGACACCGTGAAGGTGACCCTCGGGCCGAAGGGCCGCAACGTCGTGCTGGAGAAGAAGTGGGGGGCGCCCACGATCACCAACGACGGCGTGTCGATCGCCAAGGAGATCGAGCTCGACGATCCGTGGGAGCGGATCGGCGCCGAGCTGGTCAAGGAGGTCGCCAAGAAGACCGACGACGTCGCCGGCGACGGCACCACCACGGCCACCGTGCTGGCCCAGGCGCTGGTGCGCGAAGGCCTGCGCAACGTCGCCGCCGGGGCGAACCCGATGTCGCTCAAGCGCGGCATCGAGGCCGCCGTGGCCCGGGTCGGCGAGGAGCTCTCGAGGCTGGCCCGGGACGTCGAGACGCGCGAGCAGATCGCCTCGACCGCCTCGATCTCGGCCGCGGACGCCCAGATCGGCGAGATGATCGCCGAGGCCATGGACAAGGTCGGCAAGGAGGGCGTGATCACGGTCGAGGAGTCGAACACCTTCGGCCTCGAACTCGAGCTGACCGAGGGCATGCGCTTCGACAAGGGCTACATATCAGCATACTTCATCACCGACACGGAGCGGATGGAGGCGGTCCTGGAGGATCCTTACATCCTCGTCGCCGACTCGAAGATCTCCGCGGCCAAGGACCTGCTGCCGCTCCTGGAGCAGGTCATGCAGTCCGGCCGGCCGCTGGTCGTCATCGCCGAGGACGTCGAGGCCGACGCGCTCGCCACGCTGCTGGTGAACAAGGTGAAGGGCGTGTTCAGGTCGGTGGCCGTCAAGGCGCCCGGCTTCGGCGACCGGCGCAAGGCCATGCTCGGCGACCTCGCCGTGCTGACCGGCGGCCAGGTGGTCAGCGAGGACGTCGGGCTGAAGCTGGAGAACGCCGCGGTGGGCATGCTCGGCCGGGCCAAGCGCGTGGTCGTCGCCAAGGACGAGACCACCATCGTGGACGGCGGCGGCGACCCGGCGCAGATCGCCGGCCGGGTGAACCAGATCCGGGCCGAGATCGAGAAGTCCGACTCGGACTACGACCGGGAGAAGCTGCGCGAGCGGCTGGCCAAGCTGGCCGGCGGCGTCGCGGTGATCAAGGCCGGCGCGGCCACCGAGGTGGAGCTCAAGGAGCGCAAGCACCGCATCGAGGACGCGGTGCGCAACGCCAAGGCGGCCGTGGAGGAGGGCATCGTCCCGGGCGGCGGCGTGGCCCTGCTGCACGCCGCCGAGGCGGCGTTCGGCGCGCTGGAGCTGGCCGGGGACGAGGCGACCGGGGCGCGGATCGTGCGGCGCGCCGCCGAGGAGCCGCTCAAGCAGATCGCGGTCAACGCCGGCCTGGAGGGCGGGGTGGTGGTCGAGCGGGTCAGGGGCCTGGAACGCGGCTTCGGCCTGGACGCCGCCACCGGGGAATACGTGGACCTGTTCGCGGCCGGGATCATCGACCCGGCCAAGGTGACCCGGTCCGCCCTGCAGAACGCCGCGTCCATCGCCGCCCTGTTCCTGACCACCGAGGCGGTGGTCGCCGACAAGCCGGAGGACGGCAGGGCCCCGGCCGGCAGCGGCATGCCCGGCGGCGATATGGACTTCTGAGTCACTGTGCTGAGCAGCGAGGTCCGGGGGTGGATCAGACGCCTGTATCGGGCGCTGCGCCCCGGACCGCGCCGCCCAGTCTCAACCAGGCCCTACGGCTGCAGCAGTCTTTCGAGCTCCGTCCGCGTCGCGTCCGGGTGCATCGCGTCGACGCAGATGCGGTCCATCGCCCTCGCGTACTGCTCGACGTCCTCCGACCGCTCCACGTACTGCGCGCCGGTCAGGTGCTCCAGGTACACCACGTCCGACAGTTCGGGCTCGGCGAACCGCAGCAGCGTGAACGCCCCGCCCTCGGCCGCATGGGCACCGACCGAGTAGGGCAGCAGCTGGATCGTGATGTTGGGGCGGTCGGACTGCTCGATCAGGTGCCGGATCTGGGCCCGCATGACCGGGGGTCCCCCGACCGGGCGGCGCACGGCCGCCTCGTCGAGCACCACCCAGAGCATCGGCGCGCCGGGGCGCTCGAAGGCCGACTGCCTGCGTCGGCGCAACTCGATGCGTCGGTTCAGCTCCGACGGCGGCAGCGCCCGGTTCGCCGAGACCACCGCCTCCATGTACTCCGAGCACTGCAACAGGCCGTGTACGTGCTGGATCTCGTAGCTGCGCACCACGCTCGCGGCCGACTCGAGCCCGATGTAGGCCTCGAACCAGGCCGGCAGCACCTCGCTGTAACTGCGCCACCAGCCCGGGGCGTTCGCCTCCCGGACCAGCTCGAGGATCTTCTCCCGCTCCTGCGAGTCGTCGACCTTGTACAGGGAGAGCAGATCGGCCACGTCGCGCTCGCGGAACGAGACCTTTCCGGTCTCCATGCGGCTGATCTTCGACTCGGTGGCGCGGATGCTGTAGCCGGCCTCCTTCATGGTGATCTCGACGCCCTCGCGCAGCTTCCTGAGCAGGGAGCCGAGCAGGATGCGGCGCACCGTCGAATTGTCGCCGATGCCGTCCATGGCCTCGCTGAGCTCCTTGTCGACGCTGTGGTGCGGGTATCGGCGCAGGCAGCGCACGGCGCGGTCCAGACCCCGGCCGATCCGCGCGGTGGCGGCTCGGCGAAGAGGCCCCCACCACCGGGGCGTCCTCCCGTGGCGACGTTGTAGGCGCCGTGCGGCCGAGTCGCTACGCCCGGCGACCGCCAGTCTGCCACCGGTAAATCGGGCCCTACAAGGGCTTCGCGACAATCGAATCCGGTCAACCGCGAGTGACACGGCGTCACTCGGCGCTACGATGCAAGTGCAACTGCATCAGTGCCTGCTGCAGTTGCAGATGCAAGGAGCCGTCCACGCCACCCGCGCCACCCACCCACCGGGGCGCGCGCGGCGGCCGCGGCGGGCCCTGCGGCCGCGCGATCCAGGCGCCGGGCCGACCCGCGACCAGCGGGACGGCACCGAACGGCTCGGCGGCGCCGGGCCGCGGCCCGACTGCACAGCGCTTGACCAGAGTTCAGCAAAATTCAGCCAAACAGTGCACCACCGCAACAGCGCGTCAGCACAGTCGTCGCATCACTGGCTTCGACCCCACGGACTTCTTGATGTCCATAGTCTCAACAGATACGGAAACAGTGTCAGCCACATCGGACCACGTCCCCCCGCCGCTGTCCGTCGCGGGCCGCCGCGAGGCGGCCGGGCCGGACTACACCGCGAGCCTGTCGTTCGCGGCCGCCCCCGAGTCGGCCAGCGCAGCCCGGCGGTTCGTCCGCGCGGCCGCCTCGCAGTGGCTTCCGGACGGGCTGGCGGACGACCTCGACCTGGTCGTCTCCGAGCTGATCACCAACGCGCTGCTGCATGCGCGCGACGAGCGGCACGACCCGCGGTCGCTGCCGATCCGGCTGGAGCTGTCCTGCTCCGCCGAGACCCTGGTGTGCCGGGTGGCCGACCGCAGCGCGCTGCCGCCGGCACCCGAACAGGCCGGCGAGAACAGCGAGTCCGGCCGCGGCCTGCTCCTCGTCGACGCGCTGTCGGCGGACTGGGGCTGGAGCTGGGGCGGCGACGGCGGCAAGGTCGTCTGGGCGCGGTTCGACCTGTCCTGAGACGCCCGCCCGGACGCTCCCGACGCAGGCCGGACCTTGCCCGCCCGCCCACCGGGGCCGACGGGCCGTGCCGCCGTGCACGCGCCCGCCCTCGGCGCGCCATGCCGCCCATCTCGCGCCGCATCAGTGATCGATGCGGCGCTGACGCCTGCTCGAAATCGCTACGCCGTTATTCGAGCCGTGCCCTTATTCGCGCTGTGCCCTTGGTTCGCGCAGCGCGCCCCATTCGCGCTGTGCTCTTATTCGTTTCCGCACCATACGCCCCGCCGGCACCGCCGGCGGGCGACTTCCGCGCACCCGTCGCGCGCCGAAAACGCCCCCGTGCAGTCTGCACACCAGAAATTTCGGGATTCGACGGAAAATTTTGCCGATGCACATGCAGCAGCACGAGCATCCGCAGTATCGTCTCTCGAGGAGGCCGACTCCGGTGCCGCCGTGACAGCTCCCGGAGATCCATCTGGGACTACACGGTCCTCCGATGCTGGACCACGGCGGAGCCGTCCCCCGGATCGGATCCAAACCCCCTACCCAACCGGCGCAACCAGCTCATCCGGGAGTAGTGCTATGGACAACCACACCCCTTACAACGGCATGCCGTCCGCGCTCGTCGACGAGCGGGCGTGGCGCAAGAGCAGCCACAGCAACTCGCAGGGCACCTGCGTCGAGTTCGCGGCGCTGCCGAACGGCTCGGTCGCGGTGCGCAACTCGCGGTTCCCCGAGGGCCCCGCGCTGGTGTACACCCGCGCCGAGATCAGCGCCCTGCTCGCGGGCGCCAAGGACGGCGAGTTCGACGACCTCGCCTGATCAGCCCCTGACATCAGAATTCGGATGCTGATCGTGCTCCCCGGCTCCGGCCGGGGGGCACACCCGGGCGTGCCGCGCGCGCAGGCGCGGCGCGCCCGTCAGCGGGAACGCACGAGCCGCACACCGGGGAGGAACCACGTGGACAAACAGGGAACCTGCACAGACACGCGCTGCGCCGACGCGCCCGCCGCGAGCGGGCCGTACGCCGACGGGCCATGTGCCGGCGAACAGAGCCTCGGCCACGACTGGCAGCCGCCCCGGCTGGACACCTCGCTGCCGCACCCGGGCCGGATGTTCAACTACATGATCGGCGGCAAGGACAACTTCCGGGTCGACCGGGACGCGGTCGGCCAGCTGGTCAGGGCCCGGCCGGACACGGTCATGACGGCCCGCGCGAAGGAGTCCTTCATCCGCCGCTCCGTGGTCGCGCTGGCCGAGGCGGGCCTGCGGCAGTTCATCCAGTTCGGCCAGAGCATCACCTTCGTCGGGAGCGGCGGGCACGCGGCGCTGTGGGCGGCCGCGGACCTGCGCTCCGTCGTCTACGTGGCCGACGATCCGATCTCGCTGGCGCACGCCCGGGCGCTGCTGGCCGACCGGCCCGGCTCCCCGGTGGCGGTCGTGGACGGCGACTTCCGCGACCCGGAGCGGGTCCTGGCCGACCCGCGGGTGGCCGGCCGGATCGACCCGGCCGAGCCGGTCGGCCTGCTGCTGTTCGGCATGCTCGACTTCATCGCCTCGGACCGCCGGGCCCGCCGCGCGCTGGACTACCTGCTGCGCATCGCAGCGCCCGGCAGTATGGCCGCGGTCGTGCACATCACCGAGGTGGAGAGCGAGTCGGTCAACAACGCGATGGACGCGGCGCTCTCGCGCAACGAGATCGAGCTGATCCCGCGCAGCCCGGAACACGTACGGGACCTGATGTCCGGCTACCGGTTCCTGGACCCCGGCCTGGTGCCGATCGTGACCTGGCGCCCCGACCCGGACGACGACGGCCCCGGCCCCGAGATGGCCGCGCGCACGGGCGCTCTCGGCGGAGTGATCTGTGTTGACTAGAGGTCGGAGACGGTTCTCAGATCCCGAAACCGAACTCTGAACCGACTCGACACCTCCGCTCGATCCAACCCAACCCGATCCAATTTAATCCAATTCAGTCAGCTTGGGCCTGTTATTAATCAGCCCGGCGCAGCACCCGCAGCGAGCCGACCCCGGACAGCGCCTCGTCCTCGGCGAATCCGCCCGATTCCAGGGCCCGCGCATAGATCCGGTACGGCGCCTGGCCGCCGTCCGCGGGGTCCGGGAAGACGTCGTGGATGGCCAGCAGGCCGCCGGCGACGACCAGCGGCGCCCAACCCGCGTAGTCCGCCTGCGCCGCCGCGTCGGTGTGGCCTCCGTCGATGAAGACGAAGCCGAGCGGCGCGCTCCACAGCGCCGCGACCTCCGGCGACTTGCCGACCACCAGGATCACGTCGTCCTCGACACCGGCCCGGGCCAGCGCCCGCCGGGCCGCGGGCAGCGTGTCCATCCGGCCGGTCTCGGGATCCACCAGCGCCGGGTCGTGGTACTCCCAGCCGGGCTGGTGCTCCTCGGAGCCGCGATGGTGGTCCACGGTGACCAGCTTCCGGCCGCGGGTCCGGGCCGCCGCGGCAAGCAGGATGGTCGAGCGGCCCAGATACGTGCCGATCTCCACCAGCGGACCGCGCGCCGCGCCGTCCAGGGCCGCCGCGTAGAGCGCCCGCGCCTCGTGCTCCGGCATGAAGCCGACGGCGGACTCGAAGGCCCGCCAGATCCGGTCGTCGATCCCGGTCTCGGTGTTCGTCTGCGCCACCCGGCCTATCCTGCCAGGCCGCGATACGGTGACTGGCATGGGAGAGATCGTGTTGCTGCGGCACGGCGAAACCGAGTGGTCGAAGGCGGGCCGGCACACCGGCCGCACCGACGTGCCGCTCACCGCGCAGGGCGAGAAGCAGGCGCAGGCCGCCGCCCCGCTGCTGGCCGAACTCGCCGAGCGGCACATCTGCCACGCGTGGTCCAGCCCGGCCGGCCGCGCCGTGCGCACCGCCGAACTGGCCGGGCTGCACCTCGACGGCACCGACCCCGACCTGTGGGAGTGGGAGTACGGCGGCTACGAGGGCGTGACCACGGCGCAGATCCACGAGCAGCGCCCCGGCTGGTCGCTGTGGACCGACGGGGTGATCCCGGGCGGCCCCGGCGGCTTCCCCGGCGAGACCGCGGCGCAGGTCGGCGAGCGCTGCGACCGGGTCATCGGCAGGGTCCTGCCGCTGGTCGACCCGCGGGGAGCGCAGCAGGACCGGGACTGCGACGTGGTGCTGGTGGCGCACGGCCACCTGCTGCGGGTGCTGGCGTCGCGCTGGCTCGGCCTGCCCCCGGCCGACGGCCGGCTGTTCAAGCTGGACACCGCCGCAGTCAGCGTGCTGGGTTTCGAGCACGACCAGCAGGTGCTCTCGCTCTGGAACTCAGTGCACCACCACTGAGCAGCGCTCATCCGGAGTCCGAGACCCCGGACCCCGCGGCGCGCAGCTTCACGATCCGGTCCCACAGGGTGTCGGCCAGATTCCGCTTCCTGCCGTGCGGGACGCCGGTCTCGGTGCCGTCCGCCGCGACGATGACCGCCTCGGTGTCCTCGCGCTCGAACACCCGGTCCGGCCCGACCTCGTTGACCACCAGCAGGTCGACGCCGTACTTGGCGACCTTGCGCCGGCCGAGCTCCAGATACGAGTGCTGCGCGTCGCCGGTCTCCGCGGCGAAGCCCACGACGATCTGGCCGGGGGTGCGCCGCTCGTGGCCGAGGCCGCGCAGGATGTGCGGGTTCTGCACCAGCTCCAGCGTCGGCGCCGTGCCGTCGTCGGTCTTCTTGATCTTCCGCTCGGCGTAGTCGGCGGGCCGGAAGTCGGCCACCGCGGCCGCCATCACCACCACGTCCGCCGCAGCCGCCGCCGGGAGCACCGCCGCCTGCAGCTCCCGCGCGGTGCCGACGCGCAGCACCTCGGTTCCGGGCGGGTCGGGCAGCGCGACGTTGGCCGCGATCAGGGTCACCTTGGCCCCGCGGGCGACCGCCGCGGCGGCCAGCGCGTAGCCCTGCCGGCCGGAGGAGCGGTTGCCGAGGAAGCGCACCGGGTCGAGCGGCTCGCGGGTGCCGCCGGCGGTGACCACCACGCGCAGCCCGGCGAGGTCCTGCGGGACCGGCCCGCCCCGGCGCAGCACCGCGACCGCGGCCTCGAAGACCTGCTCCGGCTCGGGCAGCCGGCCGGGCCCGCTGTCCGCCCCGGTGAGCCGGCCGACCGCCGGGTCGAGCACGGTGGCGCCGCGCCGGCGCAGCGTCGCCACGTTCTCCCGGGTGGCCGGGTGCTGCCACATCTCGGTGTGCATGGCCGGGGCGAAGACCACCGGGCAGCGCGCGGTCAGCAGGGTGTTGGTCAGCAGGTCGTCGGCGAGCCCGTGGGCCGCCTTCGCCAGCAGGTCCGCGGTGGCCGGGGCGATCACGACCAGGTCGGCCTGCTGGCCGAAGCGCACGTGCGGCACCTCGTACACCCGCTCCCAGACCTGCGCGCTGACCGGATGCCCGGACAGCGCCTCCCAGGTCGGAGCGCCGACGAAGTTGAGCGCCGAGGCGGTGGGCACCACCTGCACGTCGTGCCCGGACTCGGTGAACCGGCGCAACAGCTCGCAGGCTTTGTAGGCGGCGATGCCCCCACCGACCCCGAGGACGACGCGCGGGCCCCGGGCAGCCTGCCCGGGGGCAGCCAGGTCGGGGCCGGCAGAGTCGTCGGGGTCGGTGGACATGGGTCTCCGGGGGCTGACGCCGGACGGGTCAGGCGGTCGGCGGCGGCTCGAACGGCTCCGCGGACAGCAGGCCGGCGTTGATCTCGCGCAGCGCGATCGACAGCGGCTTCTCGTGCACGTGCGTGTCGACCAGCGGGCCGACGTACTCCAGCAGGCCCTCGCCGAGCTGCGAGTAGTAGGCGTTGATCTGGCGGGCGCGCTTGGCCGCGTAGATCACCAGGCTGTACTTCGAGTCGGTCGCCTCGAGCAGCTCGTCGATCGGCGGGTTGATGATGCCTTCGGGCTCGGTCACTGACACGGAGCAGACCTTCGGGTCGGGAGTCGGGGGCGCCGACCGGGCCGGGGACCACGGGGGATCCGGCTCAGGACAGGCCCATCAAGGTTAACAGTTCGCGGGCCACGTCCTCGACCGAGGTGTTCACCAGGGTGAGGTCGAACTCGGATTCGGCGGCCAGCTCGACCCGCGCGGCGGCCAGCCGGCGCTCGATCACCTCGGGCGGCTCGGTGCCCCGCCCGGTCAGCCGGCGCACCAGCTCGTCCCAGCTCGGCGGGGCGAGGAACACCTGCAGCGCCTCGGGCATCGCGGTGCGCACCTGGCGGGCGCCCTGCAGGTCGATCTCCAGCAGCGTGGGCGTGCCCGCGGCCAGCCGGTCCAGCACGGGCTGGCGGGGGGTGCCGTATCGGTTGCCGGCGAACCGCGCCCACTCCAGCAGCTCGCCCGACGCGACCAGCTTGTCGAAGCCGGCGTCGTCGGTGAACAGGTAGTGCAGCGCATGGATCTCGCCGGGCCGCGGGCGGCGGGTCGTCGCCGAGACCGAGTGCCACACCTCGGGGTGGCGGCCCCGGAGGTGGCTGACCACGGTGCTCTTCCCGACCCCCGAGGGGCCGGAGAGCACCACCAGGCGGCCGGTGCGCCGCTCGGCCGTGGCCGGCGGGATGTTCGGGTCCGCCGCGGCGGTTCCGGCGTGCGAGGATCTCACGCACACCGAGGCTACACGCACCGCGGCGGTGCTGTCCGCGAAGCGGCCGTCACGCGTCCGGCAGGACGCGCTCCGGACCGCCGGCGGGCCGCGCCACGCGGGCCGGCCGTCGCGCCGGGATCCGGCCCGGCTTTTCACCCGTCGGGCCGTCCCGGCGCGGCGGCGACGGCGCCGCGGCGGAGCGGTCGGCCGCGCCGGTCCCGGCCCGTGCGGACCGGGGCGGAGCAGGCCGGATCGGCCTACTTGGCGCCGAACTCGCGCTCGAGCGCCGCGATCTGGTTGGCACCGAGACCCCGGACCCGGCGGGTCTCGGAGATCGACAGGCGCTCCATGATCTGCTTCGCCCGGACCTTGCCGACGCCCGGCAGGGACTCGAGCAGTGCCGAGACCCTCATCTTGCCGATGACGTCGTTCTTCTGACCCTCGTGGACGACCTCGGAGAGAGTGGTGCCGGAGTGCTTGAGCCGGTTCTTGATCTCGGCACGCTCACGCCGGGCCGCAGCGGCCTTCTCCAGGGCGGCCGCGCGCTGTTCGGGAGTGAGCTGCGGAAGAGCCACGCCTATTCACCTCATGACATCGATGCGGATCGGTGGGTTGAGCCGGGCCGCCCGTACGGCTTTCGCACGGCCGGTCGGCTCGGTTGTCCGTTGCCGGAACCTAGTCGCTTCCCGTGCGGGTGGCAAGGTGACACCCCCGCTGGGCTGCGATGAAACCGGAGCGTACCGGAGTTCTCGGTTGCGCGTATACGCGATGGCCGCAATCACCGCCGCGAGTGACCCGCGGCGCGCGCCCCCGCCGCCCCCGCGGCGGCCCCCCGGACCGGCCGACCGGCTACACAGTGTCCTGTCATAGCATGAACCGATGATTGTTGATCCACTATTGACTTAATACGTTCTCATAATACTTAAACTTCACTGAACCTGCAGCTCGGAGCCAAAGGCAATGTACTGTCTACGACTTACTGACAATACATTAATCAGCTACCTGGCGTTCAGCTCAGTCCTCGATGCCGCGCACCGCGCGGGACCAGCTCGACCACGCCGCCAGCGCGGCCAGGAATCCGGCCAGCACCAGCATCGCGGTGGGGGCGCCGAACCCGTCGGCGAGGAAACCGGCACTCAGAGGGGCGGTCCACAGCAGGCAGGAGGAGCCGAAATTCATCGCCGCGGCGACCCGGCCGAGCATCCCGTCGGGCACGATCTTCAGTTGGTAGGCGTCCAGCGCGACGTTCAACGGCACCACGAGGGCCACCGCGAGGCCGCCGAGCAGGCCCAGCTCCCACGGGCTCGGCACGGCCGCCATCGCGCCGATCACCGCCACCATGGCCCACGAGGCCGCGACGACCAGCCGCTTCGTGCCGAGCCGGCGGATCAGCAGCGGGGCGGCCAGCGCGCCTACCAGGCCGCCGATCGCCGCGCTCGCGGTGATCACGCCGATCGTGGTCGGGCCGCCGCCGCGCTGCTTGATCAGCGCGATCGCGAGCAGCACCACGCCGCCGAACAGGGCACTGATCAGCGCCGTCCACAGCACGATGAAACGCAGGTAGGCGCTGGTGCGGATGTACTCGAAACCCTCTTTCACGCTGCCGAGCGCGGAGACGTGCGCCTCCTTGTCGGCCAGGTCCGGCCCGAGCGGCCGGCGGATCGCGGCCACCCCGGCCGCGCTGATCACGAACGAGATCGAGTCGCCGAGGAACGGCAGCCAGCGGGCCATGCTGAACAGCGCGCCGCCGAGGGACGGCCCGGCCAGCCGGGCGATCATGTCCCGGCCCTGCTTCGAGGCGGACAGCGCCGGGAACTGCTCCTCGCGCACGATCCGCTTGAGCACCGGGGTCATCGAGGCGCCGCTGATCCCGTTGGACATGCCCTGGATCAGCGCCACGCCGCAGATGTGGACGAGGTTGATGTTGCCGTAAGCCACGGCGACGACGACGCTCGCCACGGCGACCGCCTGGATCAGGTCGCACGAGATGATCAGGGCGCGGCGGTTGAACCGGTCCGCCAGCACGCCGCCGGCCAGTCCCGTGGACAGCCCGCCGATGTTCAGGAAGGCGCCGACCATGCCGGCCCGGGCCACCGAGCCGCTGGCGAAGAGCATCAGCAGCGGATAGGCCAGCTGGGACATGGCGCTGCCGAGCGAGGAGACCAGGGAGCTGATCCACCAGCCCGCGTAGTTCCGGTTGCGCCACAGCGGCTCGCCGCCGCCCGGCCCGGGCGCCGGCCCCGGACTCTGCGTGGGCGGCGCCTCGGGGACGCCTACGCCGCCGCCCGACTCGGAGTAGGCCGCCGGCCGCGGCTCGGGGCCGGAGCCCCGCGCCTCCTGCGCTGTCGCGTGGGTCACCTCGGTCCCTTCCGCTCGCTCCTCTTCCAGGATGTGCGCGACATGCCCACCCTCTTGCAGGATAGGCACACCGGCGTTTTCTACACCTCCCTCGTGTCTCCGTTAACCGGTTGTGTCATGCGTTCGGACGCCTGAAGGTTCAGTAGCCGAGGGCGGTCCGGCAGGCGTCGGCGGCGCGCGCGCCCGCTTCTCGCAGGTCCGCGACGTGCGGGCCGCGGCGCAGGATCTCGCGGGAGGTCGAGGGGATCACCGCGTGCAGCGCGTCTCCGAAGACCTTGCGCAGGTCCTCAGCGCTGGCGCCCTGAGCGCCGAGGCCGGGAGCGAGCAGCGGGCCGTTAAGCGCCGCGAGGTCGAAGGGCACGCCGTCGAGCGTCGCGCCGATCACGGCGCCGATCGGGCCGAGCGGGACCGCCCCGGCGTTGCGCGCGGCGGCCGCGGCCAGGATCGCCGCGCCGACCGTCTCGCCGCCCTGCGTGTACGCGCGCTGCACCGACGCACCCTCGGGATTCGAGGTGAAGGAGAGCACGAAGACGCCGGAGCCGTTCTTCTCGGCCGCGGCGTACAGCGGCTCGAGCGAGCCGTAGCCGAGGTAGGGCGAGGCCGTCAGCGCGTCGCTGAACAGCGGTGAGGCAGGGTCCAGATACGCCTGGGCGTAGGCCTCGACGGTCGAGCCGATGTCGCCGCGCTTGCCGTCCAGGATCACCAGCGCGCCGGCCGACCGGGCGTCCGCGATCGTGCGCTCGAGCACGGCGATGCCGCGCGAGCCGAAGCGCTCGAAGAAGGCCGACTGCGGCTTGAGCACGGCGACCCGGTCGGCCAGCGCCTCGACCACCGTCCCGGCGAACCGGTCGAGCCCTGCGACGTCGTCGCCGAGGCCCCAGGCCGTGAGCAGCGCGCCGTGCGGGTCGACGCCGACGCACAGCGGCCCGCGGGTGTCCAGCGCGGCGCGCAGCCGCGCGCCGAAGGGAGTGGTCATCGAGCTCTCATTCGCCTCTCAGTCGCGGCCGGCGCGCGGCCGGGCCAGGCCGCGGTGGATGCGCGCGGCCCAGAACGGTCCCCCGTAGATGAATCCGGTGTAGCCCTGCAGCAGGTCCGCGCCCGCCTCGAGCCGCTCGGCCGCGTCCTCGGCGGTGGTGATCCCCCCGGCGGCGATCAGCGTCGTCCCGTCGCCCACGCCGGCGCGCAGCCGCCGCAGGACCTCCAGGGCGCGGCCGCGCAGCACCGGCCCGGAGAGCCCGCCGGGACCGAGCGCGGCGACCTGCCCGGCCGGGGTGCGCAGCCCGTCGCGGGCGATCGTGGTGTTGGTGGCGATGATCCCGTCGAGGCCGATGCGCACGGCCAGCGCGGCGATCGCGTCGACGTCCTCGTCGGCGAGGTCGGGCGCGATCTTCACCAGCAGCGGCACGTGCCGGCCGGCCGCCTCGTCCGCCGCCGCCCGCACCGCGCCGAGCAGGGGCTCGAGCACGCTGACGGCCTGCAGGCTGCGCAGTCCCGGCGTGTTCGGCGACGAGACGTTGACGACCAGGTAGTCCGCGTGCGGGGCGAGCAGCCGGGCCGAGGCGGCATAGTCCGCCGCAGCGCCGTCCTCGGGCACGACCTTGGTCTTGCCGATGTTCGCCCCGACGATCACCCGCTCGCCGCCGCGCCGGGCCGCCCGCCCGCGCCAGGCCGCCAGCCGGGCCGCCACCGCCTCGGCGCCGTCGTTGTTGAAGCCCATCCGGTTCACCAGCGCCCGGTCCGCGGGCAGCCGGAAGAGCCGCGGCGCCGGATTGCCCGGCTGCGGCCGAGCGGTGACCGTGCCGACCTCGACGAAGCCGAAGCCGAGCGCGGCCAGCCCCGCGACGCCGACCGCGTTCTTGTCGAAGCCGGCGGCCACGCCCAGCGGCCCCGGGAAGTCGAGGCCCAGGGCCTTGACCCGCAGCGCCGGGTCGCGCGGGGCCAGCCCCGCGCGCAGGATCCGGGCGCCCCCGGGGACCGCGGCCGCGGCCCGGATCGCGCCGAAGCCGAGCCGGTGCGCGCGCTCCGGGTCCAACCGCCGGAACACGCCGGCGAACAGGAGCCGGTAGAGCATCGCCGCCTCAGCGCCCCGCCGCGGCGCGCGAGGCGTTCAGCCGGGCCGCGTGGTCCTGCAGCGACCGCACGCCGATGTCGCCGCGCCGCAGCGCCTCGATCGCCTGCACGGCCGCGCCGAGCCCCTGGATCGTGGTGATGCACGGCCGGCCCATCGAGACCGCGGCGGTGCGGATCTCGTAGCCGTCCAGCCGCGGGCCGACGCCGTACGGGGTGTTGACGATGAGGTCGACCTCGCCGGCCGTGATGCGCTGCACGATCGTCGGCTCCCCGCCCGGGCCGGTGCCCTGCGAGTGCTTGCGCACCACCGTGGCCGGGATCCCGTTGCGCCGCAGCACTTCCGCGGTGCCCTCGGTGGCCAGGATCTCGAAGCCGAGGTCGGCCAGCACCTTGACCGGGAAGACCATCGAGCGCTTGTCCCGGTTCGCCACCGAGACGAAGGCGCGGCCCTTGGTCGGCAGCGAGCCGTACGCGGCGGCCTGCGACTTCGCGAAGGCGGTGCTGAAGTCCGCGTCGATGCCCATGACCTCGCCGGTGGACTTCATCTCCGGGCCGAGCACGACGTCCACGCCGCGGCCGTCCGGGAGGCGGAACCGCGACCACGGCATGACCGCCTCCTTGACCGCGATCGGCGCGTCGAGCGGCAGCGTGCCGCCGTCGCAGGGCCCGTCGTCGGTCCGGGCCGGCAGCAGGCCCTCCGCGCGCAGCTCGGCGATCGTCGCGCCGAGGCTGATCCGCGCCGCGGCCTTGGCCAGCGGCACCGCGGTGGCCTTGGACACGAACGGCACCGTGCGCGAGGCGCGCGGGTTGGCCTCGAGCACGTAGAGGATGTCGCCGGCCAGCGCGAACTGGATGTTGATCAGGCCTCGTACCCCGACGCCGCCGGCGATGGCCTCGGTCGAGGCGCGCAGCCGCTTCACGTCGTAGCCGCCGAGCGTGATCGGCGGCAGCGCGCAGGCGGAGTCGCCGGAGTGGATCCCGGCCTCCTCGATGTGCTCCATGACCCCGCCGAGGTAGAGCTCCACGCCGTCGTAGAGCGCGTCGACGTCGATCTCGATCGCGTCGTCGAGGAACCGGTCGACCAGCACCGGGTGCTCGGAGACCAGGCCCGCGTGCCGCTCCAGGTACTCGGCCAGCGAGGGCTCGTCGTACACGATCTCCATGCCGCGCCCGCCGAGCACGTAGGAGGGCCGCACCAGCACCGGGTAGCCGATCTCGTCCGCGATGGCCTTGGCCTCGCGGAAGGAGAACGCGGTGCCGTGCTTGGGCGCGGGCAGCCCGGCCTCCTCGAGCACCCGCCCGAAGGCGCCGCGCTCCTCGGCCAGGTGGATCGCCTCCGGGCTGGTGCCGGCCACCGGCACCCCGGCGTCCTTGAGCCGCTGCGCCAGGCCCAGCGGCGTCTGCCCGCCGAGCTGCACGACCACCCCGGCCAGCGGACCGGCCCGGCGCTCGGCGTCCACGACCTCGAGCACGTCCTCGAGGGTGAGCGGCTCGAAGTAGAGCCGGTCCGAGGTGTCGTAGTCGGTGGAGACGGTCTCCGGGTTGCAGTTGACCATCACCGTCTCGTAGCCGGCCTCGCGCAGCGCGAACGAGGCGTGCACGCAGGAGTAGTCGAACTCGACGCCCTGCCCGATCCGGTTCGGCCCCGAGCCGAGGATGATCACGGCCGGTTTGCCGCGGGGCGCGACCTCGTCCTCCTCGTCGTAGGAGGAGTAGTGGTACGGCGTGCGGGCGGCGAACTCGGCGGCGCAGGTGTCGACGGTCTTGTACACCGGCCGCACCTTGAGCGCCTGCCGCACGACGCGGACCGCGGCCTCGTCGAGCGAGCGGATCTGCCCGATCTGCGCGTCGGAGAAGCCGTGCCGCTTGGCCCGCCGCAGCAGCCCGGGCTCCAGGTCCGCCGCGCCGGCCAGTTCCTGCGCGATCTCGTGGATCAGCGCGAGCTGGTCCAGGAACCAGGGGTCGATCCCGGTCGCCTCGTACAGCTCGTCCACCGAGGCCCCGGCCCGCAACGCCTGCATCACGGTATTGATGCGGCCGTCGGTCGGCACCGAGGCCTTCTCGACCAGCGCCGCCCGCTCCTGCTCCGGCACGCCGTCCGGCGCGAAGTCGAACTGCCCGTCGTTCTTCTCCAGCGAGCGCAGCGCCTTCTGCAGCGCCTCGGGGAAGTTGCGGCCGATCGCCATCGCCTCGCCGACCGACTTCATCGTGGTGGTCAGCCGGGCGTCGGCGTTCGGGAACTTCTCGAAGGCGAACCGCGGTACCTTGACCACGACGTAGTCGAGCGCCGGCTCGAACGAGGCCGGGGTCTCCTGGGTGATGTCGTTGCGGATCTCGTCGAGCGTGTAGCCGACCGCGAGCCTGGCGGCGATCTTCGCGATCGGGAAGCCGGTGGCCTTGGACGCCAGCGCGCTGGACCGGGAGACCCGCGGGTTCATCTCGATCACGATGATCCGGCCGGTGGCCGGGTCGACCGCGAACTGGATGTTGCAGCCGCCGGTGTCCACGCCGACCGCGCGGATCACCGCGATGCCGATGTCGCGCATGTCCTGGTACTCGCGGTCGGTCAGGGTCATGGCCGGGGCCACGGTGATCGAGTCGCCGGTGTGCACGCCCATCGGGTCGAGGTTCTCGATCGAGCAGACCACCACGACGTTGTCGTGCCGGTCCCGCATGAGTTCGAGCTCGAATTCCTTCCAGCCGAGCACCGACTCCTCCAGCAGCACCTCGGTGGTCGGCGAGAGCTGCAGGCCGGTGCCGGCGATCCGGCGCAGTTCCTCCCCGTCGTAGGCGAAGCCGGAGCCGGCGCCGCCCATGGTGAAGGAGGGCCGCACCACCACCGGATAGCCGCCGAGCCGGTCCACCGCGGCCAGGCAGTCCTCGATCGAGTGGCAGATCTCCGAGCGCGCGGACTCGGCGCCGATCGAGGCGACCACCCGCTTGAACCGGTCCCGGTCCTCGCCGGCCTCGATCGCGTCGATGTCCGCGCCGATGAGCTCGACCCCGTACCGCTCCAGCACGCCGGTCTTGGCCAGCGCGACCGCGGTGTTCAGCGCGGTCTGCCCGCCGAGCGTGGGCAGCAGCGCGTCCGGCCGCTCCCTGGCGATGATCTTCTCGACGTACTCCGGGGTGATCGGCTCGACGTAGGTCGCGTCGGCGAACTCCGGGTCGGTCATGATGGTGGCCGGGTTGGAGTTGACCAGCACCACCCGCAGGCCCTCGGCCTTGAGCACCCGGCAGGCCTGGGTGCCGGAGTAGTCGAACTCGCAGGCCTGGCCGATCACGATCGGCCCGGAGCCGATCACCAGCACGGACTTCAGATCCTCCCGCCGCGGCATCTCAGGCCCCGCCTTCCGTCGATCCCGCCATCAAGTCCACGAACCTGTCGAAGAGGTACGCCGCGTCGTGCGGCCCTGCAGCGGCCTCCGGGTGGTACTGCACCGAGAAGGCCGGCGCGTCGAGGCAGCGCAGCCCCTCGACCACGCCGTCGTTGAGGCAGACGTGGCTGACCTCGACCCGGCCGAACGGCGTGTCCGAGACCCGGTCGGCCGGCGCGTCCACCGCGAAGCCGTGGTTGTGCGCGGTGATCTCCACCTTGCCGGTCAGCCGGTCCTGCACCGGCTGGTTGATGCCGCGGTGGCCGTACTTCAGCTTGTAGGTGCCGAAGCCGAGCGCCCGCCCCAGGATCTGGTTGCCGTAGCAGATCCCGAAGATGGGCACCCGCCGCTCCAGCAGGCCGCGGATCACCGTCAGGTCCTCGGTGGAGGGGTCGCCGGGGCCGTTGGAGTAGAAGACGCCGTCCGGGCCGAGCCCGAGGATCTGCTCCAGCGGCGCGTCCGCGGGCAGCACGTGCGTGGTGATCCCGCGCTCGGCCATCCGCCGCGGCGTCATGGTCTTGATACCGAGGTCGAGCGCCGCGACGGTGAGCCGGCGCCCCCCCATCGCCTCGACCGTATACGGCTCCGGCGTGGTGACGTCGGCGGAGAGCTTCGCGCCGGACATCTCGGGGCTCGCCTTCACCCGGGCCAGCAGGGCGGTCTCGCCGGCGGCCGCGGCGGCCCCGGAGAAGATCCCGACCCGCATCGCGCCGCGCTCGCGCAGGTGCCGGGTCAGCGCGCGGGTGTCGATCCCGCTGATGCCGACGACGCCCTGCGCGGTCAGCTCCTCGCCGAGCGAGCGCCGGGCGCGCCAGCTCGAGACCCGGCGGGCCGGGTCGCGCACGGCGTAGCCGGCCACCCAGATCCGCCGGGACTCCGGGTCCTCGTCGTTGACGCCGGTGTTGCCGATGTGCGGGGAGGTCATCACCACGACCTGCCCGCGGTACGAGGGATCGGTCAGCGTCTCCTGGTAACCGGTCATGCCGGTGGCGAAGACCGCCTCGCCGAAGGTCTCGCCCACCGCTCCGTAGGCCTCGCCGCGGAACGCGCGGCCGTCCTCGAGCAGCAGGATCGCCGGGTCGGCGCTCATGCGGCGCCTCCTTCCGCGGTGACGGGCTCGCCGAGGGCGCGGACCTGCGGTTCGCGGTCCTCGCGCGAGCGGGGGTGGAATCCGGTGACGAGGGAGAGTGAGGCGCTCACCGAGGCACCACGTTCCCGTCCAGGACGGTCGGCTCGCCGCGCAGGAAGGTCGCGACGACTGCGCCCGGCAGCTTCATGCCGGCGTAGGGCGTGTTGCGCGAGCGCGACTGCAGCGCGTCCGCGTCGATCATCCGGCTCGCGGCCGGGTCGAGCAGCACGAGGTTGGCCGGCTCGCCGGGCGCCAGCAGCCGGCCCTGCTCCTGCAGGCCGCCGATCCGGGCCGGGCGCGCGGACATCCGGTCGGCCACGCCGGCCCAGTCCAGCAGCCCGGTGTCCACCATCGCGTGCTGGACCACGGACAGCGCGGTCTCCAGGCCGAGCATGCCCATGGCGGCGACGGCCCACTCGCAGTCCTTGGACTCGACCGGGTGCGGCGCGTGGTCGGTGGCCACCGCGTCGATCGTGCCGTCGGCCAGCCCGCGCCGCACCGCCTCGACGTCGGCGGACGTGCGCAGCGGCGGGTTCACCTTGAACAGCGGGTCGTAGCCGCGGATCAGCTCCTCGGTCAGCAGCAGGTGGTGTGGGGTGACCTCGGCGGTCACCGGGTAGCCCCGGGACTTGGCCAGCCGCACGATCTCCACCGAGCCGGACGTGGACAGGTGGCAGATGTGCAGCCGGGAGCCGGTGTGCGCGGCCAGCAGCACGTCCCGGGCGATGATCGCCTCCTCGGCGACCGCGGGCCAGCCGCGCAGGCCGAGTAGCCCGGACAGCTCGCCCTCGTTCATCTGCGCGCCCTCGGTCAGCCGCGGCTCCTGCGCGTGCTGCGCGATGACGCCGTCGAAGGCTTTGACGTACTCCAGCGCGCGGCGCATCAGCGCGGCGTCGGAGACGCAGTGCCCGTCGTCGGAGAAGATCCGTACGGCCGCGGCCGAGCCGGCCATCGCGCCGAGCTCGGCCAGCCGCTCGCCCCCCAGGCCGGTGGTCACCGCGCCGATCGGCCGTACATCGCAGTAGCCTGCCTCGCGCCCGAGCCGCCAGACCTGCTCGACCACGCCGGCGGTATCTGCCACCGGGTCGGTGTTGGCCATCGCGTGCACCGCGGTGTAGCCGCCCGCCGCCGCGGCGCGGGTGCCGGTCAGCACGGTCTCGGCGTCCTCGCGGCCGGGCTCGCGCAGGTGGGTGTGCAGGTCGACCAGGCCGGGCAGCGCGATCAGCCCGGCCGCGTCGATCACCGTGGCGCCGGCCGCGGCCTGATCGGCCAGCCGGCCGCCGCTGATATAGAGGTCCACCGGTTCGCCGCCGAGCGGCCGCGCTCCGCGCACCACATATTCGCCGGCAGCGTTCGCGCCGGTCTCCGTGCTCGTCATCGGGCCGCGCCCTCCATGTCCCGGTCTCGCGTCTCGATCCGGGCGGCGCCGTCCGGCACGCCGCCGATGGCCGGCTCGCTGCCGCCGAGCAGCAGGTAGAGCACCGCCATCCGCACCGAGACGCCGTTGGCGACCTGCTCGGTGATGGTGGCCCGGTCCGAGTCGGCGACCTGCGCCGAGATCTCCAGGCCGCGGTTCATCGGTCCCGGGTGCATGACCACGGCGTGCTCCGGCAGGCGGGCCAGCCGCGCGGCGTGCATACCGTAGCGGCGGCTGTACTCGCGCTCGGTCGGGAAGAAGGCCTCGTTCATCCGCTCCCGCTGGACCCGCAGCATCATCACCGCGTCGCAGGCCGGCAGGACCGCGTCGAGGTCGTAGGCGTGCTCGCAGGGCCACGCCCCGATGCCGAGCGGCAGCAGGGTGGGCGGCCCGACCAGCGTCACCCTGGCCCCCAGTGTGGCGAGCAGGTGGACGTTGGAGCGGGCGACCCGGCTGTGCAGCACGTCGCCGACGATCGCGACGTGCCGGCCGTCCAGCGTCCCGAACCGGCGGCGCAGGGTGAACGCGTCGAGCAGGGCCTGCGTGGGGTGCTCGTGGGTGCCGTCCCCGGCGTTGATCACGCTGCTGCGGATCCAGCCGGCGTGCGCGAGGCGGTGCGCCCCGCCCGAGGCCCAGTGCCGCACGACCACCGCGTCGGCGCCCATCGCCTCGAGCGTGAGCGCGGTGTCCTTGAGCGACTCGCCCTTGGAGACGCTGGATCCCTTGGCCGTGAAGTTGATCACGTCGGCGCTCAGCCGCTTGGCCGCGGTCTCGAAGGAGATGCGGGTGCGGGTGGAGTCCTCGAGGAAGAGGTTGACCACGGTGCGCCCGCGCAGCGTCGGCAGCTTCTTCACCGGCCGGTCGGCCAGCCGGGCCAGCTCCTCGGCGGTGTCCAGGATGAGCTCCGCGTCGGCGGCGGAGAGCTGCGCGGTCGACAGCAGGTGGCCGGCCCGTATCAGTGCGGCGGTCATTCGGCCTCCTCGGTCTCGGTCGCGCCGGCGGCCGCGGAAGCGGAAGGGGCGCTGTGCTGCCCACGCACGCCGAGCAGCACCGCCTCGCGCTCGTCGGTCTCGGCCAGGTGCACCTCGACCGCCTCGCGCAGCGAGGTCGGCAGGTTCTTGCCGACGTAGTCGGCGCGGATCGGCAGCTCCCGGTGCCCGCGGTCGACCAGCACGGCGAGCTGGATCGCGCGTGGCCGCCCGATGTCGACCAGGGCATCCAAAGCGGCCCGCACGGTGCGGCCGGAGAAGAGCACGTCGTCGACGAGGATGACCAGTCGGCCGTCGATGCCCTCAGCCGGGATGTCGGTGTGGCCGAGCGCGCGAGCGGGCTTGAGCCGCAGGTCGTCGCGATACATGGTGACGTCGACGGCGCCGACGGGCACTTCGCGCCCTTCGAAGCGGCGGATCAGCGCGCCGAGCCGGGCGGCCAGCGCGATGCCGCGGGTCGGGATGCCGAGCAGGACGGCGCCGTCGGCTCCGCCGGTGCGTTCGAGGATCTCGTGCGCTATCCGGGTCAGCGCCCGGTCGATGGCCGGGGCGTCGAGGACGGCCCGGGCGGTGGCCGGGTCGAGGCCCGAAGAGCGGGCCCGAACCGGGTGCGGTGCGGTCATGCCGAAGCTGACCCCCTTCCCTGTCTCACGGGACAGGACTTAAAGGACGGCCGGGAAAAGATCGCCGGGCGGCGCCGGGCGGGCCCGGGCGATCAACGTCTGCAACCCTACCAGCACGTGCAGACAACCCGGCCCCGGCCGCGAACCCCCCGGTCAGAGCAGAGAATCGTCGTATGCATATAGTCGTATCGGTCCATTGTTCGGATAGCCGGTCATAGGCTGGCTTGACGGCCGTAGGTTACTCTGCGTAACATCTGTCGGGGTCGCCGCCACGGGCGATCGGACCGGGCACCGTACCGCGTGACCTGGGTGGCCACGGAGTCAGCAGCCCGTCCTGGGCTCGGCCGGGGCCGACTCCGGCCCGCGCGGTAGCCGACGGTCACCCGGACAAATGCCTTTGATGGGGAGAGCACGATGTCTACTGAATACGCCAAGGCGCTGGGTGCGAGGCTTCGCGCCATCCGCACTCAGCAGAACCTCTCGCTGCACGGCGTGGAGCAGAAGTCTCAGGGTCGCTGGAAGGCCGTGGTGGTCGGCTCGTACGAGCGCGGCGACCGGGCGGTGACCGTGCAGCGCCTGGCGGAGCTGGCGCACTTCTACGGCGTGCCGGTGCACGAGCTGCTTCCCGGCGGCACCCCGAACGCCGCGGCCGAGCTTCCGCCGAAGCTGATCCTCAACCTGGAGGCCCTGCAGAGCCTCGGCGAGGACAAGGCGGCCCCGCTGAACCGTTATGTGGCGGCGATCCAGAGCCAGCGTGGTGACTACAACGGCCGGGTGCTCTCCATCCGCCAGGACGACCTGCGCACCCTGTCGGTCATCTTCGACCTGCAGCCCTCGGTGCTGGTGGACCAGCTGATCGAGTGGGGCGTGCTCGACCCGGACGCCCGCCGGGCGATCGACTTCGAGGGCGACTTCTCCGACGAGGCGGACGAGGAGTTCGAGGAAGAGGAACTCGAAGAGGACGCCGAGTAGGCTTTCCGCGCTTCCGGGCCTCACGCGAAGAGCGCTCCAGGACGCGAGGAACCCGACGCGGTCGGCTCTCCCCTGTGGAGCCGACCGCGCCCTTGTTTTGTTTTCCGGGCGGGACGGGACCTCCCGCCCGGCCAGCCCGGTCGGCGCGTTTCGTTTCGGACATGCCGAAGGCCCGCCGGGCTGGTATTTCTCCTGGCGGGTCTTCGGTTTCGTTCTTTTTCACGGTTTGTGCGGTGGTGTCCTACTCTCCCGCCAGGTCTCCCTGGCAGTACCATCGGCGCGGGCGGGCTTAGCTTCCGGGTTC
>DASYAE010000007.1:0-118273 GCA_036501535.1 Actinocrinis sp. | reverse complement strand
CGCGGCAGCGCCAGGGGGATCCGCGTTCTTCCGGCCCTTTATTCCAGACCGAGTGCGAATGCCGCTTCCAGGTCGTGCTTCGAATATGCGCGGAACGCGATGTGCGTCTCGGTGCGCACGATGCCGGGGATCTTGTTGAGCCGCCCGGGGATCAGGTCGGCGAGCTCGTCGTGCTCGCGCACCCGGATGACGGCGATGAGGTTCCACTCGCCGGTGACCGAGTAGGCCTCGCTCACCCCGTCGATCCCGGATACCGCCGAGGCGACCTCGGGAATCCGGTCGACGTCCGTCTTGATCATGACAATCGCGGTGACCATGGGGCCACTGTACTGGCCGGCGCGGCGCGGCCGACCGCCCGGCGGCTCAGTAGCCGGGCGGTCCCGGATACTGCGGCGGGTACGGGTTTCCGGCGCCGTACGGGTCCGGCGGCGACCAGTGGGGCACCGGTTCGGCCGAGCGGCGCGCCCGGCCGGAGCGCGGGCCCGGCGGACCGAGGGCGCCGCGCCCGGAGTCGCCCCGGCCGACCGCCAGGATCGTGTAGACGAACCCGGCCAGGAAGCCGGCGACGTGCGCCACGTACGCGACCGTGCTGTCCGTCGGCACGCCGATCAGCCGCTGCACCGGGGGCAGCTGGAGCACGAACCAGGAGCCGAGCACCAGCCAGGCCGGGAAGCGCAGCGGCAGGAACAACAGGAACGGCACCAGGCTGGTCACCTTGGCCCGTGGATAGAGGAACAGATACGCGCCGAGCACCGCGGCGATCGCCCCGGAGGCGCCGACCAGCGGTGTGTCCGCGTTCGGATTCAGCCAGGCGAAGGCGTACGTGGCCAGGTAGCCGCCGGCCAGGTAGAAGACGGTGAAGTGCAGCCGGCCGAACCGGTCCTCGACGTTGTTGCCGAAGACGTAGAGGAACAGCATGTTGCCGATCAGGTGCAGCCATCCCGCGTGCACGAACATCGCGGTGAGCACGGAGAGCGCCGGGATCTTGTGCGGCAGCGCCCCGAAGACGCACAGCTGCTGGCCGACGTTCGTGGAGACCAGCATCCGGGGCAGCTGGGCCGCCGCGAGCTGGTGGTTCGACAGCAGCTCGTGCGGAATCGCGCCGTACTCCAGGAAGTAGCGCTGCTGCGCGCAGGCCTGCGCCGGGGTCGGCGAGGTCGGCGGCGCGGCGGCCGGGCCGATCAGGAAGACCGCCGTGTTGATCGCGATGATCGCATAGGTGATGTACGGAGTACGCCGAACCGGATTCTTGTCGTGAATCGGGATGACCACGTGTTAGATACTTCCGCTTTCCTGACGGGAGCGCACGCGGCGCGCGGATTGGCGCGTAACTCATCCGGTGGGCGGGAATGCAACCACTACTCTTGGAACGTACGGGTGCGCGAAGGGAGCGGTTCGGACCGGTCCGCGGGAGGTGCGTCACGGCGCGCCCGGCGGCGATGGGTGAATGAGAGGAGTCGACGTGGACGGCGAGGAGCACCGGCCGCCGTACCCCGATCAGCCCTCCCGGCCGCCCGGCCACGGTACCGGTTCCGGTCCGGTCGGACAGGACGACTCCGGCCCCGCCGAAATAGAGCTTCGCATCAGCGAGAGCGCCGAGCCCGACGCCGAGCCGGATGCCGTGCCTGACACCGGTTCTGACGCCGACTCCGATGCGCCCGACCCCGACCCGGGCGACCTCGACGCGCTCGACTCCGGGCTCGAGCACGAGGCCGCCGCACTGGTCTCGCCGCTGCCGGAGGCGGTGCGCCAGCGCGTGGTCGCCCTGGCCTCCGAGGCCGCCGGCCAGCTCCCGCTCTCCCAGCTGCCCGGCTCGCTGCGGCCGTTCGCCCGGTTCACCGCGATCAAGCGGGCCCGCCTGGCCGCGACCCCGCTGGCCGCCGCGGTGGCGACCGACGCGGGCTTCCGCGGCCGGCTCGCCGACCGGCTGCGCGAGGCGTTCCCCGACCTGGTCGACGCGGTCTCCGCCGGCCGGTTCCCGGCCGCGGCCGACCCGCGCGACCTCGGCGCCGTCGCCTACCTGGTCCGCCCCGAGGGCTGGACCCGGATGGTGGACGACGCCGCGCACATGGTCCGCTCCACCGAGCGCGCCATCGCGGACGAGCACCTGGGCAACGAGGTCGCCCGGCTCAAGGCCGAGATCGACGCGCTGCGGGAGACCTCCAGGAACGAGGTCGAGCGGCTCAAGGACGAACTGGCCGGCACGCGCAAGGAGGGCGACTCGCTGCGCCGCCAGATCCGGCGCCTCGAGGCCGACATGCGCCGAGCGCAGGCCGCCGCCCGGCAGGCCGAGGCGGGCGCGCAGCTCGTCCGCGAGGAGGCCGCGGCCGTGGTCTCCCAGGCCGAGAAGGAGCTGCGCAAGGCCCGGGCCAAGGTGGCCGACGCGGAGAACGCCCTGGAGGCGGGGCGCCGGGCCGCCCGCGGCAGCCGGGCCGCCGACGACATACGGCTGCGCCTGCTCCTGGAGACGATCTCCGAGGCGGCCACCGGGCTGCGCCGCGAACTGGCGCTCTCGCCGACCGACCAGCGGCCGGCCGACTCGGTCGACGCGGTGCGGCCGGCCGAGCCGGGCACCGGCGACATCGCCGCGTCGGCGCGCCAGGCGGACGATCCGGCGATTCTGGACGCGTTGCTCGCCCTTCCGCGCGCGCATCTCGTCATCGACGGGTACAACGTGACTAAGACCGGTTACCCGACGTTGTCCCTGCACGAGCAGCGGGTCCGTCTGCTGCGCGGCCTCGGCTCGCTGGCGGCCCGCACCGGAGCGGAGGTGACCTGCGTGTTCGACGGCGCGCAGCTCGGCGGCCCGGTGCCCGTCCCGCAGCCCAAGGGGGTACGCGTGCTCTTCTCGAAACCCGGCGAGATCGCCGACGAGCTGATCCGGCGCCTGGTCGCCGCCGAGCCGCCGGGCCGGCCCCTGATCGTGGTCTCCTCGGACCGCGAGGTGGCCGACGGCGTGCGCCGCTCCGGCGCCCGCCCGGTGCCGTCGGCGATGCTCGTCCGAGCACTGGCGCGTGCCTGATGAAGAATCTGGTGGAGCATCAGATCCGCGACGCGGCGCCGCGATCGGCCGCATCGGCCGCCGGCCGCTACTTCGAGGCCCCGCACGAGTACCGGCCGGTGCCCGGCGACTCGCCGAGCGTCTTCCTGGCCGGCGGGATCACCGACTGCCCGGACTGGCAGGAGACCGCGGCGCGGGCGCTGCTGAGCCGCGGCATGGTCGTGTTCAACCCGCGGCGCGGCGAATACCGGCTCGACGACCCGGCGGAGGCGGTGCGCCAGATCGCCTGGGAACACCGGCACCTGCATCTCGCCGGCGCGACGCTGTTCTGGTTCCCGGCCTGCACCTCGGTGCAGCCGATCGCGCTCTTCGAACTCGGCGCGGCGCTCGGGGAGGGCCGCCGGATCGCCGTCGGCGTCGAGCCCGGCTATGCGCGCGCACTCGACGTGCGCGAGCAGGTGGGGCTGGCCCGGCCGGGGCTGCTAGTGCACGAGAAGCTGGACGACGTGGTGGCCGCGGCCGGCGTCGCCGCCTTCGAGCTGGGCGGCAACTTCAGATAGCGGCCGGCGCCGCCCGCGGGAGGCAGCCGGCACGACCCCCAGACGGCGTTCGGCACGCCGCCGGATTACGCGGTCGCGCACGGCGCCGCCTGCGTCGTCCTGCTCACGACGGCGTGCACCGCTGTCACGTCGTTCCGCCTGCGGGAACGACGCCACATGAGTTACGGCCGGATCGCCGACTGAAATCGCGTGTGTCAACCAGGCTGTATCAAGTCGTCTCGGTGCTTGTCGACGCCGCGGGGGAGAGCCTCTCGTGGCCGATCGCACCGGTTCCGGAGCCGGCGGCGGTCTGTTCGCCTTCACGCGTGACCGGCTCCAGGACCGAGGCCGGCACCGGGGCGGGGACCACGGCGCGCCAGAGCCGGACCGCGGCCCAGACGGCCGCCGCGAGCAGCACCGTGTTGCGGGCCGCCAGGAACCAGGTGGCGATGTCGTTGTGGTGGATTATCCGGGAGAAGGTCAGCGGGAAGTCCAGCTGCGTCACCGAGACCGCGGCGAGCATCAGCCAGCACGGGCCGGTCAGCGAGGTGCCCTCCCTGCCCAGCGGCTTGAGGTTGAGGCACAGCGCTATCAGGGCGACGATCCAGACGAGGTACTGCGGGCTGAGCACCCGGCTCGTGGCGATCGCGATCATCACCGCGACCAGCGCCGCGTCGTAGTAGAGCCCGGTGGACCAGCGGCCGGGGACCAGGCTCGCCCGGCGCCGCCACCACAGCAGCCAGGCGAAGCCGGCCACCGTCGCCGCGATGCAGGCATCCGCGACGAAGCCCGTGCCGGTGCCCACGATCTGCCAGGAGCCGTAGATGTCCAGGATCTGCGCGTGATAGCCGAACATCCGGGCGATCATGAACGGCGTGGCCGGGATCGACTCGATCTCCAGGCCGCGGCCGCCCTGGCCGTTCAGGAAGCTGAACGCGCCGGGCAGCAGCGCGGCCAGCAGCAGCGTCGGGACCGCCGCGCCGACGACGGCCCACAGCATTGCCAGGCGACCGTCCCGCCGCTTGGGCAGCCCGACCAGCAGTGCGGCCGGCCAGATCTTCAGCGCCGCGCCGACGCCGACCGCGAGGCCCCGCCAGCGCCAGGTGGCCGTCGTGTTGCGGCCGGCCAGGACCAGCCCGGCGACCGCGAACAGCGTCACCGCGACGTCGAAGCGGCCGAACACGATCGGGCCGATCATGAAGATCGCCACGACGTAGACCCAGCTGCCCACGTAGTCCGCGCGCGGTTCGCCGCGCCGCTCGGCGGTCCGCCAGGCGCTGTAGACCACCATCAGGAACGTGAGGAAGTCGGCGAGGAACATCAGGGCGTAGAACGCCGTGTAGTAGCTGACCCCGGTCAGCATGCGGGCGATCCGCGGCAGCGTTATGACGACCGCCGCCGCCGGAGGGTACTGCCAGTCCACGTCGCCGATCGGGTAGTGCCCGTGGCCGAAGACCTGCGACCAGTCGTTGTAGATCCTGACGTCACTGATCACATCGCTGTGCGAGGCGTACGGCAGCACCTGGTAGAGGAACATGAACAGCACGGCCCGGGTCCAGGCCCAGCCCGCGGCCGGCAACGCGGCCGAGAGAAGGCGCGGCCGGGTGACGACCTGATGCACCGCCATATACCCTGACGCTCCCGATCTGAGATCGTGGCGGCATGATCCGCACCCTCGTCGTGACGAACGACTACCCTCCGCGTCCCGGCGGCATCCAGGAATTCGTGCAGGCGATGGTCGACGGGTTCACGCCCGGGGAGGTGGTCGTGTACGCCTCGACGTGGCGCGGCAGGGCCGCCGAGTGCAGCGCGTACGATGCGGAGCACCCTTATCTGACGGTACGAGAGCGTACCTCAGTGCTGTTGCCGGATCCGCGCCGTACACGGCGTGCCTGCGAGATCGCGCGTGCTGAGGGGTGCGATGCGGTGTGGTTCGGCGCGGCGGCGCCGCTGGGCATGATGGCGCCCGCGCTGCGGCGGGCCGGAGTGGACCGGCTGGTCGCGACGACGCACGGCCACGAGGTCGGCTGGGCCAAGCTGCCCGCCGCCCGCAACCTGTTGCGCCGAATCGGGGAAAACGTCGACGCACTCACCTATTTGAGTGAGTATCAGCGCATCCGGATCGGGGCCGTGCTCAGCCCGCGGGCCGCGGCCCGGATGGCCCCGCTCTCGCCCGGCGTCGACACCGAGCGCTTCCGCCCGGAGAACCTGCGCTCGCCCGAGGCCGCGGCGGTCCGCGCGAAGTACGGGCTGGCCGACCGGCCGACCGCGGTCTGCATCTCCCGGCTGGTGCCGCGCAAAGGCCAGGACACGCTGATCCGGGCCTGGCCCGAGGTCCGCCGCGCGGTCCCCGGCGCGGCCCTGCTGATCTGCAGCGGCGGCCCCTATCGCAGGGACCTCGAGCGCATCGCGCGCGAATCCGGCGTCGAGCGCGACGTGGTCTTCACCGGCCCGGTGCCGTGGTCCGAGCTGCCCTCGCACTACGCCGCCGGCGACGTCTTCGCCATGCCCTGCCGCACCCGCCGCGCCGGCCTCGACGTCGAGGGCCTCGGCATCGTCTACCTCGAGGCCTCCGCCAGCGGCCTGCCGGTGATCGCCGGCGACTCGGGCGGCGCGCCCGACGCGGTGCTCGACGGCAAGACCGGCTACGTCGTGCCGGGCCGCTCGGTCCGGCAGACCGCGGACCGCGTCGCCGAGCTGCTCCAGGACCGCGCGCTGGCCGAGAAGATGGGCCGGGCCGGCCGGGAGTGGGTGCAGGAGCGGTGGCAGTGGTCGACCATCCGCGCCCGCTTCCGCTCCCTGCTCGACCCGGCCCAAGCGGACGCCCAGGCGGATTAGGCGCCGATCATCGCGCGCAGCGCCGACCAGAAGGCGTTGATCACCGCGCCCTGCGGCGGGAAGACCTGGGTCGCCATCACCACCGCGAGATCCCGCTCGGGGAACGAGTACCACGTCGTGCCGAACCCGCCGCCCCAGCCGTATCGCGGCGTGCTGGCCCCGGAATCGCTCTCCGGCGTCATCACCCCGACGCCGTAGCCCCAGCCGTCGTCGCCGAGGAACACCCGGGCGTTGGCCGATCGCGGCTGTGCGGGCCCGAGCTGATCGCTCGTCAGCGCGGCGACGGAGTCACCGGACAGGACGCGGGTGCCGTCGTTCGCGATGCCGCCGGCGAGCAGCATGCGGGCGAAGCGCAGGTAGTCCGAGATCGTGGAGACCAGGCCGCCGCGCGCGTCGGGGAACGAGGGCCGCTCGGCCCACTTGCTCGGCCCTGCCGCGCCGCTGCCGGCGACGTCGTACTCCACCAGCCGGCCCTCGTCGTCTCGCGCATAAGCAGGGATGAGCCGGTCGCGGGCGTGCTCAGGCACGGCGAACCCGGTGTCGTCCATGCCGAGCGGTCCGAGCAGCCTGTCCCTCATCAGCTCGTCGAGCGGCCGGCCCGCGGCGCGCGCGAGCACGATGCCGAGCACTCCGTACGCGAGGTCGTACATCCAGTCGGCGCCGGGCTGCTTCATCAGCGGGAGTTGCGCGAAGCGCGCGATCCACGCGTCCGGCGTGAGCGGAACCGACGGGTCCGGCGGCCCGATGCCGAGTTCGCCCTGCGCGGCCAGGTCCATCACCGGGCACGCCGAGTCGGTCACGAACCCGAAGCCCATCCGCAGGGTCAGCAGGTCGTCCACGGTGATCGGGCGGTTCGCCGGCACTGTGTCCTGCGGCGGCCCGTCGATGCGCCGCAGGACACGGCGGTCGGCCAACTCGGGGATCCACCGGTCCACCCGGTCGCCGACGGCAAGTGCGCCTTCTTCAACGAGCGCCAGCGTGAGCGCGCCGGTGAGCGCCTTCGTCATCGACGCGATACGTACCACCGCGTCGGCGGCCAGCGGCGCACCGGTCCCGTCCTCGTCGGCGGGCCGGGCTCCGCCGACCGTCTCGACGCGTACGTCGCCGCCGTCCGAGGCCGCCATGACGACGCCCGGCACCTCACCTGCGGCGACATGCTCGCCGACGACCGCCCGCAGCCGGTCCCAGTCGATCTCTGCCATGCCTCAAGCCTATGGACCGGGTGGCGACAGTGCTGCCGCCCCCGGCCTCGCGCTGCTCGGGCTACTTGGCGTAGAGCGCCTCGATGTCCGCGGCGAACTGCTCGGCGATCACGCCGCGGCGCACCTTGAGCGACGGGGTGATCTGCCCGGCGTCGATCGTCCACTCCACTGGCAGCACGGTGAACTTGCGCACCGACTCGGCCTTCGAGACCGCCTTGTTCGCCGCGTCCACCGCGCCCTGCACCTCGGCCGCCACCGCCGGGTCGGCGGCCAGGTCGGCCAGCGGGGTGTCCTTGTCCCGGCCGTTGCGCTCCAGCCAGCCGGGCAGCGCCTCCGGGTCCAGGGTGACCAGCGCGGCGATGAACGGCCTGCGGTCGCCGACCACCATCGACAGGCTGATCAGCGGGTGCGCGTTGATCCGGTCCTCCAGCACGGCCGGGGCCACGTTCTTGCCGCCGGAGGTCACCAGGATCTCCTTCTTGCGCCCGGTGATCGACAGGTAGCCCTCCTCGTCCAGCCGGCCGAGGTCGCCGGTGCGGAAGTAGCCGTCCTCGGTGAAGACCTCCTTGGTGGCGGTCTCGTTGTTCCAGTAGCTGCCGAACACCTGCTGGCCCCTGATCTCGATCTCGCCGTCGTCGGCGATCCGGATCGTGGTGCCCGGCAGCGGCGGGCCGACCGTGCCGGCCTTCGCGTTCGGATACGGGTTCACCGCGACCGCCGGCGAGGTCTCGGTCAGGCCGTAGCCCTCGCAGACGAACAGGCCGACGCCGCGGAAGAAGTGGGTCAGCCGCTCGCCCAGCGGCGCGCCGCCGGAGATCGCGTACCTCGTACGCCCGCCCATGGCCGCGCGCAGCTTCACGTAGACGAGCCGGTCGAACAGCTTGTGCTTCAGGTTCAGGCCGGTCGGGACCTTGCCGTTCTCCTTGGCCTGCGACCAGGCGATCGCGGTGGCCGCGGCGGCGTCGAAGATCTTGCCCTTGCCCTCGTCGTGCGCCTTCGTGCTGGCGCCGTTGTACACCTTCTCGAACACCCGCGGGATGGACAGGATGAAGGTCGGCTTGAAGCTGCCGAGCTCCTCCAGCACGTTCTTCGCGTCCGAGCAGTGGCCGAGCTTCGCCTTGGCCCGCAGCGCGCCGATGTGGATGACCCGGGCGAACACGTGCGCCATGGGCAGGAAGAGCAGGGTCGAGGCGACCTCGTCCTCGACGCCGCGGAAGACGGTGTCCAGGAACTCGACCGCGTTGCCCGCCTCGAACAGCAGGTTGCCGTGGGTCAGCACGCAGCCCTTCGGCTGGCCGGTGGTGCCCGAGGTGTAGATGATCGTGGCGATGTCCTGCGGGCCTGCCGCGGCGCGCCGCGCGGCGAGGGTCTCGTCCGGCACGTCCTTGCCGGCCTCGGCCAGGGTCTGCACCGCGCCGGGGTGCACCGCGTCCGGCTCGATCTGCCACAGCTGCTTGAAGGCCGGCGCCTGGTCCCGCACCGCGGTGACGGTCTCCACGTTGGCCGTCAGCTCGGCGAAGCCGGCCACCGCGCCGGAGTCGGCCAGGATCCAGGCCACCTGCTCGGCCGAGGAGGTCTCGTAGATCGGCACCGGGACCGCTCCGGCCTCCCAGATGGCGAAGTCCAGCAGCGACCACTCGTACCGGGTGCGCGACATGATCGCGACCCGCTCCCCGGGCTGCACGCCAAGCGCGATCAGCCCCTTGGCGGCGGCCTGCACCTCGGCCAGGAAGGTGCGGGCGGTCACGTCGCGCCACACGCCGTCGACCTTGCGGCCGAGCGCCGCGGCGTCCGGGCTCTGCTCGGCGTTGCGGTGCACGATATCGGTGAGGTTCGCCCCTGCGGGCACCTCGTACAACGGTTCGACACTGAACTCGCGCACGCGCGGCTCCTCGGCTACGGAAACCCGGCGGGACTGGACGCGGGCGGACCCGCGGTTCCATTCTCCCGCATTGAGCTGTGTTGTTCTCCGGGTTGGCGGTATTGGCGGTCGGGCGGCGGCGGCAATCGGTTGTTGTCGCGACCGGTTGCCCGCGCGATCGTCGCCCTTGCGTTGCACGCGTGTTTCCACGGCGCCCGTCCAAGACGGTACATCCAGTTACCCGCCAGTAGCTAGATCTGGTCGCCCCGGACCCGGGAGCACTGACGGGAGCATAGAGAGGCGCGAGCGGTGAATCGCGTGCCCTGGCCGAACCGGCGGCGTATCCGCTCGCCGCGCCCCCGGCAAACGCCGCGCTGTCCGGCTCGCGCGGTAGGCTGGTCCGAGCGGGCCGGGCTACGGCCCAACAGGTCACAAGAGCGCGCCTCGGGACACACACCATGGCACGCATATCGGGGCTCGCACGCGCCCCGCGCCGGACAGGCGACGTCGGCGCGCCCGCCGCCGACCGTCTCGCTCCCGCGATGCGCGGCATGGGCAGAAAGGCTTGCAGCCGATGGCAGACCGCACCAGAGCCACGATCGAGATCGGGGCGCCCGCCGCCGACGTCATGGCGGTGATCGCGGATCTGCCCGCCTATCCGGAGTGGACCGGCGAGGTGAAGAAGGCGGAGATCCTGGCCACCGACCCGGAGACCGGCCGGGCCGCCCAGGTGCGGCTGACCATCGACGCCGGCATGCTGCGCGACAAGCAAGTGCTCTCCTATACCTTCGACGGCGACCGGGCGGTGCAGTGGACCCTGGTCGAGGGCGACATGCTGCGCTCGCTGGAGGGCTCGTATGTATTGACCCCGCACGAGGGCGGCGCGGCCACCACGGTCGAGTACGCCCTGGCGGTGGACGCGAAGATCCCGATGATCGGCCGGATGAAGTCGAAGATCGAGAAGGTCATCATCGACCGGGCGCTGTCCGGCCTGAAGCGCCGCGTCGAAGCCACCGCGCGGTGACCGGCGCAGTGTCATCTCCGTCCCCGTCGGACTCGGCCGCCGCGGCCGCGCGCCCCGTTCCCGCCGCGCCGCGGGTGACCCGGCTGGTGTTCTTCACCGGCAAGGGCGGCGCGGGCGTGACCACCGTCGCCGCCGCCACCGCCGCGCACGCCGCGCAGCGGGGTCTACGCACACTGCTGCTCAGCCTCGGCGCCGCGGCCGCGGACAACGACGCGGACGACCTGACCGCAGTGCTCGACCATCAGGTCGGCGCGGTGCCCACGCAGATCGACGACCTCCTGTTCGCCCAGCGCTTCGCGCCGCAGCCGGCCTTCGAGGAGTGGTACGGCAAGGGCGTGGCCCGATTCCGCACCGCGCTGGACACCTTCGGCTTCACCGCCCCGGACCCGAGCGAGCCGGCCGCCCCGCCCGGACCGTCCATCGTGCTGGCGCTCAACGAGGTGGTCAACGCGGCCGAGGGCGGGGCCTGGGACCTGGTGGTGGTGGACGGCCCGCCGCTCGGCCCGGCGCTGCAGCTGCTCTCGCTGCCGCTGCACGCGGAGACCTGGCTGCGCCGCGGCCGCCCGACCGAGGGCCAGGCGGCCCGCGCGCTGCGCCCGGTGCTCGCCGGCCTGGCCGGCCTGCCGCTCCCGCAGACCGTGCTGATCGAGCTGGCCGACGAGGCGTCGGCCCGCTGCGCCGCGGCCCGCTCCTGCCTGACGGATCCGCTCACCTCGGTGCGCCTGGTCGCCACCCCGGACACGGTCGGCGCCGCCCGGCTGCGCGCCGCGCGCACCGCGCTCTCGCTCTACGGGCTGCGGCTCGACGGGCTCGTGCTCAACCGGATGATCGTCGAGGCGCCGCGGGACAGCTGGTCGCGCGGCTGGTGCGCGGCGCAGCGCGACGCCGCCGAGGCGCTGTCCGAGGCCTTCATCGGCGTTCCCCAGCACGACATCCCTTACCGGCCCTGCGAACCGCTGGGCCTCGAAGAGCTCGCGGTCGTCGCCGCGGCCGCCTATGGAGCCGGCGACGGCCTCGGCGCGGCCGCCGCGCCGCCCGCGGTCCGGCTCGACACCACCGACGGCGGATACACCCTCTGCGTCCCGCTGCCCGGCGCCGACCGCAGGGCGCTGTCCCTGGTCCGCCGCGGCGACGACCTGGTGCTGACGGCCGGCGCGCACCGCCGGACCTTCCCGCTCGAGCCGGTGCTGCGCCGCTGCAAGGTCTCCGGCGCGGTGCTGCGCGACCAGGCGCTGAACATCAAGTTCGCGCCGGATCCGCAGCAGTCCCCCGAGTCGCAGGCCCCGCAGGCCGCCGCCCGGTCGCAGGAGGCCGCCGCCGGTGGATCTCAGGGGGCTGCCGCCGCCGGCGACGGCCCGCCGCGGGAGGCCGCCGCGGGACCGGCCGCCGCGCAGCCCGGCGATTGACCCGATCCGCTCCCCTCCCCTCTCAGGAGCCAGCCGTGTCCGAGTACGACGAAACATCATCAGCGCCCGAGTCCGACCCGTTCGAGGACGAGGGCGAATCCATCCCGGTGACGGAGGTTGCGCCGGTTTCCGCGGCGCGAGCGCCGGTGGAAGCCTCAGGCTCCGGCGACGACTGGACGCGGACTGACCCTATACGGGATGATCCAGGGACGTTCGGTGAGGAAGCGCGCAGACTGTGGGACACCCTCCGCGGTCAGCTCGTCGATCCTCTCCTGCGTAACTACCCGGAGGCGGCCGGGCATCTCACCACCGCGGGCTCGGAGGTCGCGGAGGCGCTGCGCTCTCTGCTGCGCGGCGCCGAGCAGCGATGGACCGGGTCCGGTGGCGAGCGGCCGCGGGACGGCGGCGAGGACCGGCGGGACGAATAGCCGGCCCCCGCACGCACAGCCCGGCCAGGACGAGGCACGGCCGCGCGGGCCGGGGTGAGAACCCACGGACCGACGGCGACCCGTGGCTGTCGTCAGCGCAGGGTTCGGCTACGCAGGGCGGAAGGCGAGTGAGGGGACGATGGCACTGACAGTCGGTGTCGACATCGGCGGCACGAAGATCATGGCCGGGGTGGTGGACGAGAACGGCACGATCCTCACCCGGCACCGGGTTCCCACCCCGAAGGACTCCGAGCAGACCGCCGTCGCCATCGCCGAGGCGGCGCTCCTGGTGAGCGAGGGCTACCCGGTCGAGGCCGTCGGCCTCGGCGCGGCCGGCTTCATCAGCGCCGACCGGGCCACCGTGCTGTTCGCCCCCAACATGGCCTGGCGGGACGAGCCGCTCAAGGCGAAGATCGAGCAGCGGGTCGGCATGCCCGTGGTGGTGGAGAACGACGCCAACGCCGCGGCCTGGGGCGAGGCCCGGTTCGGCGCCGGATCCGGCCGCCCGGACGTGCTGCTCTACACGATCGGCACCGGGGTCGGCGGCGGCGTGGTCTCGGACGGCCGGCTGCTGCGCGGCCACTTCGGCATCGGCGCCGAGTTCGGGCACTACCGGGTGCAGCCCGGCGGCCGGCTGTGCGGCTGCGGGCAGCGCGGCTGCCTGGAGATGTACGCCTCCGGCAGTGCCCTGACCCGGTTCGCCAAGGAGCACGCGGCGGCCGACCCGGACCGGGCGAAGATCCTGCTCTCGCTCGGCGACGGCACCCCGGACGGCATAGCGGGCGCGCACATCACCGAGGCCGTGCGCAAGGGCGACCCGATCGCGATGGAGGGCTTCGCCGAGGTCGGCGGCTGGCTCGGGCAGTCGATGGCGGACCTGGCCTCGATCCTGGACCCGGGCGTCTTCATCATCGCCGGCGGCGTCTCCGACGCGGGGGAGATCATCACCGCGCCGGCCCGCGAGCGCTACCACGCCTCCATGGCGGGGGCGGGCAACCGCCCGTACGCCGAGGTCGTCACCGCGACGCTGGGCCCTGACGCGGGCCTGATCGGCGCCGCGGACCTGGCCCGCCTGCGCTGAGCGGCGTTCACCGGGGGGTCCCGGGCCCCCTGATCACCCCCTGATCAACAGGGCCTCACACCACCGCGCCGAAGTTGTCGTCCGGGTCGTCGTCGTCCTCGTCGCGGCTGCCCTTGAGCCGGCTGACGAGGTAGCCGAATCCGGCCACGCCGCACAGCACGCACACCAGCGCGGCCCAGGAAGGCGTCTGCCAGTTCAGGACCGCGGCCACCACGAGGTAGGCCGGCCCGCCGAGACCCACCAGCAGCGCGGCCTTCGCGGCGGTGCTCACCTCGGGCAGCGGCGGGGGAGCCGGCGGGACGTACGGCTCGTCCGGCTCCGCGGCCGTGTCCCAGTCCCGCGGCCCAATCGTCGGACTGGTCCAGTAGGTCGACTCCCGCGGCGCGGCCGGCGGGCGCACCCCGGAGGGCGGCGGGACGGCCGGCCGGGGCGGCACCGGCGGCGCGGCCTCGCGCTGCGCCTCGCCCTCGGGCCGGAACGCCGGGCGCACCACCCGCGAGGAGCCCGGCCCGGCCGGGCCCTCGAAGGCCGCCGGTCCTCCGGGCGGGTCGCCGAGACCGGCGAGCCCGAGGTGGTCCGGATCCGGCGCGGGCGGCTCCGGCGGCCCGAAGCCGTCGTCCTCCTGCGGCAGGTTCTCCGCGTCGGGCCAGCGCGCCGACGGGGCCGTCGAACTGGCGTGGAACGATGCGACCAGCTCGGTCCATACCTCGTCGTCCACCGCGCGCGGGCGCTCGCCCTCGCCCGGGGGCTCGCCTTCCATGGCGGTCATCGGCGCGCCCCGGCCTGCGTGCCCTCGGCTACGCCGGGCACCCGGCTCAGCCTTCGGACGAACCCTTCGGAGCCCTCGAAGATCGTCGGGGCGTCGTTGTCGAGCGTCGCCACGTGATAGCTGTCCGGCAGCAGCACCTCGGCCTTGTCCTCGGACGAGATCCGGGCCAGCACCAGCTCGCTGCTGCTGCGGTGCACGACGTGGTCCCGCGCGGACCGGTACAGCAGCACCGGGCAGTTCACCTCGCCGAGGTCGTGCTGCACCGTCTTCCACAGCCGGGTGAGCGACAGGGCCGCCTTCAGCGGCACCACGTCGTATCCGACCTCGGCCACGCCCTCCTTGCGGACGTCCGATCCGATGCCGGGCAGGGACGGCAGCACCCTGGCGGCGACCGGGATCAGCGCCTCGCGCGGCGCGTTGCGCTTCACCGACGGATTCACCAGCACCAGGCCGCGCACGTCCGGGCCGTGCTGCTCGGCCAGCCGCAGGGCCAGCGCGCCGCCCATGGACAGGCCCGTGACGAAGACCTCGTCGCAGGACTCGAGCAGCCGCGCGAAGGCCTTGCCAACCTCCGCATACCAGTCCTGCCAGGTGGTGTCCTGCATCGGCCGCCAGTCGGCGAGCCCGTGACCGGGCAGCCGGGGGAGCGAGACCCGGAATCCGGCCGCGGTCAGGTGCTCGGCCCAGGGGCGCATCGACTGCGGGGAGCCGGTGAACCCGTGGCACAGCAGCACCCCGACCCGCGCCTCCGGCCGATCGGCGGCACCGTTACCGGGTACCGGCGACTCGAACGGCTCGGCGCCGGGCTGGAGGGCTTCCGCCGGATTGATCGTCACCGTCGCTCCTTCACGCACCGCGGCAACAGCGGAAAGGGAAGCCGGCCGCGACCCGGCCCCGAACGCATCGTCCCACGGCGCGTGCTATCCCGTACAGCGGACGGCAGACTTTGTACGACAGGCTTTACCCGCACACTTGTTGCTACGCCATCATGAGGAGTGCGCCCCGCATGCTTTACGGCCTGCTGAAATCGACCGTGCTCGGCCCCGCGCTGCGGGTGACCTTCCAGCCGCGCACGCAGGGCGCCGAGGACTTCCCGGCCGAGGGCCCGGTGCTGCTGGTGGCCAACCACCAGTCGTTCTCGGACTCGCTGTTCATGCCGCTGCTCACCCCGCGGCCGGTGAAGTTCCTGGCCAAGGCGGAGTACTTCGACCGGCGCGGGCTCAAGGGCCGACTGTCCGCCGGCTTCTTCCGCGGGGTAGGCAGCATCCCGATCGACCGGTCCAACGCGGCCGCCGCCGACCCGGCGCTGACCACCGCGCTGCGCCTGCTCGCCCAAGGAGAGGTGGTCGGCCTCTATCCGGAGGGCACCCGCTCGCCGGACGGACGGCTCTACAAGGGGCACACCGGCGTGGCGCGGATCGCCCTCTCCGCCCGCTGCCCTGTCGTGCCCTGCGCGATAGCCGGCACGGACCGGGTCCAGCCGACTGGGCAGAAGATCCCGATGCCCAGCCTGAAGGCGGGTGGGCGGATCCGCGTGTTCTTCGGCCGGCCGCTCGACTTCTCCCGCTACACCGGTCCGGACGGCGAGGCCTGGCGCGCCATCGAGAACAGCCCGGCCGGGCGCGCCGTGCTGCGCTCCGTCACGGACGAGATCATGCACACCATCCTGAGCATGACCGGGCAGGAATACGTCGACGACTACGCCTCCGCGTTCAAGAAGTAGGCGCGCCGGCGCGCTGTGTCAGGCGGACTGCGTCAGGCTGCTGACTCGAGCGCGATCCGGTGTCCGGTCACGGAGACCTTGGCCTGGAGGTACCGCAGATTCGACGAGGTGACAAACACACCGGTCGGCACCTTGTCCCGCACCGCGATGCCGTGCCGGCTCAGCTGCGCGGCCTTGTCCGGGTTGTTGGACAGCAGCTGGATGTCGTGCACGCCCAGCGCGCCCAGGATCTGCGCCGCCGCCGAGTAGTCCCGTCCGTCCGGCGGGAGGCCGAGCGCTTCGTTGGCCTCGTACGTGTTCAGGCCGCCGTCCTGCAGCGCGTACGCGTCGAGCTTGTTGTAGAGGCCGATGCCGCGGCCTTCCTGGCGCAGGTAGACCAGATAGCCGCCGACCGACGAGATCTTCTGCGCCGCGTCCCGGAGCTGCGGGCCGCAGTCGCACCGGGCCGAGCCGAACACGTCGCCGGTCAGGCACTCCGAGTGCAGCCGGACCAGCGGCACCGCAGCGTTCGCATAGTCGCCGAGGCCGAGCGCCACGTGTTCCTGACCGTCCACCAGGCCGTTGAAGGTGAATGCTTGAGCCTGCGTGCGGAACCCGTCGCCGAACTCCATGGGGATGCGCACCGAAGTGCGTATCGTCGCCTCAGGCAGAGCGCCCGCTACCACGTCACCTGGGGCAGGCGTGGACTGCTGCGTCATTGGCTCCTCCTGGGGCCGGTGAAAACTTGCCACACACATTCAATCTGACCCAACGGACGGCGCGCACGGCAAAATTCCCGCGCCGGCACGGGGCCCGGCCGATCGCCGCCGCGCCGGGGCGCGCCGTGGGCGGCCCGTCCCGAGAAGTTCACCGGTCCGTCACCCGTCCGCGATACGAGCCGCCATAATGCGACCCGCCGGTAACCGGTAGGTTTAGGGTTTGAGGCCGAAGGCCGCGCAGCCCCGCACCGGGCGCGCCGGCGGGCAAAGGAGCCCGGCTTCACAACCGGACGACGGCGGTGCGCGGCGCCGTGCCGTCGTCCTGGGGCGGGCGGCGCCCACACGGCCGCCGGACCCGCCGCGGAAGCCGGTGCGGCGGCTTGCGACAACTACTGAAATCGCTGTATGTCGAAGGGAACATAATGCGCGTCGGAGTGCTGACCGGCGGGGGCGACTGCCCGGGCCTTAACGCCGTCATCCGCGCGGTCGTCCGCAAAGGCGTCCAAAGGTACGGCTACGAGTTCGTCGGGTTCCGCGACGGGTGGCGCGGCCCGCTCGAGGGCCTGACCCGCGAGCTGAGCGTGAAGGCGGTGCGGGGCATCCTGCCGCGGGGCGGCACCATCCTCGGCTCCTCGCGGACCAACCCGCTCAAGGTGGACGGCGGCGTCGAGCGGATCAAGGAGAACCTGGCCAACCTCGGCGTGGACGCCCTGGTGGCGATCGGCGGCGAGGACACCCTCGGGGTGGCCACCCGGCTGCAGGAGCAGGGGGTGAAGGTGGTCGGCGTGCCCAAGACGATCGACAACGACCTGAACGCCACCGACTACACCTTCGGATTCGACACCGCCGTCACCATCGCCACCGAGGCGATCGACCGGCTGCACACCACCGCCGAGTCGCATCACCGGGTGCTGATCGTCGAGGTGATGGGCCGTCACGCGGGCTGGATCGCGCTGCACTCCGGCCTGGCCGGCGGGGCGAACGTCATCCTCATCCCGGAGGAGAAGTTCGACATGGACCAGGTCTGCGCCTGGATCGAGTCCCGGTTCAAGAGCGAGTACGCCCCGATCGTGGTGGTCTCCGAGGGCGCCACCCCGAAGGACGGCGGCGAGGCGCTGGTCTCCGGCGAGCTCGACGCCTTCGGCCACGTCCGGCTCGGCGGCATCGGCGAGGCGCTGGCCAAGGAGATCGAGAAGCGCACCGGCAAGGAGGCGCGCACCACCGTGCTCGGGCACGTGCAGCGCGGCGGCACGCCCACCCCGCGGGACCGCTGGCTGGCCACCCGGTTCGGGCTGCACGCGATCGACGCGGTGCACGACGAGGACTGGGGCAAGATGGTCTCGCTCAAGGGCACCGAGATCGTCCGGGTCCCGCTGGCCGACGCCACCACCGAGCTGAAGACGGTGCCGGACTACCTCTACGAGGAGGCGAAGGTCCTGTTCGGCTGAGTCCGGCGGACGAGCTGGACCGATACCGGGTCGGGCGCTGCGGGCACGGCCTAGGATTCGGGTGAGCGAACCGCCTCCCGACGACGAACCGGTGTCCGACCAGACCCATGACCCTGCAGACCGACCGGCCGCATCCGGCGACCCCGCAGACCGCCCGCGCCATCAACGACCGGGCGGCGCTCGACCTGTTCGCCGCGCGCGGCGCGCTGACCGCCGGGGACCTGCAGCAGGCCACCGGGCTGGCCCGGCCGACCGTGGCGGACCTGCTGGCGAGGCTGGCCGAGGACGCGCTGATCGAGCAGATCGGCGAGACCGGCGCGGACCGCCGCGGCCCCAACGCCCGGCTCTACGCCCTGAACGGCGCCGCCGGCTGCATCGCCGGGCTCGACGTGCGGCGCAGCCGGGTCGAGCTGGCGGTCGCGGACCTGGCCGGGCGGCTGCTCGCGCGCCGGCGGGTCGAGATCGCGCCCGGGCTGCCCGGCGGGATCGCGCTCGCCCTGGTGGCGGACCGGATCCGGGACGCCGTGGCGGCGCCCGCCGCCGGGCGGCTGGACACCGTGGTCATCGGCCTGCCGGGGCTGATCAATCCGATCACCCGCCAGGTGCGCGGCTCGCACGGGGACCACGCCTGGCACGCCGAGCTGCGCGGCGCGGTGGCCCGCTCGGCCGCGCTCGACCCGGCGGCGGTCATCGTCGAGAACGAGGTCAACCTCGCCGCGCTGGCCGAGCACCGGGCGCTGCGGCAGTGCGGCGAGGACAACTTCGGGCTGCTCTGGCTGGCCGACGGGGTCGGCGCCGGACTGGTCCTGGACGGCGTGCTGCGCCGCGGCGCGTCCGGCGGCGCCGGCGAGATCGGCTACCTCGCCGTGCCGGGCGGGCCCGACCCGCTCGTCCCGGGCGCGTTCGAGGTCTCGCTGTGCGACCTGGTCAGCGCCGACCCGCTGCGTGAACTCGCGGCCGGGCACGGCACGACGCCGGACGACTTCGCGCACGAGGGCTACGTCGCCGAGGCCGCCGCCCGGATCGCGACCGGCGCGGTCGCCCTGGCCTGCACCGTGGATCCCGGCCTGATCGTGCTCGGCGGCCCGACCGGCCGGTCCGGCGGCGAGGCGCTGGCCGGCGCGGTGGCCCGGGCGACGGCCCGGGTCTGCCCGGTGCCGACCCGGGTGCGGCCGACCGCGGTGCCCGGCAACCCGATCCTGACCGGCGCCGTGGCCACCGCGCTGGCCCGGGCCCGCGACGCCTTGTGGCCGGCTGGCTGACGCAGCGTTGTTGGCGCAGCCTCAGCCGAGCAGCCTTTCGATCTCCCGCCTCAGGATATTGATGCCGTCCAGGCTGAACACCGACTCGGCGTGGAACTGGAGCCCGGCGTAGTGCGGCCCGCGCAGCGCGGCCACCCGGTCCGTGCCGTCCAGCAGCGCCAGCTCGACCCCCTCCGGCGGCCGCTGCGGGGCCAGCGCCGTGAAGGAGTTGTAGAACCCGACCGCGTCGCGCCGGCCGAACAGGTCCACCTCGATCTGCGTGCCCTGGTTCGGTGCGGGCAGTGCGGCGAGCTCGAAGCCCAGCGCGTCGCAGAGCATCTGGTGGCCGAGGCAGACGGCCAGCAGCGGGGCGCGCCGCGGCAGCAGCCGTCCCAGCAGCGCCCGCCCGAACCGCACCTTCGCCAGCGCGTCGCTGCGCGGGTCGCCCGGGCCGGGGCCCAGCACCACCAGGTCGGACGCCTCGGTCCCGTCCAGCACCTCGTAGCCGGCCGTGCCGTCCACCGCGGCGAAGTGCCGCCGCTCCACCCGCATCCCCAGCGCCCGTAGCTGCACCGCGAGCATCGAGGTGAAGGCGTCTTCGTTGTCGACGATCAGGGCACTGCGGCCGATCAGCGCGGGCGACTCGAAGGCCCGCGGCCCGTGCTCCTGCAGCCAGAACGGCGCGAGCCGCTCGTTCCGCCGGTCCAGCAGGGCCCTGACGCGGGGGTCCCGGCTCCACCGCACCGTCTCGGCCGGGTCCGCGGCGTTCTCGGCCGGCGCGGTGCGCGGCCCGGCGGCCGTCACGGTGCCCACCGTGCCGACTGCGCCGACCGTGTCCACCACGGCGCCGAAGGCCCGCAGCACGCCGGCGGCCTTCGCGTAGGTCTCCCGCACCTCTTCGTACGGATCCGAGCCGCGCACCAGCGTGGCCCCCACCGGGACCCGGATCGAGCCGTCCGCCGGGTCGATGTAGGCGACCCGCAGCAGCAGCGAGGCGTCCATCCGCTGCCGGCCCGAGTCGTCGTGGCCGAGCAGCGCCGCCACCGAGCCGTAGTACCCGCGCCCGCCGGTCTCGTTGCGCTCGATCACCCGGAACGCGTTGCGGATCGGCGAGCCGGTCGCGGTCGGCGCGAACATCGTCGTGCGCAGGATCTCGCGCACGTCCATCGTGGTGCGCGCCTCGATGTAGTACTCGGTGTGCGCCAGGTGCCGCATCTCCTTGAGGAACGGCCCGGTGACCCGGCCGTGCCCGCCCACGTCGGCGAGCATCTTCAGCTCCTCGTCCACCACCATCGCCAGCTCGTCGCGCTCCTTCGGGTCCTCGAGGAACCGCGCGACGTCCTCGAACGAGGCGGTGGCCGGCGGCCGGCGCAGCGTCCCGCTGATCGGGTTCATCACCGCCAGCAGGCCCGGTGCCCCGGTCTCGTCCGCGTGCAGCGAGACGTGCCGCTCCGGGGTGGCGCCGACCGCGATCAGCGAGCCGGTGTGCACCAGGAAGGTCCAGTAGGCCGAGCGCTCCCGGGCCAGCAGCACGTTGAACGCCGCGACCGCCGCGGCCAGCGGGTCCGCGCAGGTGCCGGTGTACGAGCGGCGCAGCACGAAGTTCGCCCCCTCGCCGCGCGCGATCTCGTCGTCCAGCACGGCCTTGACCTGCCGCGCGTACGCGTCGTCGGGCACGTCGAAGCGCCCGTCCGCGATCACCGGCTCAGGGGGCTGCGGAAGGTCCTCGGGCGCGAGCTCCCGGCGGCTGTGGATGATCAGCGAGACCAGCGGCGCCCCGTCGTCGTGGCAGGCGTCGCCGCGCTCCTTCAGCTGCCGGTAGGGGACCAGCGCCAGCTGCTCGACCCCGGGGGCCACCGGCAGGTCGGCCAGCCGGGCGACCTCGACGAGGTGGCCGCGCAGCAGCTCCACCGCCGGGCGCCCCTCGCGGCGCAGCAGGGCGAACGGCGGCCGCAGGTCGGACAGCTCCAGCGCGGAGCCGGACGGTGCGGCGGTATCGGCGGTATCGGCGTTCTCGGCCACGGTCCGGGGCCCTTCGGGTAGGCGGCCCCGGTCCGGCGGCCGAGCCAGAAACGACGAACCGGCCGCCTTCCCGGCGGCCGGTTCGCGAGTTTTCGGGTGCGCGCGATCCTCAGCAGTCCGCCGGTCCGGCGGGCCACCACTGGCTCAGACTGAGCACGTCGCTGCGCGTCACGGGACGAATTTAGCAGAACTCCGCGGTCCGGCGGTAGCTCCCCTACCGCCCCTACCGGCGCAAGCGCGGCGGCCCGCGGCCCGCGGCGCGCGCGGCACTAGGATCGGCCCGACGAGCCCGCTGGGCGCCTGACGAGGGAGTGACCATGGCCTACACCGCCGCGGACGAGCGCTACGCGACCATGCAGTACCGCAGAACCGGTCGCAGCGGCCTGAAACTGCCCGCGGTCAGCCTGGGCCTCTGGCACAACTTCGGCGACGGCAAGCCGCTGGAGACCCAGCGCGCCGTGCTGCGCCGCGCCTTCGACCTCGGGGTGACCCACTTCGACCTGGCCAACAACTACGGGCCGCCCTACGGCGGCGCCGAGGCGAACTTCGGCCGGCTGTTCGCGCAGGACTTCAGGCCGTACCGGGACGAGCTGATCGTCTCCAGCAAGGCCGGCTACGACATGTGGCCCGGCCCCTACGGCGACCACGGCTCGCGCAAGTACCTGCTCGCCTCGCTGGACCAGTCGCTCGGCCGGACGGGCCTGGACTACGTCGACGTGTTCTACCACCACCGGCCGGACCCGGACACGCCGCTCGAGGAGACCATGGGCGCCCTCGACCACGCGGTGCGCTCCGGCAAGGCGCTCTACGCCGGCATCTCCAACTACAGCCCGGACCAGACCCGCGCGGCAGCCTCCATCCTGCGCGACCTCGGCACCCCGCTGCTGATCCACCAGCCGGTCTACTCGATGCTCAACCGCGGCGCGGTGGAGAACGGGCTGCTGGACACGCTGGAGGACGTCGGCGCCGGCTGCATCTGCTTCTCCCCGCTGGCCCAGGGCGTGCTGACGGACCGTTACCTCGGCGGGATCCCGGAGGACTCGCGGGCCGCGGTCGGCGGCGCCCTGCGCCCGGAGAACCTCACCGAGCAGACCATGGCCACGGTGAAGGCGCTGGACGAGGTGGCCCGGGACAACAGCCGGTCGCTGGCCCAGCTCGCCCTGGCCTGGGTGCTGCGCGACCACCGGATGACCTCGGCGGTCATCGGAGCCTCCTCGGTGCGCCAACTGGAGGACAACGTCGCGGCGCTGGCCGTCCCGCCGCTGACCGCCGAGACGCTGGCCCGGATCGAGGCCGTCCTGCAGTCCGCCGCCGCGCACTGAGCCGGCCCGGCTCGAGCGCTTCGCGGTGTCTCACGCGCCGTCTCGACCAGTGGAATCAGAGCCGGGTCGAGGCGCGGTCCCGTAGCCTGGGAAGGTGGACACGACGACACAGGATGACCGCCCGGCGGCGCAGCCCGGCAACGAGCCCTGGCGCGCGCTGGCCGCCAAGCAGCAGCCGGGATGGCCGGACCCGGAGGCGGTGCGCGCCGCCGCGGCCGAGCTGCGCGGCATGCCGCCGCTGGTCTTCGCCGGCGAGTGCGACCTGCTCAAGGCCCGGCTGGCGCAGGTGGCCCGGGGCGAGGCCTTCGTGCTGCAGGGCGGCGACTGCGCGGAGACCTTCGCCGGCGTCGGCGCCGACGCGATCCGGGACAAGGTCAAGACCATCCTGCAGATGGCGGCCGTGCTCACCTATGCCGGCTCGGTGCCCGTGGTCAAGATCGGCCGCATCGCCGGGCAGTACGGCAAGCCGCGCAGCAGCGACACCGAGACCCGCGAGGGCGTCACGCTTCCGGCCTACCGCGGCGACAGCGTCAACGGCTTCGAGTTCACCGCCGAGGCCCGGGTGCCCGACCCGCGCCGGATGGTCCGCATGTACCACTCCTCGTCGGCCACGCTGAACCTGGTGCGGGCCTTCACCACCGGCGGCTACGCGGACCTGCGCCAAGTGCACGCCTGGAACCGCGACTTCGTCGCCTCGTCCCCGGCCGGGGAGCGCTACGAGCTGCTGGCCACCGAGATCGAGCGGGCGCTGAACTTCATGCGCGCCTGCGGCACCGACCCGGAGGAGCTGCGCACCGTCGAGTTCTTCTCCTCGCACGAGGGGCTGCTGCTCGAGTACGAGTCCGCGCTCACCCGCACCGACTCGCGCACCGGGCAGCTCTACAACACCTCCGCGCACTTCGTCTGGATCGGCGAGCGCACCCGCGCCCTCGACGGCGCGCACGTGGACTACTTCACCCGCATCCGCAACCCGATCGGCATCAAGCTCGGCCCGGGCACCACGCCGGACGACGCCCTGTCCTACCTGGCGAAGCTGGACCCGAACCGGGAGCCGGGCCGGCTGGCGTTCATCAGCCGGATGGGCGCGGGCGCGGTGCGCGACAAGCTGCCCGCGCTGATCGAGAAGGTCACCGCCGAGGGCTACCGGGTGCCGTGGATCTGCGACCCCATGCACGGCAACACCTTCGAGGCGCCCAGCGGGCACAAGACCCGGCGGTTCGACGACGTGCTGGACGAGGTCAAGGGCTTCTTCGAGGTGCACCGCGGGCTCGGCACCCACCCCGGCGGCATCCACGTGGAGCTCACCGGCGACGACGTGACCGAGTGCGTCGGCGGCGGGGCCGAGATCGCGTTCGGCGACCTGGCCACCCGCTACGAGTCGGCCTGCGACCCGCGGCTGAACCGCTCGCAGTCCCTTGATCTGGCGTTCCTGGTCGCGGAGATGTACCGGGCCGCGGCCTGACACCCGGCGCCGCGCTGCGTCGAGGAAAACCGGGTCGAAGAGACCTGCGTCGAAGAGAACTGATCTCCCGGCCGGACCGGCGCCCTGACGGGCTGTCGGCCCGGCCGGTCCGCGTCGTCGCGCACGACATCGGGCGCTGCGCCGGCGCGCTGCGCCGATCGCATCTGTCGGAGCGTCAGTCCGTTTGCCTCGCTCGCCCCTGCGCGCCCCCATTGCACCGCATTTGCGGCTCTTGATAGAGCCCTGCGATACGGACTACGTTCCTGTTCGACTGAACATCGCGGATCCGCTTGACACACCAGGGGGACGGTCAATGGGCCTGTTCGACAAGCTCTTCAACGACGACGAGAAGGAGAAGCAGGAGGAGGCGAAGCGCAAGGCCGCCGAGAAGTACGCCGAGGAGCACGCGCACGGCGGCGAGCACGGCGCGACGGCCACGAAGACCGCGACGAAGAAGGCCGCTGCGAAGCCGGCGGCGAAGACCGCCGAGGCCAGGAAGCCCGCCGAGCCGAAGCCGGCCGCGGCGAAGAAGACCACTGCGAAGGCTGCGGCCCCGGCCGAGCACGCGCACGCCTCGGGGATTCCGCAGCAGGGGGCGACCACGGCCGGCGCGGTCACCGTCGCGCACGACCAGGCGATGACGCTGCACGTGCTCTCCCACATCCCGGACCACGCGCCGCGCGACGGCGACCCGCACTACCACCTGTTCGAGCAGGCCAAGGCCCGGCTCAAGCGGCAGGGCCTGTGGAAGTGCATGATCGGCGACGACCTGTGCGCCGGCGATCCGGAGCTGCACCACACCTACATCGAGTTCTCCCAGATCAACGAGGTCGACCCGGAGAAGGTCGAGCACGCGCTCGGGCTGCACTTCGAGAACGACGAGGACTTCCAGAAGTGGGCCGAGTCGCCCGGCAACCTCGAGGTGCTGTGCGTACAGCACCACCGCGCGCACTACGGCATCCACATGATCCCCGGCCCGCTGTGGGAGGCGATCCGCTTCCGCAAGCACGGCACGCAGGCCGCGGCCGAGTTCCTCTCCAACGACGAGGCCGAGGCCAGGCAGAAGAGCTGACGCCGGCTCCGCCGCGATCAGCACGCGAACGAGGCGCCCGTCCGGAACCGTCCGGACGGGCGCCGCGCGCCGTCCCGCCCGGCTGTGTGGAGGGCCTGCTGCGCAGAGGGCTTATTCCTCACCCGGCTGTTCGGTCTGCCGGGCCAGGTAGAGCGGCTCGCCGAGGGTGCGCACCAGGTCCAGCTGGGTCTCCAGGTAGTCGATGTGCTCCTCCTCGTTCCCCAGGATCTCCTCGAAGAGGTTGGCCGAGGTCACGTCGCCCTTCTCGCGCATGAGGCGGATCCCGGCGCGCAGCCGCTCGACCGCCTCGAGCTCGACCTTCATGTCGCACTCGAACATCTCGGTGACCGTCTGCCCGATCCGCAGCGGGCTGAGCTTCTGGAAGTTCGGCAGCCCCTCCAGGAAGATGATCCGCTCGGCCAGCTTGTCCGCGTGCTGCATCTCCTCGACCGACTCGCGCCGGGTGTGCCGGGCCAGCTTCGTCCAGCCGTTGTTGTCCTGCAGCTTGTAGTGCAGCCAGTACTGGTTGATCGCGGTCAGCTCCGCGGTGAGCTGCTCGTTGAGATACTGGATGACCTTCGCGTCGCCCTGCACGGCCGCACTCCTCCTGGGGTCCACCACGCCGTCCGGCGGGGCTCGGGCCCCAAGTCTGCCCGGTCGGCCCGGCTGCGCCGGCAACGGCGGCGGCCACGCGCCGGATCAGGCCGCGACTTCCGCCGAACGGGTGGATATGCAGTGGTGGCCGCGGACTCGCTGGGCCATCGGGCAGGGCACCGGACAGGATGCGAGGGCCGCGGCCTTGGAGCGGTCGCGCAGCGCCGCCGATATGAGGCAGCCGAGCCGTTCCACGCAGGTGCCGCAGCTGGTGCCGGCGCCGCAGGTCTCGCCGAGCGCCTCCTCGGAGGTCGCCCCGTTCGCGATCTCTTCGTGCACCTCTTCCTCGGTGACGCAGAAACATACGCAGGCGTACATCGGGCGCGGGCTCCACTTCGGCGCATCGGCGTCGCGGAGCCGTTGCGCGGCCCGCGGGGCGGATTAGGTAAACCTAAGCTAACTCGGGCCCTGTCGATTTGCCAAGCGGCCGCGTACCGAAGGCAGACCGCAGTCAATCGGACCCGGGCGGGGCCGCCTTTCCGCCGGGTGAACGCGGTATTACCGACCGTGCCGGCGCCGTTGCCGGCGAGCGCCCGCCGCGTCCGGTCCAGCCGCTGGTCACAGGCTCGTGGTTCGGAGCACTGCCGCGGATCTGCGACCATGATGGGTATGGGTCAGTCTGGGGCGACCGCGGGTCTCATCGGCGGGGAGGATCGTCCCGACAGCGTCGGCGACGTGCGGGTCCCGCCGGGCCAGCGCACCCAGTCCAGCTGGCCGGTGCTGCACTACGGGCCGGTGCCGAAGTTCCGCCCCGACCGCTGGGACCTGCGCGTCTACGGGGCGACGCGGGACGGCTCGATGTACCGCTGGGACTACGAGTCCTTCCAGCAGCTGCCGCGGGCCGAGGTGGCGGCCGACTTCCACTGCGTGACCAAGTTCACCATGCTGGACAACGTCTGGAGCGGCGTGCTCGCCGCCACCGTGCTCGAGGTGGCGCCGCCCGCGCCCGACGCGACCCACGTGATGGTGTGGGCCGAATACGGGTACTGCGCCAACCTGCGGCTGGCCGACCTGGCCGCCGAGGCCTCGGTCTTCGCCGACCACCGCAACGGCGAGCAGCTGACCCCGGAGCGCGGGTTCCCGCTGCGCCTGATAGTCCCGCACCTGTACGCGTGGAAGGGCCCGAAGTGGGTCCGCGCGATCGAGTACCTCAACGAGGACCGCCGCGGTTTCTGGGAGGAGCGCGGTTACCACAACACCGGCGATCCCTGGCGCGAGCAGCGGTATTCGTACCAGGAGGACTGAGCGCAGAGGACTGGGCGCCGGGGACCGGGCCCGCTGCTCAGCCCGCGGCCCGCTCGGCCGGCTGCGCGGCGCGCGGGTCGAGCAGGTGCAGCGTGTGCAGCGCGATCTGGTTGCGCACCCGGGCCTCGGCCGCGCTCCACTGCCGGGTGAAGCCGGGCCGGCTCTCGAAGGCCTGCCAGACCTGCGCCAGGTGGTCGTTGACCCGGGCCGCCGGCATCCACAGGTGCAGCAGGTGGTCGATCGCCGGGGTCAGCTCCGCGATCACCCGGGCCCGGTCGCCGGAGCCGGGGTCGGCCCGGTCGACCCGCCGGGTCAGCGTGGTCAGCGCCCAGTCGTGCAGCGCCAGGTCGCGGCACAGCTCCAGGATCGCCTCGAGCTGGCGTCCCGGCGCCGGGACACGGTTCGGCGGCGGGACCACCAGGGTCAGGCTGCGCAGCGTGTCGTCCTCGATCACCAGCCGGGCGGCCGGCTTGCGGGTGCCGGTCTGCTGCCCGAACTGCGCGGTCCAGCGCACCCGGGTCCACTGGAACCGCAGCGGCCGGCCGCCGTCCAGCAGCGGCGACTTCTGCAGTTTCCAGATCAGCCGCTCGCTCATCGCGGCCATGTCCAGGCAGTCCGGCAGCTGGTCGTACTTCAGGAAGCCGGCTTCCAACTCGTGCGCCTTCGCCGAGGGCAGCGTCTCGCAGACGCCGGGCTTGGCCGTGTAGTACGACCAGGGGCGCCGCCGCCGCACCCCGTTCGAGTCGACCCGGGCGAAGCTTGAGGCCTGCACGATCCGGCCGCCGGTGACCGCCGCGTGGGTCAGCACCGTGCCGACCGCGCGCACCCGGGCGCCGGACTCGGTGGCGAGGTTGCAGTCCACGCCGTTGGCCACGTCCGCGGACAGCGCGTGCGCTATCGGCCGCTCGGACTGGCGCACCGGCTCGCCGGGCACCAGCTCCAGCAGCTGCGCCACGGCCTCGGGAGGCAGCGTCGCGCTGTGCCGCAGCAGCCCGGTGCGCACCTCGCCGATCGCGAGGAACGGCCCGCCGGCCGCCTCGTCCTCGCTCGGCTGGTTGATGATCGTGCTGGTGCGGTCGCCGGGCCCGCCGATCCGCAGCTGGGTGCGCGGCGGCAGGATGTTGTAGGAGCCCGAGGTGCCGCGGCCGCCCATCAGAAGTCCGTGAGGAACGCGTAGGCGATCCGCCCGGTGACGTCCTCGGGCAGCGGGATGTACTCCTGCTCGGCCCGCCGGGCCACCCGGTCCATCACCGTCTTGTCCTGGGCGACCTGGGCGAGGATGACCCGCACCGCGTGCTCCACGGACAGGAACCGGTCGTCCAGCAGCGACAGCGTCCGGTAGCCGTGGAACGGGTCGGCCTTCGGGTTCAGCTGGATCAGCGCCGGCATCTGCGCCCAGCGCGCCGGCAGCGGGTCCGGCAGCGGCTCGGGCTGGATGATGGTGCGGCCGTGGTCGCGCAGCAGGCCCAGCCGCAGCAGCTGCCACACCGCCGCCAGCATCGGGCAGGACCAGACCTTCACCTTGCCGCCGTCCGGGGTCGCCTGCATGTTCCACAGCTCGACGTCGACGAAGATCGAGTGGCCGCGCGCCTCGGCCTCCACCGGCGGGGACCACACCGCCCGGTGCAGGGCCTGCGACACCGGCGCCGGGGTGCGCTGGCCGTTGCACAGCCAGCCGCTCTCCGAGGCCGGCGGGCGGGCGCCGGTGGTGCCCTGCGCCGGCACCGAGACCAGCCGGCCGGCGACCAGCTCGGCCGGCTCGACCCCGCCGTTCTGCGCGCAGGACGACTCCCGGGCCAGGTAGTCGATCCGGACCCCGGCCCGGCGGGCCGCCTCCAGCAGCGGCGGCACGGTCTGGTCCGGCGGCAGCTCGCTGAAGTAGTCGTCCACCAGGAAGCAGGCGCTGATCCGGGGCCGCTGCCGGGTGTGCTCGGCGTGCTTGGCCGTGTACGACTTCACCGCGGCCTCGTACCAGGGCGCGACCTGCCTGATGCGCTGCTCCAGGTGCGCCTCGCCGAGCCGGAAGTCCTCCATGTAGAGGTGGTCCAGCTCGATCGAAAGGTGTGAATATGCGACATCTTGGACGCGGCGCTGCGCCGCGACCTCCTCGAAGCTGGTGTCCACCCGCCTCAGACCTCTCCCCAGCGCGACTCGTCGTCCAGCGCCGCGGCCAGCTCCCGGAAGGCGTCGTACGTGGCCTGGTTGGCGATCGGCGGGCTCGCCACGTCCCGGCCGGTGATCAGCTGCTCGCGCCACTGCAGCACCGGGTCCAGCGGGATCGAGGCGATCCGCACCGTGCTGCCCAGACCCCGGGAGTCGGCCATCTTCTCCAGTTCCCCGTTGATGCTGTAGAGCCAGTTGAGCTGTTGGGTGCTCAGATGCCGGACCGTGTCCGACGCGGTGTCGATCAGCGCGGTGCGCACGAACCGGATCATGCCCCTGGCCCGCTCCTCGGTGTGGCCGGCCGCCTTCGCCGAGTCCAGCAGCCCGCCGGCGCCGAAGACCAGGCCGTCGGCGGCCACGATGTGCTGCCGGGTCCACTTGTGGAACACCAGCCAGCGGGTGGTCACCCCCTCGAGCGCCTGCAGCGCGGTCGCCCGCAGCGCCATGTCCACCGCGAACGAGCGCCCGGCGCTCAGGTCCACCAGGGTCAGCTCGTACTCGTCGTCGATCTGCGCGAACAGCGCCGCGCAGCGGTCCACCATATCGTCATCGAGCACGAACTCGCCGCCGCCGAGGCTGCCCGGCACCAGGGTGAGCCGGCCGGCCCGCGGCGGGCGGTCCAGCGTCTCGCGCCGGGACGCGCTCCACACGTCGATCCTGGTCAGCCGGGTCGGCTGGCCGGCCAGGTACTCGTGCAGGCCGCCCTGCTCCACGCCACGCGCCGCGGCCTCGCCCACGTCGAAGATCGCGCCGACCGTCGGGGAGCCGAAGTCGAAGTCGAGGTAGCAGGTGTCCCTGCCGTCGAAGGCGTACTGGTAGGCCAGGTTGGTGCTGGTGACCGACCGGCCGGTGCCGCCCTTGTCGGAGACGGAGAAGACGAGCATCCGGGTCAGGCCCCCTGGCTTCCGTCGGCCCGGCTCTGCGCGGCGCTGTCCAGTTCCGCCATGGCCGCCGAGCACAGCGCGATCGTGGTGCCCGGCTGGGAGTTGAGCATCGACTTGGCCCGCTGCACCGAGTCGCGCAGCCGGCGCAGGCTCGCGTGCAGCGGTGAGTTCACCGCCGGGGTGCTCATCTGCAGCTGGTTGAGCAGGTACTCCGTCTCGCTGCACATCCCCGCGGCCACGTCGGTCAGCAGGTCGGTGCGGGCGGACCGGTTCAGCAGCGCGCTGCTGGAGGAGACCAGCGCGTCCACCACCCGTGCGGTGACCGACCAGACCGGCTCGGTCTGGTGCTTCCCGACGCCGTAGAGCGTGGCCGGGTCGTCCCACAGGCCGGCTGCCCCGCCGTCCGGGATGCGCCGGTTCCGCAGGTGGTTCCACAGGTTCACGCCGAGGCTGAGCAGCCGGTCGCGCACCTCCGGGTCGTTGGTCAGCTCGGCCAGCTGGTTGGCCCGCTTGAGCAGCACCGGCGCGAAGTCCGTGGTCTGCCAGGCCATGGCCGGCCCGAGGTCCTCGGCGGTCTCCAGCTCCACCAGGAAGCCCGGCGCGATGTGCATCTCCAGGGCGCGGTCCTCGCGCAGCGGGCGGCGGGTGATCCGGGCCCGCGCGGCCAGCTCGGACAGCAGCGGCTCGACCCGCTGCAGGTCGTGCTCGCTGGCCACCCTCTGGCGCAGGTCCTGCACCAGCACCGCGGAGACCAGCAGGCTGTAGTAATCGCTCTCCTCGCCGTCGACGGTGCGCCAGGGCAGGTCCTCGATCGGCCAGGAGTCCTCGCTGAACCGGGCCAGCCGGGACCAGTAGATCTGGGTCAGGTCGCGCCGGGTGCTCAGCAGGCCGGCCAGCCGGTCCTGCACCGGGTCGAGCACGCCGGCCACCCGGATCCGCTCGCTGGTCAGCAGCTCGATCGAGTCGGTGGCCATCAGGGTGAAGTACAGGTAGGGCGCGGACAGGGCGTATCCGTCGCGCTGCGCGCCGACGCCCTCGGGCATGTCGGTCAGGTCCACCGGCGGCGCGTCCGCCGCGATGCCCCAGGTCCAGCCGATCTGGAACAGCACGTTCTCGTTGTCGAGCTCCTCGGCCCGGGCGACGCCGAACCGGGTCTGGCCCAGCCGCCCGCGCACCAGCTGCATCCGCTCGTTGAAGCTCTGCACCACCCGGGGGTCCGAGTCCTCGCCGCCGAGCATGCGCAGCAGGATCCGGCCCTCGTCGCTCTCCCGGTCGATGGTGATCATGGTGAAGCCGCGCAGCAGCCCGACCAGCGCCGCGGTCAGCCGCCGGCTGACCCGGGCGCGCAGCTCGGTCAGCCGGCCGACCCACGCCCCCTTGGCGTTCTGCAGGTAGCCGTCGATGAAGGTCAGCGCGGACAGGCAGAGGCTCACCGAGGTGGTGTACGAGGCGGTGATGTCGAGCGCGCGCTGCTGCGGCGCCAGCTTGGCCGCCGGGTCGAGCGCGGCCAGCCGGCTGCCGCCGGAGAAGTCCGGGGTGCCGTCCTTGCCGGTGTAGTTGTCCAGGAACTCGGCCAGCGCGTTCATCAGCACCCTCGGCACCTGCACGCTGTCGCCGAACGCGGCCAGCGCGCTGCGGCAGTCCTCGGCGGTGCGGCCGGGCTGGGTCAGGTCGAGCTCGGCGACCGCGGTGGCCGGCTGCAGGAAGACCAGGAGCTGCTCGGCGTCGTTGATCGAGTTGGGCGCGAACCGGCTGCGCCAGGTCCACTTGCGGTCCGCCGCGAGGTAGTCCGCGGCGGCCTCCCACACGTCGAGCAGCTGGCGCCGCGGCTCGATGTTCTCGATCCTGATCGGCATCGGCGCTCCGTTTACGGCCGGCCTCTCGCCGGCGGAACCGGCGGGCGGCGGCCCTCGGGGACAGGGTCGAGCGCCGTGCCGGGTCGCTCCGAAGCCACCCGCGCGTGCTCCGGCGCTGCTGGCTCAATCGTAGAGGCCGGGGATCTCCCGGGGAAGAACATTCTGACACCCGATCAGGGCAACGACCTTCGGATTGTCGACGCGCCGTCAGCGGATGTCAGCAGACATGGTCAGTAGATGTACAGAGTGACCGTCGAGCCGTAAGTGGCGTTGTCGCCGGCCCCCGGGCTCTGCGAGCCGACCGAGTCGACCAGCGGCAGCACCCTGGTCGTCTTCACGTTGAAGCCCTGCGCCTGCAACGTCGCAGTGGCCTGCTCGACGCTCTCGCCCACCACGTTGTCGACCCGGACCTGGGGCGGCCCGCTGGACAGCGTGAGGGTCACCGTCGCTCCGGGTGCGGCCGCGCCCGACGGCGTGCAGGAGACCACCGAGCCGATCGCCACGGAGGTCGAGGAGACCTGCGTGGCCGCTATCACCGGGTGGAATCCGGCGGCGCTCAGCTTCGTGGTGGCCTGGTCCTGGGTCAACCCGGTCACGCCGGGCACCGCGACCGTGTCAGGGCCCTTGGAGATGGTCAGCGTGACCGTCGAGCCGTCGCGCACGGACACGCCCGCGCCGGGATGGCTGGAGACCACGTCGCCGGCCGGGACCGTCGGGCTGTAGCCGGAGGTGAACTCGGACTTCAGACCGACCTTGTCGAGCTCGGCCTTGGCCTGGCTCTGCGACAGGCCCACCAGGCTCGGCGTGGACTCGAAGGCGAACTGGCCGTAGAGCCAGGCGCCGATCCCGACCGCGGCGGCCAGCAGCAGCACGACGATGAAGATGATCAGGCCCTTGGTGGGCCGCCGCCGGGCCGAGGTCTGCACCTTGTAGGACTGCCGCGGAGAGGTGCGCGGCTTGACGCGCTGCGGCCCCTGCCGGGAGGCCGCCGGGTGCTCGTCGAGCAGCCGGGTGTGCTGTGGCGCCGCCGGGTCGACCCGGGTCGAGTCCGGATACGCGTCGGCCGGCGCGGGACGCGCGGCGTGCGCAGTAGGCAGGGTCTTGGCGAACGCGGACGTGCTGTCCAGCACCGTGTCGGGGAGGTTCGCGTACACGGTGCGCAGCCGGGCGCGCATCGCCGCGGCGTCGGCCGGGCGGTGGTTGGGCTCGCGCGCGCAGGCCTCGGCGACCAGCGCGTCGAGCGCCGGGTCGAGGCCGGGCACGAGCCGGGAGGGCGGCGGGACGCGGTCGGTGACGTGCCGGTGCGCGATCTCCACCGGGGTGCCGCCGGCGAACGGCTTGCGCCCGGTCAGCAGCTCGAACAGCATGATGCCGGCCGAGTACACGTCCGAGCGGGCGTCGCAGGCCCCGCGCAGCACCAGTTCCGGCGCGAGGTAGGACACCGTGCCGATGATGCCGCCGCCGATCCGGGTCGCCTCCTCGGGAACCCGGCTGCTCGAGCCGTTGCCGTGCCGGGTCAGCGCCGCGGTGCGGGTCCCGGCGGGGTCGACCGGCGCGGTGCGGGCCAGGCCGAAGTCGGTCACCTTGACCGCCGCCGAGTACGAGTTCTGCTGCTGCAGCGCCTCCTCGCTCAGCAGCACGTTCTCCGGCTTCACGTCCCGGTGCACGATCCCGGCCCGGTGCGCCGCGGCCAGCCCGGCCAGCACGGCGTCCATGATGTCCAGCGCCTCGCGCGGGCTGAGCCGCCCGCGCCGCCCGAGCAGCTGGCGCAGCGTCTGCCCAGGCACGTATTCCATGGCCAGATAGGCGAGCGGGGGCTGGGCCGGGCGGCCGTTCCCGCCGCGCAGCGCGGGCAGCGCCGACTGGTCGAACACCGCCACGATGTTCGGGTGGCTCAGCCGCGCCGCGGCCTTGGCCTCCTTGATGAAGCGGTCGACGTACTCCGGGTGGACGGCCAGCGCGGGGTCGATCACCTTCAGCGCGACCAGCCGGTCGAGCCGGTTGTCCCAGGCGCGGTACACCGTCGCCATGCCACCTTGAGCAACCCGGGACTGGACGGCGTACCGGCCGTCGAGCGTCCGCCCGATCAGCGCGCCGTCCAGGTTCCCCGCCCGGGCAGTTGCTTCCACAATTCCGAAGTGTAGGCGCTGAGCCGGACGAAGCGGTCTCGGGAACTTTGCGTTTCTGTATTCAGACGAACCCGGTTCGGTATTGAGACGGCCTCAGAACGCCGGCGTTTCCGCAGCGCCGGGGGACGAGGCGCGGGCCAGGTACCGCTTCGGGATCCGTCCGGCGCGGCGGGCCAGCCGGCCGCCGGCCACCGCGTGGCGCATCGCGGCGGCCATCGTCGCGGGCTCCTGCGCCCGGGTGACCGCCGAGGCCAGCAGGACGGCCGCGCAGCCCAGCTCCATGGCCAGTGCGGCGTCTGAGGCGGTGCCCACGCCCGCGTCGAGGATGACCGGCACCCGGGCCGCGTCGACCATCAGCTCGATGTTGTGCGGGTTGCGCACGCCGAGCCCTGACCCGATCGGCGCGCCGAGCGGCATCACCGCCGCGCAGCCGGCCTGCTCCAGGCGCTTGGCCAGCACGGGGTCGTCGTTGGTGTAGGGCAGCACGGTGAATCCGTCGGCGACCAGGGTCGTCGCGGCGTCGAGCAACTCGATCGGGTCAGGCAGCAGGGTGTCTTCGTCCGCGATCACTTCGAGTTTCACCCAATCGGTGTCCAACGCCTCGCGGGCCATTCGGGCGGTGCGCACTGCCTCGAATGCCGTATGACAGCCGGCGGTGTTAGGCAGGACCGTGATGCCCAGGCGCGCGATCAGATCCAGCACCGAGCCCGACGTGCCGGGCGCGATCCGGCGCAGGGCCACGGTCGTCAGCTCGGTGCCGGACGCGACCAACGCCGCTTCCAGCGCGGCCAGGCTCGGCGCGCCGCCGGTGCCCATGATCAGCCGGGACCCGAAGGCGCGGCCGCCGAGCACGAATTCGTCGGCCGGCCCGGCGTCTGACGCTGTGTTAGTTGGAGGAGCTGTGTCAGGCAGCTCTGCATCGGTCTGTCGGTCGGTGATCATCGGCGACACGGCGGTCGCCCCCCTTCTTCCTCAAGCTTCCTCAAGGGCGAGTGCGATAGCGGCTCAGCCGCCTTGGACCGCGGTCAGGATCTCCACGTGGTCGCCGTCGCGCAGCTGCCGTGAGCCCCACTGCGCCTTAGGCACTACGTCTTCTGCGACCGCGACGGCGATCCCGTTCCTCGTCGGGCTCACCGCATCCACGACCGTCTCTACCGTCGTGCCTGTCGGATAGTCAGCTGTGGTGCCGTTCACGGTGATCGTGATGGCGCCGCTCACGCGCTCGCCCTCTCCGCGGTGAACCGCTGCGGCTCGAAGCCGCGCGCCTCTTCCGGCAGCTCGCCATCGGCCAGCAGTTGCGCGACCGCGTCGGCTGTCACCGGCGTGAGCAGCACGCCGTTGCGGTAGTGCCCGGTGGCCGCGATCAGGCCCGGCAGGTCGGTCGGGCCGATGACCGGCGCGTTGTCCGGCGTGCCCGGCCGCAGCCCGGCGTGCGCCTCGGTCAGCGGCAGCTCGCTGATGCCGGGCACCAACTCGCGCGCCCCGCGCAGCAGCTCGTACACGCCGCCCGCGGTCACCTGCGCGTCGAAGCCGAGCTCCTCGACGGTCGCGCCGACCACCAGCTCGCCGTGGTCCCGCGGCACGAGGTAGACCTGCGCTCCGCGGACCAGCCCGCGCACCGCGCGGCCGAGGAACGGCGCCACGCCCGGAGTCACCGAAAGGCGCAGGATCTGGCCCTTCACCGGCCGGATCGAGGGCAGGGCGCCGGGTGGCAGGCCCGGCAGCGAGCCGGACCGGCAGCCGGCCGCCAAGACCACTCGTTCGGCGTATAAGGCTTCTCCGGTGGCCAGGCGGACGCCGACCGCCGTGCCCTGCACGACGAGCAGTTCGGTCACCGGATGGCGGTGCAGCGGTACGTGCACCCTGCCGATGGCGGCGAGCAGCGCCGCGACCAACTGGCGGTTGTCCACCTGATGGTCGCCGGCCACATGGAGGCCGCCCTGCACCTGTGGCGAGAGCAGCGGCTCAAGCGCACGGCAGCCGCGCGCGTCCACCGGCTCGGACTCGAGCCCGAGGCGGCGGTGGAACGCGGCCAGCTCGTCGAGCGCCGTGCGGTCGTCCTGGCTGAAAGCGACCGCCAAAGTCCCCCGGGCGGTGTAGCCCGATGGGGTGCCGGCGACCTGTTCGAGCTCTTCCGCGAAGGCGGCGTACCGCCGGGCGGAGGCCAGATTGAGGCGGAGCAGCCGCTCCTCGCCGTAGTGCGCCTCGGTGACCGGGGCGAGCATGCCGGCCGCCGCGTACGACGCGCCCGAGCCGGGCTCGGGATCCGCCAGCGCCACCCGCAGGCCCCGCTGCGCCGCGCGCCAGGCCACGGCCAGCCCGATCAGGCCCGCCCCGATGATGACCGCGTCCAGCCCGGAATCGGGCCGGGCGCGGGGGATGACCGAGGGCACGGGGGACAGCGCCGTCGAGGACACGGCTGTCGAGGACACGGCCGCAGTGGGGGCCGGGTGGACGGCCGGCTGCGGGGCCGGGGCCGGATCGGCCGGGACATCCGCCTGCATGGTGCGCTCCCTCCGCCCTCGCGACCACGCGCGGTCGCCAAGGCCAGGTTCCAACGGTCGGGAACCGCTCGCGTTCCCCTCTCAACCCGCCGCGGCGGGCTCCCGTGCTCGGTGGTGCTCGGTGATACCCGGTGGTGCTGAAACAGCTCACTTGGTATCGGGGCAGAGTTTAGCCCGGGGGCGCCGATCGCGCGTCGGCGCGGGCGCCCCCGTTGCGTTGGGCCGTATGGATTGCTTAGGAGACCTGCGCCGCCAGGACGCCGAACCAGCCGAGCAGGCCGAGGATCAGGCCCACCGCGCCGACGATCACGCCGCCGAGGGCCAGGCCGCGGGCCCAGCCCGGCGAGCGGCCGCTGAGCAGCAGGCTCGGCGAGGCCAGCACGACCGCGCCGACCAGCAGCGAGGCCAGCGCGAAGATCATGCCGAACAGGGCCTGGGTGTGCCACATGCTGGCGTACACCGGGTATTCCTGGGCGGTGCTGTTGATCGACGTCTTCGCCGAGTAGATGAGTTCGTCGCGGGTCTCGTAGGCGTTGGAGAGCCAGGTCCCGGTCATCGACAGCAGCCCGAGGGTCAGCGAGGCGATCCCGAAGCCGCCGGCGATCGCGCCGGAGCCGCCCTCGTCCCCGTCGCCGTCGTCCTCGTCCTCCTCGTCGAGCTCGGACAGCTCGTCGGGCTCCTCGAAAAGCTCGGCGCCCGATTCCGACGGGTTCTCGGGGGCCTCGGTCTCTTCGGCCTCTTCGGCCTCGACCTCGTCGTCGGCCCGGCTCGTGGTGTTCTTCATGGGCGCCCACCTTAAACCGTTTTTCTGTAGGGGCGGTAAACGATGCGATATCGATTTACCCAGCGCGGGCGCGCGGCTTCACACGGTATGCGGGTATTGGCGCTGCGGCGCGCGCCCCTGCCGTGGCACTCTGGTGGGGTGACACCCATCTCTACCGAACTTGAACAGCTGGTCCCCGCCTGGCTCACCCTGCCTGAGGTGGCCGAACGGCTCGGGCTGCCGCCGAACCGGGCCCGGCAGCTGCTGAAGGAGAAGCAGCTCGTCGCGGTGCGCCGGGGCGAGGCGAACTCCTTGCAAGTTCCAGCGGCCTTCCTTGACGGCGGGCAGATCCTCAAGGGCCTTCCGGGCACCCTGACCCTGCTGGCGGACAACAACTTCAGTTCCGACGAGGCGGTGCGCTGGCTGTTCACGCCGGACGAGTCGCTGCCGGGCACCCCGGTGGAGGCGCTGGCGGGCAACCGCGGCACCGAGGTGCGCCGCCGGGCGCACGCGCTGGCCTTCTAGCGGCGGGCTGCGCGTCCTCACGATGAATAGGCAACAAAGCCCCGGGGCGGGCGCCGTCCCGCGGATCAGTGCGGCCCGGCTCTACCTGTGCACGGACGCCCGCGAGCGGCAGGGGGACCTGCCCGAGTTCCTCGACGCCGTGCTCGCCGGCGGGGTCGACATAGTCCAGCTGCGCCAGAAGGGCCTCGAGGCGCGCCGCGAGCTGGCGCTGCTCGAGGTCTTCGCCGAGGCCTGCGACCGGCACGGCCGGCTGCTCGCGGTGAACGACCGGGCGGACGTGGCGTTCGCGGCCGGCGCGCCGATCCTGCACCTGGGCCAGGACGACCTGCCGCCGGCCGCCGCCCGCGCGATCGTCGGCACCGGCGTCGCGATCGGGCGCTCCACGCACGCGCCGGCCGAGGTCGACGCGGCCCTCGCCGATCCGCTGACCGGCTACTTCTGCGTCGGACCGTGCTGGCCGACGCCGACCAAGCCGGGACGGCCGGCGCCGGGCCTCGGCTTGGTCGAGTACGCCGCGCGCGTCGCTGCGCCTATCGCGCCTAGCGAGGTAAATGCATCTGACGCAGCGTCAATGGCCGGCCCGCCTTGGTTCGCGATCGGCGGCATCGACCTGGACACGGTCGGCGCGGTGCTCGAGGCGGGCGCCCGGCGGGTCGTGGTCGTCCGCGCGATCACCGATGCGGAGGACCCCGGCGCGGCCGCGGCCGCGCTTGCCGAGCGATTGCGCGCCGCCGCTTGATAGATGGCAATGGCAACAGATGGCATAGGCGCCGCACGATCGCCGCGCCTATGCCATCTATATTGCCCTTCGATAGGTCCGCCGGGCGCCGCGCTGTCGGTGGGCGGCGCTAATCTAAGAACCATGTCCTCCTCGGTGTCGGCTGTTACACCCGCAGGTGACCCGGGGTCAGGGGATCGCGCAACTCACCGATACGGAACGGTTGCGTATTGAATTAGCGAGGACTAGTCTCGAACCGGAGGCGATCCGGGGCCGTCCCGCATCGCCGGCCGTGAGCCAGGGAGGGTCGCCATGGCGCAGGACTCTGCGACACAGGGCTCCGGGGAGTGGAGCCGCGCCGAACCGCAGGACCGGGCGGCGTCCCCGAGCCGGATAGGTGCTGACCGGGCAGACGTCGAGCGGACGAGAGCCGCAGCCGTCGCGCCGGCCGGCGAGAACCGGGACGACGGCCACCCGCGCCGCTGGATCGTGCTGGGCGTGCTGGTCTTCGCGCTGCTGGTCGTGGTGCTCGACAACACCGTGCTGAACGTGGCGCTCAAGACCATCTCGGAGCCGGCGCCGGTCGGCATCGGCGCCAGCCAGAGCGACCTGGAATGGGCGATCAACTCCTACACGCTGATCTTCGCCGGGCTGCTGTTCACCTGGGGCCTGCTGGCCGACCGGCTGGGCCGCAAGCGCATCCTGCTGCTGGGCATGCTCATGTTCGGCCTCTCCTCACTGCTGTGCGCCTACTGCTCCACCCCGGCCGAACTGATCGCGGCGCGGGCCGCGATGGGCCTGAGCGGCGCCGCGATCATGCCGCCGACCCTGGCCGTGATCAGCAACGTCTTCCCTCGGCGGGAGCAGGGCAAGGCGATCGGCATCTGGTCCGGCTCGGTGGGCCTGGCCATCGCGATCGGCCCGGTGGTCGGCGGCGCGCTGCTGGACAACTTCTGGTGGGGCTCGGTCTTCCTGATCAACGTGCCGATCGTCGCGATCGCGCTGGTCGTGATGATCTTCATCGTGCCGGAGTCGAAGAACCCGCGGCCGGGCCGGCTCGACCCGATCGGCGTGCTGCTGTCCACCGGCGGCCTGGTCTCGCTGGTCTACGGCATCATCGAGGGCGGCGACAACGGCGACTGGAGCAGCCCGACCGTCTGGGGCACCGGCGTCGGCGGCCTCGCCCTGCTGACCTGCTTCGTGCTGTGGGAGCAGCGGGTGGCCTTCCCGGCGCTGGACGTGCGGCTCTTCCGCAACCGGCCGTTCTCCGCCGCGGTCATCTCGGTCGGGCTCTCCTTCTTCGCGCTCATGGGCGGGCTGTTCTTCTTCTCCTTCTATCTGCAGTCGGTGCGCGGCTATTCACCGCTGCACGCGGGCCTCTGGCTGCTGCCGTTCGCCGCGACGCAGGTGATCTTCTCGCCGCTGTCCGCGGGCATGGTCCGGCGGTTCGGTGCGCGCGCGGTCGCCTGCGTGGGCCTCACCCTGGTCGGCGTCTCGTTCCTGCTGTTCCAGCTGGTCACCGTGGACTCGGCAATGTGGATCTTCGGCCTGGTGGCCAGCATCCAGGGCATGGCGATGGCCAACGTGATGCCGCCGGCCACCACCACGGTCATGGGATCGCTGCCGCGCGAGCGGGCCGGCGTGGGCTCCTCGATCAACAACACCGTGCGCCAGGTCGGCGGCGCGCTCGGCATCGCCGTGCTGGGCACCGTGCTGACCTCGGTCTACCGGGGCCGCATCCAGCCGCTGCTGGTGGCGCACGGCGTGCCCTCCGGCCCGGCGCACGACATAGCCGGCTCCATCCAGGCCACACAGGCCTTCGTCGCCCAGCAGCAGGCCACCCGACCGCAGGTCAGAGACGTGATATCACCGGCGAACGACGCATTCCTGCACGCGATGCACATCACGACCCTGGTCGCCGCGTGCGTCATGTTCTTCGCGGCCGTCGTGGTGCTGGCCTGGCTGCCGCGCCGCGGCTCGGGGCAGCCGTCCGGAGCAGGCGACCCGGCGCACGCGGCGGAGAGCGTCGCGGCGTGAGCCAGGGATCGAAGGGTTGAAGGGTTGAGGGGATAGGGAGACCGGACGGCCGAGAAGACTGTCGCATCACGAGGACACGAGGAGAGGAAGGGCGCGGGCCTTGGTGCTCAACGTGGAGTCGCAAAGCCCGCCGGCGCCGGCCGCCCCGCAGTACGCCGAGACCGCGGCCGGGGGCGGACCGGCCGAGGCGGCGCTGGCCGAGGCAGTGCTAGCAGAGGCAGCGCTGGCAGAGGCAGTGCAAGACGAGACCGCGCAGGGCCCGGGCCCGGGCTGCCCGATCGCCGCGGCCGCGCGCCGAGGGCGGCCGCGCAGCGAGCAGGCCGAGGAGGCGATCATCGACGCCGTCTTCACCCGCTTCACCGAGGGGGCCAGCTACGACGGGCTGTCGATGGAGGCGGTCGCCTCGGCCGCGGGCGTGGGCAAGGCGACCATCTACCGCCGCTGGCCCAACAAGGAGACGCTGGTCCTCGAGGCGATACGGCGCCGGGTGCACCCCGGTCCGCCGGTCCCCGCGCCCGGCGACGACATCCGCTCGGACCTGATCTTCCTGCTCGAGCAGATGCGCTCGCACGTGGGCGCCGCCGCCCCGGTGATCAGCGTCCTGATCCAGGCCGGCGCCACCAACCCGGGCCTGATGCAGCGCTACCACGACGACGTGATCGAGCCGCGCCGCGAGGTGTTCCGGGTCGCCCTGCGCCGCGGCGTCGCCCGCGGCGAGCTGCGCGCCGACCTCGACGTCGAGCGCTCCCTGCGCTCCCTGACCGCGTGCATGCTGGTGGCGACGGTCCTCGAGCCGCCGCACGCCCCGGTCGGCCGGGAGTACAGCGTCAGCTGCGTCGACGACTTCCTGCTCGGCGCCGTGCCGCGCTGACCTCGGCCCGCTACTTCCACGCCTACGCCGTCTCGCGCCACCGGTTGGTGATCGGCAGCCGGCGGTCCCGGCCGAAGGCCTTCGGCGAGATCTTCGCGCCCGGCGGGTACTGGCGGCGCTTGTACTCGGCGGTGTCGGTGAGCTTGAGCACCCGCTGCACCAGCGCCGGGTCGAAGCCCATCGCCTCGATCTCCCGCCGGCCGTGGTCGCCGTTGACGTAGAGCTCGAGGATCCGGTCCAGCTCGTGGTAGGGCGGCAGCGAGTCGGTGTCCCGCTGGCCCGGGCTGAGCTCGGCGCTCGGCTCCTTCTCGATCGAGCTGGCCGGGATCGGCGCGGTGGCCCCGGCCCGCTCGGCCGCCGCGTTGCGCCACCGGGCCAGGTCCCAGACCAGGGTCTTGTACACGTCCTTGATCGGAGCGTAGGCGCCGACCGCGTCGCCGTAGAGGGTCGAGTACCCGACGGAGAGCTCGGACTTGTTGCCCGGCGCCAGCACCAGGTGCCCGCGCTGGTTGGACAGCGCCATCAGGGTGGTGCCGCGCACCCGGGCCTGCAGGTTCTCCTCGGCCAGACCGGTCAGCGCGGTGCCCGCGTCGGCCGTGGTCTTCAGGTACGCCTCGACCACCGGACCGATCGGCACGGTCTCGTAGTGCAGCCCGGTGCGGCGGGCCAGGTCGGCCGCGTCGCCCTTCGAGTGGTCCGAGGAGTACCGGCTCGGCATGGAGACCCCGTACACGTGGTCCGCGCCGAGCGCGTCGCAGGCGATCGCGGCGGTCAGCGCCGAGTCGATCCCGCCGGACAGGCCGATCAGCACCGAGGAGAAGCCGTTCTTGAGCACGTAGTCGCGCAGCCCCGTGACCAGCGCCGTGTAGATCTCCTCGTGCTCGTCCAGCCGCGCGGTGACGGCCGGCGCGGCCGGCGTGTAGGCGGGGAACGGCTCGGCCGAGGCGACCACGCGGCGGATCTGCATCCCGTTGGCCGCCCCGGTGTCCGCCACGGGCTCGGTGGCGGCCGGCAGGTCGAGGTCCACCAGCACCAGCTCGTCGGTGAACTGGCCGGCCCGCGCCACGATCGCGCCGTCCGGGCGGACCACCAGCGAGTCGCCGTCGAAGACCAGCTCGTCCTGGGCGCCGGTCTGGTTGACGTAGGCGAGCGTGCAGCCGGCCTCGGCGGCCCGGCGGGCCATCAGCTCGTAGCGCTCGTCGTCCTTGTTCAGCTCGTACGGCGAGGCGTTGATCGAGAGCAGCAGCCCCGCGCCGGACTCGGCGCAGGCGGCCACCGGCCCGCCGTCCTGCCACAGGTCCTCGCAGATCACCACCGCCACGTCGACGCCGCCGACCCGGACCACCGGCAGCACGTCGCCGGGCACGAAGTAGCGGTACTCGTCGAAGACCCCGTAGTTGGGCAGGTGGTGCTTGGCCGAGCGGATCAGCGTCCCGCCGCGGTGCAGCACCGCGGCGGCGTCGGTCGGCGAGCCGGCCGGGCGGCCGACCCGGGGGGTGTCCTCGGCCAGGCCGTCGAGGTAGCCGAGGACGACCACCAGGTCGCCGAGGCCCTCCTCGGCCAGCCGCGCCGCCAGTTCGTCCGCCGCGGCGCGCGAGGCGCGAACGAACGAGGGGCGCAGGGCCAGGTCCTCGATCGGGTAGCCGGTCAGCGCCATCTCCGGCACCGCGAGCAGGTGCGCGCCTTCCCGCGCCGCGCGGCGGGCCGCCTCCAGGATCAGCGCGGTGTTCCCCGGCAGGTCCCCGACCGCGGGGTTCATCTGGGCCAGTGCGATCTTCAGCTGAGCCATGGCTTCAGCCTACGCCCCTTCTCGTCGTGGTGACGAGAAGGGGTCGTGGTGACATTGGCGACACTGTGGCGCCGCGTACGCGGGTCTCAGGCCTCATCGAAGCCCGTCGCCGCACGCCGCAGCCGCCTCGGGTTGAACACCCAGGCGCGCAGCAGCAGGAACCGGACCAGCGTCGCCGCGGCGTTCGCGGCGATCAGGACGGTCAGCTCGACCGCCCGCCCGGCGCCCGGCGCGAGCACGGAGAGCAGCGCCAGCGAGCCGTTGGTCAGCACCAGCCCGGCCAGGAACGCCGCGCCGCCCTCGGCCTGGTGTCTCAGGGCGCTGGCCGAGCCGCGCACGCCGAAGGTGTACCGCCGGTTCGCCGCCGTGTTGGCGATCGCGGTCGCCGCCAGCGCCACCGTGTTCGCCGCGTACTGCGGCATCGCCTGCCGCAGCACGAGGTAGCAGAGCAGGTAGGCCAGGGTCGAGGCGACGCCGATGACCGCGAAGCTGGGCAGTTGCGTGCGCATGCCCCGCGGCAGCTGCCCGGCGAGCATGCGGGCCGGCACCGGGGCCCGGAATCCGCCGCGCAGCGCCTGCCGCCCGACCCGCCACATGCCGCGCAGGTCCTCCAGCGCGGTCCGGCGGATGTCGACCCGGCTGTCCGGGTCGTCCACCCAGTCCACCGGCACCTCGTGGATCCGCAGCCCGCTGCGCTCGGCGAGCAGCAGCAGCTCGGTGTCGAAGAACCAGGCCTCGTCCGCCACCTCCGGCAGCAGGGCCCTGACGATCTGGGTGCGGGCCGCCTTGAACCCGCACTGCGCGTCGGAGAAGCGCGCCGCCATGGCCGAGCGCAGCAGCAGGTTGTAGCCGCGCGAGACGAACTCCCGCTTCGGGCCGCGGACCACCGCGGCGCCGCGCGCCAGCCGGGAGCCGATCGCCAGGTCGGAGTGCCCTGACATGAGCGGCGCGATCAGCGGCAGGAAGGCCTCGAGACCGGTGGACAGGTCCGCGTCCATGTACGCGACCACCTCGGCGTCGCTGGCCGCCCACACCGCGCGCAGGGCCCTGCCGCGCCCCTTCTGGTCCAGGTGGACGGCGTCGACCCGGGCGTACCGCTCGGCGAGGTCGAGCGCGACCTCCCAGCTGGCGTCGGTCGAGGCGTTGTCCGCGATGGTGATCCGGAACGGGTAGGGCAGGTTCTCGGCGAGGTACGCGTGCAGCCGCTCGACGCTGGCCGCAAGGACGTGCTGCTCGTTGTAAGCCGGGATGACGATCTCGACGAGGCGGCGCCGGGGCGCGCCCGGCGGTGCGGCGGCAGCGTGCTCGGGTGCGGCGGCGCGGCCGGTGTCGGGCGGGCCGGCGCCGGTCCGTTCCGGGCCGAGCCGGTCTTCGGGAATCACGGGGCTCATACCGCACCACGCTCGGCCGCCCGGTTTCGACCGGCGTGAGCCGCCCGTGAAGAGTCGGTGAGATTGCCGGGAAATGGGGCGGCCTCGTCGCACGGGGGGACGACGAGGCCGCGGCGCGAAACCGTCACGGCTCCGCGCAGGGCGCCGGAGGTTCGCCGCCATGGCCCCGGGGGAGGGCACCGACTGGCGGCGGGGGCGGTTCCGACGCCGACGGTGCGCGGGTCCCTACGGGGGGAGGGACCGCGCGCGCACCGTCATTGGCGTACGACCTCCACGGGGGGAGAGGCCGGACGCCGGCGATGCGCGGACCAGCGAGACCCCCACGGGGGGAGGGGTCCGCATCGCGCATCGCTCCGGGCGAGGCCCCATCGCACGGGGGGACGACGAGGCCTCGCACAGGATTATTCATGCGCGGCGCGCCGTTGGCGACCCCTACGGCGAAACTTCTCCGAAGGAATCTCGTGAGTAACCCACCGTGTTCGGGTTTTGCGCCGCTCCAGCCGGTTCGCCGGGATTGCCGCCCGCGCGGCGTCACTTCGGAGTCGACGAAAAGTCGGCAAGACTGGCCTGTTTGCGCCGGATGAAGCGCGATCCTGACACACATCATGTCAGGACACGGACGCTATCCAGTCAAAGCACGCATATCGGCCCCGGGAGCACGGCGGATGCCGTGTCCAGGTAACGCTCGCGGCGCCCCGGCGGTTCAACCGGTCCGGTCGGTGGCGGCCACCGCCAGCTCGGCCAGCGCCTCCCGCGCCTCCGCGGTGATCCCGGCCCGGCGCAGCGCGCCGAGCGCCGCCTCGGTCAGCTCGCCGATGCGCCGCTCGACGGCGGCCAGCGCGCCCGTGCCGGCGATGATCGCCTGCAGCCGCGCCACGCCGTCCGGGGCCAGCGCCGGGTCGCCCACCGCGCTGCGCAGCTCCTTGGCGTCGGCGGCCGCGGCCCGGTCCACGGCCAGCGCGATCAGCACGGTCTGCTTGCCCTCCCGCAGGTCGTCGCCGGCCGGCTTGCCGGTCGCCGCCGGGTCGCCGAAGACGCCGAGGACGTCGTCGCGCAGCTGGAAGGCCTCGCCGAGCGGCAGCCCGAACGCGGAGAGGGCGTCGATCAGCGGCCCGTCGGCCCGGCCGGTGGCGAGCGCGGCGCCGAGCTGCAGCGGCCGCTCCACGGTGTACTTCGCCGACTTGTAGGTGATCACCGTGCGGGCCCGGGCCAGCGCCTCGCCCGGGGTCGAGACGGACAGGCCGCGCGCCTGCGCGACCGCGTCAAGGTACTGGCCGGCCATCACCTCCGAGCGCATCAGGTCGAACAGCGGCCGGGCCCGCTGGATCCGCCCGGCCGGCAGCCCGCACCGGGTGAACATCTCGTCGCACCAGGTCAGCGTGATGTCGCCGAGCAGGATCGCGGCGGCCGCGCCGAACCGGTCCGCCCCGCCCTGCGTTCCCGGCCGGCCCCAGCCACCGGCCCGGTGCAGCGCGGCGAACCGGCGGTGGATCGAGGGCGCGCCGCGCCGGGTGTCGGAGCCGTCCATGAAGTCGTCGTGGATCAGCGCCGAGGCCTGGAGCAGCTCCAGCGCCGCCGCGGCGCGCATCGCGGCCGCCTCCTGCCGGGCCGAGCCGGACTCGGCCCCGCCCGCGGCCCGCCAGCCCCAGTAGCAGAACGCCGGCCGCATCCGCTTCCCGCCGTCCAGGAAGTCCCGCAGCGTCGCGACCGCCGGCGCCAGCTCGTCGCCGACGCCTGCGAGCAGCTTCTCCTGCCGGTCCAGGAACGCGGTCAGCTCGGCCCAGACCCGGGCGCGCAGGGCGTGGCGGTCCAGCGGCGAGCCGGGTGTCGGGTCAGCCGGGTCGGCCGGGGCCGTCGGGTCGGGCGAAACCGGACTGACCGGCGAAACTGTGCTGTCCACGGACAATGAGCCTACGTCGTGGCTCGCGCGGCCCGCGCGCGGTGGTCGCGTGGAGCCGCGTGAAACGAGGCGGTCTGGTGTGACGCGTGCGACTGTTGGTGCGCCCGGCGCTTGAGCCGGAGCGGAGAATCGCGGCCCGATCGCGTCTCGCCGGGTGGACCGGGCCTGGCCGGGCCGGATATCGCCGTTATCGTGAAACGCATGGCACTCGGCATCCCCAGCGTGCGACCCGACCGGGCCACCACGATCCGCGACATGCTCGCGGACGGGCCGCCCACGATGTCCTTCGAGTTCTTCCCCCCGAAGGACGAGAAGTCCGAGCGCCAGCTGTGGACGGCGCTGCGCCGCATCGAGGGGGTCGGCCCCGACTTCGTGTCGATCACCTACGGCGCGGGCGGCTCGACCCAGTCGGGCACCGCGTCCGAGGCCGAACGGGTGGCGTCCGAGACCACGCTCACTCCGGTGGGCCATCTGACCGCGGTCAACCAGTCCGTCCCGGAGCTGCGCCGCATCATCGGCCGATACGCCGACGCCGGTGTCCGGAACATCCTCGCCGTGCGCGGCGACCCGCCCGGCGATCCGCGCGGCGAGTGGGTCAAGCACCCGCGCGGGATCGAGTACGCGATCGAACTCGTCCGGCTGGTCAAGGAGTCCGGCGACTTCTGCGTCGGCGTGGCGGCCTTCCCCGAGCGGCACCCGAGGTCCGCGGACTGGGAGGACGAGATCCGGCACTTCACCGCCAAGTGCCGGGCCGGCGCCGACTTCGCGATCACCCAGATGGTCTTCGAGGCCGAGTACTACCTGCGGCTGCGCGACCGGGTGACGGCGGCGGGCTGCGACATCCCGATCATCGCCGGCCTGATGCCGGTCACCCGTGCGGCCCAGATCGAGCGGATGGTCACGCTGAGCGGAGGGTCCTTCCCGCAGGCCGTCGCCGAGCGGATACACGCGGTGGCCGACGACAACGCGGCGGTGCGGCGCATCGGGATCGAGCACGCCACGGCGCTCGGCGAGCAGCTGTTGGCGGAGGGCGTGCCGGGGCTGCACTTCATCACGCTGAACGCGTCGACCGCGACGCTCGAGGTGCACCGCAACCTGCAGCCGACCCGGGAAGCGCTCGCGGTGGCGTGAGTTTGGTCCTGCGTGGTCCGGCTCGGTTCCGCGTGGCCGGCGCTGCGGGCTTGGCCGGCGGCCTCCGGCGGGTGACGCCTCGTCAGCGCGCTGCCGGTCCGATCAGCTCGGCGGCGTGCCAGCCGGAGAGCGCGGCGAACGCCGGGCCGGTTCCGGGCCGGGCCGAGGCGCCGATGTGGAACAGCCCGCGGGCCGGCTGCGCGACCGGCGAGCGCAGCAGCACCCCGCGCAGGCCCGCGTCCTGGGGGATCCGGGCCACCGTGCCGGCCGGGATCTCGTGCAGCACCCGGGCCCGGCCGCGGATATCGAGTCCCGATTCGGCCAGCGCGGCGAGGATCTCGGCCGAGCCGCTCGCGCCGGTCGCGTGAACCGTCCAGGCCGTCGGCTGCTCGGCGGGCACGTGCACGCGGATCGACGCGCCGCCGCTTCGTAAGAACACTGTTTCGTGGGGCTGGTCCGGCGGCGTCGTCCCGTCGGCGGGCGCGGAGACTTCGAGGCACAGCGTCGTCGTGCCGCGGGGCGCGGGGCGGGCGCTCTCGCTCGGCGGCCGGCCGCCGCCGAGCAGGCGTGCCAGCTCGGCCCGGTCGACGGCCGCGACCACGAAGTCGGCGGCAACCCGTGAGTCATCCGCCAGGACGACCCCGGCGACTGCGCCGGACGAGTCCTTCTCGATCCGCTGAACGGGGCATTCGAAGCGGAATTCGGCCCCCCGATCGGCCGCACGCCGATGCAGCTCCTCGGCCAGCCGGTACATGCCGCCGCCGATCCGCCATGCGCCGAACGTGTGCTCGATGTACACGCGGGCCGCGCACACGCCGGGCGCCCGGCGAGGGTCCGCGCCGGCTTGGCGCAGGTAGTCGTCCAGCAGCAGGCGCAGGCGGGGATCCGAGAACCAGCCGCGGGAGAGCCGCCGCAGCGAGCGGCCGGGAGTCAGGACTCTGCGTCCATCGCGGCGGGCCAGCAGCCGCAGCAGTTCCCGCCCGCCGCCGCCCGGGGCCTCGACCAGCGCCGGGCGCAGCACGTCCCAGGCGCGGCCCCCGTGGTCGATCAGGCGGATCCAGCCGTCGCCCGCGCCCTCGCCGAACGCCGCGTCGAAGGCGGCGCGCAGCCGCCCGCGGGACGCGTTCGGCAGGTCGAGCCGGGTGCCGTCCGGGAACACGTAGCGGCGCACCGGATCGAGCGGCTGGAGGTCGACCCGGTCCTCCAGCTTCGCCGCCGCGCTGGCCTTGCGCGAGCCGGTCTTGACGAACAGGTCGCGGTAGGCCGCGGGAAGCGTGAGCGTGTAAGGACCCGTATCGAAGCTGAGGCCGTCGTGCCGCCGGACCGAGAGCGCCCCGCCGAAGGCCGCCGAGGCCTCGCAGACGGTCACCTCGTGCCGGCGGGCCGCCAGCCTCGCCGCGGCGGCCATCGCGCTCATCCCCGCGCCGACGATCAAGATCCGTGCCACAAGGCGCCGAGTTTACCGCCGACCGGCCCGTACGCCGCCCGCGGGCGCCCCGGCCGCCCGGGTTACCAGCGGGCCGGGGAGAGCGCGGCGAGCAGGCGGCGCGCGGTGTCGGTGATCTCGACGAAGGCGGAGTGGTGCGTCATCGTCGAAACCCCGCTTCCGAGGTCGCCCGTGAGGCAGCCGGTGGGGCCGCCGCCCGGCAGCACCGGATCGTCGAGGCCGGCCGGCGGAATCACCCGGCGCCCGTCGGCCAGCGCGACGCGGCCGCTCGCCCGCCGCATGGTGCGCAGCAGGGCCAGCGGATCAGGGTCCGCAGCAGCCGCGCGGTAACCGCCGAGGCGCCAGTACGCCCCGGCATCGACCGCGACGGCGAATCGGCCCGGATGCGCCCGCACGCTCTGGAACTTGCTGTTGCGGACGCGGCGCGCACCCGCGGAACCCGAGGCCGGCCGGGCTTCGGCTTGAGCCTGCGGCGGAGCGGACGGGTCGGATCCGTCCGCTCCGCCGGGTTGAGACGGAGCCGACGCGCTCGCGCCGTTCGACCGGTTGCCGGTGCCGGATCCGCTTGCGGTGCTGCTGCCGGGGGCGCCGGTGCTCCCGGTCTCAGTCCCAGTACCGGCTCGGCTCCCGGTGCCACTCCCGGTTCCTGACGCGGCGTCGGCTCCGGCTCCGGTGCCAGTGCGAGTTCCGGTGCTCGGTTCGGAAGCCGAGCCAGGCTTGGCGGAGTCGGGGGGCCGGGGGCGGCCGGTGTCCAGCACCGCCAGGTCCAGCCGCTCACCACGCAGCAGCGCGGCGGCCGAGGCGGCCGCATCAGGACCGAGCGGCGCGCACGCCTCGGCGAACAGCAGCACCCGGCCGCGTGCGGCGACGGCCAGCTGGTGCCCCCGGTGCGCCCGTGGCGACCAGCCGTTCGGCAGCGGTGCCGAGGACAATATGCGTACTCGGGGGTCGTCGCCGAACTCCCGCCGCAGTGCGGTCCGAGTCGCCTCCGGGCACCCCTCGTCGAGCACGACGACGTCGAGCCTTTCCACACCGCGCTGTCCAAGCGCGGCCTTTACGGCGGTCATCGCGGTATCCGTGTCGTGCCGCACCGGAATCAGGACTGACACCGGCTCAGCGGATTTCGGTGGCCGGGACGAGGTCGCGTGCAGATGGAAGGCGGCCGGCACGACCGGCCGGCGCCGCGCACGGCGGGCGCGCGCCGGATCGGCCTGGCCGTACGGCGAACCGTCCGCGGTCTCGATGCGATTCCGCGCCTGCCACATGACGGCCGCGGTGAACGCGGTGCCGCTCAGCGCCCCGGCCGCGACCGCGCAGGCCAGCGCGAGCCGGCTCGTGGCGGCGAACCAGGCGGCGTCGGTGTAGGGCAGCGATCCGCAGTTCCCGAAGAAGCGGCGGGGCTCGGGTGTGGGTAGGCAGCGGCTCACTTAGAGAGCATCACCCGCCAGGCGGTGCGGCGCCGGGCGGATCACTCCATCTGGAGGACCCCCGGTCGCCGTGCACGCGTGAAACGATCACTGGCCGGAACGCCGAAACGGCACGGCGCGGAACGCCGAAGCGGCATCGCTTGAACCGGCACCGCTTGAAGTGACACAGCCTGAACCGGCACAGCCTGAACCGAAACCGCACTTAAGCGACACAGCCTGAACCGGCACCGCACTTAAGCGGCACAGCGCCAGAATCGCCGCCCGCCGTAGCGGTGCGCGTCGGCGCGGCAGTGATTTCGCGGCAGTGATTTCGATGTCGATCATCGGTCGCGCGGCAGTCGCCGGGAGATCGCGGGGACGTCGCCAGGGACATCGCCGGGGCGAACGGCGGAGCACTGCTCCGGTGTCGCGCGCCGCCGTTCTCCCCAACGGCTGGCGCGCGACGCCGGCAGCCCCCACCCGGTGCCCCCCGGCTCCCCCTCCCAGGTTCCCCTTGCGGGGCGGACCGATGGGCGCGAGCCTTCCACGGGTCGGCAGCCGTTCTCGGGGCACTGGCGTTCCACGCGATCCACCGAATAGGACAGCCCGGGACGGGCGATGGTTGCCGTCGAACTCGATTACGTTTCCGTAACCTCCGGCAACACCTGTTCGTTCATTCGTTCGAGTGCGTCCGGCGATTCGACTGGCCCAACCACGGCCGGACGGGGTAGGCTAGAGGCCGGATCGAACAAAGATTCGATCAGCAGCGCGGTGTCCCGCGCCTGATCGAAGCGTCGCCGCCGCCCGCAGGAGGGACCGCGGCAATCCACCGTCTGGTATGCCGGGGCTGACCCCGCCCGGCCTTCCGGCGGCCGGATGCCGGTTCCGGGGAAGCCTGTGGTCGGCGGCGACGCGTACCTGGCGCGCCGGCCTGTGTGACCCGCGCGTCCCGAATCACCGGTACTGCGAGGCAGGGGAGACATGGCGATCACAATGGCCGAACACGTCGACTCGAACCGCGTCGATGCGGAGCACCCCGACCCCGGTGCCAACCGTGCCGACGGCGTTCCCTGTGATGTGCTGCGCGGCGCCGACGGGCCCGTGTACTTCCTGCTCGAGGGCCGGCTCTACGTGGTGCACGAGATCATCGACCAGTGGATCGAGCCGAGCCGGGTCCGCCCGCCCGGCGGCCGCGGGCAGAGCCCGGGCCAGGGCCGCGGGCGCTCCGTCCCGGCGCAGGGCGGCTCGCACCCGCTGACCGGGCACCGGCCGTACACCGAGCACTGGCTGCTGGTCGCCTCGGTCGGCCGCTTCGGGCCGCCGGCGATCTTCCGCCTGATGCGCAGTCCGTCCGCTGACGGCGCCCCGGATGTGTGGACCGTGCGCGCCGAGCGTCTGTGAAGCCCGCAAGCGCGGCGCGGTTCCTGAAAGGGCATCAGCCGGTGCGTGCAGGCGGCGGTTCATCGGCGCAGCCTCAGACCTTGCGGCGTGGCGCTGAACCCGGCGCTCACCAGCGCGGCCGCGACCGGGGTGGGTGATCCGCCCGAGCCCGGTGTCAGGACCGGCATGCCGTCGGTGCTCACCACGGTGAGGGCGCCGACGCGGCCGAGGCGGACCGCGGTTGCGACCTCCGCGGCGGCTGTCGCGAGTGTTTCGAAGTCGTCAGACCACGACAGCACCGTGCGGCCCCCGCGCTCGATGTAGAGCGCCAACTCGCCGTCCACGAGCACCACCAACGCCCCGGCCTTGCGGCCCGGCTTGTGGCCTGACGCTGTCGTGGCGCGGGCGCCGCCGGCCGGGGCCGCGGCTGCTCCTTCCGCATCGGTGGGGACGGCAGGAGCAGCCGGCCGCTGCGGCCAGGGCACGGCCGCGCCATAGGCGTTCGCGGGATCCGCCGCCGCGAGGAGCAGCACGGTCCGGCTCCGCGCAGGCCGTCCGCCGGGCGCTGCCGGCCGGCCGGCAGCGCCCTGTCGCAGGTCGCGGGGGAACGACTCGCGCTGGTGAGCTTCGCGCGACTGCGGGTCGCCGAGCGCGCGCAGGCGGTCGACCGCGCCCTCGGCCGCGAACTGCGCCGCGCCGAGCCCCTCGACGAAGTAGCCGCGGCGGCAGCGCCCCGCCTCCTCGAACGCCGACAACACGCGGTAGACGGCACCGAAGCCGCCGAACCCGCCGGGCAGCCGCTCCGCGCCCACCGAGCCCCGGGTCACCACGCCGTACCGGTCCAGCAGCACCTCGCCCAGGATCTGCGCTGCGGCGGCGCGCGCCTGCGGATCTTTGGCCAGGTCGGCGTAACGCAGCCGGGACCATCGGCCGACCGCGGTCGCCGCGGCCGCGCTCGGCAGGACCGCGCTGGGTTGACCGGCGCCAGGCCGACCGGTGGCGCGCGAGTTGCCGCCCTGGTCGGGTGAGCCCGGCCCGCTCGCTATCGCCGCGGCGTAGCGCAGGGCCGAATACCGCCCCCGCGGCGTCGGGCGCTTGGCCCGATGCGCGGTTCGGCCTGAACCGAGCATGGCCCGCACGGGAGCGTAAGTGTCATTGGTGATGTGGCCGGACCAGAGCAGTTCCCACAGCGTGCTGAGAACCTGCTCGGCAGTGGGAGCAGTGGGAGCAGCGGGACCGGCATGGCCCGCGCCGTCTCCGGGCGCTGCGCCGATTTCCTCTTGGTCGATCCCTCCTTGGCGGTCGGCGACCTGGTGGAAGAGTGCGCGGAAGAACAGCGCCGCCTCGCCGCCGAGCGCGTCCAGGATCGCCCGGCTCGGGCCGGACGGATCCAGGTCGGCCTTGGTGAGCTCGACCGGTTCCGGCAGCACGAGCGGGGCGATGGCCGCCGGGGCGAGGGCCACCCAGCCGTCGTCTACCGCCAGCGCGCCGGCGCCGGCCCAGACCACCTCGCCGCCCGAGGTCAGCTCGTCGAGCATCGCGGGCTGGTAGTCGACGACCCGGGCGGGCAGGATCAGCCGCTCCAGAGCCGAGGCCGGGACGGGGATCCCGGCGAGTTGTTCGACCGCCCGCAATACGCCGTCGACACCGCGCAGCGAAGGGTTGGCCCGGCGGGTCTGGGACGGCTGCGAGGACTGCGGCGACTGCGACAGCCTGGCGTCGAGAGCTGATTCCGATTGAGAAGCGTCCGGTCGAGAAGCCACGGCGCGGGCGGCGCCGCCCGCCGTCTCGGATCCGCTCCGGGTTCCGCTGACGGACTGCCAGGCGGGCAGCAGCCGCACCAGCGCCTCCGGCGTGACCGGCTCCGCCTGTCGGCGCAGGGCCGCCACCATCCGGCCGCGCAGCCTGCGCAGGACCCGCGCGTCACACCAGTCCTCGCCGGCGCCCTCCGGACGGAACGCGCCCCGCACGACCCGCCCCTCCGCAGCCAGGCGTTCGAGGGCCGACGTGCACAGCGCGACCGTGATTCCGAACTGCTTGGCCGCCACCACCGCCGTGAACGGCGCGTGCGTGCGCGCGTAGCGCGAGAGCAGGTCGCCGAGCGGATCGGGCACCGGCTCGGTGAACGCCTCCGGGATCCCGACCGGTAGCGGGCAGCCGAGCGCGTCGCGCAGCCGGCCCGCATCCTCGACCGCGGCCCAGTGCTCGGCGCCCGCGATGCGGATCCTGATCGCCCGGCGGACGCGTTCCAGCTGCTCAAGCCACTCCGGCTGCACACCCCGCAGCGCCGCCTGAGCCTGTGTCAGCGGTCCGAGCAGGCGCAGCAGATCGGCCGCGTCCTCCGCGTCCCGGGCCACCCGGTCCGAGGTCAGGTACTGCAGCTCGGCCTCCAGGGCCGCCAGTACCTCGATGTCGAACAGGTCGCGCAACTCCGGCTGCCCCAGCAGCTCCGCGAGCAGCGCCGGGTCGACCGTCAGCGCCGCGGCCCGGCGCTCGGCCAGCGGCGAGTCGCCCTCGTACATGAACTGCGCGACGTAGCCGAACAGCAGCGAGGCCGCGAACGGCGACGGCGCCTGCGTCTCCACCTGCACGACGCGCACTTTCCGCGCCTCGATGTCGCGCAGCAGCTCGACCAGCCCCGGCACGTCGAACACGTCCTGTAGGCACTCGCGCACCGTCTCGAGCACGATCGGGAACGACGGGTACTTCGACGCGACCGACAGCAGCTGCGAGGCGCGCTGCCGCTGCTGCCACAGCGGCACCCGCTGGCCCGGCCTCCTCCTCGGCAGCAGCAGCGCCCGGCCGGCGCACTCCCGGAACCGCGCCGCGAACAGCGCCGAGCCGCCGACCTGATCGGTCACCAGGTCCTCGACCTGCTCGGCCGGGATCCGGGCGCAGGAGTCGAACACGGTCTGTGCGGTCGGCCGGGCCGGCGCGTCCGGCTCGGCGCCCGCCGCCCCGTCGTCCAAGCGGCCCAGACCCCACTGGTCCCAGTCCTCGTCGGGCAGCCGCAGCACGATCCCGTCGTCGCCGTGCATCACCTGCGCGTCGAGCCCGAACTCCTCGCGCAGCCGGGCGCCGACCGCCAGCGCCCACGGCGCGTGCACCTGCGCCCCGAACGGCGAGTGGATCGCGATCCGCCAGTCGCCCAGCTCGTCGTGGAAGCGCTCGACCACGATCGTGCGGTCGTCCGGCACGTGCCCGGTCGCCGCGCGCTGCTCGGCCAGATACGCGAGCAGATTCCCCGTCGCCCACTCGTCCAGCCCCGCCTCGCGCAGCCGGGCCGTCGCCGCGGGCGGCTCCAGCTTCATCAGCTCCCTGGTGAAGGCGCCCAGCGCACGGCCCAGCTCCAGCGGCCGGCCCAGCGCGTCGCCCTTCCAGAACGGCAGCCGGCCCGGCTGGCCCGGCGCGGGGGAGACCAGCACCCGGTCGTGCGTGATGTCCTCGATCCGCCACGAGGTCGTGCCGAGCGTGAAGACGTCACCGACGCGGGACTCGTAGACCATCTCCTCGTCGAGCTCGCCGACCCGCCGGCCGCCGCGCCGCGGATCCGCGCTCGCCCCCGGCCCGGCCCCACCGCCGCCGGCCAGGAAGACCCCGAACAGCCCGCGGTCCGGGATCGTGCCGCCGGAGACCACGGCCAGGTGCTGCGCGCCGGGCCGCCCGGACACCGTCCCGGCCTCCCGGTCCCACACGATGCGCGGCCGCAGCTCGGCGAACTCGTCACTCGGATAGCGGCCGGCCAGCATGTCGAGCACGGCCTCGAACACCGGCTCGGAGAGCGTGGCGAACGGTGCCGCGCGGCGCACCAACGCCAGCAGCTCGCCGGTGCGCCACTCGTCCATCGCGGCCATCGAGACGATCTGCTGGGCCAGCACGTCCAGCGGATTGCGCACGGTCGAGACCGCCTCGATCCGGCCCTGCCGCATCCGCTCGGCCACCACGGCCGCCTGCACCAGGTCGCCGCGGAACTTCGGGAAGATCACCCCGCGGGAGACCGCGCCGACCTGGTGCCCGGCCCGGCCGACCCGCTGCAGCCCGGAGGCGACCGAGGGCGGCGACTCGACCTGCACCACCAGGTCCACCGCGCCCATGTCGATGCCCAGCTCGAGGCTCGAGGTGGCGACCACGGCCGGCAGCACCCCCGCCTTGAGCGCCTCCTCGACCTCGGCGCGCTGCTCCTTGGACACCGAGCCGTGGTGCGCGCGGGCGAGCAGCGGCGGCGCGCCGCTGACCGACCCGGCCTCACCCATCAGCTCGGCCGGGGCGCGGAATGGATTCGCCGGCGCCGGCTCGAGGCCGAGCCGCGCGGCGTGGATCTCGTTGAGCCGGTTGCACAGCCGCTCGGCCAGCCGCCGCGAGTTGGCGAACACCAGGGTCGAGGCGTGCTGCTCGATCAGCTCGGCGACCCGGTTCTCCACGTGCGGCCAGATCGACGCCTTGCGCCGGCCGTCGTCGTCGATCGGAACCGCGTCGTCCTTGGGGCCTTTGCCGGCGCCGGACGAGACCACATCGGGCACGCCGGCGACCGCGTCCAGCTCCGTCATGTCCTCGACCGGCACGACGACCTCGAGGTCGAACGTCTTCTGCGCCGGCGGCGCGACGATCTCGGCCGGCCGGGTCGCGCACAGGAACCGGGCCACCTCCTCGGGCGGCCGCACCGTCGCGGACAGGCCGATGCGCTGGGCGGGCCGCTCCAGCAGCTGGTCCAGCCGTTCGAGGCTCAGCGCGAGATGGGCGCCGCGCTTGGTGCCGGCGACCGCGTGCACCTCGTCCAGGATCACCGTCTCGACGCCTGCCAGCGCCTCCCGGCCCTGCGAGGTGAGCAGCAGGAACAGCGACTCGGGCGTGGTGATCAGGATGTCCGAAGGGCTGCCGGCGAACTTGCGCCGCTGGTCGGCCGGAGTGTCCCCGGAGCGTACCGCGATACGCACCTCGGGCTCCGGCAGCCCGGACCGGGTCGCCGCCTGGCGCAGGCCGGCCAGCGGCGCGCGCAGGTTGCGCTCGACATCCACGCCCAGCGCTTTGAGTGGCGAGATGTAGAGCACCCGGCAGCGCTTCTTCGCCGACTGCGGCGGCGGGCCGAAGGCCAGCCGGTCCAGCGCGGCCAGGAACGCCGCCAGCGTCTTGCCCGACCCGGTCGGCGCGATGACCAGGACGTTGCGGCCGCCGCCGATCGCCTCCCAGGCGCCGGTCTGGGCCGCGGTCGGCCGTTCGAAGGCGCCCGCGAACCACTGCCGGGTCGGCTCGGCGAAACGGTCGAGGGCGCTCATGCCTCCATCGTGGACCATGCCGCCGACAATTCCGGCGGGCCGCAGGTCAGGGGCACTGTGTTGGGCCGGATAGGCTGGGGCGGTGCGATTGACGGTTTTCTGGGCGCAGATGGCGGATCAGCTCGGCGCCACCTATGCCGACTCGTTCGCCCGCGATTTCGTCATCTCCGAACTCGGCTCCCGGACGGTCCATCAGGCGCTGGCCGACGGCGTCGCGGCCAAGGACGTGTGGGCCGCGGTCTGTTCGGCGCTCGAGCTGCCGTCCTCGGCGCGCTGAGGACGGCAGGGACGCGCCCCGGATCGCGGGGATCCGGGGCGCGAGGGCGCGGCTGGTGAGAGTGCTGCGAGCGTCGGAAAGCCCAGAGCTCAGAGTTCGGGAGCGGCGCCGAACCTGCGCGTCAGCAGGGTGCCCCCGCCGAGCAGGCCGCCGATGAACGGGACGGCGCCCAGCATGCCGGTGCCGGTCTCGGCCAGCGAGCCCCCGGTGGCTTCGGAGCTCGCCGCCGGAGCGTCGTGGCTGGTCCGCGTCGCCGGAGGCGCGGGCGGGGTGCAGCCGCAGTCGGGAGTGGTCGCGCTCGCCGGGCCGCCGGGCACGATGACGCCGCCGTTCGAGCAGTCGCCGCCGGCCACGGTGTCCAGCACGCTGATGACGGTGGCCTGGTTCCCGCAGACGTTCACCGGCGCGTTCACCGGAACCTCGACGTTGTTGCCGGAGCCGACGCCCGGTGACCCGGTCGCGGCGCCTGCGGCGGTCGCAGTGGGCGCAGAGGGCTGACCCGGGCCGGCGCCGTTCGAGCAGGAGTTGCCCGCGTCCGTGTCCCCCACCCCGACCGCGGCGACCTGGTTGCCGCAGACGTTGACCGGCACGTTCACCGGGGCCTGGACCAGATTGCCGGACAGCACGCCGGGTGAGCCGACCGCGGCGCCGGCGGCCGTGGCGCCCGCGCCGGAGCCGCCGGCCGCGGACCCGCCCGCGTTGGTGCAGGTGTTCCCGACCACGGAGTCCAGCACCCCGATCACGGCGACCTGGTTGCCGCAGACGTTGACCGGCACGTTCACCGGGATCTGCACCAGGTTCCCGGACAGCACGCCGGGCGAGTCGGCCGCGCCGCCGGCCGCCGTGCTGTCGGCCTGCGCGGCGGCCAGCCCGAAACCGGAGGCCAGCAGGCCGCCGGTGGTCAGTCCGACGGTGCTCAGTCCGAAGACGATCCGCCGCTTGGTGGAAAGTTGCATGAACGTAGACCCCACGCTTCTTCGACTCGGCTCCGCCGGATGCGGCTCGGCCCTGTGATATGTGCGGCGCGGCATCCGAACTGCGACGCGTCCGCTGCATCAGGGGAACGAAGGAGCAAGATCGTAGTTACCGCAAATCAGATGAATACTGCATTCGAGTGAATCCTGGTATTGTCGGGCAACGCGGACGGGTGTTGTGCGTCCGTGTGCGGCGCGCCCGACCGTACCCTGATGCCAGCATCATGCGATGCCGTGCCGAAGCCCGGCCCGCGCGCGGCGGGCCGGGCTTCGGGGAGCCGGAGCTGCCCGGCTGCGCGGTCGCGTCGGTCGGCCGCTGCTCAGCCGTTCGCGCTGGTGTTCGCGAGGACCGAGTCGAGTACGCCGATCACGTCGATGCCGTTGCCGGTCACGTTGATCGGGGCGTCGACCGGGACCTGGACGCTGTTGCCGGAGGCGACGCCGGGTGAGTTGTGCGCGTTGCCCGCGGCGGTAGAGTCGGCGGCCATCGCCGAGGCGGCCCCGGCCAGGACCAGGCCGCTGGTGACCGCAGTGAGCGCGGCGAGCTTCTTGACGTTCATCGGGTTCTCCTCCTTGCCGCGTCCGCAGCGGGACGGCGGCGGCGGTTCGGTGTGCGTGCACTGTGCTGCTTGCACCGTGCTGACTTCCGTGGCTGCGCGGCGCCGCGCGGGGCGGCGTCACGAGCAGCCCAACGAGGCCGCGCCGACCCGGGGCACGCACCCGATCCGCTGATCCTCCTTTCCGGCGAACATATAGTCAGACGAATGCCGACAGATCCGAGGTCCGAAGACGGTGCCTTCCGCCGATCAGGCCGGTCGGCGGGAGTAATGGGCTTGATATGAGTTGATGCGGCGTGAGATGCGCTGCGCCGGGACCGCGCGGCGGGGGTCAGACCCGCGACGCGGCCGCGCACTCGTTCGCGCTCCCGGACGCCGCCGTCGCCGGCCCTGACGGCGCCGCGGTCGGCAGGAGGTTCTGCGAGGCGTAGGGATCGACGGTCTTCGTCGCCTTCGCCGCTCCGCCCGTGCCGAACACCGGATTGACGAAGCCGTTGTAGAGATGGCAGGCGTCGTTCGCGGTCGAGACGTCCTCGGCGTAGAGCCAGGCCTTGCCCGCGGTGGCGGTGTACGAGGAGCCCGCCGGGAAGATCGCCAGCTGGTAGAGCCGGTGCACCAGCGTGCGCGTCGGCGCCGCGTCGCCGCGGGCCGGGCCGACCGGGTAGACGAACCGGTAGTCGCCGGTGATCAGCAGCACGCCGTCGCGGTTCACCGACGCGCTCATCGAGCCGTCGACCTTGACCGTGTGCCCGAGCACCCGGGTGGTCGCCGGGTCGAACCGGGTCACGTAGGCGATCGGGTCGTGCTGCGCGCTCGGCGTGGCGAGCGAGGCGGACAGGTCGTCGAGCACGGCTTGGTCCATCGGGTCGATCAGGTCGAAGAAGCCGGCGACCGCGCCGCCGCCCAGGATCGTGGCGTCCAGGTCGCCCTTCACCAGCAGCAGCTCCATCTGCCGGTAGCCGCCTGCGACCGTCGCGGCGCTGAAGCCGCCGACTGCGGCCGCCGCCGGAGGAGTGATGCCCGCGGCGTTGTCCGACCAGTCGAGTGAGGGCGACCCGACGAAGTACTTGTCGTCCGGATCGGTGAACGACACGCGTTCGGAGGGCTGCCCCGAGCCACCGGCCGTCGGCTCCGCGACCGCGGGCGGGCTCGAATTCACCGAACCGGGCGCCAGCCGCTTCGGGTGCAGCAGATAGATCGCCACGCTCACCAGGACGAGGGTGACGGCCAGGGTGGGCAGCCAGGGCCGCCGCTGCCGCCCTTCGCCGGACGCCCCGGTTCCGCCGACGCTGTCGGCCGCGTCGGGCCCGTCGGCGCCGGGGTCCCTCGGCCGCCGCTCCCGGCGCCGCTTCTGGGCGCCCTCGGCATCCTTCGGCTCCGGATCAGAGTCCTGATCGATGGGGCCGCCGGCGCGCCACTCGGTCTCGCCCGGCGGGTTCTGCGCCCAGCGCGCCTTCAGCTCGCGGGCCCGCGCCGACGGCTCCTTCGTCGTCGCGCTCCTGATGAAGTCCTCGTCCAGCACGACGTCGAACGGGTCCTCGCCCTCCGGCCCCGGTTCGGGTACGCCCCCCTCGTCGATACTCACCGGCGCAGGGTAGCGAGGCCCGAAAGCCGCCGCAATGGCCTGAGAGAGATCGGGCTTGCGGTTGACGCAGCGTCAACGCCTAACGTCTGTTTACGCCGGTCGGCGCATCGAAAGCCGCCGGCTCCGACGCACGGGGGACGGCCTCCGGTGCGGCAGGCTGTCGGGATCGGGAGGATCGGGCCGTGACGACGTGGAGCATCGCCGAGGTGGCGCGGATGTCCAAGATCACCGCGCGCACGCTGCGGCACTACGACGCGATCGGCCTGCTGCCACCCGCCGAGACCGGGCCGGGCGGCGTGCGCAGGTACGGCCGCGCGGAGCTGTTGCGGCTGCAGCGCATCCTGCTGCTGCGCGACCTCGGGCTCGGCCTCGACGCGGTCGCCGAGGTCCTGGCCCAGCAGACCGACCGGACCGAGGCGCGCATCCTCGCCGACCACCGCGCCTGGCTGCTCGCCGAGAGCGAGCGGCTGGCTCGGCTGGCCGCCACCGTGCAGCGGACCATCGACGGGCTTCAAGAGGGAGCTGACATGACAGACGTGGAGCTGTTCGACGGGTTCGACCCGAGCCGGTACGAGGCCGAGGTCGAACAGCGGTGGCCGCAACAGGCCGCCGAGGCGCGCCGGCGTACGGCCGGCTGGACGAAGGACGACTTCGAGCGGGCCGCCCGGGAAGGCGTCGAGTCGGCGCGGAGCTTCGCCGCGCTGCACGCGGAAGGCCTCGCCGCCGACGACCCGCGGGTGCAGGAAGCGGTCGCAAAGCACTATGAAGACGTGTGCCGTTTCTGGACCCCGACCGCGGAGGCGTACCGCGGGCTGGGCGAGATGTACGTCGCCGACGAACGATTCCGGCAGTATTACGACAAACACGGTGAAGGTACCTCGGAATTCTTGCGCGACGCGATCGTTGCCTACGCGCAGCGTGAGCTTTCCTGAGCTCCCCGGGGTGCGTGGGGGCGCGGTTCGCGACGACGTGTGGTCGCTTATACCACCGGCCACCGACAGATCCGGCGAGTCGCGACGCATTCAAGCCGGAAACCGGCTAGCGTGGTTCACCAAGAGACGAAACACTTGGACGGCGTCGGCGCCAATCCGGGCAGTGACATTCGAAGCAGCGACACTCGAAGCAGTGACGTTCGAAGCGGTGTCATCCGGAGCGGTGTCATCCGAACACGGCGATGATCCGGACCGGGTCTTCGGTCGGGCTCGGCGTTCGGACGAAGACCGCGTTCGAACCCCGCGCGGCGCATGACGCCATGTGAGATGATCACTGCGGTGAGCGCGCCCAGGCGCCGCTCAGGCAAGGTGAGCGAGGCAAGCCAGGGAAGGAGGCGTGCGATGGTTTCGAGCCGCAGGGCGACCGCCCCGCATTTGGTGCCGGTCGACGACGGCGAGCGGTGGTACGGCGAGGAGCCGGGCGCGCTGTCCGGGTACCGCATCGCCTCGGTGCGACCGCAGAGCTTCACCGACGCGAAGGTGATCGGCGAGTTCTTCCGGGACGGCATCCCGGTCATCATGAACCTGGCCGACCTCGAGGAGGCGGACGCGAAGCGCATCGTCGACTTCGCCTCCGGGCTGATCTTCTCGCTGCGCGGCGGGATAGAGCGGGTCGCCTCCCGGGTCTTCCTGCTCTCGCCGCAGGGCACGGAGCTGATGGACGGCGCGCACAGCCCCGCCGCCGACACCGGCTTCTTCAACCAGGACTAGCTCCTGACGCGCTCTTTCGAGTGATCGTTGTCCATCTGATCGAGTGTCAATCGGCCGTCGGCTCCGCGGAGTCGGCGGCTGGTTGCATTCCGGGCTCCTGGTCGGTGCGCGTGGGGGATCGGGCACAATAGGCGCGGTCCAGGAGGCGAGCGCGAGGGAGCGGGGATGACGGGCACCAGCAGGCGCGCCCTGCTGCGCAGCGGTGTCGGCACCCTGCTCGGCGCGGGCGCCCTTGGCGCGATCGCCGGCTGCGGGACCGACGCGGGCGTCGCCGCGGCGGCCATGCGCGCCCCGGACAGCTCGCTCGACCCGTACTTCCCCGGTCAGGGCACCGGCGGGCTCCTGGTCAACCACTGCGAACTCGACCTGCGGTACACGTACTTCGCCTCCCGGCCGGCCGGGACGCTGAGCGGTACCGCCACGATCCGCATCCTGCCCTTCGCCGACCTCTCCGGGCTCAGCCTCGACCTGGCCTCCGCCCTGCGGGTGGAATCGGTCCGGGTGAACGGCGCTCCCGCGGCATTCAGCCGCAAGATCCCGGACAAGCTCGGCATCACCCCGGCCGCCGTGCTGCCGAACGCCGAGATGGCCACGCTGCAGATCGCCTACTCCGGCGCCCCGCAGCCGGTCACCGTGGCCGGGGTCGGCGCCGTCGGCTGGCAGCAGGCCGCAGCGCCGGCAGCGCCGGGCAGCGCCGGGCCGCTCTCGCTGCCGATCGGGGCGCCGACCTGGTACCCGTGCGCCGACCATCCGACGCTCAAGGCGCCGTACCGGATCTCGGTCACCGCCCCCTCCGAACTCAGCGTGCTGGCCAACGGCACCCTGGTCGGCAAGAGCGCCGCGCGCGGCACGACGACGTGGACGTACGCCAACGACCAGCCGATGGCCGGCTACCTGGCCGAGGTCCGCATCGGCGACTTCGTGGTCGATACCGCGAAAGGGCCCAAAGGCGTTCAGATCCGCAACGCCTATCCGGCGCGGCTCGCCCAGCAGGCCGGCTACGACCTCGGCCGCCAAGCCGAGATGATCTCGGTCTTCGACACCCTGTTCGGCGCCTATCCGTTCGACGTCTTCGGCACCGCCGCGCTGGACGGCCTGCCCACGGCGGGGGCCGCCGCGCAGACCCTCGGCCTGCTCGACGCCGCCCTCGTCGACGGCAAGCGCAGCACCGAGGACCTGATCGCCTACAGCCTTGCCGCGCAGTGGTTCGGCGCCTCGGTTTCGATCGGCACCTGGGCCGACATCTGGCTCACCACCGGATTCGCCACCTACGGCCAGTGGCTGTGGGCGGAGCGGTCCGGCGCGGCGAGCGCGGACTCGGCGGCCCGCGCCGCGATGGCCCGGCTCGCCGCGCTCCCCGCCGACCTGGTGCTCGCCGACCCCGGCGCGCAGCGCATCCTCGACCCGCGCGTCGCGCTGCGCGGCGCCTGCTTCCTGCACGCGCTGCGGCTCGTGACCGGCGATCTGACGTTCTTCCAGCTGCTCGCGCTCTGGGCGAACCGCGGCCAGGGCGGCTCGGCGACCACCGGCGACTTCCTGCAGGCCGTTCCCGGCGCGTTCACCACGCAGGACCTCACCGATTTCATGAATGCCTGGGCCTACGCGACCGCGCTGCCGCAACTGCCGCAATCCTGACGAGATCCGACAGATCCGACTGGTCCGCGGGACCTGACGCGGCGTCAGTTGACACGACGTCCGTTGTGGTCGGTGGTGCGGTATCCGCGCAGCCGAGAGGCCTGATCGGCGGCGAGGTCACGATTCGGCGGCGACGACCGCCGACGCTCGAGGTCCCAACGCGCAATGCGTATAATCACTGTTTCGTATCGTGATTGCACATTCACCAGGGGGACCTAGCGTGTCCGAACCACGGGGGCAATCGCTATACGCAGGTGAGCGGCCGGCCGGCCGGGCTCACGGGTGCCAAGAGGCTCAGAACCCTTACTTCATCGGCGGGCTCCGCGGAGCTTCGACGCCGACGGGCGGCCCCGAGTCCCGGAACGCGCAGCCCGCGGCACGGCGAATACCGCCGGCCGTCCGGCGAGCGGCGCCGCGCGTCGTCATCTGCCGGAAGACAGTTAATTTTTCAGTTGGGGGTTCGTGATGTCCGATCCATGGCAGCAGCCTCAGCCGAGCGGGGACTGGCAGCAGCCGCAGCAGCCCCAACAGAGCGGCGACTGGCAGCAGCCCCAGCCCCAGCAGCAGAGCGGCGGATGGCAGCAGCCGCCGCCGCAGCCGCAGCCCGGCCAGGAGGGCGGGTGGCAGCAGCCCCAGCCCACCCAGCCGATGCAGTCCGACTGGCAGGGTCAGCAGCAGCAGAGCGGCGACTGGCAGCAACAGCAGCAGTACGGCCAGCCCTACGCCGGCTACGACCAGCAGCAGCCCGGCTACGGCTATCCGGTCCAGCAGCAGAGCAACGGCATGGCCGTCGCCGGCCTCATCCTGGCGTTCCTGTTCTGGCCGGTCGGCCTCGTGCTGTCCATCATCGGCTTCAACAAGTCGAAGCAGCTCGGCGGGGCCGGCCGCGGCCAGGCGCTGGCCGGCATGATCATCGCGCCGATCGTCGGCGTGGTCGGGATCGCGATCACCATCGCGCTGGTCGTCGCCGCGAACAACGTCAACAACGACGCGCAGCAGCAGCTCAACGCGCTCAACAGCCAGCTGGCCAGCGAGGCGGCCAGCGCCAGCTCCGCGGCCAGCGCGGCCGAGAACAACTCGCCGACCAGCGACAACCCGGCCAACGACCCGGGCTGCACGTCGATCGAGACCGACGCGGCGGCGCTGAACGGCCAGATGTCGAACAACAACAGCAACCTGGACCAGACGATCAGCTACCTGCAGACCTTCGACGACGACGTGATCAGCGCCGAGGGCCAGTCGAACAACACCGAGGTCACCAACGACCTCGACACGCTCGACGGGGACATCACGAGCGTGATCAACGACATCAACGCCATCCAGGACGGCACGACCACGGACGAGACCCAGCTCGACAACGACATCACGCAGATGGAGCACGACGCGGACACCATCGACTCGATCTGCGGCTGATCCGCCGCCGACGCGTGACAGCGGCCGCAGACTCCCGTCCTGGAGGTCTGCGGCCGGTCGCTGCCCGGCCCCGGCCGCACCTCGCCGCGGGTCGCTGCGTACGATCACCCAGTGAAACCCGCGGAGCTTTCGGAGGGGCAGGCGTTGTCTGAAGCCGGGCGGCATCCCCTGCCGGGAGACGGAGGCGGGCGTCCGTCCGATGACGCGCCCGCGTCGCAGGGGCCCGAGGCGCAGCCGCCGTCGGCCGCCGCAGACACCGCGGACACCGCGCGCATCGCGCCGGAACCAGGATTCGCCGCCCCCGGCCCGCAGGATTCGGCCGCCCTCGCCGGCCCGGCTCCGGCCGACCCGAACAGCCTGCCGCTGCAGCCGTTCGCGCCCCCCGCGCCGATCTACGGCCCCTACGGCTATCCGCCGCCGCCGGCCTACAGCCCCTACGGCATGCCGCCGCTGTTCGCCTATCCGCCGCCGCAGCGGCCGCCGACCAACGGCCTCGCGCTGGTCGGCCTGCTCACCGCGATCTTCTTCTGGCCGGCCGGACTGGTGCTCTCCGCGGTCGGCCTGCGCAGGTCCCGGCAGCTCGGCGGGGCCGGCCGCGGGCAGGCCGTCGCCGGCCTGGTGATCGCCCCGATCAGCGCCGCGATCACGGTCCTGATCGCGATCGGCCTGATCGCCGCGGCCAGCGCGATCAGCGACGCCAACGGCTCGATGTTCGGCGACGCGCCGAACGACCCCGGCTGCGCCCTGATCCTCTCCTCGCTGCCCGCCGTCCCGAGCGAGCTGCAGGCCGCCGCGACCGGCCCGCAGGCCGCCATCGGCTTCCTCAACGGCCTGGGCCAGTCGGTGCAGAGCGCGGAGAGCGCCGCGGTCAACGTGGAGGTCTCGGACGACCTCGACAAGCTGGACGGCGACATCTCGACCGTCACCGTGGACCTGCAGGCGATCCTCGGCGGCGGCACGGCCGGGTCCACCGGCGTGAACGGGGACATCGCCGAGCTCGACACGGACTCCGGCGCGCTGCAGTCGCTCTGCACGGGAGCCAGCTGACCCGGCCCCGGCCGCTATCGTGCCAGGCCGTTGCGATAAGCGTACTGCACCGCCTGGGCGCGGTCCCGCAGCCCGGCCTTGGCGAACAGATGGTTGATATGCGTCTTGACCGTCGCCTCGGAGACGAACAGGTCCTTCGCGATCTCGGCGTTGGTCATCCCGGCGGCGATCTTCCGCAGCACCTCGACCTCGCGGGCGGTCAGGTTGTCCGGCGCCGCCGCGTCCTGCGGTAGAGCGCGCCCGGCCGCGCCGCCGGCCGCCGAGACCAGCCGGCGCTGCACGTGGCCGTCGAGCACCGCCTGCCCCGCGGCCGCCGCGAGCACGGCCCGCGCGATGTCCGCGCGCCCGGAGTCCTTCGTCAGGAAGCCGAGCGCCCCGGCCTGCAGCGCCCCGTGGATCGACGCGTCGTCGGCGTACGTCGTGAGCACCACCACGCGCACCCCGGGGAACCGCCGGGCCAGCCGCGCGGTCGCCTCGATCCCGTCCACCCCCGGCATGTGCAGGTCCATCAGCGCCACCTGCGGCCGGTCCGGCTCGGCCGCCGAGGCGACCGCCTCGAGCGCCGCGGCGCCGTCCCCGGCCTGGCCGACCACGCGGATCCCGGGCTCCAGCCCGAGCAGGGTGACCAGCCCGTCGCGCACCGCCGCCTGGTCGTCGACCACCAGGACCCGCACCGCCGGCGGCGGCGTCGCACCTGCCGTCTCGCCGCTCATCCCCCAAGAATAGATGCAGGCCGGACCGAGGGCGCAGCCGCCGGTGACCGTGGCCTGCGAAAGGCTCAGGCGGCGCTGCGGCCCCCGGTCGCCGCGGGGATGCGAAGACGCACCTGCCAGCCGATCGCGTTGCCGATGACCGCCCGGCCGCCGGCGCCGACCGGCGCGGACGCCGGGGCGTCGCAGGGCCCGGCCTCCAGCGTCCCGCCGGCCAGCTCGGCCCGCTCCTTGAGCCCGGTCAGCCCGTATCCGCCGCCGGAGCTGGCCAGATATGACGGCGCGTCACGCGCCGGCCCGTTCACCACGGCCAGCTCGACGACGCCGTCCCCCTCCGTCAGCGTCACCTCGACCACCGCGCCCGGAGCGTGCTTGCGCACGTTCGTCAGCGCCTCCTGCGCGGTCCGGTACACCGCGAGCGCCGCGTCCGGGGCCAGGCCGGTCGGCTCGCTGTGCGCGACCACGGTCGCCGTCGCCCCGGTGTCCGACTTGTACGCGTCGGCCAGCACATCGAGCAGCGAACGCAGCGGCGGCGTGTCCTCCCGCAGCGCCGCGATGGCCCGGCGCGTCTCGGCCAAGCCCTCGCGCGCGATCTGACGCGCATTCACCACGTGCGCATGCGCTCGCTGCGGATCCGTGCCCAGGCCGAGCAGCGCGTCCGCCGCCTCCAGCTGCACCGAGAGCGCGGCCAGCGAGTGGGCCAGCACGTCGTGGATCTCCCGGGCGATCCGGCTGCGCTCGGCCAGCGCCGCCGCCTGCGCCTGCTGCGCGTTGGCCCGCTCGGTCTCCGCCAGCAGTTGCTCGGCGGTCTGCGCCCGCTGCCGCGTCGAGCGTCGCCCCAGGCTCAGGCCGAACAGGCCGAAATAGAGGCTCGCGAACCCGAGCGAGCCGACCGGATGACCAACGGGCACGCCGCTGCCCACGGTCACGACCGCCAAGATCGTGACGAACGCGCTGGAGAACCGCGGCGACGTGCGGATCGTGACCGTGATCGTCGCGACGCACGGGAAGACCGCGGCGGCCGTCTGCGGCTCGAGGCCGGCGAGCAGCGCGCCGACCAGGCCGAAGACGCAGACCGCGATCCCGGCGCAGGCGGAGAACGTCTGCCGGCGCGGCGAGCCTTCCGGCAGCGAGGCGGCGACCCGGCCGGTGACGCCCCACACCAGCCATGTCGCCGCGCATACGCCACCGAGCACCGCGATGACGGTCCGGGTGTCGCCCACCGCCACGGCGTAGGAGCCGTAGAGGCCCGCGATCAGGAAGCCGAGGCCGATCAGCCGGGAGATCGTGTCGCTGATCGAGTTGCGGTCGCCGACCACCCGGAAGTTCCAGACGCCGCGGTCGTCGGGCTGCTCGTAGGGCCCTTCCTCGGCGAGCCGGGACGCGGCGCGGAACAATGCCAGCACGCTGACCACCACCCGGCTCTCGATGCCCACTGCGACTGCGCTGCGACTGCTTACAGCGACCGGATCACTGCGGTCCGGCGCCCTGGACGCCCCAGCCTCCGCCCGGGCCGGACCCCGCCACCCGCAGGGTGACCGCAGCCGCCTCGCCGAGCAGAGACGCGCCGAACATCAACAGGATGCTGCCGCCGGCCACCGCAGAGGCCACGCCCAGGCCGGTGGCGGACAGGTCCATGCCTATCCGCACGGCGATCAGCACGACCCAGAGTAGCGCGGTGAGCGGACGGTATCGCTGCATGAGCGTGCCGCCCTGCTCGTAGATGTGCAGGGTGAATCCGCGCGTGGCGCCCAGCACGACGCTCACCGCGAGGCCGATGGCGATGTACGCCAGGTCGGCGCCGGTCCAGGTGACCGGCTTCGAGCCGTGGCCGAGCCCGTAGAGCGAGTACACGCCGATCGCGACGAGGATCAGCGGGAGCCGCCATCGCCGGCCGTCGCCGCGCACCGGCCGCGGCGTGAACCGCCGGCCGATGACCAATGCGAGCACTGCTATCACCAAGATGACCTGCAGGACCGATGCTGCTGTGGTCGACATGCCTACCCCACCTCGCCGGATGCGCCGTCTGTGATCTCGTCCGGCTCAACGTAGGCTGATCCGCGTCCGGCGAGGTCAACCCCCGGGTTGGTATCCAGGTGGAAACGAAGGTGGAACCGGGTTGACGGCCCGGGCCTGCCTGGTGAGCCGCACGCGGCCTAAGGGCCGACCCGGCCCTTCCGTGCGCCCGGAGAGAGCGCGGGCGCGGCCAGGAATCCCTCGGCCCGCGCGTAGGCGAGGCCGATCCGCGGCAGGTCCGCGGAGCGCTGGTAGAGCACGAACCGCGGCTCCCAGATCGGCCGGTACTTCGCGTTCGCCCGGTACAGCGACTCGATCTGCCACCAGCGGGAGAAGAACATCAGCACGGCCCGCCAAGCGCGCAGCACCGGTCCGGCGCCGAGCCGGGACCCGCGGTCGAACACGGACCGGAACATAGCGAAGTTCAGCGAGATCCGCTCGACGCCGACCTGCGCGCCGTTCTGGATCAGCTCGATCACCATGAACTCGATGATGCCGTTGTCGCTGTCCTTGTCCCGGCGCATCAGCTCCAGCGACAGCCCGGTGCGCCCCCACGGGACGAAGGAGAGCAGCGCGCAGAGCCGGCCGTCCGCATCATGGCACTCGACCATCACGCACTGGCCGTCCGCGCGGTCGCCCAGCCGGCCGAGGGCCATGGAGAAGCCCCGCTCGGTCTGGCCGTAGCGCCACCGGTCGGCCGCCTTGATCAACGCCTCGAACTCGTCCGGCGTAACGTCCTCATGCCGCCTGATCCGTGTGGTGTACCCCGCGCGGTTCACCCGGTTGTACGCCTGCCGGACCACGCGCATCGCCCGGCCCTCGAGGGTGAAATCCGCGATCTCCACCACGGCCTCGTCGCCGAGCTCCAGCGCGTCCAGGCCGTGCCGCGCGTAGACCCGGCCGGCCTCCTCGCCGGCCCCGGCCACCGCCGGAATCCACGCGTGCTGGTGTGCCTCGGCCAGCCACGCGTCGATCGCTCCAGGCCACGCCTCCAGGTCGCCCAGCGGATCGCCGGAGGCCAGCGACACCCCGCCGACCACCCGGTACGCGATCGCCGCCTTGCCGGTCGGGGAGAAGATCACCGCCTTGTCGCGGCGCAGCGCGAAGTAGCCGAGCGAGTCGCGCTCGCCGTGCTTGTCCAGCAGCGCGCGCAGCCGCTGCTCCTCCTGCACGGTGTGCAGCCAGCGGCCGCGCGGCGAGCGGAAGAGCACGTAGAGCACGAGCAGGAACAGCGCCAGGCTCATCAGGTTGATGACGATGCCGATCCAGCGCGGCACCGCGGAGCCGTTCAGGTCCTTCCCGGAGGCCTCGACCGTGGTGACCCGCATCAGGGTGTAGGTGATGCGCGCGCCGATGCTCGCGCCGCTGCCCGAGGCGAAGAAGGAGACCAGGAGCGTGCCGACCGCCGCGGCCAGCGCGCCGCCGCCGATCAGCACGCCGATCGCCAGGCGCGGATTGTGCCGGTCGCCCTTCGCGTAGAACTCCCGCCGGCCGAACAGCAGGGCCAGGAACAGCAACAGGGTCAACGCGGTCGACAGCCAGTTGAACGCGTGTTCGCGGTAGTCGGATACGCCCATCGCCACCAGGTAGATCGCCAGCGTGGGCACCAGCAGGATCATCGCGAAGATCCACGCCGCGCGCTTGCGGCGGCGCAGCATCACCGCCAGGAACGCGGCGAACGCGGCCGAGGTGTAGCCGGCGGTGAGCAGGAACGGGGTGAACAGCTCGCCCTGGTTGTGCCGCCGCACCGAGGCCCCGAACGACAGCGACAGCGCCGAGAGCAGGTTGAGCGCCGCGCAGATGCGCAGGTACCAGATGGTGGTCGCGTACGAGGGCCCGCGCAGCCGGCCGTGCAGGAAGCCGGCCGACGGCTCGGCCGGCGCCGCCGGTTCGCCCCGATCCGCCGTGCGCTCCTCCATATCAGCCGCCATCCGCGCCTAACGCCTGCCTCTCCGCCGTATCTTCGCCAGCCCGTCGTCGACCGCCGCGGCGGGCCTGCGAGCCATCTTGGCGAAAGCGGGAGACCGGCGCGAGCAGCGCGCGGCCGTGTCCCGCCGGAAAAACGCGGTGCCGGCGGGCGGCGCCCGACGAAAGGCAGCGTGCCGGGACCGGAGGACCGGTCCCGGCACGCGATGTCGGCGCTCGGGAACAGGCCCGGCCGTCAGCCGGCCGGGCCCGAGGTCACCTGCTGTTCCAGGTGATGGAGAAGCTGCCGCCGGACAGCGACCCGGTGGTCGCCTCGGCCGCGCCCGAGGAGCTGACCATGTTGATGGCCGTCGGGCTGAACGAGCTGAGCGTGGAGCCGTTCACGGTCGAGCCGGAGAACGACACCTTGCCGAAGTCCGCCAGCGGCAGGACGCCGCCGCTGTACGGCGCCTCGGCGATGACCTCGGCCGACGAGCGGGCGTGGCCGCTCGAGGACTTGGTCGTGGTCTTGGTCCAGCCCTCGGTGGAGTCCTTGATCGTCATCGTGTAGGTGGACGAGCCGGAGAAGGTCACCGTCTCGGTGATCGAGTCGCCGGCCCGGACGGTGTTGCTGTAGTTCACCGGGTTGGCCGGGTAGAGCTCGTACCACGACGAGTACTCGGCGGTCCGCCCGACGCAGTCCGCCTCGGTGCCGGTCTGCTCGACCGAGCTGGAGCTGTACCCGTCGAGGCCGACCCAGAAGCTGGAGTACTGGTCGCCGGAGGAGCACGTGACGGCCGGCTGCTTGAAGGTCGTGCTGACGCTGGTGTAGGTCGAGCCGGTCGCGGCGTACCCGGACCAGTTGGTGCTGGTCACGGTGGCGTTCGCGCCGAAGCCGTGGCTGACGAAGAACGGCGTGGAGCCGCCGGCGTGGACCATCGGGTGGAAGGACAGGGACGACAGGGCCGGGCCGTAGACCGGGGCGGCCAGACCGGCCATCGGGGCCAGGGCGAACGCCGCGGCAGCAGCGGCGATGGCGGGACGACGGAACAGGGACACGTGACTCCTCGCGAGGTACAGGTCCGTGGGTAGTGGACGGGGTGTGCCGCGGGAGCTGTGGACCGTCGTTCTTGTGGGCGCCGGGCCGGCGGTGTCGCTCCCGCGGGCACCGGGTTGCGGTGCCGCCATGGAGTAAAGGGCCGCAGCCGTCCACCGGCAAGAGGCGCGAGGTTAGATCATCGGTAAAACCTCTGTTAGGAGACGTTCACCGAGGCGGCGCGGGCCGCCCCGGTGCGGTGGAAGCCGTTTTCATTGTCATATGTAAGTATCCTGCATTGCTTCGGGTAGGGTTGGGGCCATGACGCGAGGCACCGGGAGCCGGGCCGAGGCGCGCGGGCCGCTGCGCCGCTCGGATCAGGGCACGGAGGCCCAGGGCGCGGCGGGCGCCGCCGCGAAGGCGCATGCCGGCCAGGCGCACGAGCACGGCCACGACCACGCCGCGGTGGCCCCGGACGCCGACCACCGGTACATCTCCGCCGCCCTCGGCCTGATCCTGGCCTACATGGTCGCCGAGGTGGTCATCGGCATCGCGGCCCGCTCGCTCGCACTGATCTCGGACGCCGGGCACATGCTGACCGACGCCGCCGCGCTCGCCCTCGCCCTCGCCGCGATGAGCCTGGCCGCGCGGCCGGCCCAGGGCCGCTGGACCTTCGGCTTCAAGCGCGCGGAGATCCTTTCGGCGCAGGCGAACGGGATCACCCTGCTGGTCTTGGTCGCGGTCTTCACCTACGAGGCGATCCGACGCCTCGTCAGCCCGCCCGACGTGCGCGGCGGCCTGGTGATCGGCACCGCGCTGGCCGGCATCGCGGTCAACGCGGCCGCCGCCTGGCTGGTCGGCCGCGCCAACCGGACCAGCCTGAACGTGGAGGGCGCGTTCCAGCACATCCTCAACGACGCATGGGCCTTCGTCGCCACCGCGGCAGCCGGCGTCGTGGTGCTCACCACCGGCTTCGCCCGGGCCGACGCGCTGGCCTCGCTCGTGGTCGCCGCGCTGATGGCCCATGCCGGCTTCAAGCTGGTGCGCGAGTCGTGGCGGATCTTCCTCGAGGCGGCGCCGGAGGGCCTCGAGCCGGCCGCGATCGGCACCGCGATGGCGGCCGACCCGGAGATCGCCGAGGTGCACGATCTGCACGTGTGGACCATCACCTCCGGCTTCCCGGCGCTCTCCGCGCACGTCCTGGTCACCCCGGGGCACGACTGCCACGCCGTGCAGGGCCGCATGCAGCGCCTGCTGCACGAGCAGTTCGGGATCGAGCACACCACGCTGCAGGTCGACCACGCCCCGGAGGCGCTGCTGACGATCGGCCGGGCCGCCTCCGTCGGCGAGGCCGAGCACAGCCGGGCCCAGGACGCCCGTCCGCGGGGCGGCGCCGCGCAGGACCGCGACGAGCCGGAGACCGGACCGGGCGCGCAGCACGGTGCACACTGACCCGGCTCGGCGCGCGAGCGCGGATCTCTGCGCGCAGCGGTGATCTGACGCTGCGTCATCCGCGGTGATCCGCTGGACGGCGGACGAAGGTGCGGCCCGGTAGTTTGTAACAGATCTGTAACGCTTGGCTCCGGCCCCTGTGCGTCCGCGGACCCGCCGGGGGAAGGTCGCCATGCCGCGGGCACGCCCGATCCGCCGCGGCGCGAGCATGCGAGGGAGCGAATGACCGAGGACCGGCACACCCAGCCCATGCCCCCCGAGACAGAGGCCTGGCTCGCCCGCGAGCTGGCGTTCCTGCAGGACGCGGAGCGGCGGATGCTGCGCCGGGCCGAGTTCTCCCGGCGGGCCCGGACGGCCGCGCTCGTGCTGGCCGCGGCGGCGCTGTGCGGCGGGGCCTGGGCGCTGCTGAACTCCCGGGCGCTGCGCGGCTGAGCCCGCCGGGTGATTGCGGCGCCGAGTTTTCTCAGCCTTTTGCGCAGATAGACTGAACAAGTGGGTGATGCACCGTCACATATTCACTCGATCGGGCGCCTGACACGGTCGGTGTCCCTCCAATAGGGTCACGGCAGCAGCTGGAACAGTTTGCGGTAATGGTGAAATAGGTAATCCCACCGGAGATCGCCGATCGCGCGATAGGCTGGAGAACCGAAGGGTCCACCACATACCGCTCACTGATTCAGTCAGTACTGACCCGCTGCGGCGCAGCTCCGCCGCCGGATCGTGATGTGACATCGGATCAGCCGGTGGGAAGGACAGTGCTCGACCCGGCCCCGCGCGGCCGGAAGAGAGCCGGACAACTGCATAACGTGACGACAACAGCTCCATCAGGACGACGGGGCGGCGAGGAGAAGGCGCCGCTGCGGACCGTCCGCGGGCGGCGATCCGGTCAGACCGGACCGCGTCGGCGCGAGAGAGGGACAAGGCCGCTGGGGAAGGCGCACCTCGTCCACCGACCGCCGACCGAAGGAGACACCTCGTGCCTACTCGTGGAGTCCTGTACGTCCACTCCGCGCCCCGCGCGCTGTGCCCGCACGTCGAGTGGGCGGTCGCGGGCGTGCTCGGGGTGCGGGTGACACTGGACTGGGCCCGGCAGCCCGCCGCCCCGTCCACGTGGCGCGCCGAGCTGCCCTGGTCCGCCGAGCCGGGCACCGCCACCCGCCTGGCCTCCACCCTGCGCGGCTGGCAGCTGCTGCGGTTCGAGGTCACCGAGGAGCCCTCCGCCGGCGCCGAGGGGGAGCGCTACTGCTCGACCCCCGACCTCGGCGTCTTCCACGCGGTCACCGGCGTGCACGGCGACATCATGATCCCCGAGGACCGGCTGCGCGCCGCGATGATGCGCGCCGCCCGCGGCGCCGGCGACCTCGATGCCGAGCTGCAGGCGCTGCTCGGCAAGCCCTGGGACGACGAGCTCGAGCCCTTCCGCGCGGCCGGCGACGGCGCTCCGGTCCGCTGGCTGCACCAGGTCGTCTGAGTCTGAGGGCCGCGCGGTCCGAGGGGCGCCCGAACCGCAGAACCCGAATCGCACCGCATCCACCGCACTGCCCCCTCGTGGACGGCAGCGCGCCGCGATGCCCCAAAGGGCGGTTTCGTACGCCCGAGCGGACTTGATCGCCGTTTTCCCTCCCCGGGGATGTCCACCTGCTGTAGCTTCATCACCGGCGGCGCCCCGGCACGCCGGCCGGCTCCAGGCCTTCGCGCCCCCGCGCCGCCCGCCGCGAATCCGGCGCACTCACCGCACCGCAACCATCGCCACAGGGGGAGGGCTCCATGCCCGTCATGCGCAACGTCATCTCGACCCTGGATGCCAACGGCCGCGAGGCCATGGGACCCGGCATCCTGCTCTGGCACTACCCGGACCCGAACATCCTCAACGGCTCGCTGATCACGGTCGAGTCGAACCACTTCTGCGTGCTCAAGTCCCGCGGCGCCATCCTCAACGTCTACGGCACCGGCCAGTTCCAGCTCGAGACGCCGGACAAGCCGCTGTTCGGCTCGATGCAGAAGGCCTTCTACGGCGGCCAGTCGCCGTGGCAGTACGAGGCGATCTACGTCAACCGGGCCAAGAGCGTGATCCAGGCCCGCGGCATGGCGCTGTCCCGCGAGATGGCCGAGCTCAGCTACGAGGTCGACTACTACGTCCACGTCGAGACCCCGGACGACGCGGTCAAGCTGGTCCAGCACATGCCGGTGGCCGGCCACCAGCTGACCTCCGACGCGATCAACGCCTACGCCGGCCCGGTGGTCGAGCAGGCGGTCAACCAGATCGTCCAGCTCACCCCGCTGGAGCAGGTCAACGAGAAGATCCAGGACATCGGCGAGCTGCTGCGCACGCACCTGCAGGGCTTCCTGGCCGTCTACGGCATCACCCTCAACGACGTCAAGGTGCTGATCGCGCCGCGGGACGAGCGGATGCGCGAGCTGCTCTCGCTGCGCGCCTTCGGCATGACCGAGGCCGAGGCGCTGCGCGCCTACCTCGCCATCAAGCTGGCCGACCGGGGCCTGGCCGCGGCGGTCAACGCGCTGGTCGGCGAGCCGCTGCAGGTCGCCCTGCTGCCGGCCGGCGTGCTCGGCGACATGACCCAGGTCGGCTTCGGCAACGGCGCGAAGCAGGGCTAGCCCGATGACGCACGGCGCGTTCGAGCCGCTGGTCGGCGTCGACCTCTACGGCGACGCCGGCCGGCTGCGCAGCGACGACCTGTTCGTCCGCGACCGGGTGGCCGGCCTGCTGGCCCAGGCGGCGCAGACGCTCTCCGCGGCCGCGGCCGAATACCGCCGGCTGCACGTGCCGCAGCCGACCCGGGAACAGCCGTTCCCGCCGCCCGAGCTGCTCGTCCCGGCCGAGGCGGCCCGCCGCTGCGCCGACCGGTACACCGCGGCGGCCGACCGGGTGCGCAACGCGCCGTTCCCGCCCGACCCCAAGAAGGCGTGGAAGAAGCTGCGCGGCCCCGGCGCGGCGCGGCTGCTCGAACTGGACCGCGGGCTGATCGGCCAGGCGGAGTTCGCCGCCGCCGTGGTCTCCGGCGTCACCGCCGACACACTCGGCGACCTGCCGGACCAGGAGGCCGCCCGGGCGCTGGCCGAGGTCGCCTCGATCCTCGAGCTGCGCGGCGCGCACCTCAACGCACTCTGACCCGGGGGAGGGCCGATCCGCCGGGCGGATCGGCCCTATCCCTTGTGCAGCACGACCCAGCCGTCGTCCTCGAAGACGACCTTGTAGCCGTCGGCGATCTCGCCGTCGACCCGCGCCTGCTGGTCGGCGACCGTCGGGAACGGGTACGACGGCCGGTCGACGTCCGCGACGACCCACGGGGTGTCCGGATAGCCCCGGTCGCCCGGCACCGACCACATGATGACCTTGTCCTTGTCCAGCAGCTGCGGGCCGATCTGGGTGGCCGCGGCGACCAGGACGCCGGCCGGCACGTGCGCGACCGTGGCCTGCGCCGACTCGATCTCCGCCGTCGAGGTGTCCCAGAACGCGGACTTGGTCATCCCGTCGAAGTAGTAGCGGTGCGCGGTCGACCAGCTGTAGATCGCCACGTACGCGGCGAAGCAGCACATCAGCACGCTGCGCGCGCGTGGCGCGTGCTCGCCCAGGCGCGCCGCGGCCGCCCGGTTCTCCGTGATCCAGCGGGCCACCCGCAGCGCGCCGTCCACGCCGCCGCAGAAGATGAACGGCACGATGAACGCGTTGTAGTGCAGCGGCATGCCCCAGTACAGCGTGTTCGTCGAGAGATAGCGCTCCAGCAGCAGCGGCACCGCCATGAGTGAGAGCGGAGAGAAGACGCACAAGCCCAGCGCGGGCCAAAGCAGCATCTGCAGCGTCTGGATCTTGTAGTGGTCGTCGATCAGCGTGCCCAGGGTCCGCCCGGGGTCGCCCAACATCGCGCCGACCGCCTGGCCCGGCGTCGCGCCGAACTGGGTGTAGCTGAAGTCGCGCTGCGGGCTGCCGCCGAAGTGCGGGATCAGCACGTTGCTGACCAGCTCGACCATGCCCAGGCCGACCGGCACCAGGGCGAGGAGCCACAGCCGGTCCGCCCGCAGCACCGCCTGCAGCGGGAGGCGCCAGTCCCGGGCCGCCGCGCGGGCGAACCGGTACCAGTCGCCCAGGCTCTTGCCCTTCGCCGCCAGGTAGACCCCGAAGACCGCGACGACCAGCCCCATGTCGTCCTTGACCCCGAGCAGCAGCAGGCTGATCAGCGCCGCCTGCCGCAGCCGCCCGGCCTGCGCCCGCTCCATCATCCACACCGCGATCGGCAGGAACAGGAACACCTCGTGGAACTCGAACTCCATCGCCATCTGCAGCGGCCAGGTGACCCCGTAGCCGATCACCACCAGGTACGCCGCGGCGACGCCGAAGCGGCTGTCCCAGCCGGCCGCGCGCCGGGTGAAGAACCACAGCGGGATGACCGTCAGCGCGCACAGGATCGCGGTCTCGATCAGCAGCGTCTGCGGCCCGTCGTGGATCCAGTAGCCCGGGGCCAGCAGCGCGATCAGCGGCTCGAAGTGGTCGGAGAGCTGCAGCGCGCCGGCGCTGGACAGGCTCGGCAGCCCGACGAACGGCGAGTGCGGGCCCATGAAGTGCGCGTAGCCGGAGACCGCCTGGTCGTACTCGCCCATGTCGGCCAGCCCCGGCTGGAGCACCGCGTATAGGCCGAGCAGATAAGCGGAGTAGAGCGCGGTGTACGCGGAGAAGACGAACCCGACGCCGAGCACGTGCGGCCACCGCCGCCTGCGGTGCGGACGCTGCGGCGGCTCGGGCTCACGGCGCTCGGGCGGCTGCGTCTCGGTCCGCGGCGCCTCCTCGTCGGCGGCCTGCGCGGTCGACGGGTCCGCGCCCGTCACGGCGGTCACGTGGCCGCTCACGGTCCTCCTCGCGATCGGCTCCCGGTCTGCCCCGCGTTTCCAGGATGATGCGCGGGGCGCGCCGATCGGTTCCCGGCGCCGGGGGAGCGCCACCCAGTATCACCCGCTCGGCGCCGTACGCCGAAGCCCGGCCGCCGGGCCCGGACCGCGCGCCCGACCCGCGCCGCGCCCGGTCAGTACTCCTCCCGGTCCGCCGCCAGGATCTGCCGGCCCCGGCCGGCCAGCGTCTCGGCCACCGCCGGCGTACAGCCGATCAGGTCGGCCAGCTCCGCGAAGGTCAGCCGGTCGAACCGGCGCGGGTCGGTCAGCTCGGCCGCGGCGATCGCCTGGTAGGCGCCGGCCCGGTCCGCCGCCGCCCGGAACGCGTCGGCCAGCGAGGTCGCCCGTTCCAGCAGCTCGGCCGGGTCGGAGATCTCGTCCAGGCCGAAGAACCGGGGGCTCTCCGGCTCGGGGACCACCGGTTCGAACGTCAGCGGCACCGGCCGCGTGCGAGGCTGCTCCTTCACCCGTTCAGCGTCTCACGGCCCGTGCCGAGGACGGCGGCCAACATGGCGGGAACCTCTTCCGGCCGGGCGATCACCAGGTCGGCCTCGCGGCTCAGCACGGCGCCCGGCCCCTCCGCGTTCGCCACCGCGACCCGCACCGCGGCGAATCCGGGGCGCTCGGCCGCGAGCCGGTCCAGCGCGCCGAACGCCGGCAGGTCGCCGAGGTCGTCCCCGAAGAACCAGGCCCCGGCGGCGTCCGGCGCGGTGCGCAGCACCACCGAGCCCTTGTCCGTCTCGACCGGCGGCTTGAGCTCGGCCACCAGCCGGCCGAGCTGCAGGCGCAGGCCGCGCTTCTCCGCCTGAAGCTCCGCCCAGGCGACCACCTCGCCCTCCCGCGCCGGATCCGAGCGGTAGTGCACGCTGCAGGACAGCCGCTTGTCCTCGACCAGCAGCTGCGGGAAGGCCTGCCGCGCCTCGGCCACGACGTCGCGGGTCACCGCTTCGTAGGGCGCCGCCTCGGGCAGCGTCGCCACGGTCGCCCCGCCGTCCAGGGAGTATTCGAGGCCGTACAGGCCGAAGAACGCCAGGCCGGGCACGCCGCCGAGCTGCCCGGCCAGGAAGGCGACCGGCCGCCCGGAGACCACGGTGACCCGCCTGGCCCTCGCGGCCAGCCGCCCCAGCGCGTCCGCGGCGCCCGGCACCGGCCCGGCGGCCTCCGGATCGGCCACGATCGCCGAGAGCGTCCCGTCGAAGTCGAAGAAGAACTCATAGTCCGCCAGCCGGGCGGCGGCCGCGGCGGCGAGCCGTCCGGTCTCAGCGTGCTCAGTGCTCACCATTCGAACCTGCCGGTTCCGGGGCGCCGGCGCAAGGCGGATTCCCGGATCCATCCGAACGGCACAGCCTTCCGTCCGAACGATTCGGCACGGAGGTCCGGAGCGGCGGCCGACTCGGCGCGGCGGCCGGCTCAGGAAAGGGCGCGCAGCGCGGCCCGGGCGGCGCGCGAGCCGAGCAGCGCGGCGAAGGTGGTCTGGCCCCGGCAGAACCCGGCGAACGCCTGCCAGGCCTGCGGGATCGTGGTCACCGCCGCCTGGAAGTAGCGCGGGTGCTTCTCGAACGCGGACAGCAGCTTCTCCCCGGCCGCCATCTCGACCCCGAGCACCTTCTCCACCTCGCCGCGGTAGGCCTGCGCGGCCCGCTCCGCCTCCTTCGCCGTGCCGGCCCTCGCGATCCGGGCCGCCGCGGCGCCCGCCATCGCGCCTGAGCGCAGCGCGTACGAGATCCCCTCCCGGGTGAACGGCTCGAGCAGGCCCGCCGCGTCCCCGGCGACCAGGATCCGGCCGCGGGAGAGCGGCGAGTCCGCGGCGCGGCAGCGGGTCAGGTGGCCGGAGTCCGAGACCGCCTCGAACCGGTCGAGCCCGAGCCGCTCCACGAACGCCCGGTAGTAGGCGCGGGCCGCCTCGCCGGTGCCGCGCGCCGCTATGACGCCCACGGTCAGCACGTCGCCCTTCGGGAAGACCCAGCCGTACGAGCCGGGCACCGGCCCCCAGTCGATCAGGACCCTGCCGCTCCACTGCGCGGCCACCTCCGGCGGCACCGCGATCTCCGCCTCCAGGCCCAGGTCCACCCGGTCGAACCGGACCCCGACGAACCGGGCGGTCCGGCTGGCCGAGCCGTCCGCCCCGACCACCGCGCGCGCCGCGATCCGGGAGCCGTCGCCGAGCGAGAGCACCGGCAGGCCGTCCGGCGCCTGCGCGACCGCCGCGACCGAGGTGCGCTCCCGCAGCGAGGCGCCCGCCCCGATCGCCGCCTTCGCCAGCGCGTGGTCGAACTCGGCCCGGTTGACCAGCTTGAGCAGCGCGCCGGACCGGTCCCGCCGGGTGCGCGGCCGGCCGCCGTCGAAGCTGAAGGAGATCGCGTCGATGCTCTGGCGCACCGGCAGGTCGAAGCCCGGCGGCAGCGCGCGGCGGGAGTACCCGATCAGACCGCCGCCGCAGGTCTTGTACCGGGGCAGCGCCGCCTTCTCCAGCAGCACCACCCGCGCCCCCGCCTCGGCCGCCGCCCGCGCCGCCGAGGACCCGGCCGGCCCCGCGCCCACCACGGCGACGTCCCAGCATTCGTCGACGCTGTGTTCGCCGACACCGGCATCGACACTGTGTCCGCCGGGGCCGGATTCGCGAGGTGTGATCACGGCCTCAGGGTAACCGGCGCACCGCACCCGGACGATTCGGCCGACCGCGCCCGAATCGCCGGAGCGTCGCAGCCCGCTGCTTCGCGGTGGCCGTCCGGCGCCGCGCCCGGCCGTACCCCGGCGCATCCCGGTTCATGTCAAGCCCCGGGTCCGCACCGGCGCCGCGCCCGCGACCGCTCCGCGGCGGTCCGGCGACAGGACCGATACACCCCCGGGTTGCCGACAGAGTGCCGGAACGAGTCCATCACAGTTTGGATACACATTGCCGCGCCGGTGTTCCCGGCCGTCGCATTGCGGTGGATGGTCATGGGCGGACACGGTCGCGACCACCCGGAAATGCAGCGGTAACAGTGACGATCTTCACCGGTTCTTGATGTGATCGTGACCGCGATCACCTGCACGCAACCCGTGATACTGCGGTAGAACATCGGCAGCACAACGCAAGTTATTTTGTACGTCGGCCGACGGCCCACCCAGCCGAGGGGCGGCGACTGCGGCCCCGCGCCCTGATCCGGGAGGCGGCCGCGGGGCAATGCAGCAGCAACCCGCGCTGCGGACGTCGTAGCGCGGTGACGGTCTAACGAGCACGCAGACCCGATCACCGGGCAGCGCGCGTGTGCGAGGGGATTAAGAGCCCGAATGAAGAAACCGAAAGGCATATACGAGCCGAGGAAGCGGTCCCGTCGCTTCATGGTCGGGGCGGTCGTAGCAGCCGGCGCACTGGCCTTGTCCGCGTGCAGCTCGTCGTCCACCGGGACGCCGAAGATCTCGACCAACTACTCGTTCGGCTCGATCCCGGCGCAGTCCAGCTCCGTCACCAAGGGCGGCACGCTGAACTGGGCCGAGACGGCGGGCTCCGGCCCCGACTGGATCCTGCCGATCACGCCGACGGCGGACTGCTCGGTCTTCACCATCAACGAGTTCCAGGACCTCAGCTGGCGGCCGGTCTTCTTCGCGCCCACCGGCACCAACTGGACCGTCGACTACTCCAAGTCGATGGCCACCGCCAAGCCGGCCGTCTCCAACGGCGGCAAGACCTTCACCATCTCGCTGAAGAGCGGGTGGAAGTGGTCTGACGGGACGCCGGTCACCGCCCAGGACGTGCTCTTCGCCTTCGACGTGCTCAAGGCCGCGGTCAAGGAGAGCGCCGCGAACTCGTGCGCCTACACCCCGGGCCAGTTCCCGGACAACATCACCTCGATGACCGCCCCGAACGCGACGACGATCGTGGCGACGTTCGACAAGGCGTACAACCCGAGCTGGGCGTTCGAGTACGAGCTGGCCGGCTTCCTGCAGCCGCTGCCCTCGAACACCTGGAACCTCTCCTCCACCGGCGGCGCGCACATCTCGGACTGGAACACCAACCCGAACGACGCCAAGGTGATCTGGGACTACCTGGACGCGCAGTCCAGCAGCGTCTCCACGTACGCCACCAACCCGCTGTGGCAGCAGGTCAACGGCCCGTACAAGATCAGCGCCTACAACAGCTCCACGATGGGTGACACGTTCGTCGCGAACACCGCCTACACCGGCGGAGCGGTGCCGGACATCACGACCATCAACGAGCTCGCCTACACCAGCAACTCGGCCGAGTTCAGCGACCTGCTGACCGGCAAGCTGGACGGCGGCCTGGTCGACTCCAGCGACCTGCCGCAGATCAAGACCCTGGCCAAGAAGGGCTACGGCTACTACGGCCTGCCCTCCGCCGGGTTCCAGGATCTGTACTACAACTTCGACGACAAGACCGACGACTTCAACAACGTCATCAAGCAGCTCTACGTCAGGCAGGCCTTCGCCACGGCCCAGGACGAGCAGGGCGAGATCAAGGGCGCGTTCGACGGCGCCGGGGCACCGTCCTACGGCCCGATCGGCGTCGCCCCGTCCTCGCCGTACACCCCGGCCAACGCGCTGACCAACCCGTACCCGTTCTCGATCGCCAACGCCACCAAGCTGCTGACCGACCACGGCTGGAACGTCGTGAGCGGCGGCAAGACGACCTGCACCAAGCCGGGCACGGCGGCCGACGAGTGCGGCGCGGGCATCAAGGCGGGCCAGGACATCAACTTCACGCTGTACTACTCGACCACCCCGAGCAACATCAAGCTGATGGACCTGTCCTGGGTCGGCAACCTGAAGCAGCTCGGCGTCAGCGTGAACATGAAGTCGGACACCTTCGACAACATCACCTCCAACGAGAACGACGTCTCGAGCCCGGACAACTCCCAGAAGTGGGGCGCGGGAGACTTCGGCGGATGGTCCGGATCGATCTACCCGACCACGGACAACATCCTGAACGAGGGTGGCTCCTACGACATGGGCGACGCCAACATCCCGGCGCTGAACACCGCGATCAACAACTCGATCTACTCCAGCAACGCGGACGCGGTGAAGACCGAGGCGTCGATCGCGGGCCAGCAGCAGCCGGTGCTGTTCCAGCCGAACCCGGACTTCGTCTACGCCTTCAAGAACACCCTGTCCGGACCGACCGACTCCTTCTCGAACCTGACGCAGTTCGACTTCACCCCGGAGGACTGGTACTTCACCGGCTGACCTGACCGCACGCGGACGGCCGCAGCGTTCCGCCCGGTCCCGGCACCCGCCGGGACCGGGCACCGGTCGGACGGCGCTAGAGCACTCCTGGACCGCCCTGGTCATACCGGGGCGGTTCGGGCTACGTTCCCCTCACGAAACAGACAACCCGATCCCACCTGAAGCAGCGTCGACCCGAGCCGCGACCCCCGGCTGCGCACGCTGCACTATGAAAGCCACAGGAGGAGCCCCGGCATGGCCGGTTACCTCGCCCGCCGCTTCCTCACCGCGATCGTCGTCTGCTTGGGCGTGACCCTGGTGAGCTTCGTGATGCTGCACATCGCCGCACCGAATCCGGGGCAGGCGGCCCTCGGCGCCCGCGCGTCCCAGGCCGCGATCGCCGCCTATGACAAGCAGAACGGCTACGACCGGCCCATCCCGGTCCAGTTCGTCACGTACCTGAACCACTTCATCCACGGGCAGCTCGGCTGGTCCTACAAGTTCAACCAGTCGGTCAACGCGCTGTTCGCCGAGAAGACGCCGCTCAGTGCGTTCCTGACCGGCATCTCCCTGCTCCTGGCCGTCGTGATCGCCATCCCGCTCGGCATCTATCAGGCCGTCAAGCGCAACGGCATGCTCGACGCGGCCGCCACCACCGTCGCGTTCGTGCTGTACTCGACGCCCGTCTACCTGGTCGCGCTGATCCTGCAGCACATCTTCGCCGACCAGCTCGGCTGGGTCAGCGCCAACGTCTCCCAGGACCAGTCGCTGGCCGGGGCGCTGTCCGACTTCAAGGACCTGCTCCTGCCGATCCTCTCGCTCACCGCCGTCGCGGTCGCCGGCTTCTCCCGATATCAGCGCTCCTCGTCCCTCGACGTCCTCGCCCAGGACTACATCAGGGTCGCCCGCGCCAAAGGCCTCTCCGAGCGCCTGGTGTACACACGGCACCTGCTGCGCAACGCGATCCTGCCGACCATCACGTTGCTCGGCCTCTATGTGCCCTTCTTCATCGCGGGCAACATCCTGATCGAGTACACCTTCAACATCGACGGCCTGGGGCTGCTGTTCATCAATGCGCTGACGGATGAGGACTACAACATCCTCATCTCCTACACGCTGATCGGCGCCATCCTCACCGTCATCGGCAACCTGATCGCCGACCTGGCGCTCGCCGCGGCCGACCCGAGGATCAGGATCGCGTGATGAGCCCACGAACCCGATGCCGCGCCGCGGCCGCCGCCCCCCGCCTCCGAGCCGCCCAGGAGAAGACACCGTGACCGCCGTCATCGACTCGCTCGGCCCCGCCGAACCCGGCGCGCCCGCCGAAGGCGGCGACGTCACCGAGGTCGCGTCCGGCTGGCGGCTGGGCCTGCGCGAGTTCTTCAGCAACAAGCTCGCCGTCGCCGGCCTCGTGATCCTCGTGTTCTTCGTGATCTTCTGCTACCTCGGCCCGATGGTCTACCACGCCAACCTGGTCACGGTGAACCTGGACGTCGTCAACGACCCGCCCGGCGCCGGAGCCCCGCTCGGCAACTACAGCGACGGCTTCGACGTGCTCGGCTCGCTCATGGCCGGCGGCCAGATCTCACTGGAGATCGGACTGCTGGCCGCGCTGGTCGCCGGCGCCCTCGGCACCCTGTGGGGCGCGGTGGCCGGCCTGATCGGCGGCTGGGTCGACTCGCTGATGATGCGCATAGTCGACGTCTTCCTGGCGCTGCCGTTCCTGCTCGTCGTCCTGATCATCGGGCACCGCTACGGGGCGACCGTCGTGAACCTGAGCCTGATCCTCGGGATCTTCTCCTGGCTCGGCCCGGCCCGCCTCGTGCGCGGAGAGGTGCTCACCCTGCGGGTGCGCGACTTCGTCTCCGCCGCGCGGGTCATGGGCGGCAGCCGCAGGCACCTGATCTACCGGCACCTGCTGCCCAACGCCATGGGCACCGTCATCGTCAACATCACCTTCGTGATCGCCGACTCGATCCTGGCGCTGGCCGCCCTCGGCTACCTCGGCTTCGGGGTGAAGTACCCGAACACCGACTGGGGCGACCAGATCTCGGACGGCACGAACTACCTCCAGGACGGCTACTGGTGGCAGGTCTACCCCGTCGCCGTCTGCCTCGTGCTGCTGATCATGTCCTTCAACATGATCGGCGACGGACTGCGCGACGCCGTCGACGTCCGCCTGCGCAAGCGGTAGACCCGAGTCCACGACCGAATCGAGAAGACGGGCCCGCATGGCACCCATCCTCGAGGTCTCCGACCTCAAGACGCACATTCAACTCAGCCGCTCGGTCGTCCAGGCCGTGGACGGGGTCTCGTTCAGCCTGGAGGCCGGCGAGACGCTGGGCCTGGTCGGCGAGTCCGGCTGCGGCAAGTCCATGACCGGCCTGTCCCTGATGGGCCTGCTGCCGTCCGGCGGCTGGATCCTGGAGGACTCGTCGATCAGGCTGGACGGGCGCGAGCTCGTCGGGCTCAAGCAGACGGAGCTGCGCAAACTGCGCGGCAACGAGATCGCGATGGTCTTCCAGGACCCGCTCACCTCGCTCGACCCGACCAAGACCGTCGGCTACCAGGTCGCCGAGCCGGTCCGGCTGCACCGCGGCGCCTCCAAGCAGGAGGCGCTCGACCGGGCCGTCGAGGTGCTCACCCTGGTCGGCCTGCCGCGGCCCAAGGAGCGGCTGGACGACTTCCCGCACCAGCTCTCCGGCGGCCTGCGCCAGCGCGTCATGATCGCCATGGCGCTGGCCAACGAGCCCAAGGTGCTGATCGCCGACGAGCCGACCACCGCGCTCGACGTGACCATCCAGGCCCAGATCCTCAGCCTGCTCGCCGACCTGAAGGACCGGCTGAACATGGCGATGATCCTGATCACCCACGACATGGGCGTGGTGGCCGGGCACGCCGACCGGATCAACGTGATGTACGCCGGCAAGATCGTGGAGACCGCGGACACCGACCAGCTGTTCGCCACGATGCGGCACCCTTACACCCAGGGCCTGCTCGCCTCGATCCCGCGGCTGGCCCAGGACAACACCCAGCGGCTCTACTCGATCCCCGGCATCCCGCCGGACCTGGCGCATCCGCCGTCCGGCTGCCGCTACGCCGCGCGCTGCGCCTACGCGACCGACCAGTGCCGCGAGCAGGAGCCCGAGCTGCTGTCCGGCGCCCTGGGCAACAAGTTCGCCTGCTGGCACCCGGTCGAGGGGCCGGTGGACCTGACCGTTGACACGGTCGCGCACGAGCGCTCGGCCGCCGCGTCCACCAGCGGGGCCCTGCTGCAGGTGGCCGACCTGGTCAAGGAGTTCCCGGTCAGGTCGGGGCTGGGCTTCACCCGGCGCGGGCTGTCGGTCAAGGCGGTCTCCGGGGTCTCCCTGGAGCTCGGGCCGGGCCAGACCTTCGGCCTGGTCGGCGAGTCCGGCTGCGGCAAGACCACGCTGGGCCGGATGATCGTCGGGCTCGACGACCCGGACCGGGGCCGGGTCACCCTGTCCGGCCTGGGCATCAGCGAGCTGCGGGGCCGCCAGCTGCGCACGCACCGGCGCGACCTGCAGATGATGTTCCAGGACCCGTACGGCGCGCTGGACCCGCGCATGCGCGTCGGCAGCATCCTCACCGAGCCGCTGAAGGTGCAGGGCATCGGCACGCACCGGGAGCGCACGGACCGGGCCTCGGAGCTGCTGGCCGAGGTGGGCCTGCCGCGCAACGCCCTCGAGCGCTTCCCGCACGAGTTCTCCGGCGGCCAGCGCCAGCGGCTCGGCCTCGCCCGCGCGCTGATCCTCAACCCGAAGATCATCGTGGCGGACGAGCCGGTCTCCGCGCTCGACGTGTCGATCCGGGCGCAGGTGCTCAACCTGATGAAGCGGCTGCAGGCCTCGCACGACCTGTCCTACGTGGTCATCTCGCACGACCTGGCCGTGGTCAAGTACCTGGCCGACCGGATCGGCGTGATGTACCTCGGTAAGATGGTCGAGGTCGGCTCCGGCCGGGAGATCTACGAGCGGCCGGCGCACCCGTACACCGCGGGCCTGCTGGAGGCGATCCCGGTGCCCGAGCCCGCGGCCGAGCGCGAGAAGCGCGGCGGCGGGATCAAGGGCGAGCTGCCCAGCCCGCTGGACCCGCCGTCCGGCTGCCGGTTCCGCACCCGCTGCCCGTTCGCGCAGGAGGTGTGCTCCATGGAGGAGCCGCTGCTGCGGCGCTTCGGCGAGGACCACGTGGCGGCCTGCCACTTCCCGCTGCAGACCCCGGTCGGCGACGCCGTCCAGGACTCGGTCGCGGCCTGAGCGCCGGGAACCGACCGACAGCAAACTGATCGCCCGGCTGCGTGCAGCCGGGCGATCACTTGCGTCTGAGTCGCAGAACAGATGTCGGACGGGTCCCCCGGGCGCAGCAGAAACGCACACCCCCCGCCACTATAAAGATATAGCGCATCCGGGGGCTTGCGGCAAGGCCCGGGGCATGCCGCACAATCGTGCACCGGAGCCAGGAGCTGCGGAAACGGGAGTCACACCATGATCGTGCAGTCGTCCGAGGAACGAACCGGCCGGATCACCGGCGCGCCGGCGGCGGGAGGGCGGCGATGACCGGGCCCGCCGTGGTGATCGCCGGCGCGGGAGCGACGGGGCTGATGCTGGCCGGGGAGCTGGCGCTGGCGGGGATCGACGTCGCCGTCGTGGAGCGGCGCCCCGACCAGGACGTCGTCGGCCAGCGCGCGCTCGGCTTCGCCGCGCGGACCCTCGAGGTGTTCGACCAGCGCGGCATCGCGGACCGGTTCCTCGCCCAGGGACAGGTGGCGCAGATCACCGGCTTCGGCCACATGCGGCTGGACATCAGCGACTTCCCCACCCGGCACAACTACGGGCTCGGGCTGCCGCAGCAGCGCATCGAGTACATCCTGGCCGGCTGGGTCGGCGAGCTCGGCGTGCCGATCCGGCGCGAGACCGAGGTCACCGGGTTCGCCCAGGACGAGACCGGCGTCGACGTCGAACTGTCCGAGGGCGGCCCGCTGCGCGCGCAGTACCTGGTCGGCTGCGACGGCGGGCGAAGTCTGATCCGCAAGGGCGCCGGCATCGCGTTCCCCGGCTGGGAGGCAACGATCAGCAGCCTGATCGCCGAGGTCGAGCTGGACGGGGAGCCGGAGGATTGGGGCATCCGCCGGCTGGGCGCCGGCGTGCAGGCCCTGACCCGGATGGAGCCCGACGGGCCGGTGCGCGTCCTGGTGACCGAGCAGTACGCCGGGCAGTCCGGCGAGCCGACCCTGCGCGACCTGAGCAAAGCGCTGATCGGCGTGTTCGGCACGGACTACGGGCTGCGCAGCGCCACCTGGATCTCCCGGTTCACCGACTCCGCCCGGCAGGCGGCCGCGTACCGGGACCGGCGGGTGCTGCTGGCCGGCGACGCCGCGCACGTGCACGCCCCGATCGGCGGACAGGGACTGGGCGTCGGCGTGCAGGACGCGGTGAATCTGGGCTGGAAGCTGGCCCAGGCGGTCCGCGGCACCGCGCCGGACGGCCTGCTGGACAGCTACCACGCCGAGCGGCACCCGGTCGCCGCCCGGGTGCTGCACAACACGATGGCGCAGGTCGCGCTCACCGGCAGCGGCGACCGGCTGGAGGCCCTGCGGGACATCGTGTCCGGCCTGCTGAGCCTGGACGAGGCGCGCAGGCAGATCGCCGGGATGATGAGCGGTCTGGACGTCCACTACGACCTCGGCGACGGCCATCCGCTGCTCGGGCGGCGCATGCCCGACCTGGACCTGACCACCCCCGACGGCCCGCTGCGGGTGTTCAGCCTCCTGCACGCGGCCCGGCCGGTGCTGCTCAACCTCGGCGGGCCCGGCGCACTGCGGATCGCGCCGTGGGTGGACCGGGTCCGCGTCGTCGACGCCGCATATGCGGGCCCGTGGGAGCTGCCGGTGCTCGGCCCGGTCCCCGCGCCGGACGCGGTGCTGATCCGGCCCGACGGGCACGTCGCCTGGGTCGGCGCACCCGCACAGCCGGGCCCGGAAGACGCCTTGACCCGCTGGTTCGGCCCGCCGGCCAGCTGACCGGGCCGCGTCCGCTGACCGGGCCGACCTCGACGCCGCCGCCCGCAGTTGCGCCGCGGCCGCGTCGGGGCCGGACCGGTCAGCCCTCCTTGAGCCGCTGGTCGAAGAACTCGATGATGCGCCGGCGGGCGTCCGCGGCGGAGGGTTCGTGGTAGCCGACGCCCACGATCCGGCCCATGACGCCGACCAGGACGCCGACGCCGCCCTCGAAGTGGTTGAGGAAGCCGTGGCCGGCGTCGGGGTACTCCTTGACGTCGCAGGGCACGTTCAGGGAGCCCAGCGCGCTCTCGAGTTTCGCCGCCGCGCCCTTCAGCCCCCGGTCCCTGGCCCCGTAGCCGGCCACGATCGGGCACGCACCGGCGAGGACCCGCTCGGCGTCGTCGGGCACCCGGCCGTAGTTGACGCTCGACACGTCGTACCGCCCGTTCGGCGCGAGCAGCAGCGAGAAACCGCCGCCCATGCAGTAGCCGATGACGCCGACCCGCCCGGTGCAGCTCGCCGTGTCGGCGATCAGCCAGTCCCGGGCGGCGTCGATGTCCTCGAAGTTCCGTCCGCGCCCCGCCCGCAGGTCGGCCATGATCGAGCGCAGGCAGGTCAACTTGCGGCCCCGCGAGTACAGATCGGGCGCGAGGGCGAGGTAACCGGCCTGCGCCAGCCAGCCGCACTGGCGCTGCATATCGGCGTTCACTCCGAGGACGTCGTGGATGACCACGACTGCGGGCCATGGTCCGTCTCCCGCCGGTCGCTCCAGGTACCCGCGCAACTCGCCCTGCGATGCCGGGAAAGTGACACTGGCCATCGGTCGCCACCTCGTCTTCGAAGCCGGGGATATGTCCACGCAGGTGCACAAGGATCCGTGTGGCTTCGTTTCTAGCTGATCACGCCGCCTTTGGATATGCCGCCGGCAGAGGCCTGCGTCCACATCAGCTCACGACGATCTCGAACCGCACCCCGACTGCGCACCCTGATCGACCTCCGACCTCGACCTCCGACCTCGACTTCGACTTCGTGCTCAGTTCCTCACGCCCTGCTCGGCGCCCGACCACCTCCACCGCACTGGTACAGGGGCGCGGTCACCTGCGGAACGCCGCCGTAGCTCGAGGCGGGCACGAGAGCGCAGTTCTGTCGCACCGCAGCCGCGATCCGCTGGACATCCGTGTTCGCCGCGACGCCGGGCACTATCGCGCTCGCCGAACCGGCTGCCGCCGCGGCCTCGGACTGCGACCCGGTGCCAGGCGGCACGCTGCGGATCACCCCGGCCATCTCCCACTCCTGTGTCGCGCCCCCTCCCGGACCCCGCTGCGGCGACGCGAGCAGAACGTACCTGACGTCTCCCGACCGCACCCAGGACCGGAACTCGTCCGGCGTCGGGAAGTCGGCCCGCCCGGAGAAGCCGCCTATCGGCAGCACCTCCACCGCGTCGTCCATGATGTACGGCGACGCGACGCTCCAAGACTGCGCGGCCATCAGATACTTGGCCCCGTCCCGGTGCGCCTCGACGAACGCCAGCAGCCGGACCTGGGCCCGGCTCAGATCCGGCTGCGGGTCCCACTGACCGGACACCGCCCCCGCGCCGCCGTGCGAGGCCGAAGACGGGCCCGTCGCGAGCGGCGCCGTCCTGCGCTGCGCCGCCCGGTCCAGCGCCGTACTGTTCCCGGCCGCGCCGCCGGCCAACAAGGTGCCCGCCTCCCCGCCCGCCGCCGTCCCGCCTTCGGCGAAGTGGGAGCCGCCGGTGTAGCCGCCCGCGCTCGCGTTCCCCGACCTGCCCGCGTACTTGGCGTCGAGCACCGAGAAAGACCACACCGCCGGCTGGGCGAACAGGACCGCGCAGGACGCCGCCGCCCCGACCGCGGCGAGCCTGCTCCACCCCGGAGCGCAGTACCTCGCCGCGACCAGCAGCGCGACCACCACCACGGCGCACGCCGCGAACGGCGGCGTCAACGCAGCCGCGAAGTGAGGGAACGACCACGCCAGATGCAGCGCCCACACCGCGGTCGCGGCGACCAGGACCGGCAGCAGCAGCGCGCCGCGCCGATCTGCCCGGGTCAGCGGCGGCATCCGATAGGCCCGGGCCGCCCGCGAGATCGCGAACGCGCCCAGCGCGGCCAGCGGCGGCGCCAGCGCCACCACATACGTCGAGTGCGCGACATTCCCCGCCGACAGCGCCAGCCCGGTGACCAGGAGCCACCCGGTCCACATCATCGCCCCCGCCCGGATCCGGTCCGTCCGCCCCCGCCGCCGACGCACCAGCCCGAGCAGCACTCCCGCGGCCGCCGCCGGATAGAGCCAGCCGACCTGCGAGGCCAGCGCCGGATCGACCAGCTTCGCCCAGTCGTTCCCGCCGGCCGCCGCCGGCGTCGGCGCGACTCCCGCACGCGCGCCCGCGCCAGCTCCCACGCCCGTCTCCGTGCCACCGCCGTGCCCAGCCGCTGCAGCCGCCTGCGCCGCCGCGGCACCGCTATGCCCACCTGCCGCGGCCATACCTGCGCCCTGCGCCGCGGTCACACTGCCCGTCCCCGCCGCCGTGATCCCGACCTGGCTGAACCGGGCCAGCCCGTTGTAGCCGAACACCATCGCCACGGCGCTGTTCGTCGTCGATCCGTCGATATACGGCCGGTCGGCAGCCGGCGTGACGCTCGCCAGCGCGACCCACGACAGGGACACCCCCGCGCACACCGCCCCGGCGGCCAGCACCTGCGCCACCCGCCGCCGCAGCCTCGGCGGCGCCGCCACCAGGTACGCGACGGCGAACGCCGGCAACACCGCCCACGCCTGCACCATCTTCGCCTGGAACCCGAGCCCGACGAACACCGCGCAGCCGAGCAGCCAGCCGAGCCGGCCGCCCTCCACCGCCCGCTGCCAGCAGCCCGCCGCCAGCACCAGAGCGCAGGTCAGCGCCGCGTCCTCGAGCGATTTTCCGAACAGCGACGCGGCCACCGGCGTCAGCGCGAACCCCGCGGCGGCCAGCAGGCCCGCCCCCCGGCCGGCCCAGCGGCGCACCACCCGCCCGAGCACCACCACCGCCACCACGCCCTCGACGACCTGCGGCAGCACCAGCGCCCAGGGATGGAACCCGAACAGCCACGCGCTGGCCGCCTGCGGCCACAGGAAGCCCGGGATCTTGTCGATCGTGATCGACGCGGACGGGTCCAGCGCCCCGTAGACGAACGCCCGCCAACTGAGCGTCATCGACCGCACCGCGGTCGCGTAGAACCCGTGGAACTGCGCCCGCGCCGCCTGCCATCCGTAGAGGAACCCGGCCAGCGCCGCGATCACGCCCAGCGCCCCGTGCTCCAGCCGGACGCGGCGCCCGCCCGCGCCGCGCCACCGCGCCGCCGCCAGGGGCCATCGCACCCCCGGCTCGGCCCCCGTCTCGTCAACCGTCGTCACCGCCGCCGCCTCTCCTCGCGCCGTAGTCGATCATCAGGAAGAGTAGCCGCTCGATCTGACGGTTTGTCAGGGAGTCTTTATTTCTGTGGAAAAAGCCTGTGGAAAACCTGAATTCAACCGCTTTCGCAAGCCTTGGACGCCGTGGCGACGTCCTGCCCGCGCCGCGCCGCGCCGATTGCGCCACCGCCTAACATGACGATGCGCGTTCGCAGTGCAACAATGTGTAGCGGAATCCGCCTGGCGCTCCGCGCCGGAAGGAGGGCACGCCGTGGAACTGTCCGTCCCGATCGCACTCATGCTCGGGTTCATGGTGCTCGTGCTGGTGCGCAAGAGCGGCCTGAAGGTCCTGCACGCGCTCGCTGCCATCCTGCTCGGCTTCTACCTGTACTCGACCGCCTTCGCCGGGCAGATCACCCAGCTCGGCAACACGATCGCGAGCATCATCGGCGGCAGCATCCACTAACCCCCGCCGACCGCTCGCAACGCTTACGGAAAACGTTCAGAATCCCCGCATAGGCTCACCCCTGGACAAAGTCTTTTCAGAGATGAGGACACCTGTGGGCGTGGCGAGGCTGAAGCAGATCGCGGTGGCGAAGGCGGGGCTCTTCGTCCGCTACGCCGCCGGCTCGCTCATCGCGATGGCGTGCAGCGAAGTGGTCTTGATCGGCTCCGTCGGCCTGATCGGCCTGGGCGCGACGACCGGCGCGGTGCTGGCCTGGGCCGCCGGCGCGGCGCCCAACTACGCGCTGAACCGGCGCTGGGCCTGGAAGAAGACCGGCACGGACGGCCTGGTCCGGGAGAACGCGGCCTACTGGGTGATCACGATCGTCACCGCGCTCGGCGCGATCGCCGCGACCAAGGGCGCGGACCTGTGGCTGCGCGGCCACGTGAACAGCCGCGCCGAGCTGTCCTACTTGCTCGGCGCGGCCTATTTCGCAGCTTACGGCGTGGTGTTCGTCGTCAAGTTCGTGTTGTTCGACAAGCTGGTCTTCACCCGCCGCGAGCCGGGTCCGCGCTCGCGCAGCCAGGTGCCGAACACCACCCGCGCGTAGCGGCACCCGTAGATGAAGTTCTTGCCCTTCTTGGTGTCGCCGGCGGAGCGCTTGAGCATCACCATCGGCACCTCGGAGACGCGGTACCCGGCGGCCAGGACGCTGATCATCATCTCGGACGTCTGATACTGCGGCTGCTCGAGCCGCACGCCCACCGGGATCGCCGCGCGCATCGCCCGCAGGCCCGACGAGGAGTCGGTGACCCGGGTCCGCATGAGGACGCTGATGATCGCGGAGAAGACGCGGACCCCGAGGCTGCGGTACCAGTCCTTGCTCTCGCTGCGCCCCAGCACCCGCGAGCCGACCACGAAGTCAGCCTCGCCCGAGACCACCGGCTTGAGCACCTCGTCCAGCCGGGTCCCGTCGTACTGGCCGTCGCCGTCCGTGGTCACGATGTACTGCGCGCCCGCGGCATACGCCGCGTTGTAGCCGATGCGCAACGCCGCGCCCTGGCCGCGGTTGGCCTCGACGACCATCGTCGGCACGCCGCGGTCCTTGGCGATCTGCGCCGTCGCGTCGGTGTTGCCGTCCACCACCACCAGCGGCACCGCGGTCATGCCGAGCAGCTGATCGGGGATCTCGTCGAGGACCGCCCCGATCGCCTCCTCCTCGTTGTACGCCGCGAGCAGCACGACGACCTCGGGCTGCCGGTCGCCGAACCCGCCGCGCTTCTCGAACTCGGCCGCGACCTGCAGGTCGACCTCGTCCGGATACGCCTCGAGCCGTGGCATGCCGCCGGCCGCGGTCCGCTTCTTCCCGTCCCAACCGAACAGAGCCATCAGGCCCAGTGCTCCTCCCACCGGCAGGAACACGACCGCCGGCAACTCGTATCGCCAAGTGAACTCATAGAGGTCCGACCCCAGCAGCAGCGCCAGGCCGGTCGCGATGAACAGGAACGCCGCCGGCCGCACCGGGCTGCGCCGCGCCCGCCGGGTCACCCCCACGGCTCCGGCTAGGCCGGCCAGGAGGGTGAACGAGAACAGGTATCCGGGCGTGTAGCCGCCATCCAGCTGGTAGTCCAGCAGGCCCTGCGCCACGGCCTGGTTCGCGTTGGGGCTGTCGTCCCCTGTCATGGAGAACAGCGCCCACGGATTGCGGTCCGTCGCCCAGACGGGGTACGTGGTGAAGAACTGCCAGCGGGAGATCGGCGTCGCCCCGGTCACGTCCGACCGCGAGTGCAGGAACAGGGCCAGGAAGTCCTTGCCCACCACCTGGACCGTCTGCACCGGCTGGTGCTCGAACACGTAGTAGGCGAAGCCGCGCTCGAGCGCCGTGGCCGCCGGCCCCTGCGGCAGCCTGTAGGTGCTGATCGGCGAGCCGGGGTTGTCGTCGTAGAAGTCCGGACCGGTCGCCTCGCGCTGCGCCACGGTGCCCGTCGGGCAGATGTACTTGTACTTCGCCGGCATCGCCGCGCAGTTCGCATACGTCGCCGCGCGCCCGTACAGCATCGCCGCGCTCGTGTCCGACGAGGTGGTGATAGTGAACGTGCCGACGTTCGCCTCCATGTCGCCCGCGTAGGCCAGCAGCGGCATCGCGAACGCCACGAGCAGCGCCGCCGTGCGCCCAAGACGCTGGCGCCACCCCGGACCTGCGGCCCACAGCAGGTACAGCGCCGCCGGGAGGAACGTGACCTCGCCGATCGAGCGCACCGTGCAGCTCAGGCCCAGGATGAGACCCGCCGCGAAGGCCGCCTTCCAGCCCGCCCGCCCGCGCCAGGCCAGCAGCAGCGTCCCGCCGGTGATCATCGCGAGGAACACCGAGTCCGAGAGCAGGTACTCCTCCATCTGCCACTCGTAGGCGTCCAGGAGGATCGGCGCGCAGGCGAGCGCCGCGAGGATGCGCGGCGCGCCGAACCTGCGCAGGAACACGTAGCAGCCCAGGCCCATCCCCAGGCCCAGCGCGTGCTGGAAGATCCCCAGCGCGAACTCGTTCGCGAAGAGGCTGAACAGCCGGATCAACAGGGAGTAGCCCATCGGGTTCACACCCTGGGGCACCAGCCAGATCGAGTTCTGGACGTACCAGAACGAGTCCAGGTTGCTCAGCAGCGGGCGGTACGCCTCGATCGCGAAGCCGCGGCCCACCGCTCCCGCCGCGAAGAGGAGCATGAACAGCTTGTTCGTCGCGATCGCCCGCCACAGGCCCCCGGGCAGCGCCGCGGTGCGCCGGCGGATCGCCGGCCAGAAGCGCCGGCCCGCCGGCTCGCCGGCCTCGGTCGCCGGGGCCCCGGCATCGGGCGGAGGGCTCGCGGTCGAGCCGGCCCCGCTGTCGACCGAGACCTGGGTCACGCCCCGGCCTCCAGCAGCGCCGAGCTCGGGTTGCCCGTCCTGCGCCAGTTCACCGCCGGCCGCAGCGCGCGCTGGTCGATCCGCTCCAGGTTGCCCTGCACGATGCCGAACATGGAGTCGATCAGCGTGTCCGACAGCAGGTGCGGCTTGAGCCCCAGCGCCGGCAGCGCCGTGTGCACGACGTTGTAGTAGTGGTCCTCGAGCTCGACCCGCGGGTTCTCCAGGTACTCGATCTCGACCCCGTCGGTGTAGGCCTCGGCGACCGTCTTCGCCAGCTGCCCGACCGAGAACGACTCGGTCATCTGGTTGAACACCCGGAACTCGCCCCGGTCCGCCGGGTTCTCGCAGGCCAGCCGGATACACTCGGCGGTGTCCCGGATGTCGATCATGCCGCGGGTCTGCCCGCCCGAGCCGTACACGGTCAGCGGGTGGCCGAGCACCGCCTGGATCACGAACCGGTTCAGCACGGTGCCGAACACCGCGTCGTAGTCGAACCGGGTGGCCAGCCGCGGGTCCCGCGCGGTCTGCGGGGTCTGCTGCCCGTAGACGATGCCCTGGTTCAGGTCGGTGGCGCGCAGCCCCCAGATCCGGCAGGCGAACTCCATGTTGTGGCTGTCGTGCACCTTGGACAGGTGGTAGAACGAGCCCGGCTTCTTCGGGAAGAGCATCCGGTCGGTGCGCCCCTTGTGGGTGACCTCCAGCCAGCCCTCCTCGATGTCGATGTTCGGCGTGCCGTACTCGCCCATCGTGCCCAGCTTGACCAGGTGGATCTCCGGGTCCACCTCGGCGATCGCGTAGAGCAGGTTCAGCGTGCCGACCACGTTGTTGGTCTGCGTGTACACCGCGTGCGCCCGGTCGATCATCGAGTACGGCGCGGCCCGCTGCTCGGCGAAGTGCACGATCGCGTCGGGCCGGAAGTCGCGCACCGCGCCGAGCGTGAACTCGGCGTCGGTCAGGTCGCCGACGAACGACTCGAGGCGCTTGCCGGACACCTCGTGCCAGGCCGCGACCCGGTCCTCGAACGACTCGATCGGCACGAGGCTCCCGGAGCCCAGCTCGTCGTCGTAGCCGCGGCGGGCGAAGTTGTCGAGCACGCCCACGTCATGGCCGGCCTCCGACAGGTGCAACGCCGTCGGCCAGCCGAGGTAGCCGTCTGCGCCAAGTACTAGGATCCGCATGAATTCACCCATCCGCGCTTGTCTGTCTCTGTCGCTCCGCGATCGTGGTTCGCTGTCGCTCGGGCCACAGTCGACACGCTGCGGCTGAAACCCGCCTCAAGGATTTCTGCAAGAATCCTGAACGCGACGGGCCCCGACGAGCCCGTGCGGCCCGACCGCCCCGAACCTTGCGGAGAACTTTCAGGAAACGGGCGGGAGGCGTTCAGGAAAGGCGGCAAGGATCGACGCCGTGGGAGTGGACAACCCGATGCCCCGGCTGCTCGTGGTGGACGACGAGCCAAACATCCGCGAGCTGCTCTCGGTCAGCCTGCGGTTCTCCGGCTTCGACGTCGCCACCGCGGCCAGCGGCCGCGAGGCGCTCGAGGCCGCCGAGCGCGACCAGCCCGACCTGGTCGTGCTCGACGTCATGCTCCCGGACGTGGACGGCTTCCACGTCGCGCGGCGATTGCGGGAGAGCCGGCACGTGCCCATCCTGTTCCTGACCGCGCGCGACGCCGTCGAGGACAAGATCACCGGGCTGACCCTCGGCGGCGACGACTACGTCACCAAGCCGTTCAGCCTGGAAGAGGTCGTCGCCCGGATCCGCTCCGTGCTGCGCCGCACCCGCGGCGAGGCCGCCGCCGCGTCCAGCGGCCGGCACCGCGTGGCCGACCTCGAGCTCGACGAGGAGTCGCACGAGGTCTGGCGGGCCGGCCGGCGCATCGAGCTCTCGCCCACCGAGTTCAAGCTGCTGCGCTACTTCATGCTCAACAACGGCCGGGTGCTGTCCAAGGCCCAGATCCTGGACCGGGTCTGGAACTACGACTTCGCCGGCCAGCACGGCATCGTCGAGTCCTACGTCTCCTTCCTGCGGCACAAGATCGACCGCGACGGCCCCCGGCTCATCCACACCGTGCGCGGGATCGGCTACCTGCTGCGCGAGCCGAGGGAAGGCGGATGAGGCAGGGCCGGCCCGCCGCCGCGGTCGGCGCGGCCAGATGGCTGTGGTGGCACACGCCGCTGTGGGCCCGCCTGGTCGCCGGAGCGCTCGGCCTGGCCGCGGTCGCGCTGACCGTCACCGGCTTCATCGGCGTGTCCCTGTTCCGGCAGTACCTGATCGACCAGAGCGGCGAACAGCTGCGCAACGTCGCCGCCGCGGTGGAGCAGGACCGGCAGCTCAAACCCCTGCACACCAGCAACGGGGGCAGCGCGCTGACCTGCGGCACCTCCCCGACCGGCACGGCGACCGAGCTGATCAACGCCCAGGGCCAGATCGCCTCGTTCTGCTCGGCCACGATCAACGAGCGCTCCTACAGCCCCGAGCTGCCCACCCCGGCCGTGCTCAAGCAGGCCGAGACCTCCAACGAGCCCATGATCGTGACCGATCGCGCCGCGCCCTACCTGAGCTGGCAGATCGTCGTCGTGCCGCTGCAGTACAAGCAGCTGATCAACCCCGGCGCCGGGGCCAACGAGGCCGCCGCGGCGACGACCCCGCACCCCCAGTACGAGACCGCCAACGGCTACGTCCTGGTCGCCACCAGCCTGGCCGGCGTCGAGAGCACCGTCAGCCACCTGATCGCCCTCGAGATCGCCGTGGACTGCGTCGTCGGCGCCGCCCTGATCATGCTCGGCTACGCGACCGTGCGCGCCGCCCTGCGCCCCCTCGACGACATCGCCGAGGCCGCCGCCGCGATCTCCGCCGGCGACCTGTCCCGCCGGGTCAGCCCCGGGCACTCGCGCAGCGAGCTCGGCCGGCTGTCCACCGCCCTCAACGGCATGCTCGGCCAGATCGAGGCCGCGTTCAGCGCCCGCGAGGAGGCCGTCGCCGCGGCCCGCGGCTCCGAGCAGCGCATGCGCCAGTTCGTCGCCGACGCCAGCCACGAGCTGCGCACCCCGCTAACCTCCATCCGCGGCTTCGCCGAGCTCTACCGCCAGGGCGCGGCCGACCCGCGCGCCCTGCCCGACCTGATCCGCCGGATCGAGGACGAGGCGGTGCGCATGGGCCTGCTGGTCGAGGACCTGCTCATGCTCGCCCGGCTGGACCAGCAGCGCCCCATCGCCCGGGACCGGGTCCACCTCGCCGCGCTCGCCGCCGGCGCGGTCGCCGGCGCCCGGGTCCGCACCCCCGACCGGGACGTCAGCCTCGACGTGCGCCAGCGCGGCGGCACCCCCGAGCCGGTGATCATCGGCGACGAGACCCGGCTGCGGCAGGCGCTGGACAACCTGCTCGACAACGCCCTGCGGTACACCCCGGAGGACACCCGCGTCACCGTCCGGGTGCGCCCCGGCGCCCCCGCCCCGCGCGGCGCCGCCCCCGACTCGTACCTGCTCGAGGTCGCCGACAACGGACCCGGCATGGCCGAGCACGAAGCCCGGCGGGTCTTCGAGCGCTTCTATAGGGCCGACCCCTCGCGCAGCCGCAACGGCGACGGCGGCAGCGGCCTCGGCCTGGCCATCGTGGCCGCCATCGCCGCAGCGCACGGGGGCAGCGTCTCGGTGCGCACCGGCGTCGGACACGGCGCCGAGTTCAGCATCCAGCTGCCGACCGGCGGCCCCCGGTTCTAGCGGCCCCTGCCGCCCGTTTCGTAAACGCTGTTTCAAAACCGTTTCAATGCACGGACAACCCGGGTCCGGACCGTCCCGTCTCTCCACCGTAACCCATCGGGCTCATCCGAGCCTTGATTCAGCGGGAGCGGACTATGACCACACTCAAATACAGGGGTCTGAGAATAGCGGACGCGCAGCGCGACGCCTTCGAGCGCGACGGCTACTTCGTCGCCCGCGGCGCGATCCCCCCGGACCTGCTCGAACGGCTCGACGAGGCCGTGGAACGGGTGTACCGGCACGAGGAGCGGGCCGGCTCACTCGAGCCCTCGGACCGAAGCCTGCACCTGATGGGCTTCCTGCACCGCGACCGCGCCTTCCTCGAACTGCTCGAGCTGCCCACCGTCCTCCCGCTGGTCTGGGGCATCCTCGGCTGGAACATCCACGCCTACCACCACCACCTCGACGTCCATCCGCCGATCCCGCAGCCGCGCCCGCGGGTCTGGCGCTGGCACCAGGACGGCGGCCGGCAGAACCTCGAGATCGAGACCGAGCCGGTGCGCCCGCTGCTGTCCATCCGCACCGCGTTCTTCCTGTCCGACAACTCGCAGCCCGGCCGCGGCAACCTCAGCTGCATCCCCGGCAGCCACCGGACCAGCCGGCTGCCCCGCCCGGCCGACCCCGCGCTCGGCTTCGAGGACCCGGCCGGCGCGGTCGAGATCTGCCCCGGCCGCGGCGACGTCGTCGTGTTCGACCGGCGCCTCTACCACTGCCGGGCCGACAACAACTCCGGCATCACCCGCAAGGCGCTGTTCGTCGGCTGGACCTACCGCTGGATCGCCCCGCACGAGGACCGCGTCATCGCCCCCGGCCACCCGTGGTGGGAGGAGTTGACGCCGATCCAGCGGCAGCTGCTCGGCGGCGGCCGGGACGCCATCTCGTACTGGGGCCTCGGCGGCGAGCGCTTCCCGCTGCGCGACTACCTCGACGAGCGCGGCCTGCTCGACTCCAAGGTGGGCAACAACCGCTGACGGCCCCGCAGAGGGCGTCTTGTGGTATTTCGGGTGGTGTTTCGGCCGATCGACGACCCTGGCGGCGTTGCCGGGCCGCCCGCATACAACACCGGTATGCGGACGGCCCGGCGCCTTGCCAGGCCCGCCGCTAGGCCGAAACACCGTGCCGTCCCCGACCCAAGAGACCAGAGCGCGGCCAACGAGCCCATGCGGTCGACCCGAAACGCCACAAGACACCCTCTCGGACGGCAGCGCCCCGGCATCCAAACCCACCAGCCGGGGCGCTGCTCCGACCGGGCGCCAAGCTGTACCGGCGTTTGCAAATCGTGGAAATCAGCCTGTCCACCACGGCGACCGCGGCCGGCGATGCTATCTTCCGATCCGGCCGGCGGACGGGCACGGCCGACGCCGCGGAACGGGGAGGCCCGCCATGACGGAACACACCACGCCGGACCAGCTGGCCCGGGCCGGCGACGGCACGCCTGACGAGCCGTCACCCGACCCGCGCGGCGAACGCGATCGCCTCACCGTCTCCCAAGGGCTCGCAGCGCTCTCCCTCGACGCGCTCGCCTCCGTCGCCTACGGCCCCGAGGCGATCGTCGTCGTGCTCGCCGTCGCCGGAAGCCACGGCCTCGGCTTCACCCTGCCGGTCACCCTCGCGATCGTCGTCCTGCTGGCCGCCCTGACCTTCTCCTACCGGCAGGTCATCGCCGCCTTCCCGAACGGCGGCGGCGCCTACGCGGTGGCCGGCCGGCACCTCGGCCGCCGGGTCAGCCTCGTCGCCGCGGCCTCCCTGATCATCGACTACGTCCTGAACGTCGCCGTCTCGGTCTCCGCCGGCGTCGCCGCCCTCACTTCGGCCTTCCCGTCGCTCTACAGCGCGCGCCTCTGGCTGTGCATCGCCGTGCTCGCCCTGATCACCGGCGTGAACCTCTACGGCGTCGCCGAGTCCGCCAGGATCCTGATCGCCCCCACGGTCGTGTTCATCGCCGCGATCGCCGCCGTGGTCCTCGCCGGCCTGCTGCGCGCCCACCCGCTCACCGAGCCCGCCCATCCGGCCGCCGGCGCCACCGCGAGCGTCGGATTCCTGCTGCTGCTCAAAGCCTTCGCCTCCGGATGCAGCGCCCTGACCGGCGTCGAGGCCATCGCCAACGCGGTCCCCACCTTCCGCACCCCGCGGGTCAAACGCGCGCAGCGCACCGAGATCGCCCTCGGCGCCCTGCTCGGCGCGATGCTTATCGGCCTGTCCGTGCTCATCGGCAAGTACCACGTCGCGCCCGACCCGACCAAGACGGTGCTGGCCCAGCTCACCGACGCCGCGTTAGGCCACAACGCCGGGTTCTACATCGTCCAGTTCGCCACCGTGGTGCTGCTCGCCCTCGCCGCGAACACCTCGTTCGGCGGCATGCCGGTGCTCACCAGCCTGCTGGCCCAGGACAATCACCTGCCGCACATCTTCGCCCTGCGCGCGGACCGCCGCGTCTACCGGTACGGCGTCGTCGTGCTGGCCGCCGTCGCGCTGCTCCTGCTCGTCATCGCAGACGGCGACACCCAGACGCTGGTGCCCGTCTTCGCCATCGGCGTCTTCATCGGCTTCACCATCTCCCAGGTCGGCATGGTGCGGCACTGGCTCGGGGAGCGCTCGGCCGGATGGCGCTGGCGCATCGCCCTCAACGGCCTCGGCGCCGTGCTCACCGCGCTGGCCACGGTCGTCGAGCTGGCCGCCAAGTTCACCGAGGGCGGCTGGATGGTCTTCGCCGGCGTCGCCCTGCTGGTGCTCATGTTCGAGGCGGTGCACCGCGCCTACGACCGGATCGGCCGGGAGCTCGCCCTCGGCGAGCTGCCCGGGCCGCCCGAACCGCGGCGCTCCCTCGTCGTCGTCCCGGTCGGCGCGGTCAGCAGGCTGACCCAGGAGGCGCTCGCCACCGCGCTGTCCATCGGCGACGACGTGCGCGCGGTCACCGTCGCGCACACCGGCGACCCGGAGGAGGACAGCGCCGCGAGCCGGCTGCGCGCCGCCTGGGACGCCTGGCAGCCGCACGTGCCGCTCACCGTCCTGACGACGCCGACCCGGTCCCTGACCCGCCCGATCATCGACTACCTCAACGCCGTCGACGCCGAGGACGAACACGACCGGCTCGTCGTGCTCATCCCCGAGATCCAGCCCGACCGCGTCTGGCAGCGGCTGCTGCAGAACCAGCGCGGAGCGGTGCTGGACCGCGCCGTCCGGCACCACACCTGCGCCGTGATCTGCCGGCTCCGCTTCCGGATCCACGCGCTGCGCTGACCCCGGCGCGGCCGAAGGCGCCGCCGGTCAGTCCTTCCGGCCGGTCACCGCGATGCCCAGGCCGATCCCCATCATCGCCAGACCGCCCGCCCCGCCGACCGCGGCGAGCCGCCGCGGCGACCGGGCGAACCAGTCCCGCGCCGACCCCGCGACCAGCCCCCAGGTGGCGTCGCACACCAGCGCGATCAACGAGAACAACGTGGCCAGCACGGCCATCTGCAGCGGCACGTGCCCCGCGGCGCGATCGGTGAACTCCGGCAGGATCGCCGCGAAGAACACTCCCGCCTTGGGATTCGTGATGCCCACCAGGAAGCCCTGCCGCGCCGCCTTCCACGCGCCGACCGGCTCCCTGCGGGCGATCTCGTCCTCGGCGGCCTTCAGCCCCTGGGCCAGCGCGTGCCGGTGCCGGAACGCCATGACGCCGAGGAACACCAGATACGCGGCGCCTATCAGCTTGACCGTGGTGTAGATCGTGTCCGACTGCTCCACCAGAGCGCCCAACCCGGCCGCGATAAGCAGACCCTGTGTATAGGCACCCAGATTGCCTCCAAAAGCGGAGGTCATCGCGGCGCGTCTCCCATAGCTGAGCGCGCGGCCCACGACGAACAGCACCTGCGGACCGGGGATCAGGATCACGACGACGGCGGTGGCCAGAAAGGGCAGCAGCTCGCGGGTGGCTTCCATGCGGTCATGCTAGGCGCCGCGCCGCGGCCCGCGCCCCTGAATTCCCCGCCCGGGCTCGGGCAGCGGCAGACCCGCCGCCCGAGCCCGCCGTCATTTAGGAAACGCAATCTAGCGGCATCGCGTTCAATCGACAAGTTCCGGCGCCGGCACCGCCTCGGCCGCCACCAGACCGTCGCGCACCGCCTCGCGCTGCACCGCGTTCAGCGTCCGCCCGTGCAGATCCGCGATACGCCGCCACTCGAAGCCCTGCTCCAGCTCTCCGGCCAGCCGCGAGCGCTCGTCGGCGGACCATCGGGTATGCGAATTCGGATACTGCTTGCGCCGCGCCCTCAGCCACTCGCCGAAGGTCGGCCGGTCCACGAACCAGGTCAGCGCGCGGAAGTAGCGCCGGTCCAGCCGGAACACCACCTCGTCCGCGCACACGAACACCAGTTCGTCCTCGTCCGCGGCCACCCGGTCGGCACGCAGCACCAGCTCTCCTTCGGTGAGCGAGACCCCGCGCGGACCGCGAGGATCCGCGGGCGAGGCCAGCCGGACGCGCACCCATCCGGCCGTCGCGCGCCCGTCGTCGAAACCTTTCCCGGACAATTCAGCAACCCTCCCCGAGTCGCATGCTCAGACACCGTATTCCTACCCGCACGGCCGTCGAACAAACGTTTGGCTGGCTATCAGAATAGGCCTCCGGGCAGCGCAAACGATGCCCGCGCGCCCCCGTCCCGACGTGTCAGCGTGCTGTGAGCCCGGACAGCAGCAGCCCGCACACCGCGTCGAGCCGGCGATCCGTCTGCAGACCCGCCCAGTCGCTCGCGTGCGCCGGATGGTGGAAGCGCGACGTCGCGTCGAACACGGCCACCGCGGCCGCATACGCGTCGCCGGCGGCGAACTCACCGCTCGCCATGCCGTCCGCGACGATCCGCTCGAGCTGCGCCGTCAGATCCGCGACATGCCCGCGGACAGCGCCGCGCGACTGATCCGACAGCAGCGCATACGCGGCGAACAGATCCGGATCGTCCTGCGCCCGCGCCCGCTTCAGGCCCGACAGCGTCACGACCCACGCGCGCAGCCGCTCACCCGCCGGCCCCTCGCGCTGCGCGATCTGCGCCAGCGGCGGATTCATCCGCTCCAGCCAGCGCTCCAGCACCGCGTCGCGCAACTCGGCCTTCGACGCGAAATGCCGGTACACCGCGGCATGGCTCACCCCCAGCACGCGCGCCGCGTCGACCACCGTGGTCTTCGCCGGCCCGAAGCGGCGCAGCGTCTCCTCGGCCGCGTCCAGCACGCGCTCCCTCGTCAGAGGCTCGACCGCCGCCATCTCGTCACCATCCACATCGTCGCCGTCTGCATCCACGCCGCCTGGCCGTCCCCCCCGGCGCCGCCGCGTCCTGCGTCACGCACATCACGCCGGCTTCTCGCTGTCCAGCATCGCGAACTGGTCCGCACCGTAGCGCTCGCCGCTCGCGGAGCCCGCCGGCACGGCCCGCTCGATCGCGGCCAGATCCTCAGCCGACAACTCGAGGTCCGCCGCACCCAGCGCCTCCGCCAGCCGGTCCCGGCTCCGGGCCCCGACCAGCGGCACGATCAGCGGGTCCTGCGCCGCCACCCAGGCGATCGCCAGCTGGGCCACCGTCGCGCCCTTCGCGTCGGCCACCTTCCGCAGCGCTTCGACCAACTCCAGGTTCCGCTGCACGTTGCCTTCCTGGAACCTGGGAGCGTGCGTGCGGAAGTCGGACGGCGCCGCGGACCGCTGTGCGGACCAGTGCCCTGACAGCAGGCCGCGCGAGAGCACGCCGTACGCAGTGAGGCCGATGCCGAGTTCGCGCAGCGCGGGCAGGATCGCGGACTCGACGCCGCGCGAGAACAGCGAGTACTCGATCTGCAGGTCCGACACCGGCTGCACGGCGTGCGCCCGGCGGATCGTCTCGGCGCCCACCTCGGACAGGCCCAGGTACCGCACGTATCCGGCCTCGATCAGTTCCCTGATCGCCCCGGCGGTCTCCTCGATCGGCACCCGCGGGTCCAGCCGGGCCGGCCGGTAGATGTCCACGTAGTCGGTGCCGAGCCGGCGCAGGCTGTAGGCCAGCGCGGTCTTCAGCGCGTTCGGGCTCGCGTCGTAGCCCAGCCACGCGCCGTCCGGCCCGCGCTGCGCCCCGAACTTCACGCTCAGCCGGTAGCCGTCCCGCGGCCGCCCGCGCAGCGCCCTGCCCAGCAGCATCTCGTTGTCGCCCATCCCGTAGAAGTCGCCGGTGTCCACCAGCGTCACGCCCGCGTCGAGCGCGGCGTGCACCGTGGCGATCGACTCCGCCTCGTCGGCTGCGCCGTAGAGCCCCGACATGCCCATGGCCCCGAGGCCGATGAGCGAGGTCCGGGGCCCGGACGCCCCCAGGTCACGCGTTTCCATGCTGATTCCTTCCGAGCGGGACGGACTGCTTCACACTTTACGGACTACAGCCTACAACTGACCACTTACAGAGTTCAAATTCTGTAACTTCAGGGAAGGGTTGGTGCGCCGGAGCATGCGCGAGGGCCGGGCAGCGCACACGCTGCCCGGCCCTCGTCATCGGCCCACATAGGCCTGCATCGGAAAAACCCGACCGGGACCGGTCACCGTCCCTGGCCTTCAGCCATTCGTCCGTGCGAGCCGCACTCCCCAGCTCAGTGCTCCCGACCCGGCCGCGGACTGGCCTCGGTGCGCGGCCCGCGCTCGTCCCGGCCGAACCGCTCGCCGCCGGACCGGCGGTCGACACCGCCCTCAGGACGCGAACCCGAACCGCTGCGGTCCGCGTTGCCGAAGGTCCGCCGCTCGGGCCCGCTACGCCGGTCGTCCCGGGCGAACCGGTCGCCGTCGCGCCGCTGGTAACCACCGCGGTCACGGTCATAGCTGCCGCTGTGACCGCCGCGCTGGCCGTCGCGGTCGCGGTCGCGCCCAAAGCGGTCCGAGCCGTAGCTGCGGTCCCGCCCGTCATGACCATCCCGGCGCTGGCCGTTCCGGTCGTCGCGCCGATAGTCGGTGCGCTCATCCCGCCGCTCCGGACGGCCGTAGCCGCGCCGTTCGCCGAACCGGGACCCGCGGTCCCGCTCCCGCACCGGCAACGTGAACACGGCGACATCGCCCGGCTCGGGCACCTCGCGCGCACCGGTCAGCTCGGCCAGCGCGGCACCGGCCGCCTGCCACCTGCCGCCCGTGCCCACCGGCGCCGCGTCCAGCTCCTGCGCCGTGACCCCGGCGGCGTCCATCAGCCGCTGCGCCTGCTTGCGCTGCTTGGGCAGCACCAGCGACGCGACGACACCCGACTGGCCGGCCCGCGCCGTGCGCCCGGCCCGGTGCAGGTAGTCCTTCGAGTCGCGCGGCGGGTCGACATGGACGACCAGGTCGATCCCGTCGACGTGGATGCCGCGTGCCGCGACGTCCGTGGCGACCAGGACCGGCGTGCGGCCCTCCTTGAAGTCCTCGAGCGTCTTGGTCCGCGCGATCTGCGTCATCCCGCCGTGCAGCCCGGCCACCGCCAGGCCGCGCTCGCGCAGCTGCTCGGTCACCCGGTCCACGGCCATCTGCGTGCGCACGAAGAAGAGCGAGCGCGCCGCGGGGCCGCCCTCGCCGCCGCTGTGCCGCCCGGCGATCTGCGCGGCGACCTTGGCCTTGTGCTGCGGGGCGACCATCAGCAGGTGGTGGCTCATCGTGGTGACCACACCGGCCTGCGGGTCCACCTCGTGCAGCACCGGATCGGCCATGTACTTCTTGACGATCTCGTCCACTGCGCCGTCCAGCGTCGCCGAGAACAGCAGCCGCTGGCCGCCCGGCGCGACCTGGTCCATCAGCTCGCTGACGTGCGGCAGGAAGCCCATGTCGCACATCTGGTCCGCCTCGTCGAGGATCGCGACGTCCACGTCGTCGAGCTCGCACTCACCGCGCTCGATCAGGTCGGAGAGCCGGCCCGGCGTGGCCACGAGCAGCTCCACGCCGTAGCGCAGCGCGTCGATCTGACGCCGCATCGGCGCCCCACCGTACACCGAGCGGATCCGCAGCCGCAGCGCGCGGGCGTAAGGCCGCAGCGCGTCCTCCACCTGCATCGCCAGCTCGCGGGTCGGCACGAGGATCAGGCCGAGCGGCCGGCGCGGCTTCGCCCGCAGGCCCTCCAGCCGGGTCAGCGTGGGCAGCCCGAAGGCCAGCGTCTTTCCGGACCCGGTACGGCCCCGGCCGAGCACGTCCCGGCCCATCAGCGCGTCCGGGATCGTCGCCGCCTGGATCGGGAAGGCGGTCACCACCCCCGCCTCGCGCAGCACTTCGAGCAGCGGCTTCGGCAGCTCCAGCGACTCGAAGGTCACCTCGGTGCCGGTGTCCTGAACGCGGCTTGCCTCAACTACATTTACATCGCCGACGGGACCACCGACAGCGTCCCCGGTCGGGGCGCCGGCATCCGCAGCGGTTTCGGTTTGTGCGGCGGACTGCTCCGCCGGCACGACGACATCTTCAAAAATCTCGACGGACATGATTGCGCGAACTCCTGGTTGAACGGCACGTTCCAAGGAGGCTTCGAAAAGCGCGCGTCTGCGCACCGCCGAGCCGATCAGGTACGGGCCCTACTTCGGGGCAATGCCGCGCCTGTATCAGCCTTGTCCATGAACCAGCCGCAAAGCTGGGCCGGTCGGACGTCTCGGCCGGGGGATTCCCTCTGGTCGGCACCGCTAGGCGCTGCCCGGCACGCACCGCCGGGTCGAACAACCTACCCCGGCGGGCTCCGGGCGTCAGGGAAGACGCGCGGGCATCACATGATTACCCCGAAAGCATACCCGACCGTCGCTCATGCCGTGAAATGCACTGGTCGCACGCCGACACACCGCCAACAGGACTCCAATCCGGACACGCGGTCGCCGCACGGTCGCCGCGCGGCCGGTCCGGCAAAGGCATCGCAGTAGCCGTAGTCTCACGCGCGGCGCCGGCCGTCGATGCCTCCTCGCTGCACCCGCGTGGCGCCACCGCCCCGCCCGTCACTCAGTACACTGGATCCCCTCGGCAGCCGGCGCGCCCCGAAACCTGGTCACAGCCCCTTTCTACGGGTATCTGCCAGGGGAAACGCACGGTGAGCATCCATCCGATGCGAAGGAGGCGAGTATGGGGAGGACCCGCCGGCCGCCGGCGCGCACAAGGTTCCCCGCGGTGAGACGCCGCCCCGGCGACCGCGACGACGTGGCCGAGTTCATCGCCCGCGGCTTCGCCGTCGTGCCCGCCGCCGCGCCGCGCGGTCCCGGCTGTTCGTGCAGCCGCATCGGCTGCCCCGACCCCGGCGCGCACCCCGTGTCCTACGGTTGGCGCACTGAGGCGAGCGCCGACCCGGCCCAGCTCGACCTGTGGCGGACCCGGCAGCCCGACTCCAACTTCGCCTCCCCGACCGGCCTGACCCACGACGTCCTCGACGTCCCGGCCGCCGCCGGCGCGCTGGCCTTCGCCGCCCTGGTAGCCGCCGAAACACCGATCGGCCCCGTCTGCGCCAGCGCGGCGGGAGACCGCCACCTGTACTTCACCAAACCGCGCCCCGGTGCGGGCGACGACGCGGAGTCGGACGAATGGTGGCCCTGCGTCCTCGACGCCGCCCCCGAGACCGGCCCCGACGCACCCGGCCTGCGCTGGCACACCAAGGGCTCCTATGTGCTGATCCCACCGGCCCGCGGCACCAACGGCCGCTGTGCCCGCTGGATCCACCAGCCTGACGCCCCGCTGCCCGACCCGCTCCAACTGCTCACCGCACTCGCCGACGCCTGCGAGGCCGTAGCGGCGGAATCGCGCTGATCTGCAAAGGCTTCTGATCCGGACGCGCTCCCGACCAGGCCTGGCTGCCGCCTGGAGCCCCGCGCCGCCGACCGCCTGCAATCCGGCTACGGCACCGTCAGCAGCTCGACGCCGTCCGCGGTCACCACCATGGTGTGCTCGAACTGCGCCGTCAGCTTCCCGTCCGCGGTCACCGCGGTCCAGCCGTCGTCCCACATCACGTGCTCGACGGTGCCCAATGTGAGCATCGGCTCGATGGTGAACGTCATGCCCGGCTCGATGATCGTGTCCGCGCGCGGATCGTCGTAGTGCGGGATGATCAGCCCGCTGTGGAACGCGGACGAGATCCCGTGCCCGGTGAAGACCCGCACCACGCCGTACCCGAACCGCCTCGCGTACGACTCGATCACCCGGCCGATCACGTTCACCTGCCGGCCCGGCCGCACCGCCTTGATCGCCCGGTTCAGCGCCTCCCGGGTCCGCTCCACCAGTAGGTGCGCCTCCTCGGCGACCGCGCCCGCCTCGAATGTGGCGTTCGTGTCGCCGTGCACCCCGTTGATGAACGCGGTGATGTCGATGTTGACGATGTCGCCGTCGTCCACCACGGTCGAGTCCGGGATCCCGTGGCAGATCACCTCGTTCACCGACGTGCACAGCGACTTCGGAAACCCGCGATACCCCAGCGTGGACGGATAAGCGCCGTGGTCGCACATGAACTCGTGCCCGATCCGGTCCAGCTCGTCCGTCGAGACCCCGGGCTGCACCGCCTTGCCGACCTCGGCCAGCGCCTGAGCGGCGATGCGTCCCGCGATCCGCATCCGCTCGATTGTCTCCGCCGACTGCACGTCAGGCCCGGTATACCTGGCTGGCTTAGCCTTTCCGACGTACTCCGGCCGGGCGATGCGGGCGGGAACTGACCGGGTCGGAGACACTGTGCCGGGAGCGAGGGGAGCCATGCGACGAGTTTAGAGCCCTGCCCCCGGGCAGTAATCACCCGATACCGCCGAAGCACCGGCGCAGCACGATGGGAGCCGCGCGTGTCCGACGAAGAACCGAAGTGGTACTACTGCCTGCGCCATCACACCGTGGAGGGCGAGGTCGGCTGCCGGGCGAAGGACCGGATCGGTCCGTTCGCGACCAGGGAGGAAGCGGAAAAAGCACCGCAGCTCATCCAGAACCGCAACGACGAGTGGGACAGCAAGGACTGACCGGAGCGGCCATTGGCCTTCCGATCCCACATCCCGCATCCCACAGAGCGGTCAGCGCTGGCGTTGGCGTGCCGGGTCGGCCGGGCTCTGCGAAGCAGGCCGCCCCGACACGCCGACGCTCCCGCTTTTGCTCTGCGGCGAGACCGGCGAATCAGTTCAGTGGAAGCTGTGCTCCGGCGCAGGGAACACGCCCTCGACCACGTCGGAGGCGAACTCGCGGGCGGCGTTCCCGAGCACACTGCGCAGGTCCGCATACTGCTTAACGAACCGCGGCACACGCCCGGCGGTCAGGCCGGCCATGTCCGTCCACACCAGCACCTGCGCGTCGCACGACGGACCGGCCCCGATCCCCACGGTCGGGATGTGCAGCAGCTCGGTGACCCGCGCCGCCAGCTCCTCCGGCACGAGCTCGAGGACAACGGCGAACGCACCCGCCGCTTCCAGCGCCTTCGCGTCCGCCAGCAGCCGTTCCGCCTCCTCGGCCACCCGTCCCTGCACCCGGTAGCCGCCCAGCACGTTCACCGACTGCGGCGTGAGACCGAGATGCGCCATCACCGGAATCCCGGCCTGGACCAGCGCCTCGACCTGGTGCAGTACGCGCCGGCCACCCTCCAGCTTGACCGCGCCCGCGCCCGCCTCCTTCATGAACCGGGTGCCGGTCTCGAGGGCCTGACGGGCCGAGCCCTGGTAGGAGCCGAACGGCAGGTCGGCCACGACGAGCGCGCGCTTCGTCCCGCGCACCACCGCCGAGGCCAGCGTGATCAGCTCCTCGACGGTCACCGGCACGGTGTTGGAGTAGCCGAGGTGGTTGTCCGCCGCAGAGTCCCCGACCAGCAGCACCGGAATCCCCGCCTCGTCGAAGACGCCGGCCGTGGCCGCGTCGTAGGCAGTCAGCATCGGCCACCGCTCGCCGCGCTCCTTCGCGGCGAACAGATCCCGCACCGTCACGCGGCGCCCGACCCCGTTCGACCCGCCGTAGAGCGTGAGTTTCCGGTCGTTCCCGCCGGTTGGAGCGGGTGTGGCAGAGGCTTCCGCGGAAGCATCGGAAGTAGTCATGACAGACTCCTCGAAAAAGATCTCGTGGCGCCGTAAAGGCGTCCCCGGACTAATCGGATCGTCTCATCTCGGTGCCTGCTCCGCCAGACCTCGCCAGCCCCTAACCGGCGTCTCCACCGGACCTCGATCAGTCGTCATTTCCGCCAGAACTGGAAGAACTGCTGGCCCAGGCCCGGGCCGCCCTGCGGGACGCCGCACGCGGTGAGTATCGAGTCGATCGCGTCGCTGAAAGCGGAGCGCACCGGCGGCAGGAAAAGCAGCAGCACGAGCACGAGCAGGATCCCGTACGGCCTGATCGGCTCAAGGCCGCGCCGGGTCTCGTACCGCAGGTACGGCTCGATGATCCCGTAGCCGTCGAGGCCCGGCACCGGGATCAGGTTGAGCAGCGAGACAGCGACCTGGATATAGGCGAAGAAGCACATCGCGGACCAGAACTCGTCGTGCTGGTAGGTCAGCTCGCCGCCGCTGGTCGGCGCCCAGATCGCGATCGCGCCGATCGACAGCCCGGCGAAGACGATGTTCCACAGCGGACCGCTGGCCGAGATGAGGCTGGCCTGCCACCGCGCCCGCGCGGCCCCCCGGTTCACCAGCACGGCCCCGCCGGGCAGCGGGAGGCCGCCGATGGCCAGGTAGAACACCGGAAGCAGAATGCTCAGAACCGGGTTCAAATACCGTATCGGGTTCAGATCCAGGTAACCGCGCGCCTCGACGGAGCTGTCGCCCGCCCGGAAGGCGGCGTATGCGTGCCCGAACTCGTGGAGGCACAGCACGGCGAAGTAGGCGGCGAGAACGAACACGAAGACCGCGGCGCCGTTGTTCCCGAAGCCCTGCCACGAGGCCACACCGCCGATCACGGCCAGTGCGACGATCCCGATGAAGACCGGGCTGACCTTGAACCGCGCACGTCTGCGGCCCCACGGCGGTGCCGTGTCGCGCGGAGTGCCGCTGCGCTGCCCGAATACTCCCATGATCCGTTTGCCCATCTTCGTCCGCTAGTCCGCGCGCCCTGGCCGGCCGCCGCTCATCGTAGGGCCCGCCGCCGCCGCACTGCACGTGACGCAAACCCGTGGTCTCCCAGCCATGCCGGCCCGTCTGAGCAACGACTGGAACGGGCGGGAAGTGCCGGGCACGGCAGTCGGGGAGTGGAGCCGCCGGTGCTCAAGCGTGGTGGCACCGCCATTTCCGGCTGAGTCCCGGTGCAGTAAATTGACTCACCGTTCGTCGGCTTGCCATCCACCGTCGCGCCCAGGCTGCCGAGCACCCGATCGCGCCGATCCCGGAGTCTGGAGCCGCCATGCCGGTCAATGCCGCATCCTTCCTCGAAGCGGTCCGCAACCAGCTCGACCACATCGAGACCACCCAGCAGGCGGCGATCGGTGCGGCAGGCGAGCTGGTGGCGGCCTCCCTCGCGGTCGGCGGAGTGCTCCAGGTCTTCGGCACGGGGCACTCGGAGGCGCTCGCGATGGAGCTGAGCGGCCGGGCCGGCGGACTCATCCCGACGAACAAGCTCGCGCTTCGGGACGTCATCCTCTACGGCAGCGCAGACAGCTCGCTGCTCGCGGACCCCAAAGCCGAGCGCGACCCGGCCCTGGCCCGCATGGTGTGGGACCTCGCCCCGGTGAGCGCGGGCGACGTCGTGGTCATCGGCTCCCAGTCCGGAGGCAACGGCTCCACGGTCGAGATGGCGCTGATCGCGAAGGACGCGGGCCATCCGGTCGTCGCGATCACCTCGCTGGCACATTCATCCGGCATCACGTCGCGGCACCCGTCCGGCAAGAGGCTTTTCGAACTCGCCGACGTCGTCATCGACAACGGCGCCCCCTACGGCGACGCCGTGCTCCCCCTGCCGGACTCCGGCTCGGTCTGCGCGATCTCGTCGATCGGCAACGCCGTGATCGCCCAGCTCCTCGTCGCCGACATCACCGCGCGACTGCTCATGGCCGACCTGCATCCGCCGATCTACCTGTCCGCCAACATCGCCGGCGGTGACAAGCACAACGACGAGTGGGAGGGCCGCTACACCGGGAAGATCCGCCGGGCGGCGTTCTAGGGCTCTGGTCCAGAAGCATCGCCGGGGCCGCGACGCGCGGCGCCCAGTCGCACACACTTGCGGCGTCGTCGGAGTCGTCCACGGACGAACCCGTCCGAGGACGACCGTGGGCCGTTGCGATTGGCCTTGCGATCGCACGCGCCAGAACACCACGACCCGATCCGACGCCCCTTCTCACCAGGCTGGGCCTCAGCGCTTGTGCAGCCTCGCCCCGTTCGGCGACCGCCGCCCCGGCGAGCTATGTCTTTTCATCGGATTTTCACACCGCACCGCGGAGTGCATCTGACACGGCGCGATGGCGCGGCAGCTGCCGGGGCACCATCACGCTGCGACCGGACCGCTCGATACCCCGCTCGAGTGCCGGGAACAGCGCCCCGACGAACAGCTCCTCCGTCGACAGGTCTCCCGGAATCGCCCGCAGCGCCATTCTGAACTCCGCCACCAGCGCGTCGTACACGGGTGTGCCCGCCGACACGGCCACTGTGATGCTGTTCGTCAGATGCGCCGAGGAATACCGGGAAAGATTCACGTCCGGCACAACGACGGACCGAGATCTCTGGTATTCGGCCATGCGGGTGAGTTGCGCAGCGATCTGACGTTGGCCCTGCGGACCTGCCTATTTATTGTGACGGAATGACCGGGCTTCCACTTTATTCACCTGATCTCGTGAATGAGATCGGCCACCGATTTGACAATCCGCGACGGCCGGTACGGGAAGCGCTCCACATCGCCGGGCTGGGTGATGCCGGTCATCACCAGAATGGTCTCGAGCCCGGCCTCGATACCGCACTTGATGTCCGTGTCCATACGGTCGCCGATCATCGCCGTGGTCTCCGAGTGCGCCTCGATCTTGTTCAGGCCCTCGCGCATCATCACGGGATTCGGCTTCCCGACGAAGTAGGGCTCGATCCCGGTCGCCCGGGTGATAAGCGCCGCGACCGATCCACAGGCGGGCAGGGCGCCTTCGAGGGAAGGCCCGGTGGCATCCGGGTTGGTCGCGATGAATCGGGCGCCGTCGTCGATCAGGCGGATCGCGCGGGTGATCGCTTCGAAGCTGTACGTCCGGGTCTCTCCGAGCACGACGTAGTCGGGGTCGTTCTCAGAGAGCGTATAACCGGCTTCGTGCAGTGCCGTGGTGAGGCCGGCCTCGCCGATGACGTAGGCTGATCCGCCGGGCCGCTGAGAGTGCAGGAAATTCGCGGTGGCCAGCGCGGATGTCCAGATGGATTCCTCCGGAAGGTCGATGCCCGTCGTCAGCAGCCGGGCCCGCAGGTCCCGCGGCGTGTAGATCGAGTTGTTGGTCAGCACCAGGAACGGCACGCTGCACGAGCGGAGCTTCTGGATGAACTCGTCCGCGCCCGGGACGAGGTTCCCCTCATGGATAAGGACGCCGTCCATGTCGGTCAGCCACGTGGACACCGGCTTGCGGTCGTTCACCTTTCGGCTCCTCATCAGGCCGCCGAAGCTGAGTCCGGCGCAGTAAGTGGTTCGATGCGGAAGGGGCGGCTTGGTTCCCCGGGAGATCCTCGACCGGTCGCCGGACTCGTCCGAGTCCTGGCGCGGACACGGATCGCGCCCGCCGACTCATCGATGAAGCGGCAGAAGACTGATGCCGGTACGCGTGTCGCCTCTCGGCGAGGGGCTCAGCGCGGCTCCAGCCAAACGGTATTCCGCGCCGGCTATAGGTGAGGCCCGGGGACATCGTACGTACCGGCTGCACAAGACTAACACGATCGCGAGACAGGCCGCGGGCGGCGTCCTGCGCTTTGCAGACAAGCAGTTGCGTTAGTGCACGACGTCGCGGGTGGCTGAGGCCTCGATGATCTGTTCGGCGGCAATGTTCGCGGCGAGGGCGCCGGTAGGGGTGAGCGGTGACGGGATTCCCGCGGGCAGGATCTCACCGTTCGCGACGGAATTCGGCTTGTTCCCCAGATGGCCGAGGTGGGGCGTGAAGTGGATGTGGTCGTCATGGTGGAAGCGGCCCTGCCAGCGGCGCGCGTCGAGGAGGCGCAGCACCGGCAGGTGGCGGATCTCCAGGCTGATCAGCACGGCGCAGGAGGCGGCGACCGCTACTCCGACGTAGCCGACTCCGGCGGCGGCGCCGATGGCTGCGGCCGCGAAGATCGAAGCAGCGGTGGTGATGCCGTGCAGGACTTCCTTGTCCTGCACGGCCTGGCGGAAGCACAATCCGCCGCCGATGAATCCGATCCCTGTTACCGCGCCGCCGAGTACCGCGGGGGCCGAGGTCGAGAGGGCGCCTATCAGCGCTGTCCCGGCGCCGATCAGCGAGAAGGTCCGGTCGCCGGCGGGCGCGCCCCGTACCGCGCGTTCGAAACCGAGCACGAAGGTCAACGCCCAGCCGATGGTGACCCTCGTGATCAGTTCGTATTCCGTGACGTGCACTGCGCCTCCCCGAAGCCCTTCCCCCTGCCGCCGGTCACAGCCCGGCGAGTGATTCGGGAAGTATAGGTGGGACGACAATCTAGCGGGGGGTGGTTCGCGGCCGTCGGATCAGGTCCGTGGTGGGCGGGCGGGTGCGGACAGTCCGGTGGTTGTGGACCTGCAGCAGGTAGAATTTCGATACGTGCGCTTTCTCAATGATGCGAACCCCGGCTGGGATCTCACCTACGACGACGTCTTCATGGTCCCGTCGCCGTCCGACGTCGGTTCTAGGCTGAGCGTCGACTTGGCTTCAGGAGACACCTCCGGAACGACTATTCCCCTCGTGGTCTCGAACATGACCGCGGTGGCGGGCAAGCGAATGGCCGAGACCGTGGCGCGTCGAGGCGGGCTGGCGGTGATTCCGCAGGACATCCCGATCGATGTGGTCGCCTCAGTCGTCGACTGGGTCAAGGCGCGTCACACGGTCTATGACACCCCGATCACCGTCCACCGCTCCGATACGGTCGGCGATCTGCTGAATCTCATCCCAAAGCGGGCTCACGGCGGGGCGGTGGTCGTCGCGGACGGGCGTCCCGTCGGTGTCGTCACCGAGGCCGACTGCCTCTCGGTCGATCGCTTTACGCAGGTCGAGCAGGTTATGTCGAGAGAGCTGCTGTGCGTTCCTGACGGCGTCAAGCCCGAAGAGGCATTCGATCGCCTCGCCGAGGGACATCATCGTCTTGCCCCCGTCGTCGACTCGGACGGGATTCTGGTGGGCCTGCTGACCAGGCAGGCTGCGTTGCGAGCGACGTTGTATGCGCCCGCGGTCGACGAGCGCGGCCGGCTGAGGGTCGCGGCGGCCATCGGGATCAATGGCGACCCGGCCGGCCGGGCTGAGGCCCTGATCGAGGCCGGTGTGGATGTTCTGGTCGTCGATACCGCGCATGGGCACCAGACGAAGATGACGTCTGTCCTGCGCGCGATCCGTGCGCGGGGGCCGCAGGTCCCGATCGTTGCGGGCAACGTTGTCACGGTGGAGGGTGTGCGTGACCTGGTCGCGGCGGGTGCGGACATCGTCAAGGTCGGTGTCGGGCCGGGCGCGATGTGCACGACGCGGATGATGACCGGGGTCGGGCGGCCGCAGTTCTCGGCCGTGCTGGAGTGCGCTGCGCAGGCCCGGGAACTCGGCAAGCACGTGTGGGCCGACGGCGGGGTGCGCCATCCGCGCGATGTGGCGCTGGCGCTGGCGGCGGGTGCTTCGAACGTCATGATCGGCTCCTGGTTCGCGGGGACCTATGAATCGCCCGGCGACATGCAGCGGGACGGGGACGGACGACTGTTCAAGGAGAACTTCGGCATGGCGTCGGCGCGCGCGGTGCGTTTGCGGACCGTCGACGACTCGCCGTTCGAGCAGGCGCGGAAGGCCATATTCGAAGAGGGGATCTCCACGTCGCGGATGTACCTGGATCCGCGTCGTCCCGGCGTCGAGGACCTCATCGACGCGATCATCGCCGGGGTGAGATCCTCGTGCACGTATGCGGGTGCGGATTCGCTCGGGGAGCTGTTTCGGCGGGCGGTGGTCGGGGTGCAGGGGGCTGCCGGTTACAGCGAGGGCAAGCCGCTGCACACGAATTGGTGAGCATCCGATTCCGGGCATGCCGAATCCGGGCATGCCGAAGTCCGTGCCGGTCCCGTCCATGGCCGGGACCGGCACGCGGTCTCCTCGCGCGTCGGCCGGAGTGATCCGGTGTGGTCTGTCGGCCGGCTGACCGGCCGACAGACC
>DASYAE010000006.1:0-28435 GCA_036501535.1 Actinocrinis sp. | reverse complement strand
GAAGCCGGCGCCGGACGAGGCCGACGCCGTCGCGCCGATAGCCCTGAGGCGGCGGTCGAACGGCTACGCCGGTCCGGGGCTCGTGCTGGCGATCCTGGTCTGGCCGGTCGGCCTGGTCCTCTCGGTGATCGCCCTGGTCAGGTCGCGTTCCTGCGGCGGCGAGGGCAGGACCACCGCGATCCTCGGCCTGCTGTGCGGCGTCGTCCTCGGCGTCGTGACCTTCGTCCTCGTCAGCTCGCTCAGGATCGCGCCGGCGCCGCCCGATCCGGGCTGCGCGGCGGCGAAGGCGCCCGCGACCGTGATCCAGGACGCCAGCGTGGACTCCGCCAAACTGGACAATGCGGCCACACAGATACACAACGCCGCCGGCAAGGCGAAGAACCCGCAGCTCAAGGTCACGCTCAACGCGATCTACAGCGACACGCTGCTCTACATCCAGCAACTCCAGTCCTACACGACCACTCTCGTACCGGCCCAGCAGTTGCAGCAGAACCTGGACGACCTTGACCGATTTTGCCAGTTCCCCTCGCCCTGACTGACATGGTCCCAGGTCACGCAGCGTCAGGCCGCCGCTCCCGACTGCACTGTGTTGGTCAGTGCTGGGAGCGGCGGCCTGAAGCAGCCCGCGGGCCGGCCGGTCCGCTACTCGTCGGACTCCCCGCGCGCCGCGCGAGGCAGCTGGAAGACCAGCACGAAGGCCACCGCGGCCAGCCCGAGCGCCAGCAGCGCGACCTGCTCGGCCGCGTGCACCGCCGGTAGCGCGGCCGCCGCGGCGTGCACGCCGAAGCGGTCGAAGAACACCGTGCCGAGCACCGCGACGCCCAGGCAGGCGCCGAGCTGCTGCACCGTCTCCAGCACGCCCGAGGCCGAGCCGAGGTGCTCGTCGCGCACCTTGCCGAGCACGATGTCGAACAGCGGCACGAAGATCGCGCCCATGCCCAGGCCGTAGCCGCCGAGCGGCGCGGCCAGGTCCCAGCCGGTCACCGCGGCGCCGCGGGCGTTCAGCACGAGGCAGAACCCGACGATGCCCGCGCCGGCCACGGTCAGGCCGAGGTGCAGGATCCGCCGGCCCAGCCTCGCCCCGACGATGGCGCTCAGCGCCGAGCCGACGAACGCGCCGCCCGCCGAGGAGGCCGTGACCAGCGCGGCGTGCATCGGCGTGTAGCCGAGGCCGAGCTGCAGGAACATCCCGACGCTGAGCGCGAAGCCGATGATCGCGCCGAAGAAGACGACGATGAAGGCCAGGCCCGCGGTGTAGGAGCGGTTCGCGAAGACGCCGGACAGCACCAGCGGGTGCCGGCCGGACCGGCTCAGCGCGCGCTGGCGCAGGCCGAACAGCGCGAACACGGCGAGGCTGGCCGCCGGCAGGATCAGCGACCAGGCCGGCCAGCCCGACTCGCGGCCCTGGATCAGCGGGTAGACCAGCATGCTCATCGCGACGGCGCCGAGCAGGGCGCTGCGGCCGTCCACCTTCAGCGCGCGACGCGCGGCCCGGCCGGCCGCCGCCGGGGCCGGCAGCGTCCTGATTCCGACGACGACCGTGAACACGCCGACCGGCACGTTGATCAGGAAGACCGCGCGCCAGCCGGAGCCGAGCAGGTTCGCGTCGACCAGCACCCCGGCCACCACCGGGCCGAGGATCGTGGCCAGGCCGATGGAGGGGCCGAAGATGCCGAACGCCTTCATCGTCTCCCGGCCCGGGAACAGGTCCCGGATCAGCCCGAAGGTCTGCGGCACCATCATCGCGGCGAGCAGTCCCTGCACCCCGCGCGCGACGATCAGCGATTCCGGCGACCAGGCCGCGGCGCAGGCCACCGAGGCGAGGGTGAAGCCGACGGCGGACCACAGCAGCATCGGCTTGCGCCCGACCTTGTCGCCGAGCCGCCCGCCGACCAGGAGGCCCGCCGCGAAGGCGAGGGTGTAGGCGGCGGAGAACCACTGCAGCGCCTCGGTGCCGCCGCCGAGCGAGCGGTGGATGGTCGGCGAGGCCACGTTCATGATCGTGGAGTCGAGCAGGTCGAGCAGGGTGGCGGCGAGGATCGCGGTCAGCCCGAGCCAGCGGTGCGGCCGCGGCGCCGCGGCGGCGGCCTCGGCCTTGGTCTCGGCCGCAGCGGCCGAGGTGGCGCCGGCCGAGTTGGCGCCGGGAGCGGCTTCGGTGATTTCCAGTGTCGTCGTCATGTCTTCAAAGCTAGGAGCCAATCAGGCAAGCCCCGTTCCTGATTCGAAGGTATTTTCAGAGGCATGTTGGAAACCTCGGCGAGGCTGCTGCGCCTCCTCTCCGTCCTGCAGACGCCGCGCGACTGGACCGGCCCCCAGCTGGCCGAGCGGCTCGGCGTAACCGTGCGGACCGTGCGCAACGACGTTGAAAGGCTGCGCGCGCTCGGCTATCCCGTGCTGGCCACCCGGGGCGCGGTGGGCGGCTATCGGCTCGGCGCGGGTTCAGCCCTGCCGCCGCTGCTGCTCGATGACGAAGAGGCGGTGGCTATCGCGGTCGGCCTGCGGACCGCGGCCTCAGGCTCGGTGACCGGCGTCGAGGAGAGCTCGCTGCGCGCACTGGCGAAGCTGGAGCAGGTGCTGCCGAGTCGGCTGCGCCGCCGGGTCAACGCGCTGCAGTCGTTCGTCGTGCCGGTGGAGCCGGAGCGGCGCGGGCCGACCGTGCACGCCCAGGTGCTCGCCGACCTGACCGCGGCCTGCCGGGACCACGAGGTGCTGCGCTTCGACTACCAGAACCGGGACGGCAGCGCCCCGGTCCGGCGCAGCGCAGAGCCGTACCGGCTGGTGAACTGGGGCCGCCGGTGGTACCTGCTGGCCTGGGACCTCGGCCGGAAGGACTGGCGCACGTTCCGGGTGGACCGGCTGGTCCCGCACCTTCCCGCAGGGCCCAGATTCGCGCCGCGGCCGCTGCCGGACGAGGACGTGGCCCGCTACGTCTCGAACAACATCGCCGCCGCGCCGTGGAGAGTGCGCGCGACGGTCACCGTGAACCTCGGCGCGGAGGACCTGGCCGCGCGGGTGCCCGTCTTCGTGGGCGCCATCACCGCCATCGACGAGCACACCTGCGAACTGGCGACAGGCGGCGACAGCCCCGAGACGATCGCCGCGTACCTGGGCCTGATAGGCGCGGACTTCACGGTCACGGACCCGCCTGAGCTGGCAGCCGCCGTACGGAAACTGTCGGAGCGTTATGCACGCGCGGCCGGAGCAAGCGGCTGATTATTGTGCCTGCCCGTAGTCATCTACCAGTGTCCGCGCTGCCGTCTACTGGCTTCGCCGCTTTCCGACGACGATCGTGGCGGACCGCATAGTCGACGACGGGCAACCCGATCAACCCAACGGTGAACGGGGCAGTGACAATGGCCAAGCCCACGTTCTCCATGCAGGCCAGGACGAGCGTTGCCAACGCGAGCAGCGCAACCATGTTCATGACAAGCCTCAGCCGTCGGCTGTCGCGGGAGCGTGACCGGCCGATCTCAGGTTCGCCACCGTGCTCACCGGACAGAAGGGACGTCCGGGCGAGTTTCGTCGCAGCCCGCACGCCTTGGCGAAGCACGGCGAAGGCGGCGTCGCCTTCATACTCCTCAACCTGATCGACAGCAGCCGAGTCGGCGAGCTTTTCCGTCAGGCGCCGTAAGCGCTCTCGGTCGTCTCGATGTGTTTCGAGGTCCAGATGCGTCTGCGGCCACCCGGTGGCATCAGCCAGCACGACGAACGCCAGATCCTGCACCGACGACGGACCGCGCTCGTCGGCGATCAGCGTCCGAAGCCGGTCGGCCACCGCTTCGATCTGCTCAGTACCGGCGATCTCGATCCAGTCCGGTCCGCCGTCCCCCGCCCACGAGTCGACCAGTGCTTTCTCGTACAGAAATGAGTGATAGGCGCTGCGACGACGCCCGCGGCCCGACTGCTCCAGCCACTGCTCGACGGAACGTCCCTGCCCGATATCGGCGATCCGGGCAAGCGACTCATCCGCAAGCCCTTCGCCGACAGGTGAACGATCGAGGATCTCGATCAGCTCGCCGCGCACCATGATTCGCCCGGAAACAGCCAGATCCACCAACTCGCCGATGGCCAACGCGTGCGACAGTTCCATTCCGACAAGCGCGCTCCCGGACTTTTCATCGATCGAGAGCAGCGTCAGGTCCATCCCCAGCCCCATGGATTCGACTGTAGGCAGTCCGGAAAGTGGGCGGCGTGTCGGAAGCCGCCGGTAGCATCCTGACCATGCGCCTCGACACCAGGCAGTTGAACCGGGCCCTGCTGGCCCGCCAGGGCCTGCTGACCCCGCTCGACGCCGACCGGAAACCCGGGCCGGACTCCGTGGTGCGCGCGGTCGAGGCGATCGGCCCCGTACAAGCGCAATACTGGCCGGCGACCGCCGCCTCGCTCGCCGCGCGCCTGACAGGCTTCGAGCCTGCTCACCTGTACTCAGCGCTCGAGGACGGCGATCTGCTCACCGGGACGCTTATACGCGCCACGCTGCACATGACCAGCGCGCAGCATCACGCTGCCTATGCAGCCGTCGCCGAGGCATCGAAGGCCTGCGCGTGGAGGCGCGTCGTCAAGGAGCCGACCGGTGATCCCGTGGCCGGAGGCGACGAACTGCGCGCGGCCTTAGCCGCGTGGTGCGATGAGGCTCCGCGTCCACGGCAAGCCGTGGAGGCCTTCGTCGAGGGCTGGGTCGCCGCGCACCCCGGCGCGGTGCCCGAGGAGGAAGCCGCGTGGCAGCGGCAGCACGGCTGGCGGCCGGTGGCGACCTGGGCCGGAGTCGTGCGGGTCGGCAGGTTCGACGGCGCGAAGGGCCCGGAGGAGATCCGCGCCGCGCCGGTCGTGCCCGGCACCCCCGGCGCGCCCTCGCCCGAGGACGCCCTGGATACGGCGCTGCTCAACTACCTGCGCGCGTTCGGCCCGGCCGGCGTCGACGACGCGGTGCAGTTCTTCGCCTGGAAGCCCGGTCCGGTGCGCGAAGCGCTGGCCCGGCTGGGCGACCGGCTCGCCGCGTTCACCGACGAGTCCGGGCGCGAACTGTACGACCTGCCGGATGCACCCCGACCCGGCGCCGAGGCCGACGCGCCGGCCCGGCTGCTGCCCTGGTTCGACAGCACCCTGCTGGCCTATGCGCCGAACCGGCGGACCCGGATCCTGCCCGAGGGAACCTGGGCGAAGGTCTACCGTCCGGCCGGGCTGCGGATCGACCCGGCGTTCCTGGTCGACGGCTTCGTCGCAGGGCTCTGGTCGGTCAAGGCGACCGCCCGCAAGGCGAGCGTGGCCCTCGCCCCGTTCGGCACGCTGTCCAAGGCGGTGAAGGCAGGGCTCGAAGCCGAGGCGCAGCGGATGGCCGCTGCGCTCTACCCGGGCAGGTCCGCCGAGATCGGATTCGCCTCCTGACGCGGCGTCACACAGCCGGTACTCTGGCGAGGGTATCGGCCGGACTCGGTGACATGCCGCCCGCCATGTGACGCAGGTCACATCAAACGGGTGTACGAAACGGTTTCGTTTCGGAGCGCGGGCGCGCTAGGGTTCAGGTACGAAACCGTTTCGTACAGCACAGCTTCACAGCTTGACCGCGCTGTTCCGAACGGGGTTTCGCACCGAAGAGTCCAGGGCCGCGAGGCCGCCGAATGCACGCAGGCTGAGAAGCCTGCCCGACGAGCAGCACCGGCCGTACCGATGAGAGCACCAGGTGACCAGCATGGACGTCGTCTCGGAGTCGCGGGCGCAACGCCGCGCCGCGATCTGCGACGCCGTATTCCAGCTGCTCGCCGAGGTCGGCTATGACAAGATGACCATGGACGCCGTGGCGGCCCGGGCCCGGGCCAGCAAGGCGACCATCTACCGGACCTGGCCGGACAAGCCGAGCCTGGTCGCCGAGACGCTGCGGGCCAAGTACGCCGAAGGGTCGCCGATCCCCGACACGGGGTCGCTGCGCGGGGACCTGATGGCGCTGCTGGGCATGGTGTGCACGGCGTCGAACAGCATCGAGGGCGAGGTCATGACCGGCATCGTGTCGGCCGCGGTCCGCGACGCGGAGCTGTGCGACGTGGTGCGGGAGTTCGCCTTCGAGTCCAAGAAGCCGATGCACCAGCACATCGTGGACCTGGCCGTGGGGCGCGGGGAACTCGCATCCAACGGCGGCTACGAGCTCCTGCACGAGGTCATCTTCGCGATGATCTCCAGCCGCAAGATCACCTCGAACGAGCCGCTCGACGACGAGTTCGCCCGGCACGTGGTGGACGACATCGTGATCCCGCTGCTGAAACACCACTGCGCCTGTCGGTGAACAGCCGCGGAGGACGGTAGCCGCACGACCGCTCAGTCGGCGCCCGCCGGATCGTCCAAGCATCTGAACACACATGAGTGTCGGAACCGACGCCTAGAGTCGGCCGATGCATGCTGCCCTGCGCGCGGAGCGCCGGGTGAGTCACAGTATTGACTCCCTTGGGAGGGGAACCGATGTCTGAAATCACCGTCCCGGTGGACGACGCTGCCCGCGGCTCCGTCAACGGCACCGCCGCGCCGGCCGGGAGCACGAACCGGGGAGCCGCCCCCGCTGTCAGTACGCATCCACCGGGAGCGCCGAACGGCGCGCCGGCTCATGACAGCAGGCGCTGGCTGGCGCTGGTCGTGGTGCTGTTCGCGCAGCTGATGGTGGTGCTGGACGGCACCATCGTGAACATCGCCATGCCCTCGGCGCAGGTGGCGCTGCACATCACCGACGCCAACCGGCAGTGGATCGTCACCGCGTACACGCTCACCTTCGGCGGCCTGCTGCTGCTCGGCGGGCGGATCGCCGACTACGTCGGGCGCAAGCGGATCTTCCTGATCGGCCTGGTCGGCTTCGCCGGCGCCTCCGCCCTCGGCGGCGCGGCGCAGAACCAGGCCATGCTGTTCGCCGCGCGCGGCGTGCAGGGCGCGTTCGGCGCGCTGCTCGCCCCGGCCGCCCTGTCGATCATCACGGTCACCTTCACCGACGTGAAGGACCGGGCCAAGGCCTTCGGCGCGTTCGGCGCCATATCCGGCGTCGGCGCGGCGATCGGCCTGGTGATGGGCGGCGTGCTGACCGAGTTCGCGAACTGGCGCTGGTGCCTGCTGGTGAACATCTTCATCGCCGCCATCGCCTTCGCCGCGGCCATCCCGCTGGTGAAGGAGAGCAAGGCCGAGGGCCGCACCAAGTACGACGTGCCCGGCGCCCTGCTCTCGACGGTGGGCCTGGCCGCGCTGGTCTACGGCTTCACCGAGGCGGCGACCGACGGCTGGGCGTCCACCGCGGCGCTGGCCTCCTTCGCGGTGGCCGCGGTGCTGCTGATCGGCTTCGTGGTGCTGGAGAGCCGGATAGCCAACCCGCTGCTGCCACTGCGCATCGTCTGGCACCGCAACCGCGGCGGGTCGTACCTGACGTCGATCGTCCTCGGCGCGGGCATGCTGGGCATGTTCCTGTTCATGACCTACTACTTCCAGCAGACGCTGGGATGGTCGCCGCTGCGCAGCGGCGTGGCGTACCTGCCCTTCTCCGGCGCGCTGATCGTGACCGCGGGCCTCATCAGCGCGATCCTGCCGCGGGTCGGCCCGCGTGCGGTGATGACGGTGGGCGGTCTGGTCGGCACGGGCGGCATGGTCTGGCTCACGCAGCTGCGGGCGGACTCGTCGTACGCGACGATGATCATGCCCGCGATCCTGATGCTGGCGATCGGCCTCGGCGCGGTCTTCGTGCCGCTCGGCAACACCTCGCTGACCGGCGTCAGCGGCAACGACGCGGGCGTGGCCAGCGCCATGGTCAACACCACCCAGCAGGTCGGCGGCTCGCTCGGGATCGCGCTGCTCAACACGGTGTTCACCACGACCTTCAACAGCTACGTGGCCGGCCACCGCTCGGAGGGCAAGCTCGACGCGTTCTACGGCGCCATCCACGGCTACAACGTGGCGTTCACGGTCAGCGCGGTGCTCATCGGCGCGGCGACGCTGGTCACCTTCCTGTTGATCCGCCGGGACCCGCAGCCCGCGACGCTCGAGGTGCAGGACGCGCCGCCGGTGCCCGTCGGCTGACACGGCGTCACACGGCGTCACACGGCACCGCTGTAACGCAGGAACAGGGGCCTCCCGCAGTGCGAGCTGCGGGAGGCCCCTGTCGTCGAGACCAGTCGAGCCGAGCCGGGCTTCGAGCGAGCTTAGAAGCCCAGAGCTGCGGCAGCAGCCTTGAAGACCGGGTAGTACCCGTCTTCCTGGCCGGCCGCCGTCGGGTGATACGACGTGTCTATGTCCGTTATGCTCACCGAGTTGAGCCAGCTGCTGCTGTCGCAGATCACGTGGCCGTTGAACTGGCTACGCACATCCGCGAAGGTGGCGCCGTCCCGGGCCGCGGCGGCCTGGATCGCCGAGTCGAGCAGGTCTATGCCGTTGTCGATGGCCGTACGCTCGGTGGTGTCCAGCCCGATGCACGACGACGACTGGGAGAGGTCGTAGAAGTGCGGGTAGTCCAGCAGGATGATCTTCGCGTTGGGCGCGTGGGACTTGATCGCGTTCAGCGCGGCGTCCAGGCTGCCGGGCAGTGTGGTCTTGACGACGTTCTCATCCGAGGAGATCGCGTTGAGGCAGGGGGTGTCGCTCCAGAACTCCAGAACGCAGGTCTCCATGGTGCCGGAGAAGTCGATGTCGTTGCCGCCGATGGTCAGGGAGACCAGGGCCGTCGACGAGTTCAGGGTGGGCGCCTCGGTGTTGACGATGTCCGAGGTCTGCGCGCCGGAACAGGCGTCGAAGTTGAACGAGGACGGGCTGTTCGCGTTCGCCCAGAGCTGGCCGTAGGCGTTCGAGCTGCGGTCGCACGAACCCCCGGAAGTGGTGCCGCCGGCCCCGACCCCGGACGAGTATGAGTCGCCGAGCGCCGCGTACGGCCCGGTGCTCGCGGACGCGGTCCCTGCGAAGATCAGCACAGTCGCCGCGGCGGCGGCAAGTGCGGTGGCCGCGGCGATAGTGGTGCGCGGGCGCAAGTTAACCTCCATGGGTGGTGGGTAGGTCGAGGTTGTTGTAACACCCTGACGATTCGGCCGGAAGAGCGCACTCGGATCATCCGCCTGCACATGGCCAGGATTTTGCCGAAATGCACAGTGTTTCCGCAGCTGAGTGGCTATCTGATGGTGTGTCGACGACCTGAAAGCAGACGACGCGCTACGGGTTGGAAACGCGGCGCGCGGCGCGCATCGGCGATGATGAGGCCCATGCGGATCTTCGAACTGCTCGCCGGGATCGCGTTGGTGGTGGCGACCTGGATCTCGCTGATCGCCACCGTGGTGATGCCGCGCGGCCTGCGCTCGCGGCACACCAGGGCGGTGCGCGACCTGGTCCGGCTGCCGTTCCAGGCGTACGCGAACCGGGTGCGCACCTACGAGGCCAAGGACCGGGTGCTGGCCTGGGCCGCCCCGGTGTCCATCCTGGCCACCCTGCTCAGCTGGCTCGGCCTGTTCGTCGTCGGATTCGGCCTGATGCTCGACGGGCTCAGCGGCCTGGGCCTGGTCGACAGCCTGCGCGAGTCCGGCTCCTCGGTGTTCACCCTCGGCTTCGCCTCCGGCGTGCGGGCCCGGCTGACGTTCGTCGACTTCTGCGCCGCGGCCAGCGGCCCGCTGGCGATCGCGCTGCAGATCGGCTACCTGCCCGCGCTCTACGGCGCCTACGCCCGGCGCGAGTCCGAGGTGACGCTGCTTCAGTCGCGGGCCGGCTCGCCGCCCTGGGGCCCGGCGATCCTGATGCGGCACGTGCAGATCCGCGGCCTGATCGAGGGCCTGCCCGGGCTCTACCGCGGCTGGGAGCGCTGGGCCGCGGAGATCTCCGAGAGCCACACCAACTACCCGGTGCTGATCCACTTCCGCTCGCCGCGCTCGAACCGCAACTGGCTGATCGCGCTGCTGGCGGTCATGGACGCGGCGGCGCTCGAGCTGTCGCTGAACCCGCGCACCCCGAACCCGGACGTGCGCCTCGCGCTGCGGGCCGGATTCACCTGCCTGCGCGACATCGCCGACGTCGAGCGGATCCCGTACGACCCCGATCCGGACCCGGACGGCCCGATCGAGCTGACCTTCGAGGAGTTCGCCGAGGGCATCTCCAGGCTCAGCTTCTTCGGCTACCCGATGCAGAACACGGCGGAGGAGGCCTGGCCGCACTTCCGCGGCTGGCGGGTCAACTACGAGCCGACGGCGTACGCGCTGGCGTACCGGATCGACGCGGTGCCCGCGCAGTGGTCCGGGCCGCGCCGCACGCCGAGCCTGCAGATCGACGTGCAGACCCCGGTGGACCGCAAGCCCGCGGACGCGGAGACGGACGGGACCGGCGACGCACTGAGCGACAAGGCTCCTGTCGGAGGTCCCGGTTAGCCTGGCAGCTGAGAACGACGGAGAAATGGGAGTAAGACCGCCATGACCACCGTGCTGCTGCTTATAGACGTCCAGAACAACATGCTGCTGCCGCCGGAACCGGTGCCGGACGCGGCCGCCGTCGGCCCGGCGATCCGCGGCGTCCTGGGCCGGGCCCGCGAGCGCGGCGCGACCGTGGTCCACATCCGCAACGCCGGCGGCAGCGGCGACCCGGACGAGCCCGGCACGTCCGGCTGGGAGCTGGTGCACGAGGTGCGCGGCGGCGAGTCCGTGGTGGACAAGGACCACCCGGACGCGTTCCAGGAGACTGACCTGGCCGACGTCATACCGCCGAACGCGCCGCTGGTCCTGGTCGGCATGCAGAGCGAATACTGCGTCCGGGAGACGGCGCTGGCCGCATTGGACCGCAAGCATCCGGTCACGCTCGTGCGCGGCGCCCATGCGACGTACCCGGGGGACGAGCCCGCGGAAGTGACGTCCCGTCAGATCGAGGAGGAGCTGGCGAAGGCCGGGGTGAAGATCGTGGATCCGGCGGACGTCGAGTTCTGATCGGACCGGCCGGTCGAGCGCGGGCACGCGGTCGACCGCCTAATCGACGCACGGGACGCCGGGCGGAGGCGTGAACGACGCCCGAATCGCCCCGGACCCGGCCGCGCCGCCGCCTCCCGCGTTCGGCTGGACGGTCTGCTGCTCGGCCTGCACCTGCGGGATCGCCGGGCCGGAAGCCGCCGCGCCCGCGGTCTGGCCCGGCCGCCCCGGCGTCTGGCCGCTGGACGAGCCGCCGGAGGCGTCGTCACCACCGGAGTCGTCGGCGTTATCGGCGCCTGCGCCCGCCCCGGCGCCCTGCCCGGCCGTGCTGCCGGAGGCGGTCGGGGTCGGGTCGGGCGGCTCGCCGGCCAGCAGCCGCTGCGCGGTCTCGCGGACCTGATCGGGGTCGATGAGGTTGACCGACTCGCCCCCGACGGTCGCGAAGCCCTTGATCGGCAGCGTGTAGAAGGTCACGTCGCCGCTGGTCAACGCCTGCGCGCGGGTGAGGAACGAGAGCACGTCGAAGCCGGAGTCGACCACCACGTCCTTCTTCGCGACGCCGATCAGCGCACTGAGCCGGCCGAGCGAGTCGAAGACGCCCTCGGTCTCCAGCTTGTGCGCCGCCGAGGCCAGGAACGCCTGCTGACGGTGCGTCCGATCCAGGTCGCCGTTGGTCAGGCCGTGCCGCTGGCGCACGAAGGCGAGGGCCTGCGCGCCGTCCAGGGTCTGCACCCCGGCCGGGAAGTGCGCGCCCGAGTACGAGTCGTCCACCGGGGCGTTCAGGCAGACCTGCACGCCGCCGATCGCATTGGCCAGGTCGTAGAAGCCGACCAGGTTGACCTCCGCGAAGTGGTCGACGTTCACCCCGAGCAGCTGCTCGACGGCCTGCACGGCGGCGCGGCGCCCGGCCTCCCGGCCCAGCTGCTCCAGCGCCGCCGAGTCGGTGTTGCCCGCCTCCGAGGCGGTGCTCTCCGCCTGCGCCTTCGCCAGCCCGTAGGCCTCCTTGATCTTGTTCTGGCCGAGGCCGTCCGGCAGCGTGACGTAGTCGTCGCGCGGAATCGAGAGGGCCACCGCCCGCGAGCCGTCCGCCGGGACGTGCAGCAGGATCAGCGTGTTGGCGTTGTAGCCGCCGACATCGCTCGACGAGCCGGCGTGCAGCTGGGCGAGAACACCGGGCGTCAGTGGGCCGCCGTCCATGTCCCGGCGCGAGTCCAAGCCCATGAGCAGGATGTTGACGCTGCCGCCGGACGACCCGGACAGCCCGGCGAGCGCGTGCGACGTGGCCAGCGAGCCGAGGATGGCCGTGTGCAGATACCAGCCGAGCCCCGCGGCCACCAGGACGAGCGCGGAAGCCGTGCCGACCACGGTGCGTCCGATGATCCGCGCCCGCCGCGTGAGCCGGACGCCGCCCCGGCTTCCCCCGGCGCCGTCCTTCGCGCCGCCGGAGTTCGGGCCGCTGGAATTCGGGCCGCTGGAATTCGGGCCGCTGCCGACGCCGCTTCGGCCGGCACCTGACCCGGTGTGCCTGCCTGCGCCGGAATTCCGCGAGCCTGACGCCTTGTCAGGCCGTGGCTTGGATGCGGGACCTGAACCTGAAGGCGCGTCAGGCATGCTGCGCCGCGCTGGCCGCCCCGCAGCGCCCGCATGCGGCCAATCCGCGCCGCCGCCTCCCGCACGAGGCTTCCCGGCACCAGCGGCCGCCGAATTCGCCCGTGCGCCGTCGCCCGTATTCGCCCGGCTGGCGGTACCGGCGTGCGGCCACCCTGTCTGCACCCCCGCCCCCGCCCCCGCCTCAGCCTCAGCCCCAGCCGGCGTCTGCACCCGCTGCCGTGTGCGGGGCCGCGGGGCACCAGCGGATCCGGGCTGACCGGGCTGCCTCGTCTGTCCGGGCTGCCCGGTCGGTGTTTTCCGCGCCGGCTGCTCAGCCTTTCCGCTGCGCCCGGCAGCGTGCCTGTCCACAGCTCGGCTTCTCCTCCCCTGGCGACGATCCCGATCAGCACGATGCTAGGAACGCCGCAGCGCACGGCCCGGCAGGCGGTCGGCGGCGCGCTGTCGCTGCACCCGTTTAGCGCAACCCGTTCAGCTCAACGCCGCCCACCGACAATCGGATCTTGCGCCAAACGCGCGAGCAGACCCGGTGATCGCGTGCCGGGCCGGGCGACCGGTAGCCTGGTTCCGCCCTTCCACCTACTACTGCACCTATGGTGTGCTGGGTATACGACCCACCGCCGACCACCCCTTTGGCGGACTGGTCGGGATGCCATGTGCCACAAGCGCTCGCCATCGAATACACAGAAGGGCGGCAAGGGTGCCGTCGAGTACGACAGCGACCACGACTTCCGGCGCGTCCGCTTCCGCGGCGCCGGCCCCCGCTCCGGCGACCCTGCGCGAGCTGACGGATCAGCTGCGCCGCACACTCGTCCAGGTCCGCCTCGGCGGTGACGAGCGGGCCAGGGCCAAGCACACCGCCCGCGGGAAGCTGCTCGCCCGGGACCGGATCGACCGGCTGCTCGACCCCGGCTCCCCCTTCCTCGAACTCGCGCCGCTCGCCGCGCACGGCATGTACCGGCAGCACGGCGGGCCGGTTCCGTCAGCCGGCGTCGTCGCCGGGATCGGGCGGATCGAAGGCCGGCTGTGCATGGTCGTGGCCAATGACGCGACGGTCAAAGGCGGTACGTATTACCCGCTGACCGTGAAGAAGCACCTGCGCGCGCAGGAGGTGGCCGCGGCCAACCATCTGCCATGCGTGTACCTGGTCGATTCCGGCGGCGCATACCTTCCCATGCAGGACGAGGTCTTCCCGGACCGCGACCACTTCGGCCGGATCTTCTTCAACCAGGCCCGGATGTCCGCACTCGGCATTCCGCAGCTCGCCGCGGTCATGGGCTCGTGCACGGCCGGCGGCGCCTACGTCCCGGCGATGAGCGACGAGACGGTGATCGTGCGCGGGAACGGCACGATCTTCCTGGGCGGGCCGCCCCTGGTCCGCGCCGCCACCGGCGAGATCGTCACCGCGGAGGAGCTCGGCGGGGCCGACGTGCACACCCGCCTCTCCGGCGTCGCCGACCACCTCGCCGAGGACGACGAGCACGCGCTCGACCTGCTGCGGGCCGCGGTCGCCACGCTGCCCGCACCGAGCCCGTGGCTGACGCCGCAGCAGGCTGCCGCGCCCGCCGCCGACCCCGCTGAGCTCTACGACGCCGTCCCGGCTGATCCGCGCATCCCCTACGACGTGCGCGAGGTGATCCGGCGGGTCGTCGACGGCCCGGACACGTACGAGTTCAAGGCCCGCTACGGCGAGACGCTGGTCTGCGCGTTCGCCCGGATCGAGGGCTATCCGGTCGGGGTGCTGGCGAACAACGGCATCCTGTTCGGCGAGTCCGCGGTCAAGGGCGCGCACTTCATCGAACTGTGCGAGCAGCGCCGGGTGCCGCTGGTGTTCCTGCAGAACATCTCCGGCTTCATGGTCGGCAGGGACTACGAGAACCGCGGGATCGCGAAGGACGGCGCGAAGCTGGTGACCGCGGTCTCCTGCGCGACCGTGCCGAAGTTCACCGTGGTGATCGGCGGATCGTTCGGCGCCGGGAACTACGGCATGTGCGGCCGCGCCTACGACCCCCGCTTTCTGTGGATGTGGCCTAACGCGCGCATCTCGGTCATGGGTGGCGAACAGGCGGCGATGGTCCTGTCGCAGGTGCGTCGCGACCGGGTCGAGGCCGAAGGCGGCACGTGGAGCGCCGAGGACGAGGAGGCGTTCACCCGTCCCATCCGCGAGCAGTATGAGATACAGGGCTCTGCCTATTACTCCACTGCGCGCCTGTGGGACGACGGGATCATCGACCCGGCCGATACGCGCCGCGTGTTGGGTCTTGCGCTGGCTGCCGCCTCGTACGCGCCGCCGGCCGGTCCCGGCTTCGGCGTCTTCCGGATGTGAGGGCCATGTCTCCCGAGATCACCAAGATCCTGGTCGCCAACCGCGGTGAGATCGCGCTGCGCATCATGCGTACCGCGCGTGCGATGGGTATCCGCACCGTCGCCGTCTATTCCGACGCCGACGTTGACGCAGCACATGTACTCGCCGCAGACGAAGCAATACGTCTCGGCGAGCCCGGGATCGACTCCAGCGCACCGGCGGCCTCGTATCTGAACATCCCTCAGCTGGTCGCCGCCGCCGAGTCCACCGACGCAGACGCCGTGCACCCCGGCTATGGGTTCCTGTCCGAGCGCTCGGCCTTCGCACAGGCCTGCGCGGACGCCGGGCTGACCTTCATCGGCCCGCCGGCGCGCGTGATCGAGGCGATGGGGCGCAAGGACGCGGCGCGCGACATCGCCGAGAAGGCCGGCGTCCCGGTGCTGCCGGCCTATCGCGCGGACAGCCGCGACCTGGAGTTCCCCGTGCTGGTCAAGGCGGCGGCCGGGGGCGGCGGCAAGGGCATGCGGATCGTGCGCGAGGCCGAGGAACTGCCCGATGCGCTCGTCGCCGCCGAGCGGGAGGCACGGGCCGCCTTCGCCGACGGCACCCTTCTGGTCGAACGCTTTATCGAACTCGGTCGTCACGTCGAGGTACAGGTCTTCGCTGATACGTTCGGCAATGTCATCCATCTGGGCGAGCGCGACTGCTCCGCCCAACGACGGCATCAGAAGGTTGCCGAGGAGAGCCCGGCACCGACCATCGGCCCCGCGCTGCGCGAGCAGCTGCACGCCGCGGCCGTCCGGCTGAGCGAGACCGTCGGCTACGTCAATGCCGGAACGGTCGAGTTCCTCGTCGCCGGGGACGAGTTCTTCCTGCTGGAGATGAACACCCGGCTGCAGGTCGAGCACCCGGTCACCGAGCTGGTCACCGGCCTGGACCTGGTGGAGCTGCAGATCCGGGTCGCCCGCGGCGAACCGCTGCCGCTGCGGCAGGAGGATGTGCGCAGCACCGGGCACGCCATCGAAGTGCGCGTATACGCGGAGGACGCGGAGCACGGATTTCTTCCCCAGGCCGGGAGCGCCGGGCTCGTGGCCTGGCCTACGGGACCCGACGTACGGGTCGACGCCGCGCTGCGCAGCTTCGACGAGGTGGCGCCGTGGTACGACCCGATGATCGGAAAAGTCATCGCGTTCGGCCCGGACCGGGAGGCCGCGCGCCTCGCCCTGTACGACGCGCTCGGCCGCACCCGGATCGACGGGCTGGTCACGAATCTCGGCTTCCTGCGCGACCTGGCCGGCTCGGCCCAGTTCGCGGACAACCGGATCGACACCGGCTGGCTCGACCGCAACCCGGACCTGCCGCTGCGTCCGCGGCTCGAGCCGGACGGCCCGACCCCGTTCGACCGCCGGGACGGCTGGCGGCTCGCCGGGCCGGCGCTGCCCGCGCGCGCCGCGGCCGGCGCCGCGGCGCCCGGTCGCACCGGCTCCGACGCGGCGCATCAAGCGCCTCTCGACGGCACTGTGCGCTCGCCGATGCCCGGCACGGTCATCGCGCTGAAGGTGACGGCCGGTCAGCTCGTCGAGGCCGGCGAGCCGCTCGGGGCGGTCGAGGCGATGAAGATGGAGCACACGCTGACCGCGCCGCTGGCCGGGCGGGTCGCCCGGGTCGGCGCCGCGGTCGGCGAGCAGGTCCCGATCGGCGCGCTGCTGTTCGAGATCGAGGATCCGGCCCTGCCGGCGTCCGACGCCGTCGGAGCACCGTCCGCTGAGCCATCGGAAGGAGACCGGTCGTGAGCCTTCCGCAGCGCTTCCCCCGGGCCGGCCTGCCCGAACGGGTGACCGTGTACGAAGTCGGCGCCCGCGACGGGCTGCAGAACGAGAAGACCGTCGTCTCGACCGAGGTGAAGGCCGAGTTCATCGCCCGGCTGGCCGAGGCCGGGGCGCGGGAGATCGAGGCGACCAGCTTCGTGCACCCGAAGTGGGTCCCCCAGCTGGCCGATGCCGAGGCGCTGATCGCGCTGCTGCCGGTCCGCCCGGGGGTCCGCTATCCGGTGCTCGTCCCGAACCCGCGCGGCCTTGAGCGCGCGATCGCCGCCGCAGTGACCGACATCGCCGTCTTCGCCTCCGCGACCGAGATCTTCGCCAAGCGCAACCTCAACAGCACCGTGGAGGGCGCGCTGAGCGACATCGCCGCGGTCACCCGTCAAGGGCTCGAGCGCGGTATGCGGATCCGCGGCTACGTCTCGATGTGCTTCGGCGATCCGTGGGAGGGCGCGGTCGCTCCAGAGGCTGTGGTGGCCGTCGTCGAGCGCCTGATCGCCCTCGGCTGCTATCAGGTCAGCCTCGGCGACACGATCGGCACGGCCACTCCCGGACACGTCATCGCCCTGCTCGATCTGCTCGCACAGCGCGGTATCGGCCCGGACCGGCTCGCCGTGCACTTCCACGACACGTACGGCCAGGCGCTGTCCAACACGCTGACTGCGCTCCAAGCCGGGATCACCACGGTCGACGCCTCCGCAGGTGGCCTCGGCGGCTGCCCTTACGCCGAGTCAGCCACAGGCAACCTCGCTACCGAAGACCTCGTGTGGATGCTCGACGGTCTAGGCATCGAGACCGGCATGAGCCTGCCGGGCCTCGTCGACACCTCGCTCTGGATGGCCGGCGTTCTGGGCCGCCCGACCCCCTCCCGCGCAGTCCAAGCCCTCACCAAGGGTTCATAGGACCGCCGCTGGCCGATCCGACGCGGGAGCAACGCCCGCGGTACAACTACAGGACAGCGCCCGTTCGCAGAAGGAGCAGCCGCGTGTACGCCGCAGAACTGCCCGCAGAGCTCGAAGAGCTGCGCAAGACCGTCGAGGAGTTCGCCCATGCGGAGGTGGCTCCCATCATCGGCGACTACTACGAACGCCATGCGTTCCCTTATCCGCTGGTCGCCGCGATGGGCCGAATGGGTTTATTCGGCCTGCCCTTCCCCGAGGAGTACGGCGGCATGGGCGGGGATTACTTCGCCCTCTGCGTCGCTCTGGAGGAGCTCGCCCGGGTGGACTCCTCGGTAGCGATCACGCTGGAGGCGGGCGTCTCCCTGGGCTCCATGCCGATCTACCGGTTCGGCTCGCGCGAGCAGCGCGAACGCTGGCTGCCGCGCCTGTGCAGCGGACAGTCGCTCGGCGCGTTCGGCCTGACCGAGCCGGACGGCGGCTCGGACGCCGGCGGAACGAAGACGCGCGCGCAGCTGAACGGCGGCCAGTGGGTCGTGGACGGATCGAAGTCGTTCATCACCAACTCCGGCACCGACATCACCGAGATCGTCACGGTGACTGCGGTGACCGGCACCGCAGCGGACGGCCGCAAGGAGATCTCGGCGATCTGCGTGCCCTCCGGGACGGCGGGCTTCACGGTCGAGCCCGGATACTCCAAGGTCGGCTGGTGCGCCTCCGACACGCACGGCCTGTCGTTCGACAACTGCCGCGTGCCTGAGGAGAACCTGCTCGGAGAGCGCGGCCGCGGCTACGCGCAGTTCCTGCAGACGCTTGATGAGGGCCGGATCGCTATTGCGGCGCTGTCCGCCGGTCTCGCACAGGGCTGCGCCGACGAATGCGTGCGCTACGCCAAAGAACGCGTCGCATTCGGCAAAGCCATTGGCACGTATCAGGCGATTCAATTCAAGATCGCTGATATGGAGACGCGGGCGCATACCGCGCGCCTCGCCTATAGGCACGCCGCCGCACTGCTCATGCTCGGCAAGCCGTTCAAAAAGCAGGCCGCGATGGCGAAGCTGGCGGCGAGCGAAGCAGCGGTCGACAACGCCCGCGAGGCTGCACAGGTGTTCGGAGGATACGGCTTCATGAACGAGTTCCCGGTCGGCCGTTTCTACCGGGACGCGAAGATCCTTGAGATCGGCGAGGGCACCAGTGAAGTGCAAAGGATGCTTATCGCACGAGATCTTGGGCTTCCGAGGTAATCCGGATGCGGTAGCCTATCCGCGCCCTGAGCCGGGCGGGGCCGCACAGGTCTCGGGGAGGGCGCTCTGCCAGGACCCGCATAAGCAAGATGGGCTCATGCCCTCGCGACAAGGAGAAATGCGCATGGCGGTAACGCTTCAGGACGTACTGCTCGCTAAGGACGTCCGTCCTAAGGTCGTGACCGACTGCCAGAAGCTGGTCGAGGAAGAGGTGAAGGACAAGTCGGGGATCTCCGGCACGGCGATCAAGGCGGCCTACAAGACGGTCAACGCCTTCGCCTCGGGCATCATCCACGACGCTGTCGACACCCTGCTGCCCGAGATGCTCGCCAAGCTGGAGCCGTACTGGGCCGCGTTCACCGACGAGGGCGGTGGCGACTTCGGCGGCTACCTGTCCGACCGCGGCGGCGAGGTCTCCGAGGCCCTGCTGTCGGTGACCGACGCGCGGGCCGCGGCCTCCACCCGCGCTCCGATCCGCAAGGCCTACAACATGATCCGCTCTTCCGGCGTGAAGAACGTCGAGACCGCCCTGCCGCGGCTCGGCGCCCTGATCCAGAAGTACATGAGCTAGCCGGCCGGCTGACCGACGCACGGTGCGGCCTGGCGCGCCTGAGCGGCAGCCAAGGCCCGTAACCCTTCGCTGAAAGCATCGCGGCAGTACACGCGTGCATGTCTGTCATGTGCGCTGTGTGCTGCCGCGATGCTATGGCCGAAAGTCTGTCGGACCCTCCTGTCATAGTCGATGACGAGACGTCAGAGAACGTCCCATTTGCCACCCGGCTTCGATGCCCCAGGAGGAACCATGTCCATGCTCCACCTCGAATCCCCGCGGCCCGCCCCGGTGCGCGACCCCGCTGCCAAGCCCGCCGATCAGCCGGCCTGCATCGTCGAGCTCGAGGTCCGGCCCTCCGCCGGGCCCGCCTGGCTCGGCGAGTTCGGATACGGCGAGGCTTCCGGCGCCGAGGCGGGTTACGGCCAACAGCAGCCACTGCCCGGTTACGGCCACCAGCAGGCGCCGCCCGGCCAGGGCCAGCGGCAGGCGCTCGGCCCGGGCTCCGCGACGCTCACGGTCCGCCTGGCCGCGGAGTCCGTCCGCTTCGACGGGCCGCAGCTGCTCTTCCTCTCCGGCGACGACGTGGTGCGGTCGGTGCCGCGGGCCGACGTGGCCTCGCTGACCTGGCGGGCGCCCGAGCCGAGGAGGCGGCCGCCGAACTCCCGGCACCCCAACGCGGGCGCGCTGTGGACCGAGCCCGAGCGCGAGCAGCTCACCGCGGAGGTGCTCGGCGACCTGAGCTGGCTGGAGATCAGCCGGCGGCACGGCAGATCGGTCACGGCGGTGCGGCGCGAGGCGGTCAAGGCGCGCCTCGTCGACGAACTCGGCCGCCGCCTCGATCCGCCAGCCGCCAGGCCGGTCTCGCCGGAGGAGTCCTGACGCGGCCTCTTGCCCCGCCGCCGATCCGGCCCGGCCCGGCCCGGCGGCCGGTGACCGGGCGTCAGGCGTCCTCTACTTGATCAGCCTGATCACCTGAATCAACCGTAGAACCGGCGTTCGAACACTGCGCGGGCCCGGCGGGTGGTGCGGCGGTGCATGTCGAGCAGGGCCTCGTTGTCCAGACGGTATGCGATCTGTCCGGCGTTCCCGCCGGGGTCGCCGGAATATCCGTAGCCGCGCGTTTTAGGCGCGCCAAGTGCCCCTTGCGCCTCATATGCCCCTGGCGCCACCAGGCTCGGCGATCCCGGCACGTCCGGGTCCCAGGAGTAGAGGTACCGGCCGATGCCGGCGAGCTCGCGCGGGCTCGTCGGCACTTGGTCGCCCGGCCGGCCGCGCACGACGGTGATCCCGTTGCGCATCCGCGTGTTCTCGCACCAGGCGGCCTCCAGCAGCACTCCGTCCTCGTCGGTCAGCAGTCCGGCCGCGACCGCCGCGCGCATCGCCGCGCGGGTGGCGGTCGTGCGCAGTGCCGGATCCCGGCCGGCGTTCTGCAACTGAAGGAGTTGAACGGCCCACTCGACATCGGACAGGCCGCCGGGCCCGAGCTTGGTGTGCAGCGCCCGGTCGGCGCCGCGCGGCAGCCGCTCGGCCTCCATCCGCGCCTTGAGCCGCCGGATCTCGCGCACCTCGGGCTCGGAGAGACCGTCGTCCGGGTACCGGATCGGATCGACGAGCTCGACGAACCGGGCCCCGACCCCGGCGTCTCCCGCCACCGGTGTCGCGCGCAGCAGCGCCTGCGACTCCCAGATTCGGGACCAGCGCCGGTAATACTCGGCATACGCGGCCAGCGAGCGCACCAGCGGCCCCTGCCGCCCCTCCGGCCGCAGATCGGCGTCGATCAGCAGCGGCGGATCGGCGGCGGGAGCCTGCAGCAGCCGCCGCAGCTCGTTCGCGACCTCGAACGCGGCCTCGCTGGCGGCCTGCTCGTCGGCTCCGGGCAGGGGCTCGTGCACGAACAGGACGTCGGCGTCGGAGCCGTAACCGAGCTCGCTGCCGCCGAACCGGCCCACGGCGATGACGGCGAACCGGGTCGGCAGCGGCTCGCCCGCGTGCCGTCCCGAGCGGTGCATGCCGACCGCGCGCAGCGTCGCCTCGAGCGTCGCCGCCGTCAGGTCCGTCAACGCCCACCCGAGCCGGTCGAGCCGGTCGCCGGCGGGGCGCTCGGAGCCGTCGCGCCGGCCAGGACCCCACGGCGGATCTGACGTGCCCGCAGTTCCCGGCGTGCCTGTGGGATTGCTGCTTGCAGGACCCGTGCTCACAGGATTTACGCCTGCGGGATTCGCTGTTGCAGGACCAGCCGTCGCGCCCACCGGCTCGATCACGCCGAGCAGGTCCGCCGCGACGATGCGGAACAGCTCCCTACGGCGGACTGCGCGGATCGCCGTCACCGCCTGCTCCGCATCGCCCGCGCGCTGCACCAGCGCGATCATCTCGGTCTCGAGCGCCGCCCGGCTGCGCAGCTCGAGTGCTCTGTCGTCGCTGAGGAGTGCTACAGCCTCCGGAGCACGCATCAGCAGATCAGGCGCATATGTTCCCGACGACAGCACCGTCGCGAGCCGCCACGCCGCTTCTCCCTCGTCCCGCAGCGATCTGAGATACCACGGCGTCGAGCCGAGCGCGTCCGAGACGCGGCGGAAGTTGAGCAGCCCGGCGTCCGGATCGGGCGCGTCGGCGAACCAGCCGAGCAGGACCGGCAGCAGCGTGCGCTGGATCGCCGCCCGCCGGCTGACACCGGTCGCCAGCGCCGCGATGTTCGCCATCGCGCCGGCCGGATCCGCGTAGCCGAGCGCCGCCAGCCGCGACCGCGCCGCCTCCGCGCTCAGCCTCGGACTCGGACCGACCGCGCTCGTCATCGCCGCGCTGGTCTCGTCCAGCCGGGCGACCGCGGTCAGCAGCGGCCGGTAGAACAGCTTCTCGTGCAGCCGCCGGACCTCCAGCGCGTGGCTCTTCCAGGCCTGGCGCAGCTCCTGCGCCGGAGTGGCGGTCCAGCCCATCGACCGGCCGATCCTGCGCAGCGCGGCCGGATCTTCCGGCATCGTGTGCGTGCGCTCGAGCCGGAACAGCTGGATCCGGTGCTCGACGGTGCGCAGGAACCGATAGGCGTCGCTCAAGTGCGCCGCGTCTTCGCGGCCCACATATCCGCCCTGCGCAAGGACATCGAGTGCCTCGAGGGTCGAGCGCACGCGCAGCGATTCGTCGGACCGGCCGTGCACGAGCTGGAGCAGCTGCACCGCGAACTCGACGTCGCGCAGGCCGCCCGGCCCGAGCTTCAGCTCCCGGTCGACCCCGACCGAGCCCGGCGCCCGCCGCAGCGAGCTCGTCGCATGGTCGACGATCCGGCGGCGCATCGCCTGAACGTCCCCGACGAAGTTCTCCCGCGCGGCCACGCTCCACACCAGCGGCTCGACCATCGTCAGATACGCCGCGCCCAGGGCGGCGTCGCCCGCCACGGGCCGCGCCTTCAGCAGCGCCTGGAACTCCCAGGTCTTCGCCCACCGCTGGTAATAAGCAGCATGGCTGGCGAGCGTGCGCACCAGCGGTCCGGCCTTGCCCTCCGGCCGCAGCGCCGCGTCGACCTGCCAGATCGTCCCCTCGCCGGTGATGTCGGAACACAGCCGAATCATGCGCGACGCGAGCCTGGTCGCGGACCGCAGCGCGGACCCGGCGTCGTCCGCACCGTCTGAAAGCGCATCAGCTGAAGGCGCGTCAGCCGCACACGACTCCCCCACGAACACGACGTCCACGTCGCTCACATAATTCAGCTCACGCGCGCCGCACTTGCCCATCCCGATCACCGCGAGCCGGCACGGCGTCGCCCCCTCCGGCTCCTCGGCCCGCGCCACCGCCAGCGCGGCCTCCAGGGTCGCGCCCGCCAGATCGGCGAGGTCCGCGGTGACGACCGGCAGATCCGCGCTCGCGACGATGTCCCGCGCAGTCACCGCGAGCAGCAGCCGGCGGTAGGCGATCCGCAGCGCGTCCGCGGCCTCGATCCCGGTCAGCCGCGCGACCGGCGCGCCGCTGCCGCCACTGTTGCCGCCGCCGTTTCCGTCCGCGCTCGCGCCGCCGGCCGGCTCCACGCCCACCGCGTGCAGCATGATCGAGCGGAACCAGCCCGCGTCCGGCCGCAGTTCCGCGGTGTCGAACTCCTCCAGCGCGTGCCAGGAGTCCGGGTGCCGGGCCAGGAAGTCGCCCAGCGCCGCACTCACCCCCAGCACGCCGAGCAGCCGGTCCCGCAGCGGCTTCGATGAGGCCAGCGTGTTGCGCAGGGCGTCCGGATCCGCCGCCGCCTCCAGCAAACGCGTGAGCGAATTCAGGGCGAGATCGGGGTCGCCGGCGCGGCTGAGCCCCTCCATCAGCATCGGGTCCCGGCCGAGCTCGCCGAGCGCCGGCCCGTCCAGCAGCTGCGCCGCGGCCCTGGGATCGACGAAGCCGCGCCGGGCCAGAATGCTGATCCTCGACTCGCGCACCCGGTCCACAGCCACCGGACCACTGTAACGACGCTGGTGCCCTGGCGCGTGCCTCATCCGGATGCACATGCGAATCGCGGTGACATCATCCGGCCGAACCGACCGCCGCCCCACAGGACTCGTCCTGTCGCAGGACGTCCAACCTCGATCAGTAATGTGACAATGCCACGTTAGACCGTAGCGTCACTCGACCGAGTGAAGCCATATGATGACGCCACTTTGGCCGAGATTCGCTCAAAAGAGTCACAACCGGCGCGATTACCACCAGCTGCGCTACGGTGACGCCATGCGCGAAGCGACTGCAGCCACCGTGACCGACTCGTTCACCACGACCCTGCCGACCACCGCGATTCCCACTCCGGCCGCCCCGGAGGGCATCGGCCGACTGCTCGGCCTGACCGGCAGCCAGCCGCAGCCGCAGCCGCAGAATCCCCGGAACGCGCAGCGCATGCCCCCGCGTCAGTCCTACCCCCAGCCGCAGGCTCAGCCGCATCCGCACCATGCCGTGCCGGTGCCGCGCGACCAGCCCGGCGACCCGTCCCGGACCCGGCCGGACCAGCAGCCCGCAGCCGCGCAGCCCTCGGCGGCCTCGGCCCCCGCGACGGCCGCCACGGCCAAGGCTCGTCGAACCCTGACCCGCGCGGACTGGATCGCCACCGCCCTCGACGCCCTGGCCCGCGACGGCCTGCGCGCGGTCGCCGTGGAGCCGCTGGCCGAACGGCTCGGCGCCACCAAGGGCTCCTTCTACTGGCACTTCCGGGACCGCAACGCCCTGCTCGAAGCCGCGGTGGCGCACTGGGAGCGCACCGCGACCGACGACCGGCTCAAGCAGTTCGACGCGATCTCGGACCCGCGGGCCCGGCACTACGCCCTGCTCGCCGACCTGACCGGCCTCGACGACTTCGACCACACGGCCGCGCCGGCCGAATCCGCCGCCGGCTCCGGCTCCGCCGCGCCGACCGACGACCCGCGCCGCAGCACCCAGATCTTCATGGTCCTGCTCTGGAACGCGGACCACCCGGTGATCGGGCCGGTCGTCAACCGGGTGCTGGCCAAGCGGATGGCGTACAGCCTGCGCTGCCGCCAAGAGGCCGGCGAGGACCCACAGCAGGCGCACCAGGCCATGCTGTCCGCCTATTCGGTGATCCTCGGCCTGAACCTGCTGCGACGCGCCGCCCCGGGCCTGTTGCCCGGCGACGGCGCGCCGCGTGAGGTGCAGGACTACGTGCGCGGACTGATCCGCGAGGCGACCTGCGGCTCGGTGCCGAAGGCCGCCTGACCGCCCGTCAGTCCTTCAGCACCGCGCCGCTCTTCGGGTCGAGGATGACCCGGTCCGCGCGGTGCTTGGAGAAGTCGAACATCGGATCCAGCGAGCCGGCCACGGAGTCGAACGAGCCGCCGCCGATCTGGCCGGTCGACCAGTTGCCCTCGATGAACTTCAGCACCGAGCTCTCGTCGGTCACCGAGTTGTTCACGTAGTTCGTCTTCGCGTACGGCGAGATCACCAGCAGCGGCAGGCGCGGGCCGTAACCGCAGCGGTCCTCTTCCCCGGCCAGCGGGGTCCGGGCGGAGGTGTTGCACTGCCCGGCGCCGTCCAGCGCGTCCAGCGCCGGGTCCGAGGAGGAGTTGACGTTCGGCGGGGTGGCGCTGTCGTACCAGCCGTCCGAGTCGTCGTAGGTGATCACGATCGCGGTGTCGTTCCAGTACTTCGACTGCTCGACCGAGTTGACCAGCGAGACCAGGCCCTGCTGCTCGTCGACCGGGTCGGAGTAGCCGGCGTGCCCGTCCTGGTACTCGGCCTGCTTCACGAAGGAGACCGAGGGCAGGTTGCCGTCCTTGATCGAGGTGTAGAACAGCGACTCGTCGTACTCGTGGTTCGCCTGGCCGTTGTGCCCGATCTCCGCCTCGGAGGCCGGCGCCAGGTGGTTCGTGTTCGCGGTCGACTTGTAGTACTCGAACGGGTTGTGGTGAGCGCTGTAGTCGGCCACCGACTCGCCGCCGACGTTGTCGTGCGAGGCGCCGCAGACCGGCTTGCTGGTCGCGGTCGCCGCCGTGGTCGGCGCGAAGCCGCCCTGGAACCAGCCCCACGTCACGTTCTTGGCGTTGAGCAGGTCGCCGACGTTGGTGCCGGTCATCGCCAGGTGGGTCGAGCTGTTCGCGCAGCCGTCGTAGGCCGGGTCGGCGTCCGAGTAGTCGGTGCCGACGCCCTGCGCGTTGGCCGCGCCGATGAACGCCGAGTCGGTCGTCGGCTGGCCCGCCGGGGTCACCGCGAAGCCGCCGTAGGTGTTGCCCGAGACCAGGTTGATCGCACCGGGCGTCGACGGGCCGAACACGGTGTCGTAGTTGTTGTCGCTCATCGCGTAGTTCTGGGCGTAGTTCCACAGCCCGGTGACGGTGTTGCCGTCGTAGTAGTCCATGACCAGCCCGGGCACGCCGATGTCCGGCGAGGTGCAGCTGTCGACGCCGGTGAACTGCGGGAACTTGTCCTGCAGGCCCTTGTCGTAGGCCTCCTGCTCCGCGGTGTCGGCGTGGTCCTGGTCGCAGGTCAGCGCCTGCGCCGGGGTGAGCCGCTGCGGGTTCGACCCGTTCGGGTTGTCGGTCAGCAGCGCCGACGTCAGGCCGTTGACCGACGGGGTGTCGGACTTGGCCTGGAACCGGGTGCCGTCGGTGTTGGTGGCGTTCGGGTAGGTGCCGAAGTAGTGGTCGAACGAGACGTTCTCGTCGAAGATCACCACGACGTGCTTGATCGGCGTCGTGGTGCCACCGCCGGACGCTCCGGTGAGCACCACGCTGCCGCCGAAGCCGGGCGCGGGGACGCCCGCGGCGCCACTGGGCGATCCCCAGCTTGGCTGGACCAGGGCGAAGGTGAGGCCGAGCGCGGCCACCGCCGCGGTCCCGATCACCACGGGGCGCCTTCTACTCAGCCGTTTGATTTTGTGGGCGACTATTGACACGTCTTCCCCTCCGCTAGGGTGCCGGCTCGTACGAACAGACAGCATGTGCGATCCAGAACACTTGTCGCAATGGCGGAATCTACGCACACCGAAGTATGACGCCCGGGTTAACGGACGCCTATTTCTTGGAATGCTTTAAGGAATCGAACCGTACAGTGCCCGTGCCGCGACCGGGCGTCACAGCACCGGCAGATACCGGTTCAACTCGAACGGCGTGACCTGCCGCTGGTAGTCGTCCCACTCGGCCCGCTTGTTGCGCAGGAAGAAGTCGTAGACGTGCTCGCCGAGCGTCTGCGCGACCAGCTCGCTGCGCTCCATCAGCCGGATCGCCTCGTTGAGCGAGGCGGGCAGCGGCTCGATGCCGAGTGCCCGCCGCTCGGCCGGGGTCAGCGACCACACGTCGTCGTCGGCGCCGGGCGGCAGCTCGTAGCCCTCTTCGATGCCCTTGAGGCCGGCCGCGAGCAGCACCGCGTAGGCGAGGTACGGATTGCAGGCGCTGTCCAGCGAGCGCACCTCGATCCGGGTGGACTGCGACTTGCCGGGCTTGTACATCGGCACCCGGACCAGCGCGGAGCGGTTGTTGTGGCCCCAGCAGATGTACGGCGGGGCCTCGCCGCCGCCGGCCAGCCGCTTGTACGAGTTGACCCACTGGTTCGTCACGGCGCTGATCTCGCCGGCGTGCCGCAGCAGCCCGGCGATGAACGAGCGGCCGACCTTCGAGAGCTGGTACTCGGCGCCGGGCTCGTTGAAGGCGTTGCGGTCGCCCTCGAACAGGGACAGGTGCGTGTGCATCCCGGAGCCGGGGTGCGAGTTCAGCGGCTTCGGCATGAAGGAGGCGAACACGCCCTGCTCCAGCGCGACCTCCTTGACCACCAGCCGGAAGGTCATGATGTTGTCGGCCGTGGTCAGCGCGTCGGCGTAGCGCAGATCGATCTCCTGCTGCCCGGGCGCGGCCTCGTGGTGGCTGAACTCCACCGAGATGCCCATCGACTCCAGATGGGTGATGGCCTGGCGGCGGAAGTCGTGCCCTATCCCATGCGGCGTCAGATCGAAGTACCCCGAGGAGTCGACCGGGGTCGGCTCGACGCCCGGCGCCGGCTCCCCCTTGAACAGGAAGAACTCGATCTCGGGATGGGTGTAGAAGGTGAAGCCCTTCTCCGCGGCCCGCGCGAGCGCCCGCTTGAGCACGTACCGCGGGTCGGCATAGGACGGAGTGCCGTCCGGGGTGAGGATGTCGCAGTACATCCGGCCGGTGCCCGGCGACTCGGCCCGCCACGGCAGGATCTGGAAGGTCGACGGGTCCGGCTTGACCAGCATGTCGGACTCGTGCACCCGCGCAAAGCCCTCGATCGCCGAGCCGTCGAACCCGATCCCCTCGGCGAACGCCTGCTCGAGCTCGGCCGGCGCGACCGCGACGGACTTGAGGAACCCGAGCACATCCGTGAACCACAGCCGGACGAATCGGATGTCCCGCTCTTCGAGGGTCCGGAGCACGAACTCCTGCTGCCGCTCCATGTTGCTCACCACGCTCCACTTTCCACAGGTACGCAGCTTCCCAGGGTAGCGGCACCCTGTTACGAGTCGATGAACCACACGGCCCCAGGACCACCCACAGACACGCCGAAGGCCCGCCGGGCTGGTATTTCTCCTGGCGGGTCTTCGGTTTCGTTCTTTTTCACGGTTTGTGCGGTGGTGTCCTACTCTCCCGCCAGGTCTCCCTGGCAGTACCATCGGCGCGGGCGGGCTTAGCTTCCGGGTTC
>DASYAE010000005.1:0-45201 GCA_036501535.1 Actinocrinis sp. | reverse complement strand
CGCGCAGCGCGCACCGTCCCGCCCTCATCACGGCGGTCGTGCGCAGTACGGCCGTCGCGGTCATGAGTCCGGAGCCGCCCCATGCCGCCCCCGCGCAACCTGGCGCGCCGTCAGGCGCTGACCGACGCGGCCATCGAGATCCTGGGCACCGCCGGGATCCACGAGCTGAGCCACCGCGCCGTCGACCGGTACGCCGGCGTGCCCGCGGGGACCGCCTCGAACTACTTCCGCAGCCGCGACGAGCTGCTGGCCGCCGCGGCGCACCGCGTGCTGGAGGTGCACGCGCAGGACATGTGCGAGGAGGCCGAGGGCGCCGGCGGCGACGCGGCGCAGAGCGGCGCGCCGGACGAACCCGACCCGGAGCGGCTGGCGCACATGCTCGGCGCGGCGCTCTACCGCGCGGTCACCCGGCGGCGCATCCGGGCCCTGGCCGTCTACGAGCTCACCCTCGAGGCGACCCGCCGCCCCGCGCTGGCCCAGGCCATGGCGCAGCTCGGTACGGCCGGCGCCCAGGCGGCCCTCGGCGGGCCCGGCGCGCACGGCCTGCCGGCCACGCCCGAGCAGGCCAGGGCCCTGATGACGCTGGTCGGCGGGGCGCTGCTGTCCCTGGCGACCGTGCCGGCCGAGGAGCTGACCGCGCAGTGCGCGCTGGACCTGGCCCGGTGCATCGTCGCCGGCGTGCTGGCCGCGCTGCCCGCGCCGCGCGCCGAGGTCGGCGCCGCGGCGGCCGGAACCGGCCAGTAGGCCCGGATCCGTCCACCGGGCGACCGGCGGGAAACGGCGCGCAGGACGCCCGGCGAACATTACCGGCCGCCGGGAGCACTTCGCGTTTATCCCCGCACCCCGCCCCGCGTGCCCGCCACCGGCGCGTTCCGCCGTCCGCGCCGGATCGGCGCCGCCGCCCGCACTACCACGAACCCGTATTCACTTAAGCGAACTGTCGCAGAACGGGTATTCCCACTGTAACTGCGAGCGCGCCGAACGGGGCCAGGTTCCGCGCAACTCGCAGCACTCAACCCGCATACCGCGCGCCGTCCCGGGGGACGACGTGAGCCCCACGCACGCCCCCGCGCGCTCTCTTCTGACGTCCCGTCACACCAGGGTCGTCGCACACCAGCCGTGTCGCCAGCCGCGGCGCGATCCGCCCGGCGGCAGCAAGGTAGAGGAGACACACCGTGCCAGATCCCACGCGCACCCGCACGCCCCGGCGCAGAGCCCTCACGGCCGCCGCCGCGCTCACCGCCCTGGTCGCGACCGTCGCCCCCGCGGGCGCGGCCGCCACGTCCTCCACATCCTCGCCGGCGGACTGCAGCAGCCTGCTGGCCCCGAACGTCACCGTCGCCGGCTACTCGGTCGGCGAGACCTCCTGCCAGATCACCGGCACCTCCAAGTTCACCGACGACACCGGGGGCTCCTGGACCGAGCAGGACCTGGCCGTCTCCGGCACCGCCGCCGGCTACGTGGACCCGGCCACCACCACGGCCAACTTCCGCATGGACCTGACCGACGTGCCGGACATCCTCTTCCCCCAGTTCGGCATCCCCACCTGGGTGCCCGCCGAGGGCTCCTACTCCGGCGGCACCGGCCAGAACGGCGCCGGCCTGTCCGTGCTCTACCCCAACGACCCGGCCGCCTGGAACGGCAAGGACGTGCTGATCATGCACGGCCAGTCCAACGACACCCCGATCGGGCCGATCGTGCCGCAGCAGGCCGGCGGCCCCCTGCCCGAGGACACCTTCGACAACCTGTTCGCCGACGAGTGGGTCGACGCCGGCTACGCCGTGATCTACGTGCGCCGCCCCGCGGCCTCCGGGGTGACGGCCACCACCGCGGACGGCACCGCCGTGCCCTCCTCCCTCAACGACAACATCCACATGGTCGAGCAGCTGCTGGCCACCGGGCAGAAGCTGCTGACCGGAGTGCTGGGCCGCCCGGCGAGCACGACGTACGAGTACGGGCACTCCGCCGGCACGATCTGGGCCGAGCTGGACAACGAGTCCGGATTCAACACCCTGCCCAGCGGCGCGCACGTCATCTCCGGGTTCGTGTTCGACGACCCCGGCGGCGGCCTGCCCCTGCCGCTGAGCATGGCGCAGGGCAACGTGCTCGGCGACGGGGGCAACTGGGCCAGCTACCCGCCCGGCAGCTACCTGCCGCAGTCCATCAGGCGGCAGATGGTGCCCGGCATCGTGCTCGCGCACGCCGACTACCTCTCCACGCACACCTGGCTGCCCACCGTCACCTACCTGGACCTCAAGCAGGAGGCGCAGCAGCTCTACATCCAGGAGGGGCTCGGCGAGAAGGTCCGCACCTACGTGATCGCCGGGGTCAGCCACATCTCCAACTCCACCGGCTCCCCGCCCGGCACCCTGGACTACGGGCTGCTGATGCAGTCCGTCATCCCGATGCTCAACGCCTGGGTGACCAAGGCAACGGCGCCGCCGCCCAGCATCGCCGGGCCGCCGGGCGACACGAGCGTGAACCAGCAGCTGCAACTTCCCGACATCGCCTGCCCGATGGGCATCCGCTACCCGTGGCCGTACCCGGACGGCGGGCCGACCGAGACCGGGTTCGTGCCCTACGGCAACGGCACCACCCTCGAGCCGATCAACAGCCAGGGCGTGCTGGTCACCGTCAACGGCGCGGGATACCGCACCACCCTGCCCTCGCTGGACCAGGCCTGGGCGCAGCTCGGCCTGATCGGCCGCGGGCAGTCGGTGACCGCGCACACCTACCAGCAGTGCGTCGCGCACGCCGCCGCAGGGCTGCAGGCCCAGCACCTGCTCTCCGCGGCCGCCGTCGCCCAGTACACCGACCAGGCCCTCGCCTTCCCGAACGTGCAGTAGTCCGGGAACCGGGCCCGGCCGGCCCCGCCGGTTACACGAACCGGCGGTCGCTCGCCCAGCGCGAGAGCTCGTAGCGGTTGGACAGCTGCAGCTTGCGCAGCACCGAGGAGACGTGCGTCTCCACCGTCTTGATCGAGATGACCAGCTCCCGGCCGATCTCCTTGTACGCGTAACCGCGCGCGATCAGCCGCAGCACCTCCCGCTCGCGCTGGGTCAGCCGGTCGAGCTCCGCGTCCACGGCGGCCGGGCCGGCCGCGCCGGAGAACGCGTCGAGCACGAAGCCGGCCAGCCGCGGGGAGAAGACCGCGTCGCCCTCCGCGACCCGGCGCACCGCGCCGACCAGCTCCGCCCCGGTGATCGACTTGGTGACGTAGCCGCGCGCCCCGGCCCGGATCACCCCGATCACGTCCTCGGCCGCGTCCGAGACCGACAGCGCCAGGAACCGCACCTGCGCCAGGCGCGGCAGGCACAGCTTGAGCACCTCGATCCCGCCGCCGCCGGGCAGGTGCACGTCGAGCAGCACCACCTGCGGGCGGGTCGCCGCGATCACCGCGGCCGCCCGCGCGGCCTCGTCCGCCTCCCCGACGATCTCGATCGCGCCGCCGGCCGCCTCGTCCAGCTCGGCGCGCACCCCCGAGCGGAACATCCGGTGGTCGTCCACCAGGACCAGGCGGATCGGCGCGCCCGGCCCGCCGCCCGACGGCACCCGGGCCGGCGGCAGGTCGGCTGACGCGGACTCAGTCACGGCGCAACTCCAAACGCACTTCGGTGCCGTCCCCCGGCGCCGTCTTGATGGTGGCACGCCCGCCGTGCCGTTTCATCCGCCCCACGATCGACTCCCGGATCCCCATCCGGTCCTCGCCGACCGTCGCCAGGTCGAAGCCCGGCCCGCGGTCGCGCACGTACACCTCCACCAGGCGCGCCCGCTCGCCGTCCGACTCGACCTCGGCGTACACGGAGATCGGCGCGCCGGCGGCGTACTTCGCGGCGTTGACCGCCGCCTCGCGGGCCGCCGCGACGCACGCGCGCAGCGCCTCGTCCAGGCGCGCGTCGCCGACCGTGACCACGTCGATCGCTGCTCCGTGCCGGTCCTCGACCTGCGCGACCGCGGCCTTGACGGCCTGCGCGAAGCCCGGCTCGCGGCCTGGCTCGCCGGAGCCCGGCGCCTCGCCGTACAGCCAGGAGCGCAGGTCCCGCTCCTGCGAGCGGGCCAGGCGCACCACCTCGGCCGGGTCGGCGCTCTTGCGCTGGATCAGCGCGAGGGTGTGCAGCACCGAGTCGTGCATGAGGGCGGCGACCTCGGCGCGCTCCTGCGAGCGTATCCGCGCGGCGCGCTCGGCGCCGAGCTCGCGCACCACCCGCAGCAGGAACGGCAGCACGATCAGCACCACGCCGCCGAGCAGCGCGGCCGCGGCCAGCAGGGTGCGGCTGGTCTGCGCCCAGGTCGAGCCGCCGGCCAGCAGCCCGGCGATGCCGCCGAGCACGATCAGCGCGCCGACCGCGCCGCGCGCGAAGTCCCCGGCGCCCGGCCGGTCGCGCGCCGCGAACCAGCGCGAGCGCTGGCTGTCGTCGGCCTGGCGCCACAGCACCGCCAGGCCCGCGGCCACCGCCGCGAACGGCACGACGACCTTCCACTGGCCGCTGACCCCGCCGCGTCCGAGGCCGAAGATCAGCGCGAGGACCAGGACCGCGCCGAGCAGCACCACGCCGCGCACCCCCGGGCGCGGCGCGGCGCGCTGCTCCGGCGGCACCCTGCCGAGCGGGACGAACAGCCAGAACGCCGCATAGGCCAGCACGCCGGCGCCGTCGAGCACGGTGAACTCCACGAACACCAGGCGCAGCAGCCACACGTCGACGCCCAGGTGGTAGGACAGGCCCCGGCAGATCCCGCCGATCATCCGCTTGTCCGCCGAGCGGTACAGGCGGCGGGGCGCGGCGGGCGCGGGCGAGGTCACGCCAGCCATGGTCACACGCCTGCGCGCGCCGACGCATCGGGGATGACCCTGAGCCCGGTGCCGGGGACAGTTCAGGGGCGACTCCAGGCACCACCCGATGGGCGCGCGCGGCCCGACGCGCCATGCTGGGCGCCATGAGCGATGAGCGAAACGCCCCGGGCGCCGCGCCGCCCGCCGGTGCGGACCCGGGCGGGGAGGGTCCGCGCTACGGGCAGTACACGGCGCCCGCGGGCACGGCGCGGCGGGCGCTGCGGCGGGACCGCGACGACCACAGGGTCGCCGGGGTGTGCGGGGGCCTGGGCCGCTACCTCGACATGGACCCGGTGATCTTCCGCGTCCTGTTCGGCGTGCTGATCTTCTTCGGCGGCTTCGGGCTGCTGGTCTACGCCGCGATCTGGCTGTTCGTGCCCATGGACGGGGAGAGCCGCACCGAGGCGCAGAAGCTGCTGGCCGGCGAGAGCTTCCTGGTGGCGGCCGCCGCGTCGCTGCTGCTCGTGCTCGGGCTGCTGGCCGTGCTCAACACGCCGGTGCGCGGGCTGGGCCACACCACGCCCGTGATCGTGCTGGCCCTGATGGTCGCCGCGGTGCCGGCGGTGCGCGCCCGGCGGCGGCGCGCACGCAGCACGGGGGCGCGGCCCGCGCCGGGCGGCTGGGGGCCCGGTGCGCCGCCGCCCCCGGCCGGGCCCGAGGCGTGGTGGCAGCACAAGAGCGCGGCGCCCGACGGCACCGAGATCCGCGACGCGACGCCCGACGCGCCCGGCCCTCCCGACGTCCCGGACCCCGGCGCGCCGCCGCCCTGGGGCGCCGCCGGACCCGGCCCGGCCCCGGGCCCGTCCTTCGCGCCGTATCCGCCGCCCGCGCCGCCGCGCCCGGTGGCCCGGCGCGTCGGCGGGCTGGCGATGGCCGCGGCGCTGGTCGTGCTCGGCGTCGGCGGGGTCCTCGCCTCGGCCGGCGCGATCCACGTCGGCTGGGCCCGCGGCACCGCCCTGACCGTGATGGTGCTCGGCGCCGCGATGGCGTTCGGCGGGCTGTTCGGGCGCACCCGCTGGCTCATCCCGTTCGGCGTGATCGCGACCGTCCCGCTGATCGTCTTCAGCGCGCTGCAGGTGCCGCTGCAGGGCGAGACCGGCCCGGTGACCTGGCACCCGGCCGCCGCCGCCTCGCTCGCCGCGCCCTACCAGCTCGCCGGCGGCGACGGCACGCTCGACCTGACCTCCATCGACCCGCACGGGCGCACCGTCCACGTCACCGCGCAGGTCGGCGCCGGCGATCTGCAGATCATCGTGCCGCGCGACGCCACGATCACGGCGAGCGTGCACCTGGGCGTAGGCAAGATCACGTTCCCGGGCATCGCGTCCTACGGAGGCCTGGACGTGACCAGAACCCTCGACGCACCGGCCGCCGAGCCCTCCGACGGCACCATCGCGCTCACCCTGACCGTGGGCGCAGGAAACGTGGAAGTGAACCGTGCCGATGCCTGACCCCCTCGACCCGATGCGCCCCGCGCCCGGCCGGCCCGACCCGTTCGCGCCGCAGCCCCCGCAGCCCGAGCGCACCCGCCCCGACCCGCCGTCGATCACCGCGGGAACCGTGTTCTTCCTGCTCGGCGGCGCCTACTTCCTGGCCGCCGGCGGCCACCTGCGGGTCAACGCCGGCTGGGCGCTCTCCACGCTGGCCATCGGCCTCGGCGCGGCGGGGATCATCGGCGCCGTCATGCGCCTGACCCGCCATTAGCGTCAGCTACCTGATAAACGTGGTATACTGCAGGCCGTCTCCGCGGACCGGGCCTTCGAGCCGGGGCGCGGAGACTGCCGTTTATGGACACTGACACCACCGTCCGCGGGACCCTGTACCACCTGCCCGCGACCGCGGCGCGCGGCGACGCGATCCTGCCGCTGCGCCAGCTGCGCGACCGCCACCCCGACCTGTACGCGCGCCACAGCCGCAAATACGCCGAGCGCCCGGAGGTCCTGCAGCAGCGGATCGAACCGCTGGACTGCGCGTGGGCCGACGTGGTCTTCCTCTCGCCCATGCACCCGGCGCCGCTGTTCGCCGCGCTGAGCCGCAGCGTCGGCGCCGGCACGCTGCCCGCGCCGCCGTGGTCCCTGGACGCCGGGCGCCTGGTTCCGCCGGCCCGCCTGACCGTGCGCGCCGCCGGCCGCGGGCCGCTCACCGGGCCATCAGCGCACGCAGCTCGCGCGCCACCTCGGCCGGGGCCTGCTCGGCCATGAAGTGGCCGTACCCGACGGTGGCGTGGCGCAGGTCGCCGGCCCAGGCCCGCCACAGGGCGGCGGCGTCGAAGCCGAGCGCGGCGCCCCAGTCCTGCTGCAGCACCGTCACCGGCATCCGCAGCCGGGCGCCGGCCGCCCGGTCGGCCGCGTCGTGCTCCACGTCGATGCCGGCCGACGCCCGGTAGTCCGCGACGATCGAGGGCACCGCGCCGCGGCACGCGTCCAGGTAGGCCGCGCGCACCTCGGGCGGGAACGGCTGCGCGCCGCCGGACCACGCGTCCAGGAAGAACCCGAAGAACGCCTGCGCGCTCGCGGCGATCATCTGCTCGGGCAGGCCCGGCGGCTGGGCCATCAGGTACAGGTGGAAGCCGACCGCGGCCGCGCGCCCGCGCATCGCCTCCCACATCTCCAGCGTCGGCAGCACGTCCAGGCAGGCCAGGTGGGTGACCGCGTCCGGGTGGTCGAGCCCGGCGCGGAAGGCGACCAGCGCGCCGCGGTCGTGCCCGGCCAGCGCGAAGCGCCGGTGGCCCAGCGCGCCGGCCAGCGCGACGGTGTCCGCGGCCATCGTCCGTTTGGCGTAGAGCGCCGGGTCGGTTCCGCCCGGCTTGTCGCTCGCGCCGTACCCGCGCAGGTCCGGGCAGATCACGGTGTGGTCGGCGGCCAGGTCGCCGGCCACGTGCCGCCACATCAGGTGGGTCTGCGGGAACCCGTGCAGCAGCACGATCGCCGGGCCCGAGCCGCCGACCGCGGCGCTGAGCTCCACGCCCTCGGCGACGCGAACGCGCTGGTAGTCGAAACCGGGCAGGGTCGGCGCCATGGCTGCGCCCCTCTCATCTCGATGCGTCTCGGTGGTGCGGTGCACCGCCGCCGTCAACCCTGCCGGGCGCGGATGAGCATGCGATCAGCGCGCTACCGTGGCGTGCAGGGGAGGTGGCTGTGGGCAACGTGCCTGGGGACGGCGGGACGGCGGCGATGGGGGTCCGGTTCGGCGTGCTCGGGCCGGTCACGGCCTGGGACGGCGCCGGGCAGGACATCGCCCTGAAAGGGCCGCGGCACCGCGCCGTGCTCGCCCGCCTGATCATCGCGCGCCGCCACGTCGTCCCGGTCGGCCGGCTGGTGGCGGACCTGTGGGAGGCGCCGCCGGACAACCCGGTCGGCGCGCTGCGCACCTTCGTCGCCGCGCTGCGCCGCGCGCTCGAACCGGAGCGCCCGCCGCGCACCGCGCCGCGGCTGCTGGTCACCGACGGGCCGGGCTACGCGCTGCGCGCCGAGCCCGGCGCGGTGGACGCCTGGCTGTTCGAGCAGGCGGTCGCCGACGCCGGATCGATGCCGCCGCGCGAGACGCTCGCCCGCCTCGAGCAGGCGCTGGGCCGCTGGCGCGGCCCCGCCTACGCGCAGTTCGCCGACCAGGGCTGGGCGCGCGCCGAGCGCTCCCGGCTCGCGGCGCTGCGGCTGCACGCGATCGAACGGCAGGCCGAGGCGCGCCTCGCGCTGGGCCTGGCGGCCGAGGCGGCCGCGGACCTCGACGCGCACGCGGCCGAGCATCCCTGGCGCGAGGAGGCCTGGCGGCTGCTGGCCCTGGCGCTCTACCGCGCCGGCCGGCAGGGCGACGCCCTGTCCGTGCTGCGCCGGGCGCGCACCCTGCTGGTCGAGCAGCTCGGCGTGGACCCGGGCCCGGCGCTGCGCGCCCTGGAGGCGGACATCCTGCGCCAGGCCGAACGGCTCCAGGCCCCGCCGGACCAGTCGGCCGCCGTGTGGGCGCAGGCCACCGCCGCCTACGAGCACGCCGCGCCGACCGGGGCGCGCGCCCGCCTGGAATCGACCGTGGACCTGCTGCGCCACCTCGCGGTGACCGGCGGCACCGGGCTGCAGGAGGCCCGCCGGCACCGCGTCGCGGCGATCGCGGCGGCCGAGGAGCTCGGCGACACGCAGCTGACCGCGCGCGTGATCGGCGCCTACGACGTGCCGGCGATCTGGACCCGGCTCGACGACCCGCAGCAGGCCGCGACCGTCGTGGCGGCGGCCGAGCGCGCCCTGGCCGCGCTGCCGAGCGACGCGAACGCCGCGGTGCGCGCCCGGCTGCTGGCCACGATCGCCCTGGAGTCGCGCGGCACGCGCGCGGCGCGCGGGCCGCAGGCGGCCGAGCAGGCCGTGCAGGCCGCCCGCGCGCTGGACGACCCGGCGCTGCTCGCCTTCGCCCTCAACGCGCTGTTCATGCAGACCTTCTGGCGCGCGGGGCTGGCCGCGCGGCGCGACGGGATCGGCGCGCAGCTGGTCGAGCTGTCCGCGCGCCGCGGCCTGACCACCTTCGAGGTGCTCGGCCGGCTGATCCGGATGCAGGCGCGCAGCGCCCTGGCGGACTTCGCGGCCGCCGACCGGCACGCGCAGGAGGCGGACCGCCTGGCCAGGGAGCACGAGCTGCCGCTGGTCGGGGTGTTCACGCAGGGCTACGCCGCGCTGCGGCTGGCCGCGGCGAGCGGCGCGGCGCCGGCGGAGGTGGAGGCGGCCTACCGCGAGGCGGCCGGGCGGCTCGAGGGCGCCGGGATGCCCGGCCTGCAGCATGGCCTGCTGCCGCTGGCGCTGTTCAGCGTGCGGGTCGGCCGCGGCCTGCCGCTGGAAGCGGACGAGGACACCGCGTGGGGGCCGTACGAGCCGTGGGCCCGCCCGCTGGTGCTGCTCGAGCGCGGGCGGCACCGCGACGCCGCGGCCGCGCTGCGCAGGCTCCCCGAGCCGCCGCGCGACCTGCTGTTCGAGGCCATGTGGTGCCTGGCCGGGCGCGCCGCGATCGGCGTGGGGGACCGGGCGCTGATGCGCCGTGCGCACGACGAGCTGGCCCCGGCGGCCGGGGAGCTGGCCGGCGCGGGCAGCGGCCTGATCACCCTCGGGCCGGTCGCGACGTACGTGGACGAACTGGCCGCCGCGCTCGGGGACCCGGACCTGCCCGGCGCGTGACGGGCGCGCGGCGCTGCCCGGGCCGTCGCACGTCGCGCAAGGACCCTGGTTCCCGCGCCGCCGGTCCGGTGAACCGGCCTGGTCGCCGGGCCGTGTCCCCGGGGAAGGCCGGGAGCGGGAAAGGTCTGGGGGCACGTATGCGTGCTGGCTGCGGACGACCGTTGGTGGTCAGCCTCTTCGGCCCGGTCCGGGGCCGCCTGGGGGACCGGGAGCTGCGCCTGGGCCCGCCGCAGCAGCGCGCCGTGCTCGCCCTGCTGGCCTCGCGGGGCAACAAGACGATCTCGCGCGACGAGCTCGTCGACGGGATCTGGGGCGGCGAGCCGCCGGCCAGCGCGGTCAGCGCCGTGCACGTCTACGTCTGCGGGCTGCGCCGGGCCGTGGAGCCGAACCGGGCGCCGCGCACGGCGCCGCGGATCCAGACCGCCGCCGGCCCGGGCTACCTGCTGCGCCTCGAACCGGACGCCCTGGACGCCGAGGTGTTCTGCCGCCACCTGGCTGCGGCGCGCGCCTCACGCACGGCCGGCGACCTGCCCGCCGCGCTCGGCGCCCTGGACGCGGGGCTGGCGCTGTGGCTCGAGCCGCTGCTGGGCATCCCCGGTCCCTGGGCGCAGATCGAGCGCAGCCGCCTGGGCGAGCTGCGCCTGACAGCCCTCGAAGACCGCGCCGAGATCATGCTCGAAACCGGCCGCCACATCGAGACGGCGACCCAGCTCGCGGCGCTGACCTGCGAGCATCCGCTGCGCGAGCGGCTGTGCAGCGCGCTGATGCTGGCGCTGTACCGCTCCGGGCGCCGAGCCGACGCGCTGAACGCCTACGCCGAGACCCGCCGCGTGCTGGTCGCGGAGCTCGGCGTCGAACCCGGTGCGGCGCTCCAGCGGCTGCACGCGCGCATTCTCACCGCCGACAGCGCGTTGGACCCGGTGCCCGGCCGCGCCGCCGCCGTGGTCGCGGCCGCGCGGCCGCCGGTGCCCGCCCAGCTGCCGAGCGACGTGCGGGCGTTCACCGGCCGCACGGACGAGATCGCCGAACTGGACCGCCTGCTGGCCGCCGCCGGCGCCGAGAACACGCCCGAGGTCCTGATCATCGCCGTGTCGGGCCCCGCGGGGGTGGGCAAGACCGCGCTCGCGGTGCGCTGGGCGCGCCGCTCGATGCACCGCTTCGCCGACGGTCAGCTCTTCGTCGACCTGCGCGGCGACGATCCCGGCCGGCCGGCGGTGCCGGCCGCGCAGGCGCTGACCGGGTTCCTGCGCACGCTCGGCATGGCGCAGCGCGACATCCCGCAGGACGTCGGGCAGCGGGCGGCGGCGTTCCGCAGCATGCTCGCCGGCCGGCGGATGCTGATCATGCTCGACAACGCCGGCGCCGCGCAGCAGATCCACGCGCTGCCCCGGGCAGCGCGTCGTGCGTGGTGCTGGTGACCAGCCGGGAGCGCCTGCCCGGGATCATCGCCCGGCACGGCGCCCGGGCGCTCGAACTCGGCGTGCTGCCCGGCGCGGACGCGGTCGCGCTGCTGCGGGCGCTGATCGGGGACCGGGTCCGGAGCGAGCCGGATGCGGCCATGATGCTGGCCGCCCAGTGCGCGCGGCTGCCGCTCGCGCTGCGCGTCGCGGCCGAACGGGCCGCCGCCCACCCCGGCGACCCGCTGTGGGCCCTCTCGGACGAGTTGGCGGACGAGCGGCGGGGCCTGGAGCGGCCTGACGCGGGCGGCGACGCGCGCACCAAGGTGCGCAGCGTGTTCTCCTGGTCGTACCGGAACCTCGGCGCGGACGCCGCGCGCTGCTTCCGGCTGCTGGGCCTGCATCCGGGTCCCGACCTCGACATCGATGCCGCCGTGGCGCTGACCGGCAGCTCCCCGCAGCCCGCGCGCGCGGCGCTCGGCGCGCTGACGGCCGCGCATCTGGTCCAGCGCACCGGCGGCGGCAGGTACGTCATGCACGACCTGCTGCGCGCCTACGCGGTCAGCGTGCCGGCCGACGGCGAGGAGACACGCTCGGCGATCAACCGGCTGCTGGACTACTACCTGGCCGCGGCCGGCTCGGCGATGCAGGCGCTGGCTCCGGCCGAGCGCAACCGGCGGCCCGCCGCGCCCGCGGCCGTCCACCTGCCGGCGCTGTGCGATCCGGCCGCGGCACGCGCGTGGCTGGACGCGGAGCGGCCGGTGCTCGTCGCGGTGACCGGGTACGCCGCGCAGCGCGGCTGGCCGCAGCACGCGACCCGGCTGGCGGCCACGCTCTCGCGCTACCTGGTCACCGGCGGCTACAACACCGAGGCGATCGCCATCTACGTGCACGCCCTGGATGCCGCGCGCCGCTGCGGCGACCGCGGCGCCCAGGCGACCGCGCTGGTCAACCTGGCCGAGGTCCGCTGGCGGCTGGGGCGCGCCGAGCCGGACGCCGAATGCGACCGGGTCCTGGCGGCCTTCCGGGAGGTCGGCGACCGCGTCGGCGAAGCGCGCGCGCACGGCAACCTCGCGCTGCTCGCCTGGCGGCAGGGCCGGTACGCGCAGGCCTGCGGCCATTACGAGCAGGCGCTCGCGCTCTTCCGGCAGATCGGCGAGCGCGCCGGGCAGGCCCGGGCGCTGGACAACCTCGGCGCCATCCGCCGGCGCCAAGGGCACTACGCCGAGGCCCGCAGCCGGCACGAGGAAGCGCTCACGATCTTCCTGGAGATCGGCGACCGCGGCGGGCAGGCCCGCGCGCTGGCCAACCTCGGTCGCGTCCACCTCGGGCAGCAGGCTGCGCAGAAGGCGGCGCACTGCCTCGAGGACTCGCTGCGGCTCTCCCGGCAGACCGGCGACCGGGCCTGCCAGGCCGAGGCGCTCACCGAACTCGGCGCCCTCCACCTGAGCCTGGGCCGTCTCGAGCAGGCCGGCGACCTGTACCGGCAGGCGATCGCGCTGTTCCGGGAGATCGGCCACCAGGGCGACGAGGCCGAGGCGCTCAACGGCGGCGGCGAGGTGCTGCTCGCGACGGGCCGGCCCGAGCAGGCCCGCGCCCGGCACGCCCTGGCCCTGGACCTGGCGCTGCAGATCGCCGACGTCGACCAGCAGGCCCGCGCCCACCGCGGCCTCGCCCACGCGTACGCGGCCGAGGGCGACTACCGCACGGCCCGCCACCACGCGCAGCACGCGCTCGACCTCTACCGCCGACTCGCCGTGCCCGAGGCGCACGAGGTGGCGGCCAGCCTCGACGCCTACAGCACGGCGCTCGGCGCCGCGACGCCCTAGGCCGCCGGACCCCGGCGGAAGGAGTCCCGCCTCCCGCCGGGGCGCAGCGAACGGTGTGGCGTCTCAGGACACGCTCACGCGGGCGACTCCGGGCAGGTTCTCCTCGGGGAACCACAGATTGCCGTCGGAGCCCAGCGTGATGGCCCCGGGGATGGACGCGCCGGACGGGATCGCGAACTCGGTCACCGCCCCGCTCGCCGGGTCGGCCCGGCCGACGAAGCTGGCCACGACCGTCCTGATCGTGCCGGCGTTCGCGGTGAACCACAGGCCGCCGTCCGGGCCCGCCGCGAGGGCCGCGAGCCCGACGATCGACGATCGACTGCCCGTCGAAGAGCGGCACGGCGAACGTGCTGATCTGGCCTGCGGGGGTGATGCGTCCCAGCCGGCTGCTGACCTCGAACGCGTCGTCGGCGAACCAGATGGAGCCCTGTGCCAGCTTGAACTCGCTGACCTGGCCCGAGGGCGTGACCCGGCCGACTCCCGGCAGGTTCTGCTCGGGGAACCACAGGTTGCCGTCGGAGCCGGCCGTGAGCGCGCCGGGCAGGGCGGCCCCGGACGGGATCGCGAACTCGCTCACGGCCCCGCTCGCCGGGACGACCCGGCCGACGAGGCTGGTGGTGACCGTGCGGATGGTGGCGGAGGCGTTCGCGGTGAACCACAGGTTGCCGTCGGGCCCGGCGGCCAGGTCGACGATGCTGACCCGCAGCCCGTTGAACTGCGGGACGGCGAACATGGTGATCTGCCCCGCGGGGGTGATCCGCCCGACCTGGGAGCCGTTGTCGACGAACCACACGTTGTGGTCGGGCCCTTCGATGGTCACGTACACGTTGTTCGCCGCGGTGTTCGGATCGGCCAGCTGGGTGATCTGCCCCGCGGTCGTGACCCGGCCGACCGTGGCCGGGAAGCCGGTGCCCACGTACAGGTCGCCGTCGGCGCCGAGCGCCATGCGCCCGTCCTCGGCGGTGGCCTGGGTGCCGGTCGAGCCCTGCGCCACCTTGAACTCGCTGATCTGGCCGGCGGCGGCCTGCGCCCGGGAAAGCGCGAGAAGCGGCAGGACGGCGAGGGCGAGAACAGCGCCCCGTCCCGTATTCGGGATCCGGCGCCGCCGCGCGCCGGTACTGCGACCGGATTCGGTCGCGTGGTCGTGTGGGTATTGCATGCGTGGCCCTTCCGGTTCGCCGTGCGTGTCAGGGCGCAGGCACAGTGAACACGCAGGCAGCCGACCGACCGCTTCCCGTCCCGGCCGCACCTTCGTGCCTTCTGCGCGCGGAGCAGCATCCGCCCACCTGTGCCTGCGGTTTTCGCCACCCAGGTTGGCAGGACCCGATAAGGAGCGGGTTAATGCGTTCTGAACGGTCCGATCGAAGCGCGATCGGTGTTTCCGGCGCTTCCGCCGAAATCAGTCGGGTGGTTTGCCGTGTTTCTTCGCCGGTTCACAGATCGGGAATTCCACAGAAATGCGCATCGATCGCCCGGCCGGTCCATGTTCGGCGCGGCCGGCCGGCCAAAACCCGTGGCGCGCCCCGCCCCGCACCAGTTATCGTCACTATGACGATTATGGAGGTGCGGGATGAACGCCAAGCCCGTGACGGCGCGCTCGGCCGCGGCCGCCAACCAGGCGATCATCGCAGCCGGCTGCTACAGGGCGCCGGGCGGCGCCGCGGTCGCGCTCGGCGCGCAGGTCGCCGAAGCCTGCCAGGGCACCGTGTCCTACACGCCCGAGCAGACCGCCGGCCTGCTCGAGGCCTGGCGGGCCCCGGACGGCGCGCGGCGCGCCGCCACAGCGATCGAGGTGACCGCGGAGTCCAGCATGAACGCCGCGCGCCGCTTGGCCGGCCCCGACGACGGGACCGAGGCGCTTGGCCCGCTGGCCGTGCTCAACTTCGCCTCGGCCCGCAATCCCGGCGGCGGCTACCTCGGCGGCGCCCGCGCGCAGGAGGAGGACCTGTGCCGCGTCAGCGCCCTGTACACCACGCTGCTGCGCGCGCCGGACTACTACGCCGCGCACCGCGCCTCGCGCGACGTGTTCTACAGCCACCGCGTCATCGTCAGCCCGCGCGTGCCGGTCTTCCGCGACGAGCACTACGCGCTGCTCGAGCGGCCCTACCAGGTCAGCTTCCTGACCTCGCCCGCACCGAACGCCGGGGCGGCGGAGCGCGACCGGCGCGACCGGATCCCGGCGCTGCTCGCCGAGCGCGCGGCCCGCGTCCTGGCCGTCGCGGCGCACCACGGCCAGCGCCGCCTCGTGCTCGGCGCCTGGGGCTGCGGGGTGTTCCGCAACGACCCGACCGTGGTCGCCTGCGCGTTCCGCGACCTGCTCACCGGCGCGGGCCGCTTCGCCGGCGCCTTCGAGCACGTGGTGTTCGCCGTGTTGGACCGCGGCGCCGGCCGGGCGAACCTGGCCGCGTTCCGCGCCGCGTTCGCCCAGCAGGCCGCCGACGCCTGAATCGTTTTCAGACCTCTTTGACCAGCACGGCGCGGGTGTATTGCAGGTCGAACCCCCGGCGCTGCATGTTCTGCTGCGACGTCGATCCCGGCTGGGTTGTGACCACCGCGAGCTCGCAGCCGGCAGCCGCGGCGTCGGCGAGCCGCGCCGCGATCAGGGCGGTCTGTACGCCGTGGCGGCGATGCGCCGGCGCGGTCGCCGCCCCGGTGAGCTGGGCGATGCCCTCGGCGGCGCGGAAGCCGGCGCCGCCGGCGGGCTCACCGTGGCGCAGCGCGACGTACCGCCTGATGCCCTCGAGGGCGGTCGAGTCGCGTTCGGCGCGCTCGAGGACGTCGCGGGGGAATTCGTCCATCGCGATGCCCTGCGTGTCAGGGTGCATGGCGGCGTCGGTGACCAGTTCGATCCACACGTCGACCTCGTCCGGGCCGCTCGGCCGAACCTCGATCTCCGCCGGTGTCGCGGCCTCCTGCGGGAGCAGGGCGGTGCGGCGGCCGAGCACGTTCTCGAAGGAGGCCAGCCGGTAGCCGCGCTCGGTGAGCACGTCGATCAGCGCCGGATCGGCCAAGTGTGCGACCTCGGCCGACACCGCTGCGCCGTGCTCGGCGAAGGCCTGCTCGACCTCGTCGAGGGCCGCCGTGTCGGGCAGCGCGCCGAAGCCCAGGCCGACGACCTTGTTGTAGGGAGAACCGGGCTCGGCGAAGGTCGCCACGCCCCCGGCGACGGGGATCACGAAACCGGGCCCGCGGCACGCGCGACGTGCGCGCGAGTCCCAAGGTGGTCGTGCATCAGGACTCCTTCGTCTTCATGGTGCGGCATCGATCGGTCGATCAGGCGCCGCCCTCGCGTACAACCACTGGAAGGCTGACATCGGTTGGCCCCAGCATGCCGCGGATCCGACTGCCGGGCGGGCGGTTGCCCGGCCCGGCAGTCGGCCCCACGCCGCGATCCTGACGAGCTGTCAGGACGACGGGCACAGGTCCATCGGCAGCACGCCCGCACCGGTGATCGTCGCGGTCGCCTCGTGGATGACCACCGGGCCGCCCGACGCGATGCGGAAGTCGGCCGAGTTGTTCATCGCCTGCGCGACCGCCGCGTCCGGCAGCGGCACCGTCACCGTCTTCCACGTGTCGGTGTCCGTGTTCGTCACCGTCGCGGCGTACGTGTACGGGCTGCCGCCGGCCATGTCGTACTGCAGCTGCCAGGAGTTCGTCCCGCTGTCGTAGTACTCGAGGGTGACCGACGCGCTGAAGTCGCCGTCCTGCGCGATGCGCGGATCCACCTGGAAGTACATGTTCAGGTCGTTGGGCACCTCCTGCACCGTGGTGCGCCCGGACAGCCCGCCCACGGTGACCGGCGCGGTGGTCCCGTCGCCGCCCTCCTGCTGTGCCAGGCCGTTGTCGACGTTCGTGGCGCCCAGCGCCGTGCAGACCGTCGCCGTGTCGCCGGGGCCGACGACCGCGACCGGCACGGTGAGCGTGGGCAGCGGGACCGACGTCGTCGCGCTCAGGGTGAAGCCGACCGCGCTGAAGCCCTGCGCGGCGCCGGCCGCCACGTCCACCGTGACCGAGACCGTGGCTGCGTCGCCGGTGACCTGCGCGGTGCCCGAGGCGGGGCTCACCGTGACACCGGGCGGCGGCTGCGCGCTCCAGTGCAGCTGCTTGATCGCGGCGCTCTGGTCGCCGTATGCGCCGACGCCGAGAGTGAAGGTGAGCGTCGCCGGGGTGGAGGAGTCGGCCGTCGCGATCAGGTTCGCCGGGGCGCTGGTCACCGCGGCCGGCAGCTGCCCGGCCGGGACGTGCAGCGGGCCCGCGGCGTAGGACGGGGGCTCGTCCGCCGCGGCGGACGCCCAGTGCGTGTCGGGCGTGTTCGAGATCGACATGGCCACGCCGGTCGCGCGCCCGGCCGCGGGCGCGCCGCCGACCAGGTCGGAGGCCGGCAGCCAGTCCCTGTCCGACGCGCGGCCGTCGACCGTGAGCGCGGTGACGTAGCCCTGGTCCGAGGCGCCCGGCGCGCTCAGCGTGAGCCGGTGGCCCGGCAGGTCCAGCTGCACCAGCGGGAAGATCGGCGCGCCGAGGGCGAGTACCCCGGCGCCCGGGGTCTCCGGGTACATCCCCAGCGCCCCCCACACGAACCACGAGCTCATCGCGCCGAGGTCGTCGTTGCCCGGCTCGCCGGCCGGGGTGTCCGCGTAGACGGCGTCGAGCAGTGTGTGCACCTCGGCCTGCGTCTTGTACGGCGCGCCGGCGTAGTCGTAGACCCAGGGCGCGCCGAGGTCGACCTCGTTGCCGGCCCAGTAGTACGGGGCGTTCGCCCCGGCCTGGTCCTGCTGGAAGAACGCGTCCAGCCGGGAGACCGCGGCCGCGTCCCCGCCCACCGCGTCGATCAGGCCGTTGATGTCCTGGGGGACCATCCACAGGTACTGCGCCGCGTTGCCCTCCTGGAAGCCGGACTGCCCGAAGCTGCTCAGCCCGTCGGTGACCGGGTCGCCGGCCGGGAACAGGCCGCTGTCGTCGCGCGGCTGCAGGTACCCGGAGTCGGTGTTGTACAGGTTCTGCCAGTTCTGCGAGCGGGCCAGGAACGTGCGCGCGGTCCCGCCCGCGCCCAGGTCCTGCGCGAACGCGGAGATCGCGTAGTCGTCGCTGGCGTATTCCAGCGTCAGCGACGCGCCGTTGGGCACCGCGGAGCCCGAGTACGCCGTGTCGTTCGCGACGTAGCCGTCCTGCAGGTAGGAGGCCAGGCCCGGGCGCTCCTCGTAGTAGCCCTGCCCGAGGTCCGTGCCGTCCTGCACCTGGGTGGCGCCCTTGACCATCGCGGCCAGCGCGCCCCGGGTGTCGAAGTCGCGCGCGCCGAACGCGTAGGCCTCGGCCAGGATCGCGTCGGCGGAGTCGCCGCCCATCATCCCGGTGTACCCGTCGGCCACCGGCCACTTGGGCAGCCAGCCGCCCTGCTCGGCGTCGTCGACCAGGGACTGGGCCATCGCGCCGGTCTGCTTCGGGGCGAGGGTGGCCAGCAGCGGGATCTCCGAGCGGTAGACGTCCCAGCCGGAGAAGTCGGTGTACTGGGCCTGGCCACGCGAGGCGGTGTGCACCGCGCCGTCCACGCCCATGTACTGGCCGTTCGCGTCGCTGAACGTGGCCGGGTCGAGCATCGCGTGGTAGAGCGCGGTGTAGAACTCGCTCTGCTGCGCGCTCGTGCCGCCGCCGATGCGGATCTGCGAGAGCAGCGAGCGCCACTGCGCGCGGGTCTGCGCGGCGACGGCGGCCTCGTTCCAACCGTGCTGCTCGGCGGCCAGGTTCCCCTCGGCGTTCGCGACGCTCACGTAGCTGATCGAGACCTGCATGTCCACCGTCGCCGCGGCCGAGGTGTCGAAGGACACGTAGGCGCCGGAGTCCTGCCCGGACGCGGCCGCGGACCCGGCGGTGACCGCGGAGCCGTTCCAGGTGCCGTAGCCGGCGAACGGCTGGTCGAACCGGGCGGCGAAGTAGAGGGTCGAGGAGTTCGGCATGTCGCAGAACCGGCCCTCGGTGATCGAGCCGGTCACCTCGTCGCCCCCGGTGATCGCGACGCTGGCGGCGGTCACGTCGGCCTGCGAGTCGCCGACCTTGAACAGCACGTTGCCCGCACTGCCCGCGGGATAGGCGAACTGGCCGATGCCGGTGCGCGTCGTGGTGGCGACCGCGACGCCGACCTGGGAGGCGCCGGTGCCCAGCACCGTCGAGTAGGAGCCGGGGTGCGCGCTCTCGTCCGCGTGGGTGAACGGTTCGGTGCTCGCGGTCGGGTTCGCGCCGAGCGCGCCGACGGTCGGCAGGATCGGCAGGTCGCCCTCGATGCCGCAGCCGGCGCCGGAGGCGTGGGTCACGCTCAGGCCGATGGTCGCGTCGTCGGTGTAGGAGTAGCCGCCGGACGCGGGCCGCGAGGTGGTGTCCGGGCTCCAGTCGAGCATGCCGAACGGGGCGGCGGCGCCGGGGAAGGTGTTGACCGGGCCGACGACGCCTCCGCCGTCGCCGGTGCCGATGAACGGGTCGACCAGGGCGGTCGGGTCGGCCACCAGCGCGGGCGGCGCGGCGGCCGCGGCCTGGGCCATGGGGGACAGGACGGCGAGCATCGCCACGGACAGGCCGGCGGCCAGCGCGGCGTGCAGCGCCGCCGCGCCCGGCCGGCGCCGGCTCCTGGGCAGGGGTATCACGGTTCTTACGCCTCCTGGCGCGGGGGTGGTGGGTGGGACGGGGCTCGTCGGCGGGCGGGCGTGGGTAGCCCGCCGACGAGCCCGGGACAACGGGTGCTGACGGCCGGTCAGCCGCCGATCGCCGCGGCGAACACGTGCAGGGGCGAGGAGGTGCCCGCCGGCAGGGTGACCGAGGCGACGCTCTTGCCGGCCTGCAGGGTCACCGCGTCGTAGAACACGGAGGCCTTCCACGGCGAGGTGCCGCCGGCCGTGTTGCCGTACGCGGAGGTCACCGCGACCTCGGAGCCGGGGTAGGGCGACGTGGTCGCCCAGTCCCCGAAGCCGAGGGTGAACTGCTGGGTGGACCCGTCGGTGTAGGTGATGGTGGCCGTGCCGCCGGCGGCGCCGTTGGCGGTCGCGCCGAGGAACGCGAGAGTCGCGCCGGTGCCGCTGACCGCGAAGGCCTGCCCGTCGGCCTCGATGTTGTCGTTCGTGCCCGCGGCGGCGCCCGGCCAGGTGAACGTCAGGCCGCTGAAGGTGAACGCGGCGCCCGGCGAGAGCCCGGCGGCGGCCAGCGCCTCGGCGGAGAAGCTGTTGCCGCCGCCGTCGATGTTGCCGGGCCCGTGGTCGGAGTCGTCGGTGATCGAGACGTTGTCGAACCCTGCGCTCAGCGATGGGTAGGGCACCTGCGTCTGCGCGCCGGAGATCCCGGCCTGCGTCCCGCCGACGCTCTCGGTCACGCCGATCACCTGCCCGCCGGGCGCCTGCCCGGACGGCACGCTCACCGTCCACGAGGTCGAGACGGTGGCGCCGGCCGGGACGGTGGCGAAGGTGTCCGGCGTGGTGTTCGCCGCGCTCCAGCCGGCCGGCAGGTTCAGCGCGAGCGCCACGTTGCTCAGCGCATCGGCGGACGGGTTGGCCAGGGTCGTGGTGACCTGCCCGGAGGCGCCGGGGCCGATTGCGGGCGGCGCGGTGATCGCGAGGTTCGCGGACTGGATGGAGACGGCGAAGACGTGCATCGCGGGGATGCCGCCCTGCGGGTTCGGGTTGCCCGGCGGCAGGGTGATCGACTGCACGGTCTTGGCCGGGTCGAGGGCGACCGGGAAGTAGTCGACGGTGGCCTGCCAGCTGGTCGCGTTGCCCGGCTGGTTGCCGTAGGGCGCGCGGATCGCGACGTCGCCGCCGGCCGGCGGGGTGCCGTTGGCCCAGTCGCCGAACCCGATGGTGAACGGCTGCGTGGTGCCGTCGGTGTAGGTGACCGTGCCGGTCCCGGTGGTCGGGCCCCACTCGCTGATGCCGAGGAACCCGAGCGTGGATCCGGACCCTGACACGTCGATGGTCTGGCCGGCCGCCACGACGTTGTCCGGGCTGTTGGCCGCGGCGTTCGGCCAGGTGAAGGTGACCCCGTCGTGCACCAGCGCGCTGCCGGGCGTCACGCCGACCGAGGCGAGGGCCTGCGCGGAGTAGCTGGCGCCCGCGCCGTCCAGGTTCGCGCCGCCGCGGTTCGTGTCGCTGGTGATCGCGACGTTGTTGTACGCCTGGGCGAACGAGGCGTACGGCACGTCGATCTCGCCCCAGTTCGTGCTGTCGTGCGCGCCGCCGACCGTGGCGTCGGCGCCCAGGGTGATCTCGCCCGCCGCTCCCGCGGGGATCGCCACCGACCAGGTCGTGGTCACCTTCCCACCGGGCGCGACCGCGGTGAACGCGGCCGGTGTGGCGGCCGTCGCGCTCCAGCCGCTGGGCAGGTCGAGGTTCATCGCCACGTCGTGCACGGTGCCGGCGGCGCCGTGCCCGGCCGGCGCGGTGTTGGTGAACGTCGTGGTGACCGTCGCGTCCTGCCCGGCTTGGGCGGACGCCGGGGCGCCGACCGAGACCGCGTGCCCGACCGTGATCGGGGTCGAGCCGCTCACGCCGTTCACGCTCACCGTGATGCTCGCCGCGCCGTCGCCGACCGCGCTCAGCACGCCCTGGGCGCTGACCGTGGCCACCCGCGGGTCGCTGCTGCGGTAGGTGACGTGCGCCTTCGCGAGGTCGACGAAGCTGCCGTCGGTGTTGGCGGCCTCCACGATGCCGTCGGCGCTCACGCCCATGTTGCGGCCGGTCTGGGCGACCGAGCCGGTGCCGGTGGTGTCGTCCTGGATCCACGGGTTCGTGCCGGTCAGGTTCAGGCTCTGGCCGACCTGGAGGTTCGTCTGGTCCGGCTGCACGGTCACGGTCTGCACCGTCGGGGTCAGCGACCCGGTCACGTTCACGGTCGCGGTGCCGCGGATGTCCGTGGCGCTCGCGCCGACCTTGAACGCGTACGTCCCGTCGTAGACCACGTCGCTCGCGCTGGTCCCGTCCCAGATCTCCAGGCTGGAGGCCGGCACCGTCAGGGTGATGTGCTGGGACTGGCCGGGCTTGAGCTCGCCGGTCTTCTGGAAGCCGACCAGCTGCTCGTCCGGGAAGGTGACGCCCGGGTCGTCGAACTGCGCCGCGGCGTAGAGCTGCGCGACGGTCGTGCCGGCGCTCGAGCCGGTGTTCTTCACGTCGAAGCCGACCTTCACCGTGCCGTCGGCGCTGACCGAGTCGCGCTCGGCGTGCACGTCGGAGTAGGTGAAGCTCGAGTAGCTCAGGCCGTAGCCGAACGGGTAGGTGGGCGTGCCGGTGAAGTACATGTAGGTGCGGCCCAGGCCGCCGGTGTCGGCCGCGGTCAGCCCGTAGTCGTCCATCGGCGGGAGCTGCGCGTCGTCGGCGTACCAGGTGAAGTCCAGGTGCCCGGCCGGGTCCTGCCTGCCGAACAGCACGTCGGCCAGCGCCGTGCCCTGGCTCTCGCCGTTGTAGCCGCTGTACACGATCGAGGGGAAGTCGCCCTGCACGTCGTCGATGGTGACCGGGCCGTCGGTCTGCAGCGCCAGCACCATGTTCGGGTTGCCGGCCGCGGCGACCTGGGAGATCAGCGAGTCGTAGTTGCCGGGCATGGCCAGCGTGGCGCGGTCCGTGCCCTCGGTGGCCACGTTGGAGTCGGTGCCGGCGAACACGATCACCGCGTTCGCGCTCTTGACGTCCGCGAGGGTCTGCGCTGAGCAGGCGGCCGCGCCCGTCGCGGTCGTGGAGGTGCCGCAGGCGTCGTAGACGACCTGCGCGTCCGGGTTCGCCTTCTGCAGCTCGGCGGTGATGCCCCGCACCGCGTCCACCTGGAGCGTGGGGTCGCCCGAGTAGTCCCCGAGGGTCACCGTGCCGGCCAGGTTGCCGACGATCACGATCTTGTCGGTGGTCTTCGGGTCCAGCGGCAGCAGCGCGTTCGCAGCGCCGGCGGCCGGCTGGTTCTTCAGCAGCACCAGGGAGTTGTCCGCCACGTCGGTGGCCAGCTGCTGGTGCGCCGGGCTCTGGATCTGCGACTTGGTGATCCTGGTGTAGGGCACCTGGGACGGCGGGTTGAACTCGCCGGTCTGCATGCGCGTGGTGAACACCTGCACCAGGTCGTTGTCGATGACGGATTCGCTCAGCGCACCAGACCGGATCGCGGCCTCGATGTTGGACAGGGTGTTCTCGCTGCCGCCGCAGTTGATGTCGGTGCCCGCGTCCAGGGCGTAGGCCTGGCCGCCGGCCTGGGCCGGGATCGTGGCGCCGGTCGCCGTGTTCGTCCAGGTGCCGTTGGCCCCGCCGTTGTCGGTGGTCCAGCCCGGCGGCGCCCAGTCGTGGCCGGACGGGAAGTTGAGGTAGGTGGTGCCGACCGCGCCGCAGTCGGAGGTGACGTAGCCGTTGAAGCCGTAGCTGTCCATGGCGACCTGGTCGAGGGTGTAGGTGTCGGCCACCGACGGCGTGCCGTTGATCGCGTTGTACGAGGTCATCAGGCCGGCCACGTGCGCGTTCTGGATCAGGCTCTGGAACTGCTTGGTGTAGTAGTCGTGCAGGTCGGTGTCGTTCACGTTCGAGGTGTCGCCGGTGCGGTTGTCCTCGACGTTGTTCAGGGCGTAGTGCTTCGCGGTCGCGGCGACCTTGAGGAACGGGGTCTGCCGCTGGCCGGACATGCTCTGGCCCTGGTATCCGTCGACGAACTCGTCGGCCATCTGCCCGGCGAGGTACGGGTCCTCGCCGAAGGCCTCGTCGGTGCGGCCCCAGCGCGGGTCGCGGTCCATGTTGACGGTCGGCGCCCAGTAGGTCAGCGAGCCGTAGTCGTCGGCCGAGGGGCCCAGGTCGTTCTGGCCGGCGCCGTACAGCGACGGGTCCAGGAAGCCGCGCTCCTCGTTGGAGACCGCGGTGGTCTCCTGGTAGACCAGGCTCGGGTCCCAGGTCATCGTGCTGGCGAAGTTGGTCGGGAAGCTGGTGGCCTGTACCCCGGGGGCGTTGTCGCCGCCGTTGTCCTGGTCGCCGCCGAGGTAGTTCACGCCGTGCTGGCCCTCGTTCTGGTACGTGTACTGCTCGACGCCCAGGCGCGGGATCGCGGGCGCGCTGGTGGTGCTCAGCTGCTCGATCTTCTCCGGCAGGGTCATCCGGGAGACCAGGTCGGCGGCGCGCTCGGCGAAGCTGTAGCGGGTGTCGAGGTAGATCGGCAGCGCGCCGGCGCCCACCGCGGCCCCGGCCGGCGCGACGGCGGCGCCGCTGCCCAGTGCGGCGGCGAGTGCGGCGCCCACCGCGGCGAGCCGTGACCATCGGTGCCGTGTCGACCCTGACATGTCGCCTCCGTCTGGGGTGTGTGGGTTGCACGCCCGCCGGGCCCCCTGCGCGCGCCGTCCCGAGCCCGGCCGCCATCGGAGCGCAGCAAAGAACCGATGACTGTGGCGCCGCTCACACAATTGGCTGACTATAGACAGAAGTCAAGGGTTTGCACGATTTCCGGCCGAACGCGTCTTGGCGCGTGCATGAGCGCCGGACGCGCGGACCGGATCGTGCAAAAAACGTGCAAGCAAACACCCGATCTTCCCCGCGGCGCTGGTCAGCAGCCGTGGCAGGGCATGCACGGCGGGCCGTGAAAGTCGGTATGGAAACTTTCAAGGTGAAGCCAATTCGGCCTAAAGTCGGCGCGGACCTGCTGCTAGGGTGAAGAAGTGACCGCCTTGCCGACCAGCCCGCCCGGCGCCGAAGCCCCCATCAACCTGTGGAACCTGGGCCGGGTCAGGGTCCTGCGGGCGCTGACCGAGCGGCCCCGGCTCTCGCGCGCCGAGCTGGTCCAGCGCACCGGCCTGGCCAGGGCGACCGTCGGCTCCGTGGTCTACGACCTGATCGAGGCCGGCCTGGTGCGCGAGTCCGGCGAGGGCCCGACCGCCAGCCGCACCGGGCGCCCGCCCCAGCTGCTCTCGCTGCAGCCCGACGCCGCCTACGCGCTCGGGCTCGACGTCGGGCACGAGCATGTGCGCACGGTTGTGACGGATCTGGTCGGAACCATCCGCTCGGACCGCAGCGCGCCGCTCGCCGTCGACCACGACCCGCAACGCGCCCTGGACACCGCCGCGGCGCTGATCGACGCCGCGGTCCAGGAGGCGGGCGTGCGCCGGGAGAAGATCCTGGGCCTGGGCCTGGGCATCGCCTGCCCGGTCGACAAGAGCACCGGCGAGCTGCACGCCGACGGCATCATGCCCGGCTGGGTGGGGGTGCGGCCGACCGACGAGCTGGCCGAGCGCACGGGCCTGGCGGTGCGGATCATCAACGACGCGAACGCCGGCGTGCTGGCCGAGCGCCGCTTCGGCGCCGCGCGCGAGAGCGGCGACGTGCTCTACGTGCGCCTGTCCTCCGGCATCGGCGCCGGCGCGGTGTGCGACGGGCGGATGCTGCTGGGCCGCGACGGCCTGGCCGGCGAGCTCGGCCACGTCACCGTCGAGCCGCAGGGCGCGGTGTGCCGCTGCGGCAACCGCGGCTGCCTGGAGACCGTCGCCAGCCCCACCGCGATCGCCGCGCTGCTGGCGCGCAGCTGGGGCCGGCCGGTCAGCAGCGCGGACCTGCCGGAGCTGCTGCGCGGCGGCGAGCGCGGCACGCTGCGCGCGGTCGCGGACGCCGGCGAGGCGGTCGGCCGGGCCCTGGCCTGCGCGGTGATGCTGCTCAACCCGGAGCTGATCGTGGTCGGCGGCGACCTGGTCACGGCGGGGGAGGCGCTGTTCGAGCCGATGCGCCGCGCCCTGGGCCGGGCCACGATGAGCTCGCAGAACCACGCCCTGCGCATCGTGCCCGGGGCGCTCGGCGACAGCGCCGGCGTGCTCGGCGCGGCCGCCCTCGTGCTGGACACGGTGCCGGAACGGCTCTGAGCGCGCCGCCGCAGCCACGCTGCCTGCGCCTATAAGCGGTTTGGCGCGTGAGGGCCTGATACCGCGGCCGGATAGGGTACGAGTCCGCCGACCGCGTCGCGAGATGAGGCCCGAATCGTGGTGGGAACGTACACGGCTCCGCGCGACCGGGATGTGCGCGGCGCGGCGCGGTTCCTGTGGTGGCTGGTGGCCAGCCAGCGCCGGCGGGTCGCGCTCGCGGCGCTGCTGGGCACGGTGTGGATGCTCGGTCTGACGCTGCCGCCCTACGTGCTCTCCCTCGCGATCGACGACGGCCTGCAGCGCCGGCGCTTCTCCGCGCTGCTGGCCTGGATCCTGGTCCTGCTGGCGATGGGGGTGCTCAACGCGTACGTCTCCATCATGCGGCACCGCACGCTGACCAAGGTCCGCATGGACGCGGCCTTCCGCACGCTGAACGCGGTGGTCGAGCACTCCACGCGGATGGGCGGGGCGCTGGCCGAGAAGGTCACCGCCGGGGAGGTCGCCACGATCGGGATCGGCGACGTCTGGGTGATCAGCACCAGCCTGACCGTGGTCGGGCCCGGGGTCGGCGCCGTGATCGCCTACCTGGTGGTGGCCGGGCTGCTGCTGTCGATATCGCCGGTGCTCGCCCTGATCGTGCTGCTGGGGGCCCCGCTCGTCGCGGTGGCCGTCGGACCGCCGCTGGGGCGGCTGCGGGAGGCCGGGGCGCTCTACCGGGAGCAGCAGGCGCAGCTGACGACCCGCCTGGTCGACATCGTGCAGGGCCTGCGGGTGCTCAACGGGATCGGCGGCAAGGACCTGTTCGCGGCGCGGTACCGGGACAAGTCCCGGCGGCTGCGCGAGGAGGGCTACCGGGTCGGGGCGGTCTCCAGCTGGATCCCCACCCTCGGCGCCGGCCTTCCGCTGCTGTTCCTCGCGGTGGTGACCTGGCTGGCTGCGCGGATGGCCGCCGAGCAGGCCATCTCCGTGGGCAACCTGGTCGCCGTCTACGGCTACGTGGCGGTCCTCGTGGCGCCGGTCGCCGAGCTGATCGACAACGGTTCGAGCATCTCCCGGGCCGTGGTCTCCGCGCGGCGGGTCACCGCCCTGCTCAGGCTCGGGCGGGGCCCGGAGGGCGCGGCCGCGACCGGGGACGGGCCGCCCGCACCGGCCGATCTGCACGACCCGCAGTCCGGAGTGCAGGTCGCCGCCGGCCGGCTCACCGCCCTGGCCGGCGCCCGCGCAGCGGACGGCGCCGCGGTCGTCGACCGCCTGGGCCGGTTCAGCCCCTCGCCGGCGACCTGGGGCGCGATCCGCCTCGACACGGTCGCGCCGCGGCGGCTGCGCGACCGGATCCTGGTCGCGGACAACGAGGCGGACATCTTCGCCGGCACCCTGCGCCAGGTCGTCTGCGGCCGGTTCGACCGGGACGGGCAGGCCGTCCTCGACGCGCTGCACGCCGCGGCCGGCGAGGACATCGTGGCCGGCCTGCCCGACGGGGCCGGCTCGCCCGTCGCGCCGCTGGGGCGCAACCTCTCCGGCGGGCAGCGCCAGCGCGTCCGGCTGGCCCGCGCGCTGCTGGCCGATCCCGAGGTCCTGCTGGCCTGCGAGCCGACCTCGGCGGTCGACGCGCACACCGAGGCGCTGATCGCGGACCGGCTCGCCGCCGCGCGCCGCGGCCGCACCACGCTGGTCACGACCACCTCGCCGGTCGTGCTGGACCGCGCGGACGTCGTGCACTACCTCGTGGACGGGCGCGTGGCCGCCAGCGGCACCCACCGCGACCTGCTCGAGGACCACCCCGGATACCGCAGGCTGGTCTCGCGCGGCCTCGACGACATGCCCGACGATCCGGCCGACGACGGCACCGAGCCGTGCGACGGCGCCAGCGCCGCGGTCGCGCCGCCGGCCGAGGCGGCGCGATGAGCAGCGCCGCAGGACTGGCCGGCGACCGCCTGCCCGTCAGCGACACGGCCGGTGTGCGCCGCGCGGCGCTGCGCCTGATCCGCCGCGAGTCCGGCGCCTTCGCCGGGATCCTCGCGCTCAACGCCCTGGCCACCGCAGCGGGCCTGGCCGGCCCCTGGCTGCTCGGGCTGATCATCGACGACGTCGAGTCCCACGGCGGCATCGGCGCCATCGACCGCTCGGCGCTGCTGATCCTCGCCTGCGCGCTGCTGCAGATCGCCCTGACCCGCCATGCGCGCTACCTCGGCGCCCGCTTCGGCGAACGGCTCTCCGCGCACGTGCGCGAGCAGTTCCTCGACCGGGTCCTGGACCTGCAACCCGCGCTCGTCGAGCAGGTCCCCACCGGGGACCTTGCGGCACGCGGCTCCGGCGACGTCGACGCGGTCGCCACGGTCATGCGCGACGCCACCCCCGACGTGCTGATCGCCACCCTGCAGGCCCTGTTCATCGCCGCCGCGGTCTTCCTCATCGACCCGCTGCTCGGCGCCTGCGGCGTGGCCGGCCTGCTCGGCATCGCAGTGGTGAACCGCTGGTACCTGCGCCGCGCCCGAAGCGCGTACCTGCAGATCGGCGCCGCCAACTCGACGCTGGCCGAGGTGCTGGTCGCCACCATCCGCGGCGCGCGCACCGTCGAAGCGCTCGGCCTGCAGCAGCGCCGGCTCGAGGCGAGCGCCGAGGCGATCGGGCACGCCCGCGCCAGCCGCCTTCGCGCGCTGGCCCTGCGCACCGTGCTGTACCCGACCATCGACGTCTCCTACGTCCTGCCCCTGGTCGGCGTGCTGCTGGTGGGCGGCGCGCTCTACGACCACGGCGCGATCACCCTGGGAGCGGTGGTCACCTGCGCCCTGTACCTGCGCCAGCTCTCCGGCCCGCTGGAGACGATGCAGATCTGGATCGAGGCGCTCCAGACCGGCGCCGCGTCGTTCGCCCGGCTCGAAGGTCTCAGCGCCCTGCCTCGCTGGCAGCCGGCCGCCGCGGCCGTGCCCGCGGACGACCGCATCGAGGTGCGCGGCGTGCACTTCGCCTACGACGCCGGCCGCGACGTGCTGTGCGGCGTCGAGCTCGAGGTGCGGGCAGGCGAGCGCCTCGCGCTGGTCGGGCCGTCGGGCGCCGGGAAGTCCACCCTCGGCCGGCTGCTGGCCGGGATCGAGCGACCGCACACCGGCTCGGTGACCGTCGGCGGCGTCGACGTCGCGGACCTCTCGCCCGACCAGCTGCGCCGCCACATCGTGCTGGTCACCCAGGAGCACCACGTCTTCCACGCGTCGGTGCGCGAGAACCTGCTGGTCGCCAGGCCGCAGGCGGCCGACGCCGAGCTGCGCGCGGCGCTGCTCGCGGTCGGCGCCGCGTGGGTGGACGAGCTGCCCGAGGGCCTTCACACCGAGCTGGGCCCGGCGGGCCTGCGGCTCGACAGCGCCCAGGCCCAGCAGCTCGCACTGGCCCGCGTCGTGCTGGCCGACCCGCACACCGTGATCCTCGACGAGGCCACCGCCATGCTGGATCCCACGACGGCGCGCGCCACCGAGCGCGCCCTGTCCGCGGTCCTGAAGAACCGCACCGTGCTGGCCATCGCCCACCGGCTGCACACCGCGCACGACGCGGACCGGGTGGCCGTGATGCAGGGCGGCCGGCTGACCGAGACCGGTACCCACGACGAGCTCGTCGCGCACGGCGGAGCGTACGCCGCCCTCTGGAACTCGTGGCACGCCGCCGGCCGCGGGGGTGATCAGCCGTCCGTCGTCAGTCCTTCGGCGGCGACCCGCCCGGAGTGAGCAGCCCGCGGTGGAACGCCTCGGCCACGGCGGCGGCGCGGTCCCCGACGCCGAGCTTGGCGTAGATGTTGAGCAGGTGGCTCTTGACCGTCGCCTCGCTGATGAACAGCCGGGCGGCCGCCTCGCGGTTCGACGAGCCGGCCGCGACCAGCTCCAGCACCTCCAGCTCCCGGCGGCTAAGCGGCCCGGCGCCCGGCGCGCGCACCCGGCTGATCAGCCGGGCGGCCACCGACGGAGCCAGCACCGACTCGCCGGCGGCCGCGGCGCGCACCGCGCGCAGCAGTTCCGCGCGCGGCGCGTCCTTGGCACGCACGCGGCGACCAGCAGGCCCATGGCGATCAGGGCGAGCGCGGCCAGGGCCGCGGCCAGCGCTAACCCGGCCGGCTGGCGCGGCAGGGAGACATGGAGGGCGAGGCGCGCCACGGCCAGCAGCAGCAGCACGGTGACCGCCTCGACGGCCGCGTCGACGATCAGCTGGGCGGCCAGCACCCGGGCCGGGCCGGCCGGGGTGGTGCGCAGCCGGCGCAGAACGCCGCGCTCCCGGTAGCCGGCCAGCACCGGCGGCAGGATGTTGAGCGAGAGCATGCCCACGGCCAGGGCGATCAGGATCGGGACGTAGACCTCGAGCAGGGTCTGGCCGCCGAAGTTCGCCTTGGGCTGGTTGTAGAACGGGACCTCGCCGAAGACGACCAGCAGCGCCATGGGCACGCCGACGGCGGCGATCGGGCGGGCCCGCTCGCGCAGGAACAGAGTCAGCTCGGTGCGCGTCAGGTGCCGCAGGGCGCTGCGGCGCACCGCCGCAGGCAGCGCGTCGGCGGGGGCGGGGGCGGAAGTCATGGCGGTCACTCCTGGTTTGGTTCGGGGCGCAGGTCGGGGCCGGGCGCGGATCCGGGTCGCGCCGTGGCCGCGGCGTCCCGAGACCTGTTGCCGGTCAGCGCGACGAACGCGTCCTCGAGGCTGGCCTGCTCCAGGCGCAGGTGCTCGGCGATGACGTGGTTGCGGGCCAGCACGGAGACGACGGCGTTGAGCGCGTTGCCGGTGCCGGTGACCACGACGAGCTCGCCCTTGCGTGTGACCGCGGTGACCTCGGGCAGGTCGGCCAGCAGCCGGTCGTCGAACGGAACGGACGGGCGGAACTGGATGCGCTGCGCGGAGGGGACCCGCTCGGTCAGCGCGGCCGGCGTGCCGATCGCGACGACCCGGCCGGAGTCGATCAGCGCGATCCGGTCGCACAGCCGCTCGGCCTCCTCCATGAAGTGGGTGACCAGCACGATCGTGACGCCGCGGGAGCGCACCTGCTCGATCAGCTCCCAGGTGTCGCGCCGGGCCTGCGGGTCCAGGCCGGTGGTCAGCTCGTCGAGCACCGCCACCTGCGGGCCGCCGACCAGCGCCAGGGCGATGGACAGCCGCTGCTTCTGGCCGCCGGACAGCCGGTCGAACCGGGTGCGGGCCTGGCCGGCGATGCCGAGGGTCTCCAGCAGCGCGCGCCAGTCGGCCGGGGCGCGGTAGAAGGAGCTGTAGAGCTCGAGCGCCTCCTCGACGCGCAGCTGGGCGGGCAACTGGCCGTCCTGCAGCTGCACGCCGAGCCGCTCGGTCAGCTCGGCCCGGTCGCGGCGCGGGTCCAGGCCCAGCACGCTGATCCGCCCGCGGTCCGCCGCGCGCAGCCCCTCGACGCACTCGACGGTGGTGGTCTTGCCCGCGCCGTTAGGGCCGAGGATCCCGAAGATCTCGCCCTCGTGCACGGTGAAGGAGACCTCGTCGACCGCGACGGTCCGCCCGTAGCGTTTGTGCAGGCGCTGTACATCGATGACGGCCGGCATGCCGTGTTCCCTCCGGTAGGGCGCGTGGTGGCTTGGTGCCTCCAGCGTCCCGGGGCGGGCAGCGCGCCGGTACCGGCCGTGCGGCCAGATCTCAGGGCGTGTCGGGGGAGCCGCCGGACCGGCCGGACGGCTGAGCCGATCCGCCGATCGGCTGATGCTCGGCGCGGTCGGGCTCGAGCAGGTGGCGGCGCAGGAACGCCAGCTGCGCGGCCACGGCCTGCTCGTGCGCGTCCAGGAAGGGCGCGTAGTGCCCGCCGGGCAGGCGCACCAGCTGCGCGTGCGGCGCGCGGCCCGCGGCGGCGATCGCGGCCGGCGGGTACGCGGAGCGGTCCTGGTCGCAGACTAGCACGAGCAGCGGGCAGCGCACCCGCGCGGCGTCGCGGCCGGGCTGGTAGACCCCGAGGCGCAGCACCGAGCGCGCGGCGACCTGCTGCTGCCAGTCCGGGTACCTCTCGGCCTGCAGCGCGCGTGCCGCGTCGGCGACGTCCGGCGTGGTCAGCACGGCCACGGTGCCCGGCTCGCCGCCCAGCGGCACCAGCAGCGGCGCCCGGCCGACGAGAGCGCCGAGCGCGTCGGCCACGCCGCGCCCGGCCGTGCGCAACAGCGCGGCAGGCTTCTGATACCCGGTCGCGGCGCGCCCCGCGGCCGGCCCGCCGGCGTTCGGCGTCTGCGCGATGGCCGCGGCCACCCGGGCGTTGCGCGCCGCGACGCGGAAGATGTGGCCTCCGCTGGCCGAGAAGCCCCAGACCGCGATCCGCTGCGGCGCGACGCCGGGCAGCGCGGCGGCGTGGCCGAGCGCGGCGGCCCAGTCGGCCAGCTGCTCGCCGACGCGCACGATCTGGCGCGGCTGCCCGCCGCTCTCGCCGAGGCGGCGGTAGTCGAAGGCGAGCACGCCGAAGCCGGCCGCGTGGAACCGGGCGGCGAACAGGTCCGTCGCAGGTTCCTTCGTCACGGCGAATCCGCCGGCCATCACGACGCAGGCACCGTTGGCGCTGGGGTAGTGCCAGGCGGCGCACTGCATGTCGCCGCTGCGGAAGTGCACTTTCTCGCGATCCGTGGACATGCGTGCCCGCCCCTCCGTGTGGACTCGGTCCCGTCCGCACAAGTGAACCATGTGGTTCGCATGCTGTCCACGCGTTTCCCGCCGGCCGCGAGGGTCAGCCGCCGGCCTCCTCCTCGCGTTCCAGTGCGCGGACCAGGGAGTCGAAACCCTCGGCGATCCCGGCGGTCTGCCCGGTGGTCAGCCGCTCGGTCAGCAGGCCGCGCAGGGTCGCCAGGATCATGTGGGACACGGCCAGCTTGCGCCGCTCGGTCCAGCACGCCGGGCAGATCGCGACCAGCGCGGGCAGGTACTGCAGCGACGCCTCCCGCCCGAGCTCGCCGTAGCGGTGCGGGTCGTACATGGTCAGGCCCATGGCCTGGTCGAGCACCCGGCGCAGGTTCGGCTCCTCGTTGAGCAGCACCGGCCACAGCGCGCGCAGCCGGTCCGCCAGCGTGGCCCCCTCCGGCAGGGCCGCGCTGGCGGCGACCGCGTCGACGATGCGCCGCTCGCGCAGCTTGAACACCGCCTGGCGCAGCAGGTCCTCGGCGCTCTCGAAGTGGTAGAGCAGCACCTTGTGGGTGGTGCCGGCCGCCCGTGCGGCGCGGCGCAGCGAGAAGTCCACCAGCCCGTTGTCCGCCAGGTCGTCGGTGACGCGGTCCAGCAGCTCGCGGCGCCTGGCCTCGCCGCGCGGCGATCCCGCGGAGCGCCGGTAGCCGACGGTGCGACCGGCCGGGCCGTCGTCGTCTGCGTCGTCTGCGTTCATGGCGGTCTCCACGGCAGCGTCCACGGTCAGACATCTTCACACACCGCGCGCCCGCCGCCAGCGAGGCGAACCGCGCGGCGCGGCGGCGCCGCGGCCGGTGCGGGCGCCGGTCAGTAGCCCAGCTCGTGCAGCCGCGCGTCGTCGATGCCGAAGTGGTGCCCGACCTCGTGCACCACGGTCTTGCGGACCTCGTCCACGACCTGCTCGCGGGTGCGGCAGTACTCGAGGATCGGCAGGCGGAAGACGGTGATGCGGTCCGGCTGCACCCCGGCGTACCAGTCCCCGCGCTCGGTCAGCGGGATGCCCTCGTACAGGCCCAGCAGCACCGGTCCGTCCGGCGGGCAGTCGTCCTCGATGAAGATCGCGACGTTGCGCATCACCCGGGCCAGCTCGCGCGGGATCGACGCCAGCGCCGACTCCACCAGCTGCTCGAACTCGTCCTCGCCAATGTCCAACACGGTGTCCCCAGCCTCGCGCGCGGCCGTCGTACGGTCAATCGTCGCAGACGACGATGATCCCCGCGCCGCGCAGGCTCAGGCGCACGGCCGGCCGAGAGCGCGGTCCTCGGCGAGTGCCTCCTCGGCCAGGACGGCCTGCTCCGGCAGCCCCGGCACGTCCCGCACGGCCGCTTCTGCGTCGATCCGCTCGCGCGAGGCGCCGGGCTGCTCCGATTCGGCGTCGGCCGCGTCGAGCGCGCCGTGCACGGTGCTGAGCACCACGGCCGCCGCGGCGACCGCGACCGCGCCGAGCACGAACGGCACGTGCGCGTTGTAGTGCTCGACGAGCTTGCCGGCCGCGAACGGCGCGAGCCCGCCGCCGATGAAGCGCACGAACCCGTAGGTGGCCGAGGCGACCGGGCGCGGCACCGGGGCGATGCTCATCACCGCGGTGGTCACCAGCGTGTTGTTCAGGCCGATGAAGACGCCCGCGGCGATCGTCGCCCCGATCACCACCCAGCGGTGCTCCGGGAACACGCCGATCAGCAGCGTGTCGACGGCCATCAGCGCGAAGCTGGCGTACAGCGTGCGCGGCGTGCCGAACCGGCGCTTGAGCATCGGCGCGCCGAAGACCGCGAAGAGGGCGACCAGCACGCCCCAGGCGCAGAACACGGCGCCGAGCTTGAGCGGCGAGAGGAACATCAGGAACGGCGCGTAGCCGAGGATGGTGAAGAAGCACCAGTTGTACAGCAGGCCCGCGACGCTGGTGGTGGACAGGCTGCGGTGGCGCAGTGCGGCCAGCGGCTCGGCCAGCGACGAGCGCGCCGTCGGCGCGGGGGTGCGCTCCACCAGCGTGATGGTGGCGACCAGGGCGATCAGCATCAGGGCGGAGACGCCGAAGAACGGCCCGCGCCAGCTGATGTTGCCCAGCAGCCCGCCGAGCAGCGGGCCGCACGCGATGCCCACGCCGAGCGCCGTCTCGTACAGCACGATCGCGCCGGCGAAGCCGCCGCTGGCCGATCCGACGATCACGGCCAGCGAGGTCGCGATGAACAGCGCGTTGCCCAGGCCCCAGCCGGCCCGGAACCCGACGATGCCGCCGATGCTGCCGCTGGCGCCCGCCAGCGCCGAGAACGCCACGATCAGCACGAGCCCGACGATCAGCGTGCGCTTGGCGCCCAGGCGGCTGGAGACCCAGCCGGTCACCAGCATCGCCACCGCGGTGACCACGAGATAGCTGGTGAACAGCAGCTCGACCTGCGACGGGCTGGCGCTCAGCTTCGTGGCCAGGGCGGGCAGGATCGGGTCGACCAGCCCGATGCCCATGAAGGAGATGACGCACGCGAAGGCCACTGCCCACACGGCCTTGGGCTGGCGGAACGGGCTCGGTGCGGGGCCCTGCGGATGCGCGCCCGGCGAATGACTCACGACCTGACTCCTCACAGATGCCGGCTTCGGGCCGAACACGGCCCGGCGGCCGCGGCCGGCCCGGTCCGGGCGGCGGCCCGAACGAATATATCGGTAATCTATTTAGATTGCCAATGTAACCGACCGTGTCCGTGCGCTATGCTGCCGCCATGAGCAACGCGGACACGGCCGCCCCTGACCCCGGCCCCGAGGCCGAGGACGAAGACCAGGCCGGGACGGTGGAACTGGCCGCGGTCCTGCAGAACCTGTACGCCACCGTGTTCCGGCACGCCCCGCGCGACATCAGCCTGACGTCGGTCGGCACGCTCTCCACGCTGGACCGCACCGGCCCGCGGCGGCTCACCGACCTGGCCGTGATCGAGGGCATCACCCAGCCGTCGATGACCTCGCTGGTCACCTCGCTGGAGCAGGCCGGCCTGGTCGAGCGGCGCAAGGACCCGGCCGACAAGCGGGTGGCGCTGATCGCGCTGACCGACGCCGGCGCGGCCTACATCCGCGAGCGCAGGCGCACCACCGCGCAACTGTTCGCCCGCCTGCTCGGCAAACTGCCGCCGCACGAGGTCGCGGCGCTCGGCGCGGCGATCCCGGCGCTGGAGCACCTGCGCGAACTCGACAACGCCGAGCGCGAACCCCCGCCCCCGGCGCGCCGCCCGCCCGGCACCGTCCCGGTCCCGCACCTGTTCACGCAGGTCGCGGGCCTGTCGGGGGGTGATGGTAGCGTCGTGTCATGAGCCCGGAGGATCTCGCCAACCTCGCGCACCTGCGCCGCGCGCGCGACCTGATCGACCGCGAGTACGCGCGACCGCTCGACGTGCCGACGATGGCCCGCCGCGCACTGATGTCCCCGGCCCACTTCGCACGGCAGTTCCGCGCGGCCTACGGCGAGACGCCCTACAGCTACCTGATGACGCGCCGGATCGAGCGGGCGATGGCGCTGCTGCGCGCCGGGATGAGCGTGACCGACGCGTGCATGGCCGTGGGCTGTACCTCGCTCGGCTCGTTCAGCTCCCGATTCACCGAGATCGTCGGCGAGCCGCCGAGCGCGTACCGCAGCCGGGACCACGGCGCGGTGACCGCGATGCCCGCCTGCGTGGCGAAGATGAACACCCGCCCCACCCGGCGCGCGACAAGCAGGATTCGAGAAGCGCGCCGCGCAGCCGCCGCCTAACGTGGGCGCCATGACCATTGCACTGAAGTTCTGCCACGTCACCGTCAAAGACGTCGACGAATCACTCGCCTTCTACCGCGACGCCCTCGGCCTCGAGGTGCACAACGACGTCGCGTCCGGCGGATTCCGCTGGGTGACCGTCGGCAGCCCGACGCAGGAGGGCATCGAGATCGTGCTCTCCGTCCCGCACGCCGGCCGCTCCCAGGCCGACGGCGACGCCCTGCAGGAGCTGCTGACCAAGGGCACCCTGCCGATGATCATCTTCAGCACCGATGACGTCGACGCGTCCTTCGAGCGCGTGCGCGCCTCCGGCGCCGAAGTGCTGCAGGAACCCATCGACCAGCCCTGGGGCCCGCGCGACTGCGCCTTCCGCGACCCCTCGGGCAACATGGTCCGCATCCAGCAGAGCGCCAAGGCGTAACACCCGGCCGCCATGGAGAGTGCCGCCGAACAGCACCCTGACAGACTGTTCGTCAGGGTGCTGTTGTGCGTCCCGCGCCCACTGTCCGGCCGCTTCTGACTGACCCTCAGGCCGCGCCACCCATACGGCGCCCCCGGAATGCGGGGCCTGCCGCCGTGCCCAAATATCACAGGTGAGGACGGACACCCGGAACCGAGAAAGTAAAGGCGTGAGCACGGTGCATACACACGGCTTCGAACTCCTGCGGCGTCGATCCTCCGGCCGGGCTGCCGCCGCCCGTCGCGCCTCGGGGATGCTCGCTCTCGGCGCGGCCGTCGTCATCTCCAGCGCCGGGGCGTCGCACGCGTCCCCGAGCCCGGCGGCCCCGGCCTCCACGCCGGCGGCGGCGCAGATCCCGGCCGGCAACGTCGGCGCACTGATCAAGTTCGTGAGCACCCACCCCGCGCAGTACAGCGGGATCTACCTCGACCTCGCGACGCACCACTACGTCGTCGCCGTCCCCGACGGTCAAAGCGCGCCCTCCGCGCTGAGCAAAGCGGTCTCCGGACTGCCGCAGCAGAGCGTGACCGCCCACGCGTCCGCCTCCCAGGTCGCCGTGACGACCGTGCAGGAGACCCGCAGCCTGGCCCAGCTGCGGAAGATCGAGAGCCAGGTCGCCCAGGCCCACGGCACGTTCGGCGCGCTGGCCAAGACCCTGATCGCGCAGTGGGGGCTCAACGAGCAGACCAACACCGTCGAAGTGGGCGTCACCCGGCTCGACCCGGCCCTGCTCGCCGCGGCGAAGCAGACCTACGGCGACAGCGTCCACGTCAGCCAGGTCCAGCGCGCGCACTTCGCCGACAGCGAACTGCCGCTCGCACACTCCAGCGCGTCGCGCCCGGGCGGCGCCGCGGCCGACCCCGCGTCGCGCCTGCTCGACGGCCAGCCGTACTCGGCCGGAGACCGGATCGGCTACATCCACGGCAACATCGTCACGCAGTGCACCAGCGGCTGGATCGCCGGCGTGCGCGGCGGCAGCCAGACCGGACACGACTACATGTTCACCGCAGGCCACTGCTTCCCGCAGGGCACCGTCGTCCAGCAGGGCTCCTGCACCATGGTCGACGGCGGCTGCTCGTGGCAGTACACCGGGACCGTGGGCACGGTCAACGACGTGCAGTACGGCGACGGCCGGATGGACTGGCTCTCGATCGACCCGGCCGGATCCGGCAGCCTGCAGCAGATGCTCTACCTCGGCGGCGTGGACAGCACGAGCGGCGTGGCGGAGTACGACCTCGTCTCCTCGGCGCTCAACGAGCCGGTGTGCACCGACGGGTCGTTCACCGGCGAGAGCTGCAACGGCACGGTGGACGCGACCGAGGGCTGCATCGAGCTGAGCGACGACTCCGGCAACCAGATCAACGTCTGCAACCAGGACTTCGCGACCTCGCCGGGACCCCGCCTGGTGCAGCACGGCGACAGCGGCGGCCCGGTGCTCGGCGACGACGGCGGCAGCGACGCCACCGGCATCGCCGTCGGCGTGATCAGCGGCGGCAACGTCGGCACGGACGCGGACCCGGGACCGGGCACCGAGCTGAACTTCACCGACGGCGGCGACATCTGCAACGCGAACGGCGAGTGCTGATCGTCTCGCCGCACCCGGTTCCGAACGCGGTGCGGCGGGAACGGCGGAGGTCGTCAAAGGTCTATGACAACAGCCGCAACTTCGGTGTCAAAAACGCTGCCCGATAGCGCGGAGTTGTGTCAGGAATTCCGCCGCGCAAAGCCATCCGGCCACGCCAGATCTACCCTGAAGTCAGTCCGACTCATGGGAGCGGCAATGGCCACAGTGGAAGAACTCTGGGCGTGGATCAGCCCGCCCTTGCAGGATCTCGCAGCCGAACGGTCCGGCGATCCCGACAAGCCGTGGACGGAGCTTCGGGAGCGTTTCGTCGCGGCGACAGGGCAGCATCCGTTGTCCGACGAGCTGGTCCGGCAGCTCGACGAGCTCTCCGACGACGACCGGTCCGCGTTGCTGGACAACAAGGACCGGCTCGACGAGCTCGCGTACCGGATCACCGAGCAAAACGCCGACACCGCCGCCGAATCCGGCGCTGATTCGGGCGCGGAATCCGGCGCCGCGCCTGCGGCCGGCGGCTACGACGAAGCCGCCTGGCACCAGTATCTGCTGGAGAACGGCGCCCAGTGGGACGGCACCGAGGCGTCCTGGCCGCAGTTCGCCGAATGGTTCCGCTACTACGCCGATCAAAAGGGCCTGAGCGAGCCGGCGACCGGCCTGATGACCTATCTGGAAAGCCAGTCGGCGGCGGAGCGGATCGCCACCCTCGCCCAGTACGGCGTCACCATCGCAGCGCCCGAGCACGCGGCCCAGCCCGAGGCCGCGCAGGCGGGTGGATCGCTGGTCATGCCGAGCGCGGCGGACATCCACGTCTCGCTGTCCGAGGAGCCGGAGTTCACCGCTCTGCCGGAGGACAAGCAGGCCGAAGTGGTGGCGCAGGTGCAAGCGGCATTGGCGGGAGGTTGATCGGATGAGCGTGGGCGACGACGGTGGGGACGGCGGAATAGCCGTCCCGGTGCCGGTGGTCATGATGCCGGTGATACTGCCCATGAACAACATCGTGGTGAACGTCGCCGGCGGCGGCGCCAACGTGCTCAACGGCGCGGCCGGGGCCCAGATCGTGTGGCCCGGCCAGGGCGTGTGGACGATCGTGTTCGGAAACCCCGTGGGCGCGGGCCCGGCCAACGACGGCACTCTCTACGACATCAACGCCCCGGCGCACGCATCCGGCAACCGGACCTTCCAGGGCGTCGTGGACATGAGCAACGCCTACATCTTCCGATAGGTCGTTAGTCCGGGCGGTTGTCGCTCACGTCGGTTGGTCGTAGCCTCCGTGGACCAATCGGCCTCGTGCGACGACCGCCCGCACGTGCAGGGTGTCGCTGAGCACGACGAGGTCTGCGTCCTTGCCGGCGACGATGCTCCCTGTCCGATCCTGTAGGCCCAGGACCCGCGCCGGTGTGGCGGCGGCGGCCTTGGCGGCGTCGAGAATGGAAACTCCGACGCAGGTGACGGCGTGGCGCACGGCCCGGTCCATGGTCAGCGTGCTGCCGGCATTGGTGGTGCCGTCGAGCAGCGTCACCTTGCCGGCGCGCGCGAGGATGGTCATCGGTCCGAGCCCGAACCGCCCGTCGCGCATCCCGGTGGCGGAGGTCGCGTCGGTGACGAAGGCGATCCGGTCGGCGCCGGCCGCCTTGAGCGCCAGAACGATCGAGCCGTCGTGCAGATGGACGCCGTCGTTGATCAGTTCGCAGACGACGGCGTCGTGGGTCAGCGCCGCCGCCGCGGGTCCCGGGTCGCGGTGCTGGAACGGCCGCATCGCGTTGAACAGGTGCGTGGCGGTTCGGGCGCCTTCGTCGAAGGCGTGCCGGGCCTGCTCGTAGGTGGCGTCGGTGTGGCCGACGGACGCGGTCACGCCGGCGGCGGCGAGTTCTCGGACCAGGTCCATCGCGCCCTCGAGCTCCGGGGCCAGCGTGACGACGCGGACCGTGCCGGCCGCCGCGTCGAGCAGGTGGCGAAGAGCCTTGAGGTCCGGCGGCAGCACGAAGTCGGTGTGGTGCGCCCCCCGGTAGCGGGGGTTGAGGAACGGGCCTTCCAGGTGGACGCCTGCGATGGACTCGCCCAGAGCGTCCCCGGACCGCATGATCTGCGCGACCGTCCGAGCCGCGGCCGCCATCTGCTCCACCGGCGAGGTCACCAGGCTTGCGAGGGTGCGCGTCGTGCCGTGGCACCGATGGAAGTCGATCGCGCGCAGGATCTCGTCCGGATCATCGGTCGTGACCTGCGCGCCCGCGCCGCCGTGCATGTGCAGATCCACGAATCCGGGCAGCACGTAGCCGCCCGCGAGGTCGCGTGCCGGACCCGAAGCGCGCGGCGGGTCGCCCGCTCCCGTCGCGTCGATGCGTCCCTCGTCGAAGCGGATCCAGCCGGGGTCCAGGACCTCCCGCGGCGTGACGACCCGTGCGTTCGCCAGAATGGTCACGGCCATCCCTCCCCAGCGTCATCCCGGGGCGGATTCCCGGACACCGCTATATTATATTCTGCGAGAGAACAAAATCCATCCTGCGATGAGCCCTCCGATGCCCCAGCCCTCCGAGTCGCACGCGGCGACGATCGACCAGACGAGTGACCAACAGCGCAAAGGCACCGCGGCCGGCCGCTTGTTGACCCTCCTGCACCGGCGTGGCCGCATGACACGGGCACAGCTGACCACCGAGTCGGGACTGGCCCGCAGCGCCGTCGGCACGGCCCTCGCCGAGTTGACCGACCTCGGCCTGATCCAGACCGGCCAAGCGGCCCGCCCGAGCGACACCCCGATGACGCGCGGACGGCCCTCCCCGGAGGTCTTCCTCAGGCCGGACGGCCCGGTGGTGATCGCCGTCCAACTCTGGCGCGGCCGTTTCCAGGCGGCGGTCATCGGCCTGGGCCACGTCCTCGAGCGCGTCCACACGCCCGTCCGGCTGGACGGGCCGGGCCCGCAGGAGGCTTTAGACCAGGTCGCCGACCTGGTCATACGGCTGCGCGAACAAGCCGGGCGGGCATGCGTCGGCATCGCCGTGGCGACACCCGGATTCGTGCGCGACGGACGCCTTCTCTCGTCCCTGCACCTCGCGTGGACCGAGGTTCCGCTGGCCTCGCTGCTGGCGCGGCGCATCCCGGACGCCCCGCCCATCCTCGTCGGGCGCTCCAGCGGCCTGGCGGCACTCGCCGAGTTCCACTACGGCGCCGGAGCAGGCGCAGCGACCCTGCTGGGGCTCAACTGCGAGCACCTCGGCATCGGGGCCGGGCTGATCACCGGCGGCGGCCCGGCGGCCGACGCGGGCCATCCCCTCGAAGCGGGCCACATGATCGTGGACCCCTCCGGGCGCGCCTGCCCGTGCGGTGCGACCGGCTGCCTGGAGCTCTACGCCGACGGCCGCGGCCTGCTGCGCGCCGCCGGCCTCGCGGAGCAGGACGCACTCGACGGGCAGGACCGGGTACGCGCGCTGCTGGCGGCGTGCGCACACGGCGACCCGGACGCCACCCGCGCGGTGCGGACCACGGCCACGCACCTGGCCACCGGCATCTCCACCCTCATCAACATCCTGAGCCCCGAGCGGATCGTGCTGACCGGCTTCCTGGCGGATCTGTACCGCGCGTCGGCAGATCACATCGACCGGGAGGTCACCCGGACCTCGATCGTCGCACGAACCGGCAGGACCCGGATCGTCACGGGAACCCTGGCGCACCCGGTGCTGCACGGCGCCGCCGAACTGGCCGCCGGCCCGCTGCTGGGCGACCCGGCGCTCGCACGACGCCTGTAGCGGAAGCAGCGCCTCGCCCGGCGTCGCGTTGCCGGCCCGGTCAGACGCTCACGCGGTAGTGGAGGTGAACGACGCCGCTTCGGAACCGGCGCTCATCGAGCAGTTCGAGTCGCACGCGGACGTCGTCCGGCAGGGCGCGCTTGCCGCCCCCGACCACGATCGGGCACAAGATCAGATGGAGCTCGTCGACCAGCCCGGCGCCGATCGCGTGACCGGCGAGCTCGGCGCCCCCGACCGCGATGTCAGTGCCCGAGGACTGCTTGAGGCCCAGCACGGCGTCCCGCTCGAACTCGCGCTCGATCCGTGTCCTCGCGCTGGAGACCGCCTCAAGCGCCCGGGAGTACACGATCTTCTCGGCCGCCCGCCAGATCCGGGCGAAGTCCCCGAACACCGCCGGCTCGTCGGCCTCGGCGCCCGCGGTCTCCCAGAACACCATCGTCTCGTACATGCGGCGCCCGTACAGATAGGTGCCGATCGGCCGCTCGAGATCGTTGACGAACGCGTGAACCTCCTCGTCCGGGGCAGCCCAGTCGAACCTGCCCTCCTCGTCCTCGACGTACCCGTCGAGCGAGGCGATCGCGGTATAGATCAGCTTGGCCATATCCGCTCCCGTCACGATTCACCCATCCTGCCTCAGGCGACGTGAGACTACAGGGCAGCACCGTCAATAAGTTCACGCTGGCCGGCGGCCAGGCCGCCGCGTTCTGACTGGTCGTCGCGTGCTGCTGACCGGCGTTTACAGGAGGCCTGCGACGCCGATCAGCCGGCCTTCCGGGTCGGTGAAGTGCCCGACGACGAGATCGGTGCCCGGCGAGCGTTCCGGCCCCATCACGCGCTTGCCGCCGAGGCTCTCCGCGCGGCTGAGCGCGGCTTCCACATCGGGCACGCCGACGTAGAACAGCACGTGCCCGGCGTAGCCCGGGCCGCCGCCGATCCCGCCGGGAATGCCCTGGCCCTGGCCGGGTTCGACGAAGCCGTAGTTGCCGGCCTCGGAGACGGAGGGCGCGACCGGTCCGCCGACGGCGAACTCCCAGCCGAACAGGCTGCCGTAGTAGGCGCGCAGCCCGGCCGGATCGGTTCCGATGATCTCGAAGTGCACGACTGGCTGTCCCATGGCCTCGACCATAGCAGCATGGTTGTTAAAAGCAACTTCGAAGTTGTAAAGTTCAACCATGCCCACGACGCGCAGCTATGGCGACGCCTGCGGGATCGCGCGCGCCCTGGACGTGGTCGGTGAGCGCTGGGCGCTGCTGGTGGTGCGCGAGCTGCTGCTCGGGCCGCAGCGTTTTCTGGACCTGCGCAGGGCGCTGCCGGGCGCGAGTTCGAACCTGCTCACCGACCGGCTGCGCGAGTTGGAGGCGCGTGAGGTGATCCGGCGGCGCCGGCTCGAGCCGCCGGCCGGCTCCTGGGTCTACGAGCTGACCGGATGGGGCCGCGAGCTCGAGCCGATCCTGCTCGCCCTGGGCGGCTGGGGTTTGCGCGTCCCGCGCCCCGACGGCGCGGGCTTGAACGCGACCTCGGTGATGATCTTCCTGCGCGGCGCCGGAAGACCCGATCCGGCGCAGCCGCCGACCCAGTATCGGATCGAGCTCGCCGACACCGTCTGGACGGTGCGTGCCGAGGACGGCGCGATGCACGTGAGCCGCGGCGAGCCGGGCGAACCGGCAGCGGGCCTCAGCACGGATCCCGTGACGCTCAACGTGCTGTTCGAGGACCCGGACACCCTGGCCGAGCGCGTGGCGGCCGGAGCCGTGCGCACAAGCGGGGACCTGGACGCGCTGGACCGGCTGCTGCGGTCGACCGCTGCATAGCCGTATAGCCGTATAGCCGCAGCGTGACCGGGCAGGTCGTCTGTTGATCAGGGCCCGCCGACGCTCGATGCAGTTCTTTCACACCCGGGGGAGCGGGCCTGACCTGCACCGCGAATGTGCGCGCTAACATTCCCGGCCAGGCCCCATTGACGACCCACCGGTTCGAGTCCATGCTGAGCCGCGCACATACCCACTCTCTCCCTGGCCCTCCGGCGTGGCACAAGGCCTGCTCTCGCAGCAGATTGTTAGCGCTAACAATGGTCTAGTCCCATATTTCGGTGATGCGACTTCGGTGATGCGACCACGCCCTGCGGGCCGGGATTTGCGTCCGACCCACGAACAACGGAGTCCATCGATGAGCGATCAGCGAAGGGTACCCACGGTCCGACAGCGGCTTTGGGGGGCGGTAGTCGCCGTCGCGAGCGCCGCGGCGCTCGCCATCACGCCGGCGGCGTCGTCGCAGGCGGCGGCACAGGGTCCCTGCGACATCTACGCGGCAGGCGGCACGCCGTGCGTCGCCGCGCACTCGACGACGCGGGCGCTGTACGCGTCCTACAGCGGCAACCTGTACCAGGTGCGGCGTTCCTCGGACAACGCCACCTTGAACATCGCAGTCACCTCGGCCGGCGGATACGCCAACGCGGCGGCGCAGGACTCGTTCTGCTCGGGCACGTCATGCGTGATCACCGAGATCTACGACCAGTCCGGGCACGGCAACAACCTCACCGACGCGCCCGCGGGCGGGGCGGCCGGCGGGCCCGACGGCCTCGCCGTGGCCACCGCCGCGCCCACCACTCTGAACGGGCACAAGGCGTACGGGGTCTACATCGCGGCCGGTGACGGCTACCGCGACGACTCCACATCAGGCATCGCCACGGGCAACAACCCGGAGAGCGAGTACGCGGTGTTCGACGGCACGCACTTCAACGGCGGCTGCTGCTTCGACTACGGCAACGCCGAGACGAACAACGACGACGACGGCAACGGCGCCATGGAGGCGATCTACTTCGGTAACATCAAGGTCTGGGGCTTCGGCACCGGGAACGGGCCCTGGATCATGGCCGACCTGGAGAACGGCCTGTACTCCGGGGTCAACGCCGGCTTCAACTCCAACGACCCGACCATCTCCGACCGCTACACCACCGCCATGATCGAGGGCGGCGCCAACCAGTGGGCGATCCTCGGCGGCAAC
>DASYAE010000004.1:0-27784 GCA_036501535.1 Actinocrinis sp. | reverse complement strand
CCGTTCTTGCCCTCGTCGACGATCTCCGCGTCCACCACGTCCTCGGTCTCGTCCGACGGGGCGTCCGACGGCGGGGCGTCCTGCGGCTCGCCCGAGGCCGCGCGCGCCGACTGCGCCTGCTCGTAGAGCGCCGCGCCGAGCTTCTGGCTGGTGGTCGCGAGCTTCTCGGCGCTGGTCTTGATCTCCTCGACGTCGGTGCCCTCGAGCTTGGCCTTGGTGTCCGCGACCGCGACCTCCACCTCGCTCTTGACGTCCGCCGGGACCTTGTCGCCGTTGTCGCGCAGGAACTTCTCGGTCTGGTAGACCAGCCCCTCGGCCTGGTTACGGGTCTCGGCCTCCTCGCGGCGCCGGTGGTCCTCGGCCGCGTACTGCTCGGCCTCGCGCATCATCCGGTCGATGTCCTCCTTGGGCAGCGCCGAGCCGCCCGTGATGACCATCGACTGCTCCTTGCCGGTGCCCAGGTCCTTCGCCGAGACGTTCACGATGCCGTTGGCGTCGATGTCGAAGGTGACCTCGATCTGCGGCATGCCGCGCGGGGCCGGCGGCAGGCCGGTCAGCTCGAACATGCCCAGCCGCTTGTTGTAGGCCGCGATCTCCCGCTCGCCCTGGTAGACCTGGATCTGCACGGAGGGCTGGTTGTCCTCGGCGGTGCTGAAGATCTCCGAGCGCTTGGTCGGGATCGTGGTGTTGCGCTCGATCAGCTTGGTCATGATGCCGCCCTTGGTCTCGATGCCCAGCGACAGCGGGGTCACATCGAGCAGCAGGACATCCTTGACCTCGCCCTTCAGCACGCCGGCCTGCAGCGAGGCGCCGATCGCGACGACCTCGTCCGGGTTGACGCCCTTGTTCGGCTCCTTGCCGCCGGTCAGCTCGCGCACCAGCTCGCCCACCGCCGGCATCCGGGTCGAGCCGCCGACCAGCACCACGTGGTCGATGTCGCGCACCGAGATGCCCGCGTCCTTGATCACGTTGTGGAACGGGGCCTTGCAGCGGTCGAGCAGGTCCGCGGTCAGCTGCTGGAACTGGGCCCGGGTCAGCCGCTCGTCCAGGTGCAGCGGGCCCTCGGCGGAGGCGGTGATGTAGGGCAGGTTGATCGTGGTCTCCGAGGAGGACGACAGCTCGATCTTCGCCTTCTCGCCGGCCTCGCGCAGCCGCTGCATGGCCATCTTGTCCTTGGACAGGTCCACGCCGTGCGCGTTCTTGAACTGGGTGACCAGCCAGTCGACGACCTTGTTGTCCCAGTCGTCGCCGCCGAGGTGGTTGTCGCCGTTGGTGGCCTTCACCTCGATGGTGGAGAAGCCGTCCTCGTCCTTGCCGACCTCCAGGAGGGACACGTCGAAGGTGCCGCCGCCGAGGTCGAACACGAGGATCATCTGGTCGCCCTCGCCCTTGTCCAGCCCGTAGGCCAGCGCGGCGGAGGTCGGCTCGTTGATGATGCGCAGCACGTTGAGGCCCGAGATCTCCCCGGCCTCCTTGGTGGCCTGGCGCTCCGAGTCGGAGAAGTAGGCCGGCACGGTGATGACCGCGTCGGTGACCTTCTCGCCGAGGTAGGCCTCCGCGTCCCGCTTGAGCTTCTGCAGGATGAACGCGCTGATCTGCTGCGCGGTGAACGACTTGTCGTCGACCCGGATCTTCCAGTCGGTGCCCATGTGCCGCTTGACGGAGCGGATGGTGCGGTCGACGTTCGTGACGGCCTGCCGCTTGGCGACCTCGCCGACGAGCACTTCCCCGTTCTTGGCGAAGGCGACCACGGACGGAGTGGTCCGGGCGCCCTCGGCGTTGGTGATGACGGTGGGCTCGCCACCCTCGAGGACGGAGACGACCGAGTTGGTCGTCCCGAGGTCGATACCGACCGGACGTGCCATCGTGGCTTCCTTAAGACTAGATACGGTGGTGGCGCCCCCCATCGAGCGGTGGAGAGCACCGTTTGCGCAGCGGTCCGATCAACCCGGCCCCGAGGGCCGCGCCGGCCTGGGCCGCCGCTCCTTGCGTTCGCTTAGAATCCCGTGTTGCTTTGGTTCCGGCAGTGCTTGTGGCAGTGCCTTTGAGTCTGGGCACTGCTTTTGAGTCCGGCACTGCGCGCCTCGGTGTTCAGGAGGGCCGGGTCGCGCCACGGAGCGCGCCGCCTGAGGCGGCACGGGCCGGCAGCGGAACCAGCGCCCCTGAGCACTGAGGCGGTTGAGTCCGGTTCGCTCAACAATAAGGGTTGAGGCCGTTAGACTCAACTCTTCCGTGCGTGTCGCAGAAAACCCGCGCTGACCTCAAGCGATGCGCACGCCGTTCTTCCAGGCGGCCCGCACGAGCGGCACGCCGGGGCGGTACGCGAGGTGCAGATGGGACGGCGCGTCGAGGACTGCGAAGTCCGCCCGCGCCCCCACGCCGAGGTGCCCGATGTCCGCGCGACCGAGCGCGTGGGCGCCGCCCCAGGTGGCCGCACGCAGCGCTTCCGCCGGTGACATCCGCATCTCGCGCACCGCGAGCGCAATGCAGAACGGCATGGACGAGGTGAAGCACGAGCCCGGATTGCAGTCCGTGGCCAGCGCGACCGTCGCCCCGGCATCGAGCAGCCGGCGCGCGTCCGGATAGGGCGAGCGGGTGGAGAACTCGACGCCGGGCAGCAGCGTCGCGACCGTGGACGAGGCGGCGAGCGCCTCGACGTCGGCGTCGTCCAGGAACGTGCAGTGGTCCGCGGAGGCGGCGCCGTACTCGACGGCGACCCGTACGCCCGGGCCCGGGCCCAGTTGGTTCGCGTGCAAGCGGACGGCCAAGCCGCGCGTGATGGCGGCGTCGAGGATCAGGCGCGTTTCCGGCTCGTCGAAGGCGCCGCGCTCGCAGAACACGTCCACGTAGTCGGCTTCGGATGCACAGGCCTCGAGCATCGGTCCGCGGACGAGGTCCACGTATTCGGAGCGGCGGTCTGTATATTCGGCCGGTACGACGTGCGCGCCGAGGAAGGTGGCAGCGTCGCATTCTTCGCGAGCGATACGGATCGCGCGTGCTTCGGCCTCGACTGTGAGCCCATAACCGGTCTTGCACTCGACCGTGGTCGTGCCCTGCCTAGCCATCTCGTGAACCAGCCTGCGCACGTTGGTGCGCAGCGCCGTCTCGTCGGCGGCACGTGTAGCGGCGACGGTGGTCCGGATGCCCCCCGCGCTGTACGGCTGCCCGGTCATCCGCGCCGCGAACTCGGCCGCTCGGTCGCCCGCGAACACCAGGTGCGCGTGGCTGTCCACGAACCCTGGGATCACGGCGCGCCCGTCCAGGTCCTCACGGCGATCCGCGTCCGGTGCCTTGGCTGCGGGGCCGAGCCACGCGATCCGGCCGTCCTCGACGATCAGTGCCGCGTCCGTGATCAATCCGAGGGCGTCCGCACCGCCAGATCCGTTGTCCACAGCCTGTGGATTGTTGGTCGCCAGCTCGCCGATGCCGGTCACCAGCAACGCCTCAGACACCGGCAGTCCCCTGGTAGACGCCCTTGATCGCGGCGCCCAGCCGGCGCGCGGGCTCGTCGACGAGCATGTGGACACCGTCCCGCACGACCTGCCGCCCGGCGACCACGACATGCCGGACGTCGGCGCTGGTCGCCGCGTAAACCACCGATTCGGCCGCGTACCGCGGATCGGTACCGGTCAGCCGGATCGAGTCCAGGCCCACGGTGATGAAGTCGGCCAGCGCACCGGCCCGCAGCCGCCCTCCGTCCAGCCAGCCGAGGCTGCCGTATCCGGCGACCGTGGCGGTGTCGATGAGGTCGGCGGCCGACCAGTGGCCGCGCCGCTCGGTACGCAGCCGTTCGTCGAGCTCGACCGCCCTCGCCTCCTCGAAGAGGTCGATCATCGCGTGGCTATCGGACCCGAGCGAGATAGGGCAGCCGGCCTCGAAGAGCGTGCGCGCGACGCCGACGCCGTCAGCGAGGTCTCGCTCCGTGGTCGGGCACATACATACGCAGGTCTGGGTATCACCGAGCAGTTCGATGTCGGCCTGCGATAGATGCGTCGCGTGCACAGCCGTGGAGCGAGGGCCAAGGCCGCCGCAGCTCTCCAGCAGCTGGGCCGGCGTAAGGCGGTAACGCGACAGGCAGGCGTCATTCTCCGCACGCTGCTCAGAGAGGTGCATGTGGATCGGAGCATCGAAGCGCTCTGCTGAAGAGACGACGATGCCCATCTGCTCCTTAGGCACAGCGCGCACAGAGTGGACAGCGGCGCCGACGCTGACATCGTCGTCATCCGAATACGCGCTCTGCAGCTCTTCGAAGCGCCCCGCCCAAGCGTCGGCGTCGCCATCGGAAAACCGGACCTGCGTGCTGTTCAGCACAGCGCCGATACCGCCGGTCAGGTAGCACGCATCAAGCAAGGTGATGCGGATGCCTGCCGCGCGCGCCGCCTCGATCAGGGCGTGGCCCATGGCGTTGGGATCGGCGTAGCGCGCACCGTCCGCGTCGTGGTGCACATAGTGGAACTCGCCGACCGCGGTGATGCCGGCCAAAGCCATCTCGGAGAAGACGCCGGTGGCGAGCTCGCGGTAGCTGTCCGGGCAGAGACCGGCCACGGCCTCATACATCTGCTCGCGCCAGGTCCAGAACGTGCCCTCGCCGACCTGCGTGCGTCCTCGCAGCGCACGATGAAAGGCGTGCGAGTGGGCATTCGCCAGGCCGGGCAGCGTCAGGCCTGACAGGCGAATTGCGTTAGGCATCGCGTCGCTATCAAGCACCACGCGCGTAATGCGACCGGCGCGGGTCTCGATAAGCACGTCAGGCGACACCATGCCGTCAATGAACGCCGCCTCCGCATGCCATTGCTGCGACGCGGTCCCATGATCAAGCCGATTCACGACAGCTTCCTGAGTTGGTGTCATACAGGGCCGCGCTCGCCGCCGGCGAGATCGGCGATGACGTCCGCGAGAGCGGCGACGCCGCTCAGACAGTCGACGGCATCGGCGTGCTCGCCGGGGGAGTGCGACAAGCCAGTCGGATTGCGCACGAACAGCATGGCCGTCGGGATCTCCGCGGCGAGGATCCCAGCGTCGTGTCCTGCGCCTGTAGGCAGAATAGGCGCACCACCCAACAGACGGTGCAGCCTATTGCGAAGCGGTTCATCAAAATCCACACGTGCAGTGAAAGATTCGTTCGTCACGGCCACAGACGTCCCGTCGCGCTGCGCACGCTCGGTCGCCACGGTAGTGATCTGATCCAGCACTGCATTAAGCATCGCCTCGTCCGGGGCGCGCCCATCCAGCCAAGCACACACACGCGACGGAATCGCGTTCGTGCCGTTCGGCTCGACATGCATCCGGCCGAACGTGGCCAGCGCGCCGGCCAACGCAGCCTTCTTACGAGCCGAGAGGACCGTGTGCGCGTAGGTGAGCATCGGGTCGCGCCGCTCGTCCATCGCCGTCGTGCCCGCGTGGTTCGCCTCACCGGCGAAGTCGAACCGCCAGCGGCCGTGCGGCCAGATCGCCGCCGCGACGCCGACCGCTACCTCTTCGTCGACGAGCCGGCGCCCCTGCTCGATATGCAGCTCGACGAACTCCGAGATCCCGCCGAGCCGCTCCTCGTCCCGGCCGAGCAGCCCCGGGTCGCGGCCGGCCCGCTCCATCGCGTCGGCCAGCCGCGTCCCGTCGGCATCGCGCAGCGACCTGGCCCGATCCGGCGTCAACTGGCCCGTCATCAGCCGCGAGCCCGCGCAGGCCACGCCGAACCTGGAGCCCTCCTCGTCGGCGAAGTTCGCCACCACGATCCGCCGGCCCGGCCGCCAGCCGCGGCTGCGCAGCAGGTCGATCGCCGCCAGAGCGCTGATGACGCCCAGCGGGCCGTCGAACGCGCCGCCGTCCGGGACCGAGTCGAGATGGGAGCCGATCGCCAGAGCGCCGGAGTCGGGGAGCGGTGCGGTTGGAGGGGGGAGCGGCGTGGTCGGGGTGGAGGGCGAGGCGGGGAGCGGGGTTGTGGCCGGTGGGGTTGTGGCCGGCGGATCGGCGTCGCGGTCCGGCTCCCAGGCCGCCCACTGGTTGCCGTTCCGGTCCGTCTCCACCAACAGCCCGCGGTCCGCCGCCTGGGCCTCGAACCACTCCCGGCACGCCAGATCGGCCGCGCTCCACGCGAAGCGCCGATAGCCGCCCGAGCCCGCGTCGCGGCCGATCCCGTGCAGCGACGACCACAATGCGTCATAGCCGCTGCCGTCCGCCGCCGCCTGCTGCGCGGCGGTGCGGGCCGAAGAATTCTTGTCCACAGATTCCCTTGAAACCGGGTCAAACCGCTTGACAACTGGAAGAATGGGTGTCGGGGAGGCCCCCTGGGAGGGCGGGGGAGGGATGGGCGGGCAATCGAGGGGCGCGGGTCTCCGCCGACATACGTACCACGCCTCGCACCACTATTCCCGGCCATGCGCCCCACGCGGCGCCTACGCGTCGCCTTCCAGCATCGGCACCCGGACGTCCCGCTCGCCGGCCACTTCCGCCGCGCGGTCGTAGCCTGCGTCGACGTGGCGGATCACGCCCATGCCGGGGTCGTTCGTCAGGACCCGCTCCAGCTTCAGCGCGGCCAGCGGCGAGCCGTCGGCCACCGAGACCTGCCCGGCGTGGATCGACCGGCCCATTCCGACGCCGCCGCCGTGGTGGATCGAGACCCAGGAGGCGCCTGACGCGACGTTCACCATCGCGTTGAGCATCGGCCAGTCGGCGACCGCGTCCGAGCCGTCCAGCATCGCCTCGGTCTCCCGGTAGGGCGAGGCGACCGAGCCGCAGTCCAGGTGGTCGCGGCCGATCACGATCGGCGCCTGGACCGCGCCCGACGCGACCAGCTCGTTGAACCGCAGCCCGGCCCGGTCCCGCTCGCCGTAGCCGAGCCAGCAGATCCGGGCCGGCAGGCCCTGGTAGTGCACCCGCTCGGCGGCCATCGAGATCCACCGCTTCAGCGAGGCGTTCTCCGGGAACAGGTCGAGCACCGCCTGGTCGGTGACCGCGATGTCCTTCGGGTCGCCGGACAGCGCCGCCCACCGGAACGGCCCCCGGCCCTCGCAGAACAGCGGCCTGATGTACTTCGGCACGAAGCCGGCGAAGTCGAAGGCGCGGGCGTATCCGGCGAGCTTCGCCTCGCCGCGGATCGAGTTGCCGTAGTCGAACACCTCCGCGCCGGCGTCCTGGAACCCGACCATCGCCTCGACGTGCTTGGCCATCGCCTCGCGGGCCCGGCCGGTGAACCCCTTCGGATCCTGCTGCGCGGCGGTCGCCATGTCCTCGAACGCGATGCCGATCGGAAGATAAGACAGCGGATCGTGCGCCGAGGTCTGGTCGGTGACGATGTCGATGGGCGCCCCGGAGGCGAGCAGTTCTGGGACGAGTTCGGCAGCGTTCCCGAGCACGCCGATGGAGAGCGGACGGCGCGCGTCGCGTGCCTTGACAGCCAGCTGCAGCGCGTGGGTGAGCGAATCGGCCTGCACGTCCAGAAAGCGGTGCTCGATGCGGCGGGTGATCGCGCGCGGGTCGCAGTCGATGCAGATCACGACTCCGTCGTTCATCGTGACGGCGAGTGGCTGAGCGCCGCCCATACCGCCGAGGCCCGCGGTGAGCGTGATGGTTCCGGCGAGCGTGCCGCCGAACCGCTTCGCGGCGACCGCCGCGAAGGTCTCGTACGTGCCTTGCAGAATGCCCTGCGTGCCGATGTAGATCCACGAGCCGGCGGTCATCTGGCCGTACATCATCAGGCCGAGTGCGTCGAGCCGGCGGAATTCGTCCCAGGTGGCCCAGTCGCCCACCAGGTTGGAGTTCGCGATAAGCACCCGCGGTGCCCACTCGTGCGTGCGCATCACCCCGACCGGCTTCCCAGACTGCACCAGCATCGTCTCGTCTCCGCGGAGTGTGACGAGCGTGCGCAGCAGAGCGTCGAACGCCGGCCAGTTGCGCGCGGCCTTACCGGTGCCGCCGTACACCACGAGCTGTTCTGGGTGCTCGGCCACCTCCGGGTCGAGGTTGTTCTGCAGCATCCGGTAGGCCGCCTCCTGCGGCCAGCCGAGGGTGTTCAGACCAGTGCCCCTGGGGGCGCGCACCGTGCGCGGACCGGACGTCATGCTCAGCTCGCTCTCTGATCGAGGGGGTCGAGGAGGACCGGAGCCCCACGGTATGTTATGCAATCATTCAGCAGTGCGGTCAACCGCATGAAGTCATTCAATCCAAGCTTCGTCAAGCAGAGCGACTGCGAAAGGCGTCCCCCAGATGGCAGCCACAGCGTCTTCGGCCTCTTCGGCGGCGGTACCGGCGACCAGCGGCACCGTGCCGGCCGTCGAGATCGGGCCCGCGCCCATGTACGGGAGGGACGAAGCTGTCGGGGACGGGCTGACCTTCGCCGACGTCGTCGCGGTGGCCCGGGACGGCGCGCGGGTCGAGCTGTCCGATGCCGCCCTGGCCGCGCTGGGCCGCGGGCGCGCCACGGTCGAGAAGCTGGCGGCGGCGCCGACTCCGGCATACGGAATCTCCACCGGCTTCGGCGCCCTGGCGACCCGTCATATCGACCCGGAGCTGCGAGCCGCGCTTCAGCGTTCGCTGATCCGCTCGCACGCGGCCGGGATGGGGCCGCTGGTCGAGCCCGAGGTCATCCGCGCGCTGATGCTGCTGCGGCTGAAGACGCTTGCCTCCGGCCACACCGGAGTGCGCCCGGTCGTCGCCGAGACGATGGCGCAGCTGCTCAATCAGGGCATCACCCCGGCAGTACGCGAATACGGTTCGCTCGGCTGCTCGGGCGACCTCGCCCCGCTCGCTCACGTCGCACTGGTCCTGATGGGCGAAGGCGAGGTGATCGGTGACGACGGCTCGGCTGTCGCCGCGGCGCCCGTGTTGGCCGAGCACGGTGTCGTACCGCTCGAGCTTCAGCCGAAGGAAGGACTCGCGCTGATCAACGGCACCGACGGCATGCTCGGCATGCTGATCCTCGCGATGGCCGACTTCGGCCGGCTGCTCAAGCTCGCCGACCTGACCGCGGCGATGAGCGTGGAGGCCCAACTCGGCACCGACCGGGTCTTCCGGCCCGAACTGCAGGCGATACGGCCGCATCCCGGACAGGCCGACTCCGCGGCGAACCTGATGACCCTTCTGGCCGACTCCGGCGTCATGGCCTCACACCGCGGGCCCGACTGCAACCGCGTCCAGGATGCCTATTCGCTTCGCTGTGCACCTCAGGTCGCCGGTGCGGCACGGGACACGCTCACGCATGCGGCGCTCGTCGCCGAGCGCGAAATCGCCTCGGTGATCGACAATCCGGTCGTCCTGTTCGCCGAGGACGGCGCCGGCGCCGAAGGCCTCGGCACGGTCGAGTCGAACGGCAACTTCCACGGCGCGCCGGTCGCCTTCGTGCTCGACTTCCTTGCGATCGCCGCCGCCGAAGTCGGTTCGATCGCGGAGCGCCGCACCGACCGCATGCTTGATACGGCCCGGTCGCACGGCCTGCCGCCGTTCCTGGCCGACGACCCCGGCGTCGACTCCGGTCTGATGATCGCTCAATACACCCAGGCCGCCCTGGTATCCGAGAACAAGCGGCTGGCCGCGCCGGCCAGCGTCGACTCGATCCCCTCGTCGGCCATGCAGGAAGACCACGTCTCCATGGGCTGGTCCGCGGCGCGCAAGCTGCGCAGCGCACTGGACAATCTGACCCGCATCCTGACGGTCGAACTGCTCACCGCCGCGCGGGCGCTGAATCTGCGCGCACCGCTCCAGCCCGCTCCCGGCACCGCCGCAGCGATCGCCGTGCTGCGGGAGCGCGGCGTGGACGGGCCCGGCCCCGACCGGTACCTCTCCGCGGAACTGCGCAGCGCGGAGGAGGCAGTGCGGGACGGGTCCGTGCTCGCCGCTGTGGAAGCCGTGGTGGGGCCGTTGCGGTGAGTACCGCCTCCGCGATTTCCGGCCCGAGCCCCGCCGAGCAGGTCCTCGCCTTGCTCGACGGCCGCCGGCTGTCCCCGGCGCAGCGCCGGATCGGGCAGTTCCTGCTCGGCCATCTGGGCGAGGTCGTGTTCATGTCGGGCACTGATTTGGCCGAACGCGTCGGGGTGAGCCAGCCCTCGGTGACCCGCTTCGCCACCGCGCTCGGCTTCGCCGGCTACCCGGCGCTGCGCGAAGCCCTCCAGAGCATCGTGCTGGAATCCCCCGAACCTCGGAAGTCGCCGGACGACCTGCTCCAGGACGAGTACGAGGCGGCCATCGAGGCCGAGCGCGAGAACCTCGACGCACTGCGCCGCCTCACAGTCGCTCCGGCTGCCGCGTCCGTCAGGGCCGACTCCGGTGTTCAGGGAAGCCGCTTGGCCGACGCCGGCCGACGCCTCGCCTCCAGCGCGCCGCTCCCCGTGCTCGGCCTGCGCCTATCGCAGCCGGTTGCGCAGTACTTCGCGTACAGCGCGGCGCGCATACACCCCGATGTGCGCTTAATCAGCAGTGGCGGCTCCACAGCCACCGACATCCTGCATCAGGCCGCGCAGGCCGGATCAACCGCACTGGCCGCGTTCCTGCTGCCGCGCTACTCGGCCGAAGCCGTTTCCGCCCTCGAATGCGCGCGCGGCCTTGGGCTGCATGTGGTGTTGGTCACCGACCACCCTCTCGTCCCCTTCGCGGCGCCCGGCGATCTTGTGCTGCCCGCCAGGGTCGGGTCCCGGCTCGTCTTCGACTCGCACGCCGCCCCCATGCTGCTCGCCGCGCTGCTGGTCCAGGCCATGGCCGACGCCGAACCGGAGCGCGCGCAGCAGCGGCTCGAGGCCTACGAGGCCCTCAGTGAAACTAAAGGCTATTACCTTACATAAGGCACATAATAAGGTACATATCAGCAGGCTCGGATCATAAGGTCCGCACTGGCGGTGGTTGGCGGGGCCGCCACTCTCCCGCAAGTTACTGACCGGTGTTACTGGTGAGTAGTATTGCCATGCCGCAGACTCCCTGGGCCAGCTACCTGGGCCGGAGCTGCGAGCCGACAGGTGCCGATGACGTCGCCGCTAACGCAGCCAGAACCAGCATGTCTATGCATGCACGCGACGATGCGCCCGAAGCCGAGCCGCCGTAAGGAGTCCGTGACGACCATGCAGATCGCCGCGATCATCATCTCCCTGGGCATGGCCGCGGTCGGCCTCGCCCTGTTCGGCCGCGTCCTGAACCGCATGTACCGGCTCATCTCCTCCGGTCAGCCGGCACCGGGCCGCACCGGTGATCCGGTCCGCCGCACCAAGACCCTGATGCGCGAGGCGCTGCTGCACACCCGGCTCGCGCGCGAGGGCAAGCGCTGGATCGGCGCCGCGCACTGGACCGTCATGGTCTCCTTCGGGCTGCTCTTCTTCACCCTGGTCACGGCCTTCGGCCAGCTGTTCGACGTGCGCTTCCAGCTCCCGCTGGTCGGCCGCTGGTGGCCGTTCGAGCTGACCACCGAGCTGTTCACCGCCGCCGGCCTGGTCGGCATCCTCTTCCTGATCGCCCAACGGCTCGCCAACCTGCCCGCCCGCAAGGACCGCGGGCGCGGATCACGCTTCTACGGCTCCGTCATGTGGCAGGCCTATTACGTCGAGTACACCATTCTCGGCGTCCTGATCTGCATCCTCCTGCTGCGCGGCGCCGAGAACGTGCTCGAGGCCGGCGGCGCCTACTCGGTGCACTACGCGTTCTCGTGGCCGGTGTCCCGCCTGTTCACCGGCATGAGCGCCACCGCGCTGGAGAACACGGTCTGGCTCGTCGCCACTCTCAAGATCGCGATCTCCTTCGCCTGGATGACCACCATCGCGCTCAACGCGAATATGGGCGTGGCCTGGCACCGGTTCCTGGCCTTCGGCAACATCTGGCTGAAGCGGGAGCCGGACGGCTCCACTGCGCTCGGCGCGCTGAACCCCATGCTCTCCCGCGGCGAGCCGATCGACTTCGAGGATCCGAGGGAGGACGACGTCTTCGGCGCCGGGAAGGTCGAGGACTTCAGCTGGAAGGGCCTGCTGGACTTCTCCACCTGCACCGAGTGCGGCCGCTGCCAGGAGCAGTGCCCCGCCTGGAACACCGGCAAGCCGCTCTCCCCCAAGCTCGTCATGCTCTCCCTGCGCGACCACGCCCACGCCAAGGCCCCGTACCTGCTGGCCGGCGGCGGCAAGGACGCCGACGGCAAGGAGACCGGAGACGCCGAGCGGCTCGCCGCCGTCCCGGAAGCCGCGCTCGCCGAGGCCGAGCGGCCACTGGTCGGCTCCCTCGATCAGGGCGGCGTGATCGATCCGGACGCGCTGTGGTCGTGTACCACCTGCGGGGCCTGCGTGGAGCAGTGCCCGGTCGACATCGAGCACGTCGACCACATCGTCGACATGCGCCGCTACCAGGTGATGATCGAGTCCGCCTTCCCGAGCGAGGCCGGAACGATGCTGAAGAACCTGGAGAACCGGGGCAACCCCTGGGGCGTGCCGGCGAAGAAGCGGCTGGAGTGGATCGACGAGCTCGACTTCGCGGTGCCGGTCGTCGGCCGCGACGTCGAGGACCTCTCGCAGGTCGAATACCTCTACTGGGTCGGCTGCGCCGGCGCGCTCGAGGACCGGGCCCGCCGGACCACCAAGGCCTTCGCCGAACTGCTGCACATCGCGGGGGTGCGGTTCGCCGTGCTCGGCGACGGCGAGGGCTGCACCGGCGACCCGGCCCGCCGGCTGGGCAACGAGTTCCTGTTCCAGATGCTCGCCGCGCAGAACGTGGAGACGCTGAACGAGGCCTTCGGCGCCGCGCCGGTCAAGCGGATCGTGGCCACCTGCCCGCACTGCTTCAACACGCTGGCCAACGAGTACCCGCAGCTCGGCGGCACGTTCGAGGTCGTGCACCACACCCAGCTGCTCGACCTGCTGGTGGCCGAGGGCCGGCTGGCCCCGGTGGTCCCGGTCGAGCAGCGCATCACCTACCACGACCCCTGCTACCTGGGCCGGCACAACAAGGTCTACACGCCGCCGCGCGAGATCATCGCGAAGGTGCCGGGCCTGCGCAACACGGAGATGCACCGGTGCAAGGAGAAGGGCTTCTGCTGCGGCGCGGGCGGCGCGCGCATGTGGATGGAGGAGCGGATCGGCCGGCGGATCAACGCCGAGCGGGTCGACGAGGCGCTGTCCACGGATCCGGACGTGATCTCCACGGCCTGCCCTTACTGCCTGGTGATGCTCGGCGACTCGGTCACCGCGCGCAAGCAGGCCGGAGAGGTGCCCGAGTCGATGGAGGTCGTCGATGTGGCGCAGATTCTGCTGCGCTCGGTGAAGCAGCCCGCCGAACGGCCCGCGCCGGCCGGCTGAACAGCTTGGCTTCATCGGCTTGCGCCGCGCCGGTGGCGCTCGCGCGGAATCGTGAGGGCACCCTGCCGGTGCGTCCGGGATTCGATAGGCTCCCTTCCCTGTATGGATGGCATGCGGTGCGGCGAGAGGGCGTCTTGACGATGGCGGTCGGTACAGGACCCTCCAACGGCGATACGTCCGGCGAGGGGCCGGGCGCCCGACCGGCGACGCCGCCTCCGGACGCTCTCGAGTCGACTGGCGAGTCGACGGCGATCATCTCGAGGGCCGTCCCGTTGGAGAAGCAGCGACAGCAGCAGCAACAACAACAGCAACAGCCGGCGTTCGGCACGCCCGCCGGCGCGGGCGATCCGTACGGCGACGGCGGCGAGGAGGAGCCGGGCCGGGTCCGAATATGGTTCAAGACCCTGTTCCGCGCGCTGGCCTGGATGCTCGGCACGCTCGCCGTGCTGGGGCTGATCGCCGGCGTCGGCGACATCGTGCTGCATCGCAAGACCCACACGAACCACGACCAGGCCACCTATCAGGGTGTGTATGCGGTCGACATCGTGCTCGACGGCGACGGGACGGTGTCGGTCGACGGAGTGCCCGGCGACCACACGGCGCGGCTGATCGAGTCCGACGAGACCACTTACGCCAGTTCGATGCAGCGCTCGGTCAGCGTCGTCGGCTCGACGCTCTACGTCGTGGTGCAGTGCCCGAACTCCTTCTGCAACGCCAAGATCGCGCTTGCCGTGAACCCCGGGACGGCGCTGGAGATCACCGACGGCAACGCGTTGCGCGGGAACACCTCCGGCGTCTCGGTCGACGGCATGACCGCTCCGGTCGACGTGCTGATCCTGCCCGGCAGCCTGAACGTCGTGGACTCCTCGTCCTCGGTGAGCGGTGTGGTGTTCGGTTCGCTCACCTGCCGGGCGCCGGCGAACTGCTCGGGCATCGCGCAGCCCTGACCTGACCGATGACTCGGTCGATGACCCGACCGATTCAGTACTCGTCGTCCGCGACCGGGAACCCGTCCGCGTCGAGCAGCACACCGCCGGTCACCTCGGCCAGCATCAGCGCGGCCCGCTCCAGCTTGCGCAGCAGCGCCGCGGTCTGCGCCTGCGAAGGCTGCGGTAGACAGCCGAATCGGTACACCGTGTGCGGCCACCCGTCGTCCGCGCGGGCACGCAGCGCATAGGGCATGAACTCGTTGTCGGCGAAGGGCTGGACCCGCACTTCCAGGCGGCCCGGACGTTCCAGGCAGTAGTCGTTGGCGGCCGCGGCCCCGTTGCGGGTCAGATCCGGCAGCGACAGCTCCAGAACGCTGCGCAGCACCTGCCAGGGCAGCGCCTCGTGCCCGTAGACGCAGAACACTGTCTCCTCGGGCGCCGCTCGGTGCTCCGGGCAGCCGGGCAGCCGCGCCGCCCCGCCGGCGAGCCGGGCCAGGCCGGTCACCAGTGACCAGGCCAGCGCCTCGGGCCCGGTCGGCACGTCGTGCGGATAGCGGCGGCGCAGCACTTCGGCGTTGCGGCCGTCCGGGATGCGGGTTCGGCGACGCGGCGCCTGTGCGGCGTAGCCGGTCGACCATCCCGGCGGCAGCTGCGCCTCGAGGGAGAGCCCGGGCTCGAGCCGGAACGGACCGTGCCAGCGCACGCCGTCGGCGACGTGCAGGACGCCGCGCTCGTCCCGGGTCGGCTCCGGGTTCCAGGTCCGCACGAGTCGTTCCACGGCCGCCGGATTGCGCGGCCCGGCTAGCAGCAGGACCGGGTTCTCACGCATCAGCCGCACAGGATCGCGGGCCTCGTCCGGCGGCCGGCGCCGACCCGGGACCGCGCGCGCCGTCTGCGCCGGGCGGGCCGCGCGGGCGACGCGGGTCAGGCTCCAACGGTCCACTCGGCTACTGTCGCAGTCGGGCCGGACTATCTAGGGCGAATCGACCGAAAATCACCCGAACCACTCATCGGTTGGGCTACCAGAGCGAGCCCCAGGTGGCGTCGGCCAGCGAGTCCACCTCGATGCGCTCTCCGCCCGCGTCGGTGAGCACGCCGCCGTCGGGTTCGAGCAGCGCCTTGGCCAGCCGGTACCGCATCCGCTGCCCGCCGGGCCCGTCCGCCGCCACGCTGATCTCGTACGACGTCAGCCCGGCCGCGTCCCAGCCGGCGTCGGCCAGCGCCACGGGCAGTTCGCCGAACAGCGGGTTCTGCGTCGCGTCGATCATGAACGCGGCCACCGTGTCGGAGATCGTCGCGCAGTAGGAGTCCGGTTCGGCGTCCGGGTCCGCCACGCTGAAGGCGTCTCCGACGCAGAGCGGGGCCAGCCGTGCGAGCAGGTCGCCGGTGTCGCGCGGCTGCCGCGTCCAGACGGTGACGCGGCGCGGGTCCTTGATCCGGAAGCGCCGCATCGCCGGCGCGCCGGATGTCCCCGGCGAGCGGTCGAGGCCCCGGAGGATGCCGCTGAGGATGTCTGCTTCGCTGGGCGAGGTGGTCTGACGCTCCGTCGGTTGCCCCTGGGGCGGTGGCGAGGCCGACGGCCTGGGTGCTTCAGCCGGTCGCCGGCGCAGCACGGAGCGCCAGCGCGGCGCCTTGTCGTTGCGGTCGTTGCGTCCTTGATCGTCCCGTCGTGTCACCGGTCCCCCTCCGGTCGGTGTCGTGAGCTGTAGTTCAGCGCTGAGGGTTCGGAACTCAGGATTCCGGAGTATCGGCGCTGATGGTGGTCCGGTGGAAGTTCATGTAGGAGCGCGACGGCGTCGGCCCGCGCTGTCCCTGGTAGCGGGAGCCGTACACCGTCGAGCCGTACGGGAACTCGGCCGGCGAGGACAGCCGGAACATGCACAGCTGCCCGATCTTCATCCCCGGCCACAGCTTGATCGGCAGCGTGGCGACGTTGGACAGCTCCAGCGTGACGTGCCCGGAGAAGCCCGGGTCGATGAACCCGGCGGTCGAGTGGGTCAGCAGCCCGAGCCGGCCGAGGCTGGACTTGCCCTCGAGTCGGGAGGCCACGTCGTCCGGCAGCGTGATCACCTCGTAGGTGGAGGCCAGCACGAACTCGCCGGGGTGCAGGATGAACGGCTCGTCCCCGTCCGGCGCGACCAGCCGGGTCAGGTCGGGCTGCTCCTGCGCCGGGTCGATGTGCGGGTACCGGTGGTTCTCGAACACCCGGAAGTACCGGTCGAGCCGCACGTCGATCGAGGATGGCTGCACCATCTCCTCGTCGAACGGGTCCACCCGCACCCGTCCGGTCGCGATCTCGGCGCGCAGATCCTTGTCTGAGAGCAACACGGGACCGACAGTATCAATCTCGGCGCGGTCGCCCTGCCGCCGCCGCATCGATCGCCCGTCGCCCCGCGTATCTGCCCCGTTCGGCCCGCCGACATCCGCGGCACGCTCAGTGCGGTTTCTCCCGGCGTCCCGGCAGCCGGATCTGGTAGCCTGACTGTCGGCTTCGCGGCCCCGTGAGAGGTGATGGCGGGTCTGCGCAGTCGGCCGTGCGATGCTGAAGCGTCGCGCTGCGGGTGTAGTTCAATGGTAGAACATCAGCTTCCCAAGCTGACAGCGCGGGTTCGATTCCCGTCACCCGCTCCGAACGTCAATCAGGCCCGTGAGCGGTGATCCGATCACGGGCCTCGTGCTTTGGGCGGCTTCAGACGCTGTTGTCGAGGTCGGTCAGGATCCTGGCGATGTCGGCTGCCGTGGTCGGGCGGGGCAGATCCTGCGGGATCGCGACGGCCTCGAGGAAGATCTGCGCATCGGAGGCTGGCGGCAGCAGGCCGAGGAACCACTCGATGACCGGCGCCCAGTCCTCGATGGTGGTTTCGCTGCAGATCAGTTGCTGCCATCGGCCCGTGAAATACGTGCCCTCGGCCTCCTGGCCGCCGAGGGTCATTTCGAAACTGACATGGGCATTCAGACCCGGGCTATCCGGGTTCACGGCGATCAACGCGTCGGTGCGGTACACGGCCAGCTTCGCAGCGAACTGCTCCAGTGACAGGTCCCACGGAGCGCCGGTCTCGGCGATGATCACGTGAATGCGCATCCTGGTGGTCCTTCGGCACGCAGCGGTGGGTGGCTGGTGTTTAGGATTTGTGGGGGTCCTCGAAGACGAACCGGAATCCGTCTGCGTCGCAACCTTCGACGTAGTACATCGCGGCCGGGGACCGGTCGGCGGCGGTTCGTCGGGTGAACGCGGTGAGCGCCTGTGTCGCGGCGGTGTTTCCGCCGCTTCGGGCGGTGGCGGTGAACTCGGCGTCCGGGTCGGCTCCGATCAGCTCGGCTGCGCGGTAGAGCAGTGACATTGCGGCGACGGGCTCCCGCGGGTCGTCGGTGAGTGCGCAGGCCAGGGCGGTTCCGGCGAGGCCTTCGCGCAGCACGCCGACGTCCTGGCCGCGGACCGCGAGGCTTGCCATGCGCTCGCCGAAGACGGCCAGGACTCGGGCGGCCGTCCCGGCGTGCGGCGTGAGCAGTTCGCGCGCTTCGGCGAACTGGTCCGGCCCCGATATCGACCTGGCGAAACTGCGCAGCTCCTCGTCCAGGGGGTCGGGGATGGCGCGCTGGCCGTAGCCGCTTCCGGGTCTGCGGGTGGTGAGTGCGGCCGGCAGGGCGGTCACGGTCGTTCCTTCCGTCATCCCGTCATCCCGTCAGCGGTACATCAGGGCGAAGATGCCCCAGCCGAGGTATTCCCGCTCGTACCGCGCGTATATTGCCGGCGCTGTGGCGAGCTCGGCTCGGAGGGTGTCGGCCAGGTCGTCGTCGGGGTTCCGGTCGAGCCATCGGCGGGTGTTGAGCCACTGCGCCGCGACATACCGGTCCCAGCTGTCCTGGTCTGCCAGCATCATCTCGACCACGTCGCAGCCGAGCGCGGCGAAGTGCTCGAGCAGTTCCGGCAGCGGGCGGAAGTCGGCCCGGTCGGCGGCGTGGCAGGCTTCGACGGTCTCCTGGTCCGGCGGCTCCCGGCGCCAGTACGGTTCGCCGATCAGCATCATGCCGCCGGGGCGCAGGCTGCGGTGCAGCAGTTCGCATGTGCCGGCCGCCCCGTCGCCGATCCATGTGGCGCCGATGCACGCGGCGAGGTCGACCGGCTCCGCGGCGACGTGGCCCGAGGCGTCGTCGTGCACGAACTCGACCAGGTCGGTGACGCCGAGTTCGACGGCGCGGGCGCGGGCCTTGGCGGTGAACGCGGTGCTGAGGTCCACCCCGACCCCGGTGATGCGGTGGTCGCGGGCCCAGGTGCACAGCATCTCGCCCGATCCGCTGGCGAGGTCGAGCATGCGGGTGCCGGGCGCCAGGTCGAGCACGCGACCGAGGGCGGCGAGCTTGTCGGCGGTGAACGGGTTGTGGATGCGGTGGCTGCTCTCGCGAATGGTGAAGGCGCGGGGAATGTCCACCCGGGAGGCTCCCTTCTTCGGCTACTTCGGCTACTTCGGCTTCTGGGCGTTCGTCAGGCGTCCCGGGTCATCATGCGGCGTGCGCCGATCACGGACCAGCCGATTATCCAGCCGCCGATGATCGCGGCCATGGCCCAGCCGGGCGTCGGGGTCAGGCCCGGCTGGCCGGGGCCGACGTTGCCGACCAGGGTGGAGCCGGGGCCGCCGGTGCCTATTGCGCTGCCCAGCACGGCGGGGCGCAGCTGGTCCATGACGGCGCCGACGAGCAGCCGCTGGACGTTGACGAAATGCGGGATGTCGGCCTTCGCGAGCATCGGGGTGATGATGACCTCCAGGACGATCATCGAGATGGTCGCGACGGTGCGCTGGCCGATGAGGCAGCCGAAGCCCAGGCCGACGGTGTAGGCGATGGTCGCGTCGAGCTCTAGCCACAGGCCGGCGTCGGTCATCTGGCCGGGACCGGGGTCGAGCGTCTGGGCTTCGTCGGAGACGTACTCGCGGTAGATGGTCGCGATGTTCTGGCCGAGCGCCTGCTCGAACGCGGCGGGCGACGAGACCGGGTTGTCGCCGACGAAGCCGAAGGCGGTCGCTCCCTGCTTCGCGTGCTGCTGTAGCCAGTCCTCGAGCCGGGCCTGGTCGAGGTGCACCGGGACGTCCACGCCGCTCTCGTCGACGGATGTCGGCTGGGCCACGCCCAGGTACACCGTGGCCAGGCAGACGATCGCGAAGCCCGCGCCGGTGAGGGTGAGCAGGATCGCCAGGCCGGCCGGGATGCGCGCGAGGTAGAGCGCCAGGCGCGACCTTCCGGTGATCACCAGGTGGCGGAAGACGCCGTCGGTCAGGTCGGTCGTGCCGGCGGTGGCGCCGAATGCGGCCGCGATGATGAAGCCGAAGCTCGCCATCACGCCGCACAGGTCCACGAAGATGCCCGGGTCGGTGGCGGGGCCGTAGCTGCGCGGGTCGAAGAGGTGGAACAGCTCGCGCACGCCGATGACGGCGACCGGCATGCCGACGGTGAACACCAGGGTCGTGATCATCAGGGCCCTGCGCTTGCGCAGCTCGAGGAGCTTCGTGCCGATCATCGCCGGGGACGGGAGCCACGAGCCGCGCCGGTCCGCCGGCGGGCCGGGCTCGCGGAGGTTGTTCGGGTTCGGCCCCTGATCGAACGCTGTCGATGCGGTCTCGGTCACTGCTCGTCTCCCAGCCTGCTCGTGACGGAAAGGAACCAGTCCTCCAGCGTGGTGCGCGCCTCCCGGACGCCGTAGACGACGACGCCGGCCTCGACCAGCCCCCGGTTCACCTCCGCGGCGAGGTCCTGCGAGGTGCCCGTCCGGCTCGTGACGATCAGAGTGCTGTTCGGCTGTCCGGCGCTGCTCCCGTCCTCGGCCCCGGCTTCATCCGCGTCCGCGCCGCCGTGGTCGACCCGCGCGGTGAAGCCCGCGGCCTTGAGCAGGCCTGCCGCCGCCTGCGGGTCGGGGCAGTCGACCTGCACTGCCGCGTTCTTCCCCGCGCCGGTCAGGTCGCTGATCGGGCCCTGATGGATCACCGTGCCGTGGTCGACGATGGCGACCGCATCGCAGGTGCGCTCGATCTCGTCGAGCAGGTGCGAGGAGAGCATCACCGTGCGGCCCTCCTCGACCAGGTCCCGGATCAGTGCCCGCATCTCGTGCATCCCGGCCGGGTCCAGGCCGTTCATCGGCTCGTCCAGGATCAGCAGCTCCGGGTCGCCGAGCAGGCAGGCGGCCAGGCCGAGGCGCTGCCGCATGCCCATCGAGTAGCCGCCGACGCGGTCGTCCGCGCGGTCGGCCAGGCCGACCCGCTCGAGCGCCGGGGCGATCCGCTGCCCGGCGAGGCCTCCGCGGGCCGCGGCGAGCAGGCGCAGGTTCTGGCGTCCGGTCAGGTGGCCGTGGAAGCGCGGCTCGTCGACGATCGCGCCGACCCGGGCCAGGGCTCTGGCACGCCGCTGCGGGACCGGGATGCCGAGCAGCGCCATCGTGCCGCTGTCGGCGGTGGTCAGGCCGAGCAGGGTGCGGATGAGCGTAGTCTTGCCGGCGCCGTTCGGTCCCAGATAGCCGAAGGCGCTGCCGCGCGGGACGCGCAGGTCAACCTGGTCGACTGCGACGTTCGGGCCGAAGTGCTTGGTCAGGCCTCGCGTCTCGACGGCGAAGCCGTGCGCGAAGTCGGCGGATCGGTCGGCGGCCTGGTCGTCGGATCGTGGTGTGTCTGGGCGAGGCTGTGCTGAGCGGGCGTTCATCGTCCTCCTCGATGTCGTCTCGTCGGCTGGACCGATCGTGGACGAGTGGGAGGCGGGCGTCGTCGGGCTCGAGGATCGAGGCTTCGTCGTTCTGCGGCCGACGGCCGCGTCGTTCGCGGGATGTACGGGTCCGGCGGCGGGGATGACGCGCGGCGCCGAGCGCGTCAGGCCCCTGCCATCAAGCCGGATTCGTAGGCGATGACGACGAGTTGCGCGCGGTCGCGCGCGCCCAGCTTGGCCAGGATCCGGCTCACGTGCGTCTTCGCGGTAGGCAGGCTGACCCGCAGCGCCTCGGCGAGCTCGGCGTTCGACAGGCCGCGGGCGACCAGCAGCAGCACCTCGCGCTCGCGCTCGGTGAGCCGGTCCATGTCGTCGAAGTGCTTCCCGGGCGGCCGGCCGCGCGCGGCGTAGTGCTCGATCAGCCGGCGGGTGACGCTGGGGGCGAGCAGGCTCTCGCCCGAGGCGACCACCCGGATCGCGCTGAGCAGCTCCTCCAGCGGGCGGCTCTTGAGCACGAAGCCGCTGGCGCCGGCCCGTAAGGCCTCGAAGATGTACTGATCGAGCTCGAAGGTGGTCAGGATCAGGACCCGTGGTCGCCCGGCCGCGCCGCCCTCGTCGGCGCTGCCGGCGCCGTCGGCGTTGCCCGCGCGCGTGATCCGGCGGGTGGCCTCGATGCCGTCCAATACCGGCATCCGCACGTCCATCACCACCACGTCCGGCGCGGTGCGCGCGGCCAGCTCGACCGCCTCGCGTCCGTCGCCCGCCTCGCCGACCACCTGCATGTCGTCCTCCGCGTCGATGAGCGAGCGGAAGGCCGTGCGCAGCAGCGCCTGGTCGTCGACCACGAGGACGCGCATCGTCAGACGCCGCTCTGCAGCGGGATGCGGGCCAGCACCCGGAAGCCCCGGCCGGCCGTCAGCGGCTCGGCGACCAGGCTGCCGCCGAAGGCGCCGACCCGCTCGCGCATGCCGACGATTCCATGCTGTGCACTGGAGTTCGCCGAAGGCGCAGCGCTCGCGGGCACCGCCTTGGCCGGCCTCGCGCCGCCGTTGTCGGTGACGTGGATCCTGACCTCGTCGTCGCGGACGGTGAGCTTGACCGTCGCGCGGGCTCCCGGCGCATGCTTGACCACGTTGGTCAGCGCTTCCTGCGTGATCCGATAGATCGACAGCTCGAGCGCGGGGGACAGCGCCTGTTCGATACCTGAGACGGATAGGTCGACCGGGGTGCCGGCGGCGCGCACCGTCTCGGCCAGCCGGTCGAGGTCGGGCAGTCCGGGCGCGGGCTCCAGGTCGGCGGCGACCGGGACCTCGTCGCGCAGCAGCCCGAGCACGACGCGCAGCTCGTCCTGCGCGGTGCGGCCGGTCGCCTCGATGCTTTCGAGCGCGCCGGCCGCCTCTTCCGGTCGCTTGGCCATCAGGCGTCGGCCGACGCCCGCCTGCACGGTGATGACCGCGAGGCTGTGCGCGATCACGTCGTGCAGCTCGCGCGCGATGCGGACGCGCTCCTCGCGGACCGCTTGCCGGGCCCGCTCGATCTCGGCGAGCCGCTCCTGTTCGGCCTGCGCGGCCAGGCCCGCGACGTATCTGCGGCGCGTGGCCACGCTGTCGCCGATGAACCATGCGGCGGCCAGTGGCACCAGGTTCTCGATCGCATAGGCCGGGGCGGTGCTGTGCAGATAGGCCGCCGTGTAGTAGGTGAGCGCGGCGCTGACGACCGCCGCGGCGATGAGCGTCGCGCGGATCGACTGCCGGCGCGGTAGCCGCACGGCGACGCTGTAGTCGGCGAGGCCGAGCATCAAGCCGAGCGGGACGCTCGCGGTGCCGCGCGCGGCGACGAGCGAGACGACGAAGGTCGCCGCACCGAGCACGACGAGCGGCCGGCGGCGGCGCGCCGGAATCGCGAGGTAGGCGAACGTCGCGAGGCTGAAGACGACGATCTGGCCGGACTGGCGGGTGAAGCGCAGGTCGGCGAAGGACACCGCCATGCCGACCAGGGCGATCAGCGAGTCGAGGGCCAGCCATTGGCGCCCGCTCGGGCCGGTGAGCAGCGGAACGGGCGGCGGGGCCCCGGTCGTGGGATGCGTCGACACTCCTTGGACCGTAGCAGAAGCCCAGCTGGGCGCATCGTTCTGGAGAATGACGCGGCCGTACATCTCGGGTCGGCGGGCCGGCGGGTCGGCGGGCTCAGCCGGATCTGCGGCGTGCCGCGGCCGGGGCGGCGGGGTCGGTCAGCCGCTGGTCGTGGATGAGGCTGCCGGCCTGCTTGAGCCGGGTCGGCATCGGCGAGATCTCCATCTGGCGCACGCCCTCCAGGGCGGCGATCTTCGTGGTCAGATACCGGTAGAGGGCGCGCGGGTCGGTGGTGAGCACCGAGGCGAGCAGGTTCTGCTGCCCGGTGACCGCGCCGACGAAGGGCACCTCGACGTGGTCGGCCAACGCGGAGCCGACCGCGTGCAGCCGGGCCGGCTCGACGGTCAGCCAGAGGTTGGCGGTGGACTGGAAGCCGACCAGGGAGACGGCGATGTCCACGTCGAAGTACAGCGCGCCGGACTCCACCAGGGCCGACATCCGGCGGGCGACCTGCCGGTGCGACCAGCCGGTCTCGGCGGCCAGCTCGGCGTAGCCGGCGCGGCCGTCCCGGGCGAGGGCGTCGAGCAGCGGCCGGTCGGCGGGCCCGACCGAATACGCGGTCTGCTGCGCTGCCGCGTCGGATCCGGCGTCTGATTCGCGGGCCGGGTAGTAGCCGGCGAAGAGCTGTGCGCGCTGCTCCTCGGTCAGCGGTTGGTCGAGGCCGACCCAGTCCCGCTCGCCGCGGCCCCGGAACCGGTGCAGCGTCTGGTACGCGCTCATCGACAGCACGTTGCTGGCGTGGGGCAGCCGTTCGAGCAGGTCGCCGTCCCGGTCGCCGAGCTGCCCGCCGAGCCGGCTGCGCACCAGCAGGACCACCTCGGTCCCGCCGGCCGCGATGCCCAGCCAGGCCACGTCGTCGCGGCGGGCCAGGGCGGCGGCGATCGCGGAGGCGGTGCCGGGGCGGCAGCCGAGCCGGACGGTCCAGTCGGCCAGGCCGGCCCGCTCCCCGGTGGTCAGCCCGATCACCCGGACCAAGCCTTCTGAGCGCATGCGGTGGTAGCGGCGCGCGACGGTCTGCTCGGAGACGCCGAGCACGTCGGCGAGCTTGGCGTAGCCGATGCGCGGGTCCAGGGAGAGGCCATGGAGGATATTGCGGTCGATACGGTCGATCATCGAGGTTCCCAGCGCTGATCACGATCAGATAGGAGGAATCATAGCCGGAATCGGTCCTGGCTGGCGGAGTCGGCCTCGCCCGCGGGACTGTGGTGGCCGGCGGGTTCTGCGGTACGAACTGAGGCCGTCACAAAGTAGGTTGGTTTTTTGTTCATATATTCGGGCCGGTCGGTTCGGGAGGAGGGCGTCATGCGCAAGTGGTGGCCGCTGGTCGCGGTCAGCCTGGGCACGTTCATGCTGCTGGTGGACGTGACGATCGTGAACGTGGCGCTGCCGCAGATGGCGGTCGGGCTGGACACCTCGTTCTCGAGCCTGCAGTGGGTCGTGGACGGGTACGCGCTCTCGCTGGGCGTGGTGCTGCTCGGCGCCGGCGCGCTGGGCGACCTGCTCGGGCACCGCAGCCTCTACGTCGTCGGGCTCGTCGTCTTCGCGCTGTCCTCGGCGGCCTGCGGGCTCTCGCCGAACGGCGGGGTGCTGATCGCGGCGCGGGTCGTGCAGGGCGTGGGCGGCGCGGCGATGTTCACCACGACCTACGCGCTGCTCGGATCCTCCTACCAGGGCAGGGAGCGGGGCACCGCGTTCGGTATCTGGGGCGGGGTCTCGGGCGCCGCGGCCGCGATCGGGCCGGTGCTCGGCGGCCTGCTGACGCAGGGGATCGGCTGGCGCTGGATCTTCTACGTCAACGTGCCGATCAGCGTGGTCGCGATCGTGCTCTGCTACACCGTGCTCGGCGCGGACCGGCGCCGCGCCGGCGAGCGCTTCGACCTGGTCGGCACGCTGGCCTTCACCGTGTTCGCGGCGCCGCTGACCCTGGCGGTCATCCGGGCGAACTCGGTGGGCTGGGGCTCGGTGCAGACCTGGGGGCTGATCGTGCTCAGCGGCCTCGGCCTGACCGCCTTCGTCCTCGCGGAGAAGTACGGCAGCAACGCGATGCTGGACCTGGGGCTGCTGCGCAACAAGTCCTTCGTCGGCATCCTGGTCGCCGCGCTGATGGTGAACTTCGCCGCGTTCTCCGTGCTGACCTACGTCTCGGTCTGGCTCCAGTCGGTGACCGGGCTCTCCCCGATCGAGTCCGGGCTGACCGGCCTGCCGATGTCCGTCTGCGTCCTGGTCGCCTCCGCGCTCGGCGGACGGTTCCTGCACGACCGCTCGCCGCGGCTGGCGATCGGCGGAGGGATGCTGCTCGTGGCTGCCGGCGCGGCGATCTGCGGCCTGATGATCGGCGCCGACTCGGACTGGACCGCGCTGATGGCCGGCTACGCGGTGATCGGCCTCGGGGTCGGCTTCGTGATGCCGATCCTGTCCTCGACCGCGATGAGCTCGGTGCCGCCGAAGCGCGGCGGCATGGCGGCCGGCGCGGTCACCACGGCCCGCCAGCTCGGCTTCGCGATCGGCATCGCGGTGCTCGGCACGCTGTTCTCCGCCCGCGCGCAGACCTACCTCACCGCGCACGGCGCGCCCGACCCGGCGAACGCCGCGCGCGGCCTGGCCGGCGGCCAGGCGGACCGGATCATCGCGTCCGTGCCGAGCGATCTGCGCGAGACGGTCTCGCGCGCGCTGCACGGCGCCGCGGCTTCAGGGCTCGATGCCGGGTTCCTGGTCGCCGCCGCGGTGGGGCTGGTGGCCGGAGTGGCCGTGCTGGTTCTGGTCCGGCAGGCTCCGGCGCACCAGGGCGGCAGCCACGGCCAGGGCGGGTCGGGCGGCGAGACGCAGGAGCCGGTCGACGCGACGGTGGCCGGCCTGTGACGGTGGTGGCCGGCCGGTAAGGGATTCCACTCGTCGGTGCGCCGGCCTCGGGGCGTGTTTCTCCGGAGTACTGCGATTGAGTACTGCGATGCGGTGCTCGTATGCTTCAGCGAGCGGGAAGCCGCGAACGGCAGGGTGGGAATCCCGACGGACGTTGGATATCAGGTGCAGGATATAGAGGAGCGCGCCGCGATCAGGCTGCGCGTCATGCGGGCGATCTTCGAGCAGACCGGTCACGACACGGACCAGGCCGTCGATCTCGCGCCGCTGCGGGGAATGCTGGGGCTCAGCGACGACGACATGGCCGACGCGGTCGACTACCTGGAGGCCGAGAATCTCATCAGGCCCTTGCGGGCCGCGCACGGTGAGCGCACGCCGCAGCGTGCCCACATCACGCATCGCGGCGTGCACGAGATGAAGCAGTTCATCAAGGCGCCGCACCACGCCACCGCGCACCTGCCTTCGCAGGACGCTGTGCTTATGCACGCCACGGCGGCTGTTCACCCCGATGGGCACGCGGCTGCAGGCGAGGGCGGGCTCGGCGAGGCCGCCGATCAGGTGCGCGACTTCGTCAAGGAACTGCTCACCCGGCTGCCCGAGCTGAAGAGCGAGTTGACCGAGGACGAGCTGGCCAAGATCGCCGAGCACGCCCGCACCGTGCACGAGCACGTCAGCAGCCCCGAGCCGCACCAACACCACCACCACATCCGCGAATGCCTGACAGCCGTCGAGTCGATCCTGGAGAGCGGTGTGGGCGGCGCGGTCACGGCGGCGCTTCTGGCGCTGGCCACGCAGATCCGGTTCTGAGCCCGGCGCGCTCCGGCATCGCACAGACGCGATGCAACCTCCGGCCGTCCCGGTCGCATTCACTCAGTGCGAGCCCACCGCACGCGTGTGTCGACCGGAGGGATGTCCATGGCGCCGCCTGGCAGCGAGAGCGAATACCTCGAGTACGTCGCCGCGAAAGTCCCCTGGCTGCGCCGGGTCGCGTTCCTGCTGTGCCAGGACTGGCACCGGGCCGACGACCTGGTGCAGAGCGCCATCACAAAGCTCTACGTCAACTGGTCCAGGGCGGCCGGCGTAGAGCACCGCGACGCCTATGCGCGGACGATCCTGGTCAACTGCTACCTGGCCGAGCAGCGCACGTCCTGGTGGCGCAGGGTGCTGCCGCGCGCCGAGCCGGACGAGCAGATCGCCGACGAGGTGTCGGCGGAACCTGATCCGGATCTGCGGTTGGACCTGCGCGCCGCGCTCGCCGCGCTTCCCGTCGGACAGCGCACCGCGCTTGTGCTGCGCTTTTACTGCGACCTGTCGGTCCAGGAGACGGCCGAGCTGATGTCCTGCTCCGTCGGCAACATCAAAAGCCAGACATCGCGTGGCATGGAGTCGCTGCGCCAGATCCTCGACGCGGAGCCCGAACTGGAACCGAAGGGAGTACGACCGTGACCCATCCCGCCGACCTCCTGTCCGCCGAGTTCGACCTCCTGGCCGACGACCCGCAGGCGCCGATCAGCGCAGTGGACTTCGACCGCGCCCTGGCCGACGGCCGCCGCACCGTGCGCACCCGGCGTCGGCGGGCCGGACTGTCCGGCGTCGGCGCGTTCGCACTCGCCGCGCTGATCGCCGTCCCGATGCTGACCGCCGGGAACGCGGCGGGGCCGCCGGGCACGGCCGGCGGGGGCACCGATCCGCTGAGCAGCTATGGCGAATTCGGATGGCTGCCGACTGCGTTGACCGCGACCATGTACGACTACGGCGCGGACGACCATATGAGCATTACGACGGCGTATGACCCGTCCACCGTGGGCACCAGCGACGTGAGCACGATGGCGCGGTTGATCGTCTGGACAGGCGTCGGCACCGACCCGTTCGCGGGCAACAATGTCGGGACGCCGTCGCAGATCGCCATACTCAACGGAAGTCCCGT
>DASYAE010000003.1:0-91703 GCA_036501535.1 Actinocrinis sp. | reverse complement strand
CTCACACTGCCCGGCAACACCCATGCGGCCTGGATACCACACCGCCGCCAACACGACGATGCACAACCACCGAATCGCGCTGCGGACACCACGCCGGCCAACCCACAAAATCAGGGTTTTGTTTTTCTGCGAGCCCTAAGCACCGTGCTCGACGAGCTGTCGCGGCAGTGTCAGTAGGCGCCGTTACGCTCGCCGGCATGGCGACGACATCGACGCAAAGCTATGCGTATGTGCGCTCCTCGAGCATGTCCGGCGACGGCCTGCTCGACCTGGAGACCAGCGGGGGCGTCAGCACGCTGAGCAAAGGCACGTCGAGCACAGTGGAGACCTCGCCGAACGAGGTGCAGGCGCACCCGCGGTTCTTCTCCGGGTGGATGTCCGAGGCCGAGCCGGCCGCGGCCGCGCTGCTCGGGCTGGCCAACGTGGCGGCGGCACATTATTACCGCCGCACGCCGACCCCGTACCGCGACCCGGTGGTCACGTGCGACGGCGAGCGCCTGCGGTTCGAGTCGTTCTCAGCCTGCTGCGGCGTGTACGCGCGGCTCGACGTGCTGCCGGACGGGATCGAGGGCGACTGGCTGGCCCGCGGCACGACCAACGTCGACATCAACTCCGGGCTGCGCTTCGCCCTCGGCCGGGTGCGCGGCGCCGACCCGCTGCGGCTCGGGATCGGGCCGGACGGCCTGGAGGCGGCCACCCTCGACGGGGTCGCGGTCGAGCGCAAGGTGCCGCTGCCGGGCCGCTGGCTGCGCGGCTTCGCCCAGGTCCAGGCGCTCACCTCGGGGTTCGAACCGCGCGCGGGCCTGGCCGCGGCCGAGGCCGCCCGCTTCCTGCGCGGCCTGCCGAACACGAGCCGCGGCGTGATGTGGGCGATGCCCGCCGGGCGCGGCCTGCGGCTGACCACGCGGGCGATGCCGGGCGCGGTCTGCCTGCCGGGCACCGAGCGTCTCAAGGAACTGTTGGCCCTGCTCCGGTTCGGCGGCGCGCTGACCGTCTACGGACCGGCGCTGTCGGCCGGAGCGGCGCTGCCGGTCTCCTCGTGCTGGCAGCTCGACCTGCCCGGCATGCGCATGACGCTGGCCCTCTCGCCGGAGGCCTCGCGCGGGTTCTCCGGCGAGGGCGCGGTGCTGGCCGCGCTGGCCGGCGAGGACGTGTCGGACGACGCGGAGGAGATCGGCCGGCTGCTGGACTTTCAGGGCCGGATCGACCCGGACGTCCTTGCCGATCGCAGCGGCCTGTCACGGGAGCGGGTGCGGGCCGCGCTCAGCCTGCTCGGCACGTCCGGCCGGGTCGGCTTCGACGCCGCGCAGGCGGCGTTCTTCCACCGCGAGTTGCCCTACGACGCGGCGCGGGCGATGAAGGACAATCCGCGGCTGGCCGCGGCCCAGGCGCTGGTCGAGGCGGGCGCCGTCATCCGGAAGGGCGATATCAGCATCGTGTGCAGCGACGAGGCGGCCGCTGCGGCGGGCGGCGGGCACCAGGTCCGCTTCACCGGCGACGATCAGGCTTCGTGCACGTGCATGTGGTGGATGGAGTACCGCGGCGGGCGCGGCCCGTGCAAGCACGTGCTGGCCGCCCAGCTCGAGCGGCGCGGCGTGCTCGCCACGGCGTCGGCGGAAGAGGGCTGATCCCGGTGGGCGACGTGGAAGTCCAGGCGCCTGTCGCCGAGGCCGTCGCGTGGGAGTCGCTGCGCGACGCGATCATGAGCGGCTCGGACCACGATGTCGCGGCCCTGCTCTCGCCGGTGCCGCCGGCGCAGCTGAAGCACCTGGCCGCCGATATCAAAACCCTGTACCAGCAGACCAACGCCGAGCTGCGCGACTCGGAGGACGCCTGGAGCACCGTCGGCACGCGCCCGAGCCGGATCGTCGTGGCCGGGGTGATGTGCGAGCAGACGCCGGCTCAGGTCGCCTGGTGGATCAGGCGGCGCGACCTGCCGTTCGGGCTGCTGCGCTCGTGGCCGAGCCGGGACGGCGGGCAGCAGGAGGGGCTGATCGGCGAGCTGCTCGTGGCCCGGCGGGAGACCACGTGGCTGGCCGAGCTGGCCGCTCGGCTGAGCGAGGCGCTCACCTCGCCGGGGCGCAGGTGGGAGCTCTTCGGTCTGATCAAGCGGCTGATCGCGGCGAGCGGCGCACAGGTGCCGCTCGCCGACGGGTTCGTGCTGGCGTGGCTGGAGGAGGCGCCCGACATGCGCGCCGAGCCGCGGCTGCGGGAGATCGCCGCGCGGATCTTCGAGGTCCCGGGCGCGGGCGCGTTCCTCGGCCCGTGGAGCCCGATACCCGAAAGGCTGGCGGAGCTCACCGCCGAGGGCGTGCTCGAGCGTTCCGCCATGCTCGACAGCTGCAGCGCGAAGCTGCTCAGCGACGACACCATCGGCAACCTGCGCGGCTTCCACCGGCTGCACGACCTCCTCGGCCCGACGCCGGACGAGGTCGGCGCCCGGCTGCCGACCTACCTCGGCATGATCGCCTCCAGCCAATCCGCCACCGCCAAGCGAGCCCAGGCGGCGCTCAAAGCCCTCGACGCGCACGAGCCGCTCGAGAGCGCGACGCTCGCAGAGCTCTCCGACACCGTTTTCAGCCGCCCCGAGACCAACCTCCCCACCGCGCAGATCGCCTGGATCAGCGCCGCGATCGCCCGCGACCCGGCCGCCGCGCCCGAGCTTCTCAGCACTCTGGCCACTGCGTTCGGGCACCGGGCGGTCGCCGTCCAGCAGCGCGCGCTGCGCTTGGCCGCCAAGCACCTCAAGCCGAAGCGCACGGCGTCGAAGGCTGCGCCGAAGACCGGGTCGATGGCAGTGTCGTCAGCGGTCGACGACGAGCTGCGTGGTCGGCTGCGCGAGGCAGCCACCAGCCTGCTGGACCCGGCGCTGGAGCCCGAGGCGCGTGCGGTCTTCGGCACCGAACCGGAAGAGACCGCCGCATCCACGCCTACGTCCACGTCCGGCAGCGCTCCCAGCACTCCCGAAGCGCTCAGGCCGCCTGCATATCAGCCCCCGCCGAGGCCGGTACCCATCGGCTCGGTCGAAGAGCTCGCCGAAGCCTTCGCCCCGGTGCTCGCGCAGCGCGAGGTCGCCCTCGCGGAGGTGGAGCGGATCATGGACGCCGTCGCGAGGTTCGCGCACAGCGACCGGTCCGCGTTCGCCGCTGCCTTCGCGTCGCTCGCGGCACGCCACCCGCATCTGAAAGAAGGCAGATATCTGTCATGGGCGCGCTGGCAGCTTTCCGGCGCGCTCGCGCTGCTCTTCCGGGCGGCGCTCGACCGCTCGCGGGTGCCCCGCGGCACGACGAACGAAATCGCCTCTTGGCGGCCCGGGGCGGCCAAGGTCGTGCTGGTGCGCATCTACGAGCTGGCGGAAGCGCTGGTCGCGGACCGGCCGGCGCCGTGCCTGCTCGCCGCTCCCACCGAGCCGAACGGCGCGATCGACCCGCAGGCCTTCCTCGGCCGGCTGGCCGAGTACGGGGCCTGCGGCGGCGAGCCGATGCGCCGCGACCTCGAGCAGGCCCTGCTGCGCCTTCCGCCGGACCCCGGTCCCGCCGTGCGTGCCGCGCTGGCCGGCCAACGACCGCTGCCCGGCACGTTTCCGGACTTCGCCGAGTTCTACGTCCGCCGCAACAAGGACGAGACCTCCTACGACCCGTATCGGGAGACGATGCCCCCGGCGCCCCCGCGCGCCGCGCGTTTCGCCGACAAGGTGGGCCTCAATACGAAGACCCGCCCGGGCCTGTCCGTCTACTACGCCCTCTTGCCGGAGCGCTCGTTCGGCGACTTCCACGGCGCGTCAGCTCCGGAGATTCCGGTCGGCGACTGGCCGCTGCTGCTTCCGCACCACCCGGATGTCGCCGCGGCACACACGATGAGGTTCGTGCTCGGCGAGGCGATGGACGTCGCGCGCATCCCCTCGGTCTTCCCGCAGCTCGCCGAGACCGCCGGCGCCCCGGGGCCGGTCACCCACGCCGCCCTCGCCTACGGCATGGCGGCGCGCACCCCCGAGAACCGGATCGCCGCGGTCGACGGCCTGCTTATCCTCGCCGCGCGCGGTCTGCTGGATCCGGCGGTGCTTGGCTTGCACATAGGACAGCTGCTCGGCGGCGACATGATCAAGCACAACCGCCTCATCCCCTCGCTGGACGACGCCGCGCGCGGCGGCGCGGCGCGCGAGATCGTGGCGGTGGCCGCCGCGGCGGTCGCAGAGCTCGCCGACGCCCCGCAGGCCCGCGGCCTGCCGGACCTGCTCCTGCTCGCGGCCCGCTACGCCGGCCAGGCCCAGGCGGGCGGTCCGCCGGTCGCGTTCCCCCGTCTGGACGAGCTGGCCGCACTGGCGAAGCCTGCTCGCGTCGCCCAGGAGGCCAAACGGCTGAGCCTCGTGCTCGAGTCGTGACTTCCTCGGCCCCCAGTTGCGGCTAACCGGCGCTCGCATTGGAGCCGAGCGACTCCCCGGCGGCCTGCAGGAGATCGCCCAGCGATGCCGGGATCTGGTCGAAGGCGTGCAGCAGCGAGTCGATACCGCTGACGATCCCGGTCTGGGACAGGCCGATGGCCGCCGATCCGGGGTCGGCCGTGAACTCGTCGATGACGGCCCGCGAGATCGGATCGAGTTCCTGGTAGAACTGCTGCGCGGCGGCGAGGCCGGCCTGGAGCTGCGCCTGGGCCGGGACCATGTTGGCGTCGACCTCGTAGCCCGCCCGGGCCATGGCGTCGGCGAAGCCCTGGGCGAACCGGGCCTGCGGCGTGGAGTTCTGCGACCGGGCCGCGGCGGACCTGTCGACGAGCTGCCAGTTGGCGCCGTCCCAGTAATATATGCCGTCCTCCGAGAGCAGACGCCCCTGCGCGTCGACATTCTGCGCTTGCGTTTGAGGCTGCTGCGAGCCTGCCGCGGCGGACTGGCCGGCGAGCTGCCATGCGTCGCCGTCCCAGTAATAGTTGCCGTCCTCTGACAGCAGACGCCCGTGCGCGTCAGTAGCCATGGCTCATTGTGCGGCACCCCGGGATGCGCGCGTCTCGCCCCAACGCGCAGACTTTGGGGCACCGCGCGGCATGTCCGCAGCCTGGATGCCCGGCCGCTGCGACCGGGCCGGGACGGGGGCGGACCGCCGGATCCCGCCGCCCCTCGGGGTGCACATCGATGCCCGAAGTGTTGCGCCTTCACGCATACCGAGCACCCCTGGCTCGGTGCGACGCTGCAAAGGACTCGGAGCCAGTGTCGTAAAGCCTTTGGGGAGGGTCGCAGCCATGTCGGAGTCGGACACGTCGGTCGGCCAGTTGTCGCCGGACGGCCACTGGCGGTGGGACGGATCGCAGTGGCAGCCCGCCGGCCAGGACGCGCAGCAGCAACAGCCGCAGTCGCAGGCGTCGGCCGGCGACCAGTCGGGCTCCACCGCCGTCGGCCAGCTCTCGCCGGACGGGAACTGGCAGTGGGACGGATCCCAGTGGCAGCCGGCGGGCCAGAGCGGTGGCGCGGGAGCAGCCGCGGGCGCGGCCGCGGGCGGCCAGAGCCTCGCCGAGGCGTTCGCCCAGCAGGGCCTGGCCATCGACGCCTCCGTCATCGGCGACGGGCAGGCGATCGGCCGGGTGGTCGGCAAGCTTCAGCAGTGGTATTCGGCACTTGACGGGACGCACAAGGCCGTCGTGGAATCGCTGTGCAGCCAGGGGATGACGTATCTGCTGGCCGACCCCGCAGTCGCCGTGGTGTCCGAGGGCGCCGAGTTCCTCCAGGCCCTGGCCGCGACCGGCCTCACCCTCGAGCAGGCTCTCGGGGCCGCGAGCAGCGCACTGCAAAGCCACGGCAGCGGCACGGCGACGGCCTGATTCGGCGGGAGGGAGAAGCTGATGTCGTGGAACGACTTCACCGGATGCATGGCGAACCAGGGCCATGAGGCCGAGGAGGCCCTCGAGAAGGTCGGCGAGGGCGCCGTCGAGGTGATCAAGCAGCTCGCCGGGGCGTGGCGCGCGCTGCCCCCTGATATCAAGTCGTACATCATCCTCGCCGCTCAGGTCTACGGCTCCTCGCTGGCCATCGCGCTGGCCGCCCTCGGGGTCGAGGCCGGAGAAGCGCTGGAGGTCCTGTGCATGGCGGCGATCGCGATCGGCGTCGGAGTGTTCCTGGATGCGCTGGCGGCCTGCTCGATGAGCCTCTGACGAGGTCTTCGACGGCCGGCCCGCCGGGACGCCCCGCGGCCGCCGCGTCGGCGTAGTGCGCCGCCATCAGGGAGAATGGTGGAGTGCGACCGATCTCCCAGGCCGACCGGGCCAAGCGGCGTGCCGTGCGGCGGATGAAGTTCACCGCCACCGGCTTCCTGTTGGCTGCCACGGTGCTCTATCTGGTCGGGCGGTGGCAGTCCGCGCACGGCGCGGGCTGGGCCGGATACCTGGCGGCGGCGTCCGAGGCGGCGATGGTCGGCGCGCTGGCCGACTGGTTCGCGGTCACGGCGCTGTTCCGGCACCCGCTCGGCCTGCCGATCCCGCACACCGCGATCATCCCCAAGCGCAAGGCCGCGCTGGGCGCCAGCCTCGGCGAGTTCGTCGGCGAGAACTTCCTGTCCGGCGACGTGGTGCGGGCGCGGCTGCGCACGATCGGCCCGTCCGGCCGGCTCGGCGCGTGGCTGAGCGATCCGGACCACGCCGACCTGATGGCGCAGGGGGCCGGCGGCGTGCTGCGCGGCGCGCTGGCGATCCTGCGCGACGAGGAGGTGCAGTCCGTCGTCGGCGGGACGGTCAACCGCTGGCTCGAGTCCCAGGCGATCGGCCCGCCGGCCGGCCGGATGCTGGCCCGCTTCGTCGCCCGGGACGGCCACCGGCCGCTGGTCGACCTGCTCTCCCGGCAGGCCGTCAGCTGGCTGGAGCTGCACCCGGAGTCGATCGAGCGGGCCGTGGCCAGCGAGGCGCCCGGCTGGACCCCGCGGTTCGTGGACGAGCGGGTGGCCCGCCGGATCCACCGCGAGCTGATCCGCTTCGCCGCCGGGGTGCGCGACGACGCGCGGCACCCGGCCCGCGCCTCGGTGGACCGCTTCCTGACCGACTTCGCCGCGGACCTGGCCGGCGACCCGGCCACCATGGACCGGGCCGAGAAGGTCAAGCGGGACCTGATCGCGCACCCCGAGGTGCAGCGGCTGGTCGGCTCGCTGTGGGAGCGGCTGCGCGCCATGACCCTGGCCGCGGTGGACGCCCCGGACGGCGAGACCCGGGCCCGGCTGCGCGAGGCGATCGCCGGCTTCGGCGCCCGGCTGTGCGAGGACGAGCACCTGCGGGCCAAGCTGGACGGCTGGATCGAGGGCGCCGCGGTGCACGTGGCCACCGGCTACCGCGGCGAGATCACGGCCTTGATCTCCGACACCGTCGAGGCCTGGGACGCCCGGGAGACCGCGCGCAAGATCGAGCTCCAGGTCGGCCGGGACTTGCAGTTCATCCGGATCAACGGCACCGTGGTGGGCGCGCTGGCCGGGCTGATCATCTACGCGCTCAGCCAGACCGGCTGGTTCGGTCCCTGAACCCGGCGCCGCCCACGGGCCGGAACGGGCCGGCCGGGCGCGGCACTTCACCCATCGAACCTTGATCCGGACTCCGGTCCCGCCCTCCACAGCGGTGCCGTACCGATATTCGCGCCGCGCCTACGCGCAGGACGGCTGCGTCTTCGCGCACCGTTGTATGCGTCCTTTGAGGCCCAAGTGAGCCGGCCGGTCGCCGCCTCGCCGGTGCACACTCGAAATTCGAAGCGGCGCGGCGCCCACGGCACGCTGTGCCCACGGCAGGAAGTGCGCTCTGCCCGTAGGGGGCGATGCACTGTGCCCATCGGGGCCTGTGCGCTGCATCCGGTACGGGCCGTGCAGTGTGTCCGCCTTTGGCATGATTGGGAGGAAAAGTGCCCTCGTATATGTCCCCCGGCGTTTACGTCGAGGAGGTCTCCTCCGGCTCGCGACCCATCGAAGGAGTCGGCACCGCCCTGTGCGCCTTCGTCGGGTTCACCGAGCGGGGCAAGGCGAACGAGCCGACGCTGGTGACGAACTGGACCCAGTACACGAAGGCCTTCGGCGGCTTCGTCGAGGGCGCATTCATGCCGCAGGCCGTCTACGGCTACTTCCTCAACGGCGGCGGCGCGGCGTACATCGTGCGCATCGGCGCCGACTCGACGACCGAGGAGGCCGACAGCGCCGCGAACGGCAGCGGGAACGGCAACCGGCTGCTCGGCCGCGCGGCGCAGGGCGAGCTCTCCAGCGGCGGCGACCGCCCCCGCCCGGCCCTGCGCGTCAAGGCGCTGCACCCGGGCGACGACGGCAACCGGCTCTCGGTCGAGGTGGTCGAGCCCGGCGAGCCGGCCGAGGGCGTCTTCAAGCTGCTGGTCAAGCAGAACGGCGAGGTCGTCGAGACCTTCGACAACGTCACCTCGAAGCGCGGCCCGAACTACGTGGCCACCGCGGTCAAGAACCAGTCCAAGCTGATCGAGGTCGAGGAGATCCGCGGCGCCGGCGCGCTGGTGCCGCACCAGGGCGCGCAGGTCGAGCTCAGCGGCGGGCAGGCCGCGCCCGAGCCGGCCCGGCCCCCGGCGCAGATCTCCGCACAGCAGTACGTCGGCGACACCGGCGACCGCACCGGCTTCGCCGGCCTCGAGGCGATCGAGAACATCACCATGCTGGCCGTCCCGGACCTGATGGCGGCGCACATGGCCGGCGCGATCGACGACGACGGGCTCAAGGCGGTGCAGCTGGCCATGATCGCGCACTGCGAGCTGATGGCCGACCGGCTGGCCATCCTCGACGCGCCGCCCGGCCTCAACGCCCAGCAGGTGCAGGAGTGGCGGGTGCTCACGGCCGGCTACGACTCGAAGTACGCGGCGCTGTACTGGCCCTGGCTCAAGGTCATGGACCCGCTGAAGGGCTCGCCGATCCTCGTTCCGCCGAGCGGCCACGTGGCCGGCGTGTGGGCCCGCAACGACGACACCCGCGGCGTGCACAAGGCTCCGGCCAACGAGATCGTGCGCGGCGTGATCGACCTCGAGACCAACATCACCCGGGGCGAGCACGACCAGCTCAACCCGGTCGCGGTCAACTGCATCCGCTCGTTCCCCGGGCAGGGCATCCGGATCTGGGGCGCGCGCACCCTGTCCAGCGACCCGGAGTGGCGCTACCTGAACGTGCGCCGGCTGTTCAACTTCGTCGAGAAGTCGATCCTGACCGGCACCAACTGGGTCGTGTTCGAGCCCAACGACCGGTTCCTGTGGGGCGCGGTGCGCCGCACGGCGACCATGTTCCTGCGCCGGGTCTGGCGCAGCGGCGCGCTGTTCGGGCGCACGGCGGAGGAGGCGTTCTTCGTCAAGTGCGACGAGGAGAACAACCCGCCGGAGAACCGGGACGCCGGGATCCTGACCGTCGACATCGGCATCGCGCCGATCAAGCCGGCCGAGTTCGTGGTCTTCCGCATCGCGCAGTACTCACAGGGCTCCGCCCTCGAGGAATAACCCACTGGGAAAGGAGGGCGGACCGCAGTGTCCATTCAGGCGTTCACCCCGGTGGCGTCGGCGCCGGTCTTCTTGATCTCGGCGCCGAGCCTGGTCATCGCCGGGCCGGGCAACCTGTCCATCAAGAACCTGGCGTTCCAGGAGCTGGCCGGGATCAGGAGCGAGATCAACGTCGAGCAGTACATCACGGCCGGCGGCCAAGGCATCGTGCACACCAAGCAGTTCGGGTTGACCAAGCCGCCGACGGTCACGCTCAAGCGCGGCGTCGACAAGGACCTGTCGCTCTGGTTCTGGCACAAGATGGCGCTGGACGGCAATCCGGCGGCGCGCTCCGACGTGACCCTGGAGATGTTCGGCCCCGGGCTGATCGGCGACGCCAAGCCGCTGTTCACCTACACGCTGACGATGGCCTGGTGCTCCAAGATCAACATCTCGGGGGCGAAGGCCGGCGAGGGCTACGTCACCGAGGACGTCGAGATCGCCTGCGACACGATCGTCTACGGCGACGGCTGACCCGGGCCGCGCGTCCCAACCCCCGCTCCGGCCCGCGCCGGAGGACCGGCACGCACCCAGTAAGGAGAGAACACCGTGGCAGTGGCCGGCGGCAATCCGACCGTCATGACCGCGTCGACCTTCGTGATCCAGGTGGACGGGATCCAGGTGGCTTCGTTCAGCGAGCTGTCCGGGATCAACACCGAGGTCGAGCCGGTCGAGTACATCTCGACCGGCACGGCCGGCATCACGCACACCAAGCAGTTCGGCAAGACCAAGCCGCCGCAGGTGACGCTCAAGCGCGGCCTGGACACCGAGACCTACATGTGGGCCTGGCACCAGGGGGTGCTGCAGGGCGACCCGACCGCGCGCAAGACCTGCTCGCTGCAGCTGTTCGCGGCGTCGCAGTCGCCGAAGTCGGGCCAGCCGCTCATCACCTACCTGCTGGAGAACGCGTGGCCCTCCAAGCTGGAGATCAGCGGGATGAAGGCGGGCGCCACGGAGCTGGTGACCGAGACCGTGGTGCTGCTCTGCGACCAGATCCTCATGCAGCCGGCCGGCTGAGGCGCATCGTGACACCGAGTCAGAGTCCTCTGTCCATGGCGGCGGCCGGTCCCGCCTCGGGCCCGGCCGCGGTCCCCGCCCTCGCGGCGGCCGCCGCCTATACCGAGGAGGCGTCGTCCTCCGCGGGCATGCTCACGCTCTATCCGTTCGTGCTGCCGCGCGGCTACGTCGACGAGCAGGGCCGGGTGCACCGCGACGGCGTGATGCGCCTGGCCACCGCCCGGGACGAGATCGTCACGCAGAACGACCCGCGGGTGCACCAGAACCCGGCGTACCTCACGGTCCTGCTGCTGGCCCGCACGGTGACCCGGCTGGGCTCGTCGCAGACCGTGGACACCCTGCTGATCGAGAACCTGTTCGCCTCCGACCTGGCCTTCCTGCAGGACCTGTACCGGCGGATCAACCAGGAGGGCCACACCGAGGCCGATGTCAACTGCCCGTCCTGCGGGCACCAGTTCGTGGTGGACATCGCCGGTGATGCGCGGGGGGAATCCTGACGTACACGGCCGACCGGCTCTGGGAGGAGACCGTGTACCTGGCGTACTACCTGCACTGGAGGCTCGAGGACATCCTCGGCCTCGCCCACTCGGTCCGAGCCCGGGTGATCGGCGAGGTGGGCCGGATCAACGCGCGGTTCGCGAGCGGCGAGCTCGACTGAGGCGGCGCCCACTGAAAGACGCCACACGCCTGCAGCATCTGTACTGAGGCGCCGGCGGAGGCAAGAGAGGCGGAAGAGCAGATGCGCTGGGGCTTCGGGCGCGGCGGGCCGGCGCGGCGGCGCAGCGGCGACGGCAAGGCCGGCGATTCGCCGCAGGCGGCGCGCGATACGCAGCCGCCGGATCAGGCCGCCCTGTCCAATTCGGATGATGCACAGTCGGATGAATCGCAGCAGCCGGGCGCCGAAGGCCGCGGCGCGCAGCGCCGGAGTCTGGAGTGGCGGCGGCTGCCGCCGCTCGGCCCGACCGTGCGTGCCCGGCCGGTGCTGGTGGCCGGTCCGCTGCTGAAGCTGCCCGACGTGACCGGGACGAGGCCCCTGATCCACCTGCCGACGGCCGCGGCGACCGGCCGCCCCGGCGCCGCGTGGCCGCAGGCCACTGATTCCGCGGCGCCTTCTGCCGCGGCGTCCTCCACAGCGTCGTCGTCCTCTTCCATCACGGTGTCCTCCGCTGCGCCGTCCTCGGCCCCGGCGGCGGGGCGGATCAGCGCCGTCGTGGTGCCGCGCAGCGCGGATCCGGCCGACGTGCCGGCGGAGCCGCCCGCGCAGCAGCAGATTCCCGAGCAGCAGATTCCCGAACCGCCCGGCGAGGCCCTGGTGATCGTGCACCGGCGGCCGGTCGTCCGGGCGCGTTCCGCGTCCGCGGAGCGCAGAAGCCTGGTATCGGTGTCCGAGGAATACCTCGGCGAGCCGCAGGCGCAGGACACTCCGTACGCTTCGTCGGCCTGGCTGCGCATGGTGGAGGGTTTCCGTCCCCAGCAGCAACCCGGCGGCGGGGAAGAGACCATGCCGTCCGTGCCGTCTGCGCCCTCCGCGGGCGGGCCCACGCCGGACGATCTCGGCTTCACCCGGTCCGAGGACGGCGAGAGGGTGTCGTGGTCGAGCGCCGCGGTGGGGCCGCCGCCCGGTTTCCCGGCGCCGCCCCGCCGGTCCGCCCAGGCGCCCGGTCCCGCCGCCGAGCGGCCGCGCCGGGCCAGCCTCGCGGAGAGCCGCCGGCTCGGCCTCGGGCGCCCGCTGCCACCGGGCGGCCCGCGCGCGGGCCAGGGCGAACAGCCCCCTGAGACGGGCGCGGGGACGAGCACTGAGACGAACGCCAGGACTGGCGCTGAGACCGGCACCGGGACCGGCACCGGGACCGGCACCGGGACGAGTTCCGCGGCGGACCGCGACGTGCGGCCCGCCCCGCCGCGCCGTGCGCCGGCGCCGGATCGCGGCGCCGCGCCGCCGGCCGCTCTGCACCGGCCGGCCGCTCCGGCAAAGGACCGCCCCGCCCCGGGAGGCGCCGCGTCCGGCGCGGCCACACCCGACAGTGCAGCACCCGGCAGTGCCGCACCCGCCCCGCAGCGCCCCGCGCCGAATCAGGGCCCGGAGCCTCCTGCCCCGACGCTGCGCCTGGGCCTCGGCGCGCCGATCGCGACACCGCCCGCGCGCCGCCCGCAACCGCCCGCCAAGCAACCCGATCGGCGCAGTGCGCCGCCGCAGGCGCCGCTCTTCCACTCGGCCGCGCCGCGCCCCGGCCAGGACCACGCGGATCAGCCCGAACAGCCCGACCGGCCCGAACCTTCCGCAGGACCCGGGCAGCCCGAATCCCGCTTGTCCGCAACGCCTTCCGCGCCGAGCGCTGCGCCGAGCGCCACAGGCGCGGACTCGCCGACTCCGGCGCGGCCCGTAGTCAACTCGCCAATCTACCGCTCCGCGTTTCCCCCTCCCCGCCGTCCGGCACCGCGCCCCGCCGCCGCGGCGACCAGCCGACCGGAAGCCAACGAGCTGATTTACCGCTCGGCGCCCGCGCCCGCTCCGAGGCAGGACGCCGAACCGCCGCGGCCGGCGGCCGCCCCGCCCGAGCCGACCCGGTCCGAGCCCGAGCCGCCGCCGAGCTTCGCACCTCAGGACCTGGCCGACACGCTGCGCCGGATGTACGGCATGGACGTCTCCGGGGTGCCGATCAACCGCGGCCCCGAGACGGCCGGCGAGGCCCGGTCGCTGGACGCCCGCGCCTTCACCCGGGGCGGCGAGGTCTTCCTGCCGCCGGGCGAAGGGCCGTTCGAGCGACCCGACACACGCGGGCTGCTCGCTCACGAGCTCACTCACGTGGCCCAGCAGCGCGCGTACGGCCCGAGCCTGCCGCCGGAGGACTCCCCCGCCGGCCGCGCCCTGGAGGCGGAAGCCGTCGCGGCCGAGCGCGGCGCGCAAGGACACGACCCCTTCGGGAGCTCGGCCTGGGAGCGCAGCCAGGCGCCGCTCACGCACTTCCCGCAGTCCGCGGCGGCGTTCGGGTCGGCCGCTCCGCACCGCGTGCAGCGCGCCCCGGAGGACCTCTTCGACGCGCCGCTCGGCTGGAACCCCCCGACCCAACGCGATCCGGCTCAGCAGACTGACAACGGCGCCCAGTACGCCGGGCCGCAGACATCTCAGGCCCCGGGGACCCCGTCGCAGCAGGCCGGACCGGACCGGGAAGCAGACCCCGCACTCACCGCGGCCCGCGGGCGCCTGCTGGAGCTGGTCGAGCAGCGCCTGCTCGACCTCGACGACCAGGTCGCGCTCGGCGAGCTGGCCGAGGGTCTCTACCCGCGCATAAAGATGCGGCTGCAGCACGAGCTCCTGGTCGCCCGTGAGCGCACGGGCACGCTGAGCGACCTGCGGTAGCGGACCCGACGGAAATCGACGAGAGCGGACGGCGGAACCATGACGATGGAAGATCTCGGCGGGCTGGTGGGCGACGTCGGCTCCGGCACCGTCGGCATGTCGCACCGGTACGTGGTGCTGATCGACAACGTCCAGTACCACTTCGGCGACTGGTCGCGCGCCTCGGGGCTCTCGGTCTCCTGGCAGCAGGTCGAGCACCGCGAGGGCGCGCTGGGCAACACCGCCTGGCTGTTCCCCGGCACCACCAAGTACGACCCGATCACGCTGAGCCGCGCGGCCAGCGCCTACTCGCGGGTGGTACAGCTCTGGCTCACACAGACAGCGCAGAACCCGCAGCCGCAGAGCGGGACGATCCAGCTGGTCGACTACGCCGGGCTGGCGATGGTCGAGTGGCGGCTCAACGAGTTCTTCCCGATCAAGTGGTCGATCGAGACCTTCGACGCGAGCGGGGCCAAGCCGGCGATCGAGTCGCTCACGCTCGCCCATACCGGCTTCCTCGGCGACGCCTTCTCCATGCTCTCGCCGATCTGAGCGCACCGGCAGACACCTAGGAAGGGATCGATCAGTGACCGCGACGATAATGGGCACGATGTCCGGTGCGGGGGCGGCCTCCACCGCGATGTCCGGCGCCCGGGGCCTTGCGTCCATGTTCAGCAGCTTCCGCCCCATCGCCATGTCGATGCGCTTTTCGGTGCGCATCGGCGAGCCGTCCGACCCGCAGTACGACCTCGGCGAGTGGACCTCCTGCGAGGGCCTGAAGGTGGAGTTCAAGTACGAGGAGATCCGCTCGGGCGGCGACTACGGCCAGGTGTACGCGATGCCGCAGCAGGTCGTCTACCCGCAGGTGACGCTGAAGCGCGCGGTCGAGCGGCAGAAGTCGGACACGGTGCAGGACTGGCTGCAGGACGTGGCCGACGAGTGGATGGACGGCACCGGCGGACCCTATGAGGGCTCGTTCGTGAACATCGAGCTGCACGACGTCATGGGCATGGTCGCGGCCAGCTGGCTGCTCGACAACGCGTTCCCGTCCTCGTGGACCGGTCCGTCGCTCAGTGCGAAGGGCACCGACGTCGCCTCCGAGACCCTCGTGCTCAACCACAGCGGATTCCTGAGGCCGGAATGAGTACGACTCCCGGATCGGCGACGCAGGGCCTGCAGCCCCTGGCGACGCTGACCAAGGACTGGCCGCCGAACCTGCAGACCAACGAGCTGAAGATCGTCCAGTTCGCGTACAACCCGGAGAAGATCACGTTCGGCCACAGCCACCAGACCACGATGACGAGCGGCGCCTCCGCGGAGGACCAGATCAAGGCCCTCGGCTTCGTCGAGATCGGCGTGAGCAAGATCGTGTTCACCGGCCGCGATCTCAAGAAGGTCTGCGACACCCTGATCATCTGGAGCTACCCGGTGACCCAGACGGGGGACCCGCTCGCGGGATCCGACATCGGCGGGGGCAACCAGCAGCAGGCCAAGAAGAAGACGCCGTCGTATCCGGTCAACCTGACGTTCACCTGGGGCAACCAGCAGTTCAGCTGGGGCGTGCAGCAGAACTTCCCGGTCTACCTGCGCAAGGTCGACGTCACCTACACCCGCTTCGCCCCGGACGGCACGCCGATCCGGGCCGAGGTCAACCTCGGCCTGTACCAGGACCGGGCGAAGGCGCTGAGGCCGACCAACCCCACCTCGGGCGGGCCGTCCGGCCGGCGCACCCGGATGCTCGACAGCAGCGACCGGCTGCCCGCGCTGGCCGCGGCGAACTACGGCCGCCCCGGGGCCTGGCGGCAGATCGCGCGGGCCAACGGGGTCGACGACCCGCTGCGGATGAAGCCCGGCACGATGCTGTTCCTTCCCGAGCAGGACGAGCTGGCGGCAGGCACGATCGTGCCCGGAGCCGACCGGTGACCGGGGCCGAGCCGTCCGTGACGGTGGGCGGCTCCCCGCTCGCCGCCATGCTGCTCCAGCAGTTGCACCAGATCTCGGTGGAGACCCACCTGCACCTGCCGGGGATGTTCGAACTCGCCTTCGTCGGCGTGACGGACGACGACCTCACGACCGGCGGCGTCACGGTCGGCGCGCAGATCGTGATCGAGGCCTCGGACTCCGGGCCGGACGGGGACGGCGGCCAGAGCACCCAGCTGATCAAGGGCGAGGTGACCGCCTTCGAGGGCCACTACGACGACTACACCGGCATGACCACGGTGCGCGGCTACGACGTCGGCCACCGGCTGCAGCGGCTGCGGCGCACCCGTGCCTTCGTCAACATGTCGGACTCCGACGTCGCCCAGCAGATCGCGAGCGACGCAGGGCTCGACGTCGGCGACATCACCCCGACCGACGTGGTGCACGACCACCTGCCGCAGTACGACCAGACCGACTGGGAGTTCCTCAAGCAGCGCGCTTCCGAGATCGGGTACGAGATCGCCGTCGAGGACGGCAAGTTCGGCTTCCGGAAGGCCTCCTCGATCGACGGCGCGGGCGGCCAGCCGTACCAGCTGTCGCTGAACGACAACCTGAAGTCGTTCTCGCCGCGGATCACCGCCGGGAACCTCACCCCGAACGTCGAGGTGCGGGTGTGGGACCCGCTGCAGGCCAAGGTGGTCTCGGCGGTCTCCGGCGCCACCACCGGCTCGGTGTCCGACCCCGGCCAGACCACGCCCGAGTCGGTCGCCGACGCGTTCGGCGGGAACTCCGGCGGCGGCGACCCGGCGCCGTCCCCCTCGCCGGTCTCGGACCAGCTCGGGCCGCCGCCGAGCAGCACCGCGTTCGTGTTGCACCGCCCGGTCGGCAGCGGCTCCACCGCCGACAGCGCGGCGACCGCGATGGCCGGCGGCCTGAACGAGCACCGGGCCAGCACGTTCGGCGAGGCCGAGGGCTACGCGCTCGGCGCGCCCGGGATCCAGGCCGGCAAGCCGGTGCAGATCGCCGGCCTGTCGTCCCAGTTCCCGGCCACCTGGATGGTCACCCGGGCGCAGCACGTCTTCCGGCTCAAGGAGGGCGGCTACCGCACCGAGTTCGCGGCCAGCGGCCGGCACGACCGCTCGCTGCTCGGCCTGACCTCGCTCGGCGGGACGCAGGCGACCCAGGCGAGCGTGCCCGGCGTGATGTGCGGCGTGGTCACCAACATCAACGGCACCAACGCGCGGGTGAAGGTGACCCTGCCGGTGCTCTCGCCCGACTACGAGTCCGACTGGGCGCCGGTGGTCCAGGCCGGCGCCGGGCCGCGCAGCGGCGCGCTGTACATGCCCGAGGTCGGCGACCAGGTGCTGGTCGGCTTCGAGTCCGGCGATCCGCGCCGGCCCTACGTGATCGGCGGGATCATCGACAACCGCAGCAAGTACACCCTCGGCGGCGACGCGGTGCAGGCCACCGGGGAGTCCGCGGCGGTGGTCCGGCGGGGCTTCGTCTCGGCCTCGGGCAACATGCTCGCCTTCCACGACGAGATGCCGCCGGGCGACGGCGCGAAGCCCACGCAGTCCCAGATCGCGCTCGGCACCTCGGACGGCTCGGTGGGCCTCGCCATCGACGTGGTCCAGGGCACGGTCGTGATCTCCTGCGCCCCGCAGAGCCCGGGCCAGATCACGATCAAGTGCTCGGACGCGGGCACGGTCAACATCCAGGCCGGAGAGGGCGGAACCATGACCATCGACGGCGGGGACAACCTGACCATCAAGGCCCAGACGTCACTGAACATCCAAAGCAGCGGGACGCTCGCCCTCAAGGGCACGAGCATCACGCTGAACTGAAGGGGGCGGCGATGACCGACACTGTGGCGCCCGGAGCCGGGCCGATCGATTTCGCGGGGGCCGGCTGGTCCTTCCCGATGGGCTTCGACCCGTCCGGCTCGGTGGCCGTGGCGCGCGGCGCGGAGAAGATCGAGCAGGCGATGCGGCTGATCCTGGCCACCTATCCGGGCGAGCGGCCGATGCGGCCCGCGTGGGGCAGCAAGCTGCGCGACCACGTGTTCGGCGGCACCGGGACGGAGAACCTCGCGGTCATCGCGCGCGAGGTGAGGTCCTCGCTGGAGCTGTGGGAGCCGCGCGCGGCCGTCACCGACGTCGTGGTCTATCCGGACGGCGACCAGGACGGGCTGCTCTACATCGACATCTGGTACGACGTGGTGGCCACCAACAGCCCACGCAACCTGGTCTTCCCGTTCTACACCATCCCCGAGCACGGTGAGGTCGCGGACTGACATGGCACTGCCCGCCCCCGATCTCGACGACCGCCGGTTCCAGGACCTGGTGGACGAGGCCAAGCGCCTCGTGCAGAAGCGCTGCCCGGAGTGGACCGACCACAACGTCTCCGACCCCGGCGTCACCCTGATCGAGACCTTCGCGTACATGACCGACCAGCTGCTGTACCGGCTCAACCGGGTGCCGGACCGGCTGCACATCACCTTCCTGGACCTCATCGGCCTGCGGATGCTGCCGCCGACGCCGGCCAGGGCCGGGGTGACCTTCTGGCTCTCCAGCCCGACCACCGCCACGATCACCGTGGCGGCGGGCACCCGGGTCGGCACGCTGCGCACGCCGACCGCCGAGTCGGTGGTGTTCGTGACCCGGGACGACCTGGCCGTGCCGCCGTGCTCGCTGCAGCGGGTGCGCATCCCGGACGAGACGGCGGAGACCGCCGTGCAGAACCCGGGCCCCGGCGAGCCGGAGGACGCGAAGCCGGACTTCGACGCGCCCGGCGTGGACCGCACCCGCGAGCTGCTCGACGGCACCGCGTTCCCGGCGTTCCGGCCGCGGCCGCAGCTCGGCGACACGCTGCAGCTGGGCCTGAGCGACCCGATCCCCGGCGGCGCGGTGCGGCTCGACTTCCGCGGCAGCATGAAGGGCGTCGGCGTGAACCCGAAGCACCCGCCGCTGGTCTGGGAGGCGTGGGCGGCCGGGAAGTGGACCGAGTGCGAGACCGGGCTCGACAGCACCGGCGGCCTGAACACGGACGGGTCGATCATCGTGCACCTGCCCGACACGCACTCGGCGAGCGTGATCGGCGGGGACCGGGCCGGCTGGATCAGGGCCCGCATCATCGAGCCCGAAGAGGGCCAGCCGCCGTACTCCGAGTCGCCGGTGGTGCAGGGCATCACCGCGTGCACGGTCGGCGGGACGGTGGACGCGGTCAACGCGGAGCCGGTGGCGCAGGAGGACCTGGGCGAGGCCGAGGGCGTGCCGGGGCAGCAGTTCCCGGTGCGGCGCCGGCCGGTGCTTGCCGGGTACGAGCGGCCGGTGGTGCAGACCTCGTCCGCGGACGGCTGGACGGACTGGTCCGAGGTCGAGCACTTCGCCGACAGCGGGCCGCTGGACCGGCACTTCTGCCTCGACGCCGTGTCAGGACTCGTCCTGTTCGGTCCGGCGGTGCGCGAGGCCGGCGGGACCGTGCGGCACTACGGCGCGGTGCCGGACAAGGGCGTCAGGGTGCGGATCCGCCGGTACGCGACCGGCGGCGGCGTGCGCGGCAACGTCGCGGCCGGCGCCATCCGGACCCTGAAGTCCTCGCTGCCGTTCGTCTCGGCCGTGGAGAACCGGCACCAGGCGCAGGGCGGCGTGGACGGCGAGACGCTGGAGGAGGCGCGCCGGCGCGGCCCGCTGCTGCTGCGCGCCCGCAACCGCGCGGTGACCTCCGAGGACTACGAGGTGCTGGCCCGCGAGGCGGCCCCGGACGTGGCCCGGGTGCGGTGCGTGTCGGCCGGCACCGCCGGGGTCTCCCCCGGCGCCGTCAGGATCCTGATGGTCCCGGCCGCGCCGGCCGAGGCCGGGGTGATCCTGTTCGAGAACCTGATCCCGCCGCGGGAGACGCTGGCGCGGGTCGCCGAGCGGCTCGAGGAGGTGCGGGTGATCGGCACCCGGATCGTGGTCGAGCCGCCGCTGTACCGCGGCATCACCGTGGTGGCCCGGCTCGTGGCCCGGCCGCGGGTGAACACCGACCGGGTGCGCGACGACGCGCTGCGCGAGCTGTACACCTTCCTCAGCCCGCTGACCGGCGGCGGGCCGGAGGGCGAGGGCTGGCCGTTCGGCCGGCCGGTGCAGGCCGGGGAGATCTTCGGCCGGCTGCAGCGGGTGCACGGCCTGGAGATGGTCGAGGACGTGCGGCTGTTCAGCGCGGACCCGGTGACCGGGGTGCGCGGCCGGGAGGCGGCCCGGATCGAGCTGGATCCGAACAGCCTGGTGTTCTCCTACAAGCACCAGGTCAGGGTAGAAGGGGTCTGAGATGAGGCTCGGCGTCCCGGGGCTGGGCACGCCCTACACCATCGGCAGCCTGATGCCGGCGGTGTATCAGGAGGACCCGGTCGCCATGCAGTGGACCGAGGCGTTGGACGACGTGCTGGCCCCGGCCATCTCGGCGCTCGACTGCATCGGCGCGTACGTCGATCCGATGCTGGCGCCGGACGACTTCCTGTTCTGGCTCGCCGAGTGGTTCGGCACGGTGCTGGACGAGAACTGGCCGCTGCGCCTGCAGCGCGAGGCGGTGGCCCGCTCGGCCGTGCTGTACCGGCAGGCGGGCACCCTGGCCGGGATGCGCGAAATGCTGGAACTGGTCACCGGCGGCGCGGTGGAAGTGCACGACAGTGGTGGCACAATCTGGTCGCAGACGCCGAACACGATCCCGCCGGGCCGGGACGAACCGTCGCTCGCGGTGCGGATCGCGGCCGGCGGCGAGCGGATCGACCCCAAGGCAATCGGCGACCTGGTCGCGGCGGTGAAGCCTGCGCACGTCGCGCACACGGTGGAGGTATACGAGCCATGATTGTCTGCCGCAAGTGCGGCTACCGCAACTCGGACGACGACACGTTCTGCGGGTCCTGCGGAAGCTTTCTGGAGTGGACCGGCGAGAAGCAGCGGGTCGAGGCCCCGCCGCCCGAGCCGGAGGTGGAGGAGGAGCCCGAGCTTCCGGCGCGCAGGGCGGGCCTCTGGCAGCGCGTGGTCGACGCGACCAACGTCCTGATCGCCGGCCCGCAGCCGCCCGGAGGCCCGACCGCGCCTTCGACGACCGCGCCCCGACCCGGTGCGGCCCCCGGCGGGCCCGGCGCGGCGCCCGGCGCGCCGAAGCCTCCGGGGCCGCCCGGGCGCCCGGGCCCGCCGAAGCCGCCCGGCCCGCCCCCTCCCGGCCCGCCGAGGCCCGGCGCTGCGGCTCCGCCGCCCGGCCCGCCGAGGTCTGCCGCGCCGCCGCCTCCCCCACCGCCGCCGCGGCCCGGTGCGGCACCGCCCCCGCCGCCGCCTCCCCCAGCACCCGGCGCCGCGCCGCCTCCGCCCCCGCCGCCCCCGGCCGGTGCAGCACCCCCGCCTCCGCCGCCCCCGCCGCGGGCGGGTGCAGTGCCGCCTCCGCCGCCCCCACCGCCGCGATCGAGTGCCGCACCTCCCCCGCCGCCTCCGGCACCACCGCGCCCTGCGGTGCCGCCGCCACCGCCGCCCCCGCCCGGGTCCGCGCCGGCATCAGCCCTCGTAGCCCCGGTCACCCGCGGCTATCGCACGTCCCCCTTCGAGGACGCCGCGTCCGCGACGGCCGACGGCCGGGCGAACCAGGGCGACGACGAGGCGATCCGCGAGCAGGCACCACAGGTCGCCCGCGCCCGCGCGCTGGCGGTGACCAAGACCAAGTCGACCCGCCGGCTCCAGCCGGGCGACGCGATCTGCGGCAACTGCGGCGAGGGCAACATCCCGACCCGCAAGTTCTGCAGCCGGTGCGGCGAGTCGCTGGTCGAGGCCGAGCGGGTCAAGCTCTCGTGGTGGCGCCGCCTGCTACGGCGCATCCTGCCGCGCCGCGGCCCCAAAGTGGTCAAGCTGAAGCCGGGCGAGGCCGGCAAGCCCGGCACCGTCTCCGTCCCGAAGGACCGGGACTTCAACCTCAAGCACACGCTCGGGCAGATCTACCGCAAGGGCCGGCTCGTGGTCGCGATCGCCGCGATCTTCGGCGGCATCCTGTACGGCGCCTACCCGCCGTTCCGCAACGCGATCAACGGCGCGGTCACCTCGACCAAGACGAGGATCAGCAACGACATCGGCGACGACCTGAGCCCGATCCACCCGGACGCGGTCACCGCGAACGCGTCGGAGGCCGGCCACCCGGCGAACCTGGCCTCGGACGAGTTCACCAACACGTACTGGTCCGCCCCGTGGACGACGAGCCCTGAGCCGACGCTGACCGTGACGTTCGCGCATCCGGTGACGCTCAGGAAGCTGATCCTCTTCAACGGCGCCGCCGGCAACTACATCGCGGACGGCCGGCCGAGCTCGCTGCACCTGATCTTCTCGAACCAGGAGTCGGACACCGTCACACCGCAGGACACGACGACGCAGCAGACGTTCTCGCTCAGCCACGCGGACCTGATCAAGAGCATCCAGATCCAGGTCACCGCGGTCTATCAGGGATCGACGAACGACGACGTGGCGATCACCGAGATCGAGCTGTTCGGCCTCCCGTAACAGACAGCAGACAGCAGAGGGCACACAGCAGGCATGTAGCAGGCAAGGCAACCCGGACGGAAGGACGGCGGCGGCCCGATGGACGACTTCATCATGAGGACCAACGACATGATCAAGGTCACCATCCCGCCGCCGGCCATCGTCCCCATCCTGGAGGCGCCGGTCCCGCTCATCGGCAGCTCGACCTCGGTGACCGCCGTCGACATGACCATCTGCCTGCTCGGCGACGAGCTGCCGCCGGTGCTGCGCGAGCCGCTCGTCTACACGGCGCCGCCGTTCGTCACCCCGGGCACCGGGATGCTGACGGTGACGCTGCTGCCCACCAACATGACCCAGCAGACGACCAACGACAACAAGATCCTGATCAAGGGCGGGCAGTTCACCGCGATGTTCACGGTCGAGGAGCCGGCGATGCAGCCGACGCCGGCCGGCCCGGTCCCGGACCCGGTCATCGAGAAGCCGGGAACGGCCGAGTTCATCACGACGAACGCGACGGTGAAAGCGGGCTGATCAGCCGGCCGGGGCCAGCCGGGACCAGGTCTCCCGGCGGCGCCGTGACGCGCCGTCACGCGCCGGAGCCGTGCCCCATCAGCGGCCGCCGGCCGGTCAGCACGGAGCCGACGAACTCCGCGTTGGGGTGCCGCCGCCGGTTCAGGTCGGTGACCACGGCGTCCACGTCGAAGGACACGCACCGGTGGGTGACGACCGGCGCGTCGCCGTCGTCCTCGATCAGCAGCCAGCCGGCCGTGCCGCAGGTACGGGGCATCCCGACCGAACCGGGATTGAGCGCACGGACACCGTCGACCAGGCGATCGGCGACGAAATGGGTGTGGCCGCCGACCACGACGTCGGCGCCGCATCCGGCCAGCAGCGCTCGAAGACGCTCTTCGTCGAGGTCCGGCTCGATGCCCGGGCCGTCGTCGGCCCCGGGCGAGGCGTGGACGCCCAGCACGTCGGTCCCGCTCGGCAGGCGCACCCGCAGCTGCATCGGCAGGCTGATCAGGTCGGCGAGCAGGCCCGCCTGGTCCAGCACTCCGCGGGTCCAGCCGATCCCCGCCGCCATCGCCGCGTAGCGCTCCACGAGATCGACGCTCGCGGCGGCGTGGGCCGCGGTCGGGTGCGGCTCGGGCTGCTCGCCGGTCAGGACGTACCGGTCGGTGTTCCCGCGCAGCATGCTGATGCGGGGCAGGCTGCGCAGGATCTCGAGGACCTCGACCGGCCGGGGGCCGAACAGGACCAGGTCGCCGAGCGCCCACCAGCGCTCCACCGCGAAGGAATCCGCGTCCTTCAGGACAGCGCGCAGCGCCACATCGTTGCCATGGATGTCAGCGATGATACCGAGCCTCACGTGCATCAGCCTAACCGTTGAAGTGCCCCGAATCCGGCCGAGGAGCGCGGAATTCGCCGCACCCAGCGCCGCGAGACAGTACAAGCCGTACCTAGACCGTTGATTCCCATACAACTCGTTACAGTATGCCGTGATACCCCGTATTCTGCTGCAGCAATAGGGTAATGGGAATGGCGCGATTGACGCAGCCCCTGCGTCACCTGCCCGCCCGGCCGAGTCGGGCCCCGGTGCCGCGTCGGCGCTGCTCCGCACTCCCCGCCGCAGCATCAGACAGCTATCAGACTACTGACTACCTGCTGACAGCCTACTGGTTGTCGTCGTACTGCGGCCGCCCAGGCAGCTCGTTGCGGGTCTGACGCTCCCAGCGCCGGACCTGCCGAGCCGTGCCCAGAGCAGGCTCGGCGTCGAGCCGGTGCGCAGGCGTGCCGCCGCCGGCCGAGCCGGGCTGCTCCTGCCACGCGTTGAGCACGATCTCCCGCGCGGGCGGCGCGAGGTCGGCCATCATCGGCGGCCGCAGCGGCGCGACGAGAACCACCTGCACGCAGGCGCGCGGCCCGACGCCGAGCCCTGACCAGATCTCCGTCGAACCGCCCGCGGGCTCGGATGCCTCGGGCATGGCGCACAGCAGCGCGGTCGGCAGCCCGCCCTCGGCGAGCACGCCCTTGACGCACACTGCGGGCAGAGTCTCGATCTGCGCGGATGCGCTCAGGATCTGTCCGAGCGCTTCATGCTCTGCGACGGTCCGCGCCGACGGCCCGGACCCGCCGTTGGAGTCGGCGCCTGAGCCGTCGGCAGCCGCCCAAGCAGTGAGCAGATATGTCAGCCGGAAGTTGCGCACCGGTGGCTGCCGACCCACCACGCGGCCGTCCGCGTCGCGCACATCCGTCCAGGTCGAGGACCGCCCGGCGGCGTCCTGCCGAATGCCGTGCAAGAAGACGCCGACGACCAGCGGACCGGTCCGCCGTTCGCCCCAGCGCGAGTCGGGCGCGTCGAAGCGCAGCTCGGTACCCCGCGGCAGGACGGTTCCCAGCCAGTCGGCCAAGGACCTGTCCGCATCAGCAAGCACACGACCATCGTGTCCGACGCCGGGTCGCGCCGCCTGCCGACACCGGCGAGCTATCACGCCACATCGGCTGCTCCTTCGCGCAGCCGCGGACCGCCGTTCTCAGGCCGACTCACTGCGGCAGCCTCATCGCGACGGCACCGGCAGGCTGATCCCGTGCTCGATCTCCCACGCGCGCAGGATCTCAGGCCGCGCCGCCTGCTTGAAATAGTCCGTCGCACTCGAACCGACCGCGACCTCTTCCTCGAACTCGCCCACGAGCCGGCCGCGGACGAGATGCTCACCTGCCCGCAGCGCAACACTGACGCGGCGATGACTCTCGGCATCGACCATGAAGAACGACCGGCTTGCATGTCCGATCCCGACGAGCTCCTGACCAAGCCCGGCTGTGGGCCCAATGCCGGCGTGCCCGGCTGTGGGCCCGATCCTGCCGTCCGGCTCCGCGTCCGGCTCAATCAGATCGGCCTCCCTCGTCGCACTCAACCTGCGTGTCGGAAAGATCCGCCTCGGATCGAGGAGGAGCAACGGCCCGCCGAAGCCGCGTTCCCGTTCTCGTTCTCGGTCCCGTCCACGATCACCCTCGTCACGCCGTGTCAGATCGTCTGCCTGATCCGGCCGGTCCAGCACGCCATTGCACGCGTCGCCCTCAGAACGCCACCTCTCCGCGCAGCGCATGTAGTGCTCGTATGCGTCGGCGATCATGTCGACCGCCTCGTCTGGCGTCACGCGCGTCGTGTCGCAGACCAGGCTGTAGTTGCGCAGGCGTGACTTGTCGACCCCGTACTTGGTCTTGAAGCGCGCCTGTTCGCTCTCGCTGCGCTCCCTCAATCGCTGCTCGGCTTCGTCCAGCGACGTGTAGGACTCGACTCCGTCGCCCGGCCGTGTCAACACACGCTCGGCAGCCACCGCCGGATCCGTGATCAGGTGCACTTTGAACGCGCCGGACAGGAAGTGCCAGCCGAGTCGGCTGTCGACGACGATCGGCTCGCCGGACTCGGCCAGTTCCCGCTGGCGCCGGTCGAGGAATTCGTCGATCTCCTCGTCGCGCTCGGAACTGCGATTGAGTTGTAGCGCGGTCATTCCGCGGGAGCGCGCGAGTTCCCGGTGCAGGTCGCCGATGCTCACCCTCGGCAGGCCGAGACGCTCTGCCAGGTCGACGCTGACGGTCGTCTTGCCACTGCCGAGGTCCCCGCTGACGGTGATGGACCGGCGAGCACTCGCACTCATACAGGCGCGTTCAGCCGGCGATGGTCAGCTGCATCAGGGCCTTCGCCGTGTGCATGCGGTTCTCCGACTGGTCGAACACCCGGCTCTGCTTGCTCTCGAAGACCTCGTCGGCGACCTCGCAGATGTCCGGATTCGCTATCGCGGTCTCCGTCTCGAGGTTGTGGAAGGCCGGCAGGCAGTGCAGGTAGATGGTGTCGGACCGGCCGGTGGCGGCCATCATCTCCGGCGTCACCTTCAGGTGGCGCAGCAGGCTTATGCGCCTCTGCATCTCGGCCTCCTCGCCCATGGAGACCCAGACGTCGCCGTAGAGCGCGACCGCGCCGGCGAGCGCGTCCTTCGGCTCGGCCGTGACGGTGATCCGGGCCCGGTCGGACTCGGCCTCGGCGAGCAGCTCGGTGATCTCGGCGGCCCGCGGCTGCAGCTCCTCGGGCGCCAGGATCCGAAAGTCCAGGCCGAGTTTCGCGGCCGCGACGGCGAGCGTGATCGCCATGTTGTTGCGGCCGTCGCCGACATAGGTCACCGGCAGGCCCTCGAGCTCGCCGAAGTTCTCGTGCAGGGTGAGCAGATCGGCCAGGACCTGGGTCGGGTGGTAGCTGTCGGTGAGGCCGTTCCACAGCGGAATGCATGCATATTCGGCGAACTCGACCACCGTCGCATGCTCGAAACCGCGGAACATCACGCCGTCGTAGATCCGCCCGAAGACCCGCGCGATGTCGCGCACCGACTCCTTGACGCCGAACCGGATGTCCTCGCGCCCGAAGATCTCCGGGTGCGCGCCGGACTGCGTCGAGGCGACGACGAAGGAGGCGCGCGTGCGCAACGAGGGCTTGAGGAAGATCAGCGCGATGTTCTTGCCGGCCAGAACGTGCTCGAACTCGCCGCGCTGGGCGGCGGCCTTCAGCGCCGCGGCACGCTCGACGAGCTCTGTGATCTCCGCGGCGCTGACATCGCGCAGCGAGAGCAGATCGCGCCCTTTGAGCGACGAAGTCGCCATGACGTGCCTTCCTAGGTCGTCCGATGGTCCTCGGCAGTGTCGGCCGAATGAAATTGCGTAGATCGACAATATCATGCAGTCCGGCGGTGGTGTCAACAGGCAATGTCAACCGTTTCGGAGAGTAATCGAGAAGGCTCGCGTCAGGGGGCACATCTCGCGGACATTCTGCCGCGGATTCGGATCCACACGGTGGTGTGACCGCGTCCGGATGCGCACCTACCGGCTCGGCGGTGCGTCCGAATCCCGCTCGAAGATTCCTGCCGGGGCGCCGGGGGTCGTCACCTGCTTGAAGTGGCTCTCGAAGTAGCCGGTGATGGTCGGCGTCCACGGGATCCGGCGGTTCGTCGAGCCGTAGCAGAGCGGGGAGGCTGCCGGGACGCAGGAGAGCCAGACGTACTGCGCGTGCTCGAAGGCGGACAGCCACGTGGCCTCGACCGCCGGCGACTCGCCTGCGCCGACGACTCCGTTGCGGCCGTGGGACAGCGAATAGTCGGTGCCTACGCCGTCCAGGATCAGCGGGCAGTCGGGGACGTCTGAGACGATTCTGTCCGCGGCGACGGTGAGGGAGACCATGTCGGTGAGGACGCAGGCTCCCGGCGGAATCACCCGATCGGCGGCTGCTGCCGGATCGCCCTGCCACGAACCGGATTCCGCGCGGGCCTGGATGAATGACATCCACGCGATCGCCACGACGACCAAGCAGATGACGCCTGTCTGCCATCGCGAACCGTCGAACGGTGGAAGGCTCGCGATGCACCGGCCGAACGTCAAGCCCAGCGCCAGTGCGAGGAACGGCGCGAAGAAGCCCCCGTAGTGGTACGAGAAGTCGTCCGGCCAGAGGAACGAACCGGCCACGAGAACCGCGCTGATCGACACGAACAGCTCCAACGGCGGCGGCGGCCGGCGCGTGGCGAGCGACGCGGCCGCGCTGCAGCCGATGACCACCGCAGGTATCGCCAGTGCGATCAACATCAGCGTGCTGTGGCCGACCCCGCTGAAGTCGGTGACGCCGGACAGTGCCGAGAGCCGCGCCCACAGAGACGTGCGGGAGGCGTCGAACCGGACCACCTGTGCGACGATCACGCTGTCGAAGAAGGTCCGCGGCGCCGTCGCCGCGAACGGCAGGACGGGCACCAGGAATCCGGCCGCGACCCCGCCGGCGAAGGTCAGCGCCCGCCGCGCAGCCGGCAGGCACAGCGCCGCGATCACGAGCGCCGGCAGGACCGCCCAGACCTTGACGGCGCCCGCGAAGCCGAACGCCACGCCGCCCAACGCGATCCGCGACCGCCAGAGCGCCCGCCGGCGCTCGGGCAGGGCGGCCAGGCGGTCGCCGTCGAACACTGCCAGCGCTCCGATGAGGCAGAACAGCACGAGCCAGGGCTCGAGCAGGACGGTGTGCGACGCCGCGATCGCGTCCGGGAACACGGCCAGGATTCCGCAGGTCACCGTCGTGGCGAAGACTCCGCGATGCCGCACCACCAGGCCGCCCAGCGGGACCGAGGCGGCCCCCACATACGCCATCAGCACGCGGGCGACAGCCAGTGACTTCGCGGTGCCGAGGCTGAACGAGAGCAGCGCGACCGGGGTCATCAGCAGCGTGATGCCGGGCGGATGCACAATGATGTAGTCGCGATAGGGCAGCTTGCCGTGCAGCAGTTGGACCGCGCTGCCGAAATAGACGCCGTCGTCGTATTCGGTGACGCCGAGCAGGTAGCCGGGCCTGGAGAGCTGGTAGAGCCGCAGCGCCAGGCCGAGGATCGAGCCGCCGGCCAGCACCAGCGCGATCAGGCTCGGCCGGGGCAGCCGGCGCGCCGCGGCGCTCGCGGATCCGGTCGCTCCAGCCGCTTCGGTCGCTCTAGCCGCTCCGGCCGGTCCGACGGCATCGGCCGTCGTCCGTCCATCGGTGGTCGGCGGCTCCGGGCGGATCGTCAGGCGTCGGTGTCCAAGCACGGCCGCCATCGTGCGCAACGCATGTCAGACCACTGCATGGATCGCGTGTGACTTCCGTGTGAGGCGCGCAGGGGCCGGTCAGCAGCGCGCCACGCCGCCACCAAGATCGAACTCACATGAAACTCACAGAGAACTCCGACGCTGCGTTCGCGCTGCTGTGGTCGAATGTGCCCGAAGCGAGGAGCGACGCGATGGATGTGCCGGTGCAGGCGCGGGAAGTGCCCCGCGACCACGGCGGACTGCTGGTGGTCGACGACGAGCCGTTCCTGCGCGACGCGGTCGCCGCGTCGCTGCGGTTCCTCGGATTCGAGGTGGCCACCGCGCAGACCGGCTCGGATGCGCTGCGCCTCGCCCGGGACCAGGCGTTCGACCTGGTCGTGCTGGACGTGATGCTGCCGGACCTCGACGGCTTCGAGGTGGTCCGGCGGCTGCGCCGGGACGGCAGCCGGGTCCCGGTGATCTTCCTGACCGCGAAGGACACCCAGGCGGACAAGGTGGCCGGCCTGACGTTAGGCGGCGACGACTACATGACCAAGCCGTTCGGGCTCGAGGAACTGGCCGCGCGTATTCGCACGGTGCTGCGTCGCACGAGGCCCGTGGCGGCCGGCTCCGTGCTCACCTTCGCCGACGTCGAACTCGACCAGGACGCCTACGAGGTGCGCCGGGGCGGCCGGCTGATCGACCTGTCGCCGACCGAGTTCCGGCTGCTGCGCTACTTCATGCTCAACCCGGGGCGGGTGCTGACGAAGGCCCAGCTGCTCGACCACGTCTGGGACTACGACTTCGGCGGGTCCAGCACCATCGTCTCGACGTACATCGCCTACCTGCGGCGCAAGCTGGCCCAGTACGGCCCGGACCTGATCCGCACCCAGCGCGGGATCGGCTACAGCCTGCGCGTTCCCAGCCCCGACGACCCGGCGAGCTGACCATGACGAGCACAGCGATAAAGCAGCAGCGGCCGCGGCCGCGCAGAAGGCTTCGCAGGCTGCTGCGGCCGCAGCTGCGCACCCGGGTGCTGGCCGGCGTCGTGTCGATCGCCCTGATCGCGCTGGCCGCCTTCGACTTCGCCGCGGTGACCGCGCTGCGGCAGTACCTGCTCGACAAGACCGACTCCTCGCTCGAGACGGTGCTCGCGCTGACCCGGCCGCGGCTGGAGACGCTGCTCAATCCCGCTCCCCCGCCCAACTACCGGGTCGGGCAGGAGTTCCCGGCAGGGCGAGTCCAGCCGGCCGGGCCATACAGCAGTGCCACGCAGCCCCGTACGTCGTTCCAGCAGGTGCAGGCGAATGCGACGCTCCGGGTCGCGCAGCAGCGCTCCATCCTCGGCGACTACTACGTCGGCTTCAGCTCCGACGACGGCTCGACGGTGACGCTGGAGGTCGGGCCCGGCACGGACATCACCATCAGCGCGACCAGGCTCAGGTCCCTCAGGTCCCAGCACAAGATCGCCGTCCCCAGCAGCCCCACGGCGCTGGCCGACGCCATGTTCGGGTCCACGCCGATGCGCCTGGCCAGCATGAAGGTGCCGGACGGCACCCTGATCGCGGGCACGAGCCTGGACGACGTGAACCACACCGTGGACCAGCTCGAGCTGATCGTGATCCTCGGCTCGCTGGCCGCGGTCGGCCTGATCGGCGGCGGCGTGCTGCTCCTGCTGCGCCGCGGCCTGCGCCCGATCGAGGCGATGGCCGCGCAGGCCGGCCGGATGAGCGGCGGCGACCTGACCGGCCGGGTCCGGCCGCACGATCCGCGCAGCGAGGTGGGCCGGCTCGGCGCCGCCCTGAACGGGATGCTGGCCCGGATCCAGGCCTCCATCCGCGAGCGCGAGGCGGGCCAGGAGGTCATGCGCCGGTTCTTCGCCGACGCCAGCCACGAGCTGCGCACCCCGCTGGCCTCGCTGCGCGCCAACGCGGAGCTCTACCAGCAGGGCGCGGTGTCGGAGCGCAGCCAGCTCGACGAGGTCATGCGGCGTATCAGCCTCGAGACGCAGCGGATGAGCGCGCTGGTCGACGACATGCTGCGGCTGGCCCGGCTGGATCAGCACCCGGACCGGGCCCGCGACGAGGTCGACGTCAGCGAGCTGGTCGCCTCGTGCGTCGAGCGGGCGGTGGTCGCCGAGCCGGACCGGACATGGGAGGCGGACATCGCGCCGGGCATGGTGACCTTCGGCGACGAGGAGCTGCTGCGCCGCGCGGTGGACAACCTCATCGCGAACGTGCACGCGCACACCCCCGAGGACACGGTGGCCACGATCATCGCCTCGCCCGATGTCGACGCCGACGACGCGGACTGCATCGTCATCGAGGTCAACGACGACGGCCCGGGGGTGCCGCCGGACAAGCTGCCCCGCATCTTCGACCGCTTCTACCGCGCTGCGAACCCGTCGTCCTCCCGCCCCGGCTCAGGCCTCGGCCTCGCCATCGTCGCCGAGATCGCGGCCGCGCACCACGGCGCCGTCGGCGCGGAGCTCAACGATCCGCAGGGGCTGCGGGTGACCGTCACCCTGCCGGTCGAGACCGAGCCGGATCCGGAGCCGCCACACGCGGCGGACGGGATATCCGGCTGCGGGGATCCGGCCGAGCCCGACCCTGATCCCGGGCGGGTGAAAAATCACCCCGCGCTCTGCCCGCCGCTCACTCTCCGCGGCGCTCCTGACGCGGCTTCGGTTGGAACACCTGTTCAGCCGCGTCAGGCCCCTAAATCGGCTCGGTCGGCCGGGGCGGGGTCGGACGGTTCATCACGGCGACCGTCCGCCACTGCCGGACCGTCGCGGCACTGATTCCGGGCACCAGCGCGAGGACGGCCTCCTCGGGCAGCGTCCGCGCAGGTCCGGTCGTCAAGGCAGCGCGCACCTTACGGGTCCACACCTGCGCTTGCAGGTCCCGGGCACGCGCGCGCAACTGGATGAGCAGCGCCCGGCCGGCGCTCTCATCGACGTCGTCATCGATCCGAGTGGCTACCGCAGACATGGTTCGAGGCTATAGCACAGGTGTTCGAGGCGCCAGCATATCCCCGGAGTCGGCGTGTCGTGTGTCGTGGGCACGGACGGAAGGGTATCGGAGCGATCTGACAAGTCCGAACCGGCATCCCTCGAACCCTGGTTGCGCGTCGCTCGAGCGGCGGTCAATCGTCCGGTTGGCGCCGTATGACTGCCGAGACCCGGTAGGGTGCTTACGTGCAGCGGGTTGATGTGGCATTCCTGGTGGCCATGAACGAGGAGATCGAAGGGATCTTCGACCCGGGCCGGTGGAGCGAGGTGGATCCCTGGCCGTTCGGCGTGCGGCGGCGCGAGCGGTGGTCCCGGGACGGGATCATCGTGCAGACCGGCATCGGCACCACGAACGCCGCGGCGGCCGCGCAATACACACTGGACCGCTTCGACCCGCGCCGGATCGTGAACCTGGGCCTGGTCGGCTGCCTGGACCCGGCCATCGCGATCGGCGCGGTGCACGCGGTGGACGTCTGCGCGTTCTTCGACGTCGACGCCACCGTGTTCGGCTACAAGTTCGGCCAGATCCCGCGCACCTCGGTGACCGAGTACAAGCTGGCCCGGCGGGTGGCCGCGCTCCCGGACGCCCGGCTGATCTCCGGCGACACCTTCGTGACCGACCCGGGCGCGTTCCACCCGGACCTCGGCGGCTTCGCGCCCGACTTCGTGGACATGGAGCTGGCGGCGATCGCGCACACGCTGTTCCGCAACAACCGGCTGTCCCTGCTGGAGAGCTACAAGGCCGCGTCGGACTACTGCAACCTCGAGTCGACCGGCGCCTTCGAGGCCAACATGCCGGCCGCGCTGGCCGGCCTGGCCGGGGTCGCCGAACGGATCCTGCGCGACGTGGAAGAGGAGGCCGGGACGTGACGATCCTGGTGCAGCCGATCGCGGCGGATTCGGGCTCGAAGGACCACGTGGCGATGACCGGCGGGACGCTGAGTGCGGATAAGCAGGTCGCGGCGCAGCAGCCGATCACGCTGCAGCGCGAGTACTTCCCGCTGACCGGATTCGGGCCCGCTCTCGCGCCGGAGGAGTCGGCCCGGCTCGCCGCCGGCGTCCACTCGATCGAGCACTCGCTCGCCTCGCCGGAGGGCGGCGACCTGCGCGCCCGGCTGGCCGAGCGGGCTGCCGAAGCGCAGCGAACAGCCCACCAGGCCATTTCCCGACAAGCACATCGCAACGGCGGCGGAGGCGCACCAGGCAGAGCTGATACGACGATCGGCAGCCGCCTGGTCGACACCTCGCCCTATGTCCATGGCCTCGGTACGCAGTACGCGGGAGGACCGGCAGGCGGCCCGGACGGCGAGCCGACCATCGGGTTCCGCTCGACCTTCGTGACCGAGGGCACCGGGCTCGCCGACGGCGTCCTGCGCCGGGCGTACCACGACGCGCTGGAACGGGCCGCCGAGCTGTTCCGGGCCGGGGCCGCGGTCCCGTTCGCCACGCCGGAATCCTGCGGGCAGTACGACCTGCACAGCGCCGAGGCGGCGGTCGAGGTGATCGAGCGCTGGCTCGCGTCGCCGACCGGCGGGCTGGCCGGCGCGGCCGGGTCGCGGCGCAGCGCCACCGGCGTCGGCGCGCGCGAGGTGTACGTGTGCGATCTGCGGCTGGTCAAGCCGCGGCTGGCCGGCCATTCCGACCAGCGGCTGCTGGACGTGCCGGCGAGCCACTACATCGCGCAGGCGATCGAGGCGGCCGCGTGGCGCTCCATGCCCGGCGGGAACCCGGGGTCGATCTCGGCCGGGACCTTCGGCTGCAGCACCGGCGCCTACCTGATCGTCGCCAACCCGACCGGCGCGCCGCCGGCCGCTCTGCTCCGGCAGGCGCACACCGCGGTCGCCGTCGCGCTGATCGATCTGGCGGAGTACCAGGCATACCAGGGATATCAGGGCGGCGGGGACGACACCCTGCTCGCCGCGGCGGCCGACGATGCGCGCTTCGCCCTGCAGCATATTGAGCGCGCTGCACCTGACGTCCTGCGTGCGGCCTATGCGCTGGCGGTCGCGAACGATCGGTGAGATCGGTGACGCAGGCCGCTGTCAGGCGCTTCCGTCGGTGGGCTTCTCGAGCTCCGGCAGGTCCATGTGCAGCCTCACCCGGGTGCCGTCCGGCGCGCCCGACCGGATCTGCACCAGGTCGCAGAGCTGGTTCGCGAACCAGAGGCCGCGGCCGCCGATCTGACAGGCCGTCGGACGCATGCAGCCCACCAGCGGGTCGGTGATCACGCCGGCATCGCGCGTCTCGCAGACCACCGCGCCGTCCTGGACCCAGATGCGCAGCATGCCGCGGCCGCCGCCGTGGCGGATGCTGTTGCCGACCACCTCGGTGACCGCGATGAGCAGGTCGCGCAGCCGTGCGGCGCCCATGCCGCTCGGGCGCGCGTGCTCGACGACGCGGTCGCGCACCAGCGGCAGATCGTCGATCGTGTACGCCAGTTCCTCGTAGGGGCCGACCGGTTCGGGCAGCCGGTCCATCGCGTAGGGGCCTTCGACATAGTCAGGGCCCTGCGCGTAGTCGCCCTCGTTCCACACCCATGGGTGCAGCCGGGTGACCTCGGACACCGTGTCCGCCATCTGATCCGAGGTGTCGTACGGACAGAGCAGGGACCAGGCGGGCAGCTCGGCGAAGGCGCGATTCAGCAGCCATTCGTGGTAACGCAGCTCTTGCAGCTGCGCGGTGGTGCGGCCGCTCCACGCCGATTCGCTGATGCCGTACACGGGGCGGCCGTTCTGGGCATGGTGGCCGATCCACTCGCGCCAGGCCGGGATGATGCGGGCCGGGTTGGTGCCCAACCCGTCCGTGTCGACGAAAGTGACCGAGTCGTCGGAGGGCAGCTCGGAGCGCAATAGGTGCTGGCGCGACTCGGGCGCGGCGACTACTACGGTGCCCCCGTGGTTACGTACATGATCGATATAAGACACGGTGCCGTCCAGGTACTGCTGGGCCCCAGAGTATGGGTAGAGCACGTGGCGTAGACCGAGCGCGGCCGATCCGTTCGCAGGCGTGGCCCCAAATTCGCTCATGAGGACAGTCCGCTCATGGCAACAGCTCCACAGGCAGGCCGCTGTCGCCGTAGCCGGACAACAGCCACAGTCTGCGTACCTGCTCGTTCGCGCCCTCGATACGCACCGAGCAGCCGCCGAGGTTCTGCCGGATCGCATCCACCAGCGCAGCGAGGCCGACCGCGTCGATCAGGTCGAGCGCGTCGAAACGCAGCCGCAGCACGCCGCCGTTCGCCGCAGCGGAGGCCGCCGCAGCCCGTACCGCGATGCCGAATGCCGCGGCGCCGGCGATATCGACGACTCCGTCCACGGCCCAGCACCCCGCCCCCGCGTCGACCATCCGGAAACCCGCCATGCGGCCCCGGGTACCCCGTCTTCGAGACCGCACACGGCCTGCGCCCCGGCGCGAAGCCGGCCGCCGACAGGCGGCCGGAGCACGGGCCCGGACAAGGGACGTGCCGCCCCCGGCGGCTAACTCGCCCGACCCGACCGGGCCGAGGAGCGACGCGTGTCGCATCATCCTCATCCCGCCTTGAACATCCGTCGCCGTGCGGGCGACCGCGGCGCCCGACCGGATGCCGGGCCGCCTCAAGGCCATAGCGACCATAGCGCCAACCACCCGCTGGCGCGTCAGGTCAGCGCCTCGTTGCCGCAAGGAGGCCATTTCACCCTCGATAGATCCGATGAATCAACCGAGCGTTGAGCATTGACACCTTTCAGGTACCCGCATACCTTCCCCCACAGCACAATAGATCGGATGTATGACTTCAAGGCGGCCGCGCGCCGCTGTCCGCGGCATGCGCCGCCGGAGAGGTTCCCATGCCCTCACCTCGCGCCTTGCGACACACATCCCGTACCAGAATCCGACTCCTCTCCCTCACCGCGGCGCTGCTGACCGCCGCCGGCACGGCCGGTCTCGCGCCCGGCACGGCCGCCGCCGGCACCCGGCCCGGGCCGCCGGAAGTGCTCTTCGCCGCACCGCAGGGCTCCGGCTCGTCCTGCTCGCTGCTGCGGCCGTGCTCGCTGGCCGGAGCCCAGGCGAAGGTCCGCACGCTGGACCAGAACATGCAGCGCGACATCGATGTCGAACTGTTCGGCGGCACCTACCGGATGTCCGCGCCGCTGCAGCTGACGGCCGCCGACTCCGGCACCAACGGGCACACCGTCGACTGGACCGCCGCACCGGGAGCGAAACCCGTGTTCAGCGGCGGCGACCAGATCACCGGCTGGCACCGTTCCGCGCCGGGCAGCGCCATCTGGGAGGCCGCCGCGCCGGCCGGGTTCCAGACCCGCCAGCTCTACGTCGACGGCGTGCGCGCGGACCGCGCCAGCGGACCGGTGCCGATTAAGCTCACGCCGACCGCCACCGGATACACCGCCTCCTCGGATCTCATGGACAGCTGGAGCAATCCGAGCGAGATCGAGTTCGTCTACAGCGGCGGCGCGCCGTACTGGTCGCTGGACACCGGCGGCGAGGGCGCCTGGACCGAGCCGCGCTGCCCGGTCGCCTCGATCTCCGGCACCACCATCACCATGGCAGAGCCCTGCTGGGACAACTCGACCCTGCGCATCCAGCGCACCGACGGCTCCGGGCGCAGCTACAACCTGGTGCACAACGGCAACCTCGGCAACGGCTCCGTGCCCGCCTACATCGACAACGCGTACGCGCTGCTCGACCAGCCCGGCGAGTGGTATCTGGACCAGAGCGCGAACAAGATCTACTACATCCCGCGGCCGGGCGAGAACCTGAGCCGCGCAGACGTCGAAGCGCCGGTCCTGCAGCAGTTGGTCACCGGCGACGGGACGCAGACCGCGCCGGTGCACGACATCACCTTCTCGGGCATCCAGTTCGCCTACGCCACCTGGCTCGAGCCGAGCACCGGCGAGGGCTTCTCCGAGGTGCAGGCGAACTACACGATGACCGGCACGGACGCCTACGCGACGCAGGGCCTGTGCCAGTTCATCGCCGGCGGCACGTGCCCCTACGGCGACTGGACGCAGGAGCCCGGCAACGTCAGCTTCAGCTACGACAGCGACATCAGCTTCCTGAGCGACGCCTTCGTGCACCTCGGCGCGGCCGGGCTGCTGCTCGGCGACGGCTCGCAGCACGACCTCGTGCAGGGCGACGTCTTCACCGACATCTCCGGCAACGGCCTGGAGATCTCCGGCGTCGACGACCCGGAGCCGACCAGCGCGGCGCAGGACACCGACGGCGTGCAGGTGCTCGACAACCACCTCTACGACCTGCCGGTCGAGTACCACGGCGGCGTCGCGATCGACGTCGGATACGCCGAGAAAACGCTGATCAGCCACAACCAGATCAACGACACCGCGTACACCGCGATCTCGCTGGGCTGGGGCGGCTGGCCGGACAAGATCGACGTCTCGGCGACCCCGAACTACTCCAACGACAACACCGTGTCGGACAACGTCATCACCGACGCGATGCAGATGCTCGCCGACGGCGGCGCGGTCTACACGCAGGGCATCACCGGCGACACGCTGGCCGACGGCGAGCACATCACCGGCAACGTGATCACCGGCGACCTCGACAACGGACACGCGCTCTACTGCGACAACGGCTGCACCGACTGGACCGCGAGCGGCAACGTGCTGCTCGGCAACGTGGACAACGACTGGGGCTCCCGGCACACCGACTACCAGCCCGGCGCGACCGGCGACGACCCGCTGCAGGTCAGCGGCAACTACTGGGAGCAGGGCGACAAGGACAGCTCGTCGAAGAACACGACGGTCTCCGGCAACCAGGTGATCGCGAACCTGTCGCAGGCCCCTGCTTCGATCGTGAACGGCGCGGGCATCGAACCGCGCTACCGCGGCATCCTGAACGAGCGCTTCGGAGTGAGCGTGCCCGAGCCGCCGACGCAGGCCGCTGCGTTCGGCGCGAACGGCACGGCCTACGTGGGCTGGAACCCGGCCTTCGTGGACAACGGCTCGCCGGTGACCTCGTACACGGTGACCGCTTCGCCTGGCGGCCAGAACGCCACCATCTCCGCCGCCGACCTCGCCAAGATCGGCTACGCGACGGTGACCGGCCTCACCGACGGCACCGCGTATACGTTCACTGTCACCGCCCGCAACGCGCTCGGCAGCAGCGCCCCGTCACTGCCGACCGCCTCCGTCACGCCGACCGTCGTCGCGACCAGCCCGGTCAAGCTGACCTGGCCGGACGCGGCCGCCGGCCAGCCGGACGACGTGACCGCGGGCGGCCAGACCGTCGCGGCCCCGGCGTCGGCCTCCGGCGACACACTCGGCGTGCTGCTGACCGCGACGCACGGCCCGGCCAGCGGGATCGGCCAGGTCGTCTACAGCGACGGGACGACGCAGTCGTTCACGCTGAGCTCGCCGGACTGGTACTCGACCCCGCCGAGCGGCACCGCCCCGGCGTTCACCACGACCTACCGCAACCGGCCGGGGAACGTCCAGGAGACGCATCAGGTCAACGTGTTCTACGACGGGGTGCAGCTCAACCCGGCCAAGACGGTCGCGCAGATCGTGCTGCCGAATGTCAGCACCGCGACGTCGGCCGGCCCGGCACTGCACATCTTCGCGATGACCGTCGGCACGACGCCGGTGGATCTCTCGAGCGACTACGACAACGTCGGTATCACCGACGACGCGGACACGGCCGCCGGCAACATCGACGGGTCCGGGTCCAGCCTGTCGGCGCAGGCGCTGGCCGCGGCGGGCATCACCCCCGGCGCGACGGTCTCCTCGCCGCCGACCACGCCCGGAGCGCCCACATCGCTCAGCGTCACGCCGGGCGACGGTACGGCGAGCATCCACTTCACCCCGCCCGCCTCGACCGGTTCCACCCCCATCCTCGGCTACACGATCACCGCGCCGGGCATGGCCCCGGTCCAGGTCACCGGGCACGACTATGTGTGGGGCACCAGCGCTGACGGCCTCTACACAGTGGTCAGCGGCCTGACCAACGGCACGTCGTACACCTTCACCATCACGGCGGACAACGTCTCGGGACCAGGCGCCGCGGCGACCGTGACCGCGACGCCTGATCCGACCACATAGCGATAGGCGCGCAAGCACAAGCCGGCCGCGGGTCGCGAGAGCCCCGGCCGGCCAGCGTGCGGCAGACTTGCCGGTGATGATCACGATGACGACCGGCGAGTAGCGCGCGGAAGGCGGTTCGCATGAACGTCCAGGTCGCGGTCTGCGGTCCCAGCGCCTGCTCGCAGGCCGAGGCGGAGCACGCGTTCCGGGTCGGGCAGCTGCTCGCCGAGCGGGGCGCGATCGTCCTGTGCGGCGGCGGTCCCGGCGTCATGGACGCGGTCGCGGCCGGCGCCAGGTCGCGCGACGGCCTGGTGATCGGGATCCGGCCGGACGCCGACAGGTCCACCGCGTCGCCGCATCTCTCGGCGGTCGTGCTGACCGGTCTCGGCGAGGCGCGCAACGCCGTTCTCGTCTCGTCCGCGGACGCGGTCATCGTCGTCGGCGGCTCGTGGGGGACGCTCTCGGAGGCGGCCCTGGCGAAGCGGCGCGGCACGGCGCCGGTGATCAGCATCGGCGGCTGGCGCGTCGTCGATTCCGCAGGCAGTCCGGTCGGCGGGATCCGCGAGGCCGCGACGCCCGAGCAGGCCGTGGACCTCGCGCTCGCGCAGCGTCCTTAGTCCATAGACAGAGGCGCGCGAGGCAGGGTGCTGAAAGCCATGCCGATCTCCATATGCAGCCGACATTTCGGCCAGAGTCGTTGACGGCGTCCGGCCTGCCACCTATCGTGTCGCACGTTCACCGACATAATTTGTGTTCATGTACATGAATCACCTCCAGCTTCGCGGCGCCGAGACTCGGAGAAGTCGAAGAAGGAGTGTCATGTCCCTCATGCCACGCGGCCGGACTCGCGCGCGCGCCCGCCTCGCGGCCGGTCTCTGCGCGACGGCACTGACCGCGACCGCCACGGCGGCGGCCGCCGCGCCCGTCTCCGCGGCGACGCCCCAGGTCGTGACCATCGGAGCGGCGACCACCGGCACCGCGCTGACCGGCAACTCGATCGGCCTGTCCTTCGAGGCCTCCGACCTCGCGCTGCCCGCGTTCACCGACGGCGACCTGGCCGCGTATCTGCGGACCCTGGGAACCTCGGTCATCCGGATCGGAGGGAACACCTCCGACGAGACCTTCTGGACCTCGACCGGCGAGACCGCGCCGTCCTGGTCCATCGCCACCATCACCCCGGCCGACCTGACCGCGCTTAACACGCTGGCCAAGGCGAGCGGCTGGAAGGTGATCCTGGGCGTCAACCTCAAGGAGTACGACCCGGCCCGGGCCGCGGACGAGGCGGCGCACGCGCAGGCGGCGCTCGGCTCCTCGCTGCTGGCCGTCGAGATCGGCAACGAGCCGGACCTGTACTCGCAGTACTCCGGGAACACGGCGAAGTACGTCAGCGACTTCGAGTCCTACGTCTCCGCCGTCGAGCAGGCCGCGCCCGGCGTGCCGATCGAGGGCTCCGACGCGGCGGGCGCGCCGAACGGCTCGTTCCAGAACGCCTTCGTGGCCGCTAAGCCGGGCGTCGTCGAGCTGACGAACCACTTCTACCCGCTCAGCGACTGCAGCTCGAGCGACGACCCGACGATCGCCGACCTGCTCGGCACCTCCGTGCGCAACAGCGAGACCTCGGTGGCCGACGAGGCCGTCGCCGAGTCCGCGAAGCTGGGCGTGCCGGCGGTGATCGACGAGGGCAACTCCGTGGTCTGCGAGGGCATGCCAGGGGTCAGCGACGTCTACGCGTCCGCGCTCTGGGAGATCGACGCGCAGCTCGACATGGCCCGCGAGGGCGTCAGCGGCTACTACATGCACGGCACCGTGCTGCAGTGCGACACCGGCAAGCCGCTGTTCATGTACTACACCCCGCTGTGCGCGCCGACCGCGTCCGACGCGACGGCCGGCGACCTGGCCGCCCAGCCGGAGTACTACGGCCTGGCCGCGCTGCACGAGCTGGGCACCGGCGGCTTCCTGAACGTCACGAACCCGGCGTGGGCGACCGTGCGCGTGTACGCGATTCAGCACACGAACAACACGGTCAGCGTCGTGCTCGACAACGTCTCGGATCCGGCGAGCAACGGCGCGACCTCGCTGCAGCTCGACCTCGGTTCCACCTTCACCAGCGGTGAGGAGTACAGCCTGACCGCGAGCGCGCTGGCCGCCAAGACCGGCATCACGCTGGGCGGGCAGAGCGTGCAGTCGAACGGCTCGCTGGCCGCGCCGACGCAGACCCCTGTTTCCGTGAGCGGCAGCACCCTGACGGTGTCCGTGCCGGCCGGGACCGCCGAGTTCCTCACCCTGGGCGGCGAGAGCGGCGGCGGCGGTACCGGCCCGACGACCACCACCCTCGTCGGCGGCCTTTCCGGCAAGTGCCTGAGCGTCACCAGCGGGTCCACCGCGAACGGCGCCACCGCCGACATCTACACGTGCAACGGCAGCGCGAGCGAGAACTGGACGGTCAACACGAACGGCACCATCGTCGGCGCGCCGTCCGGCAAGTGCCTCGAGGTGGCCAACAGCGCGACGGCCAACTACTCACCGCTCGACATATCAACCTGCACCGGCGCGGCGAATCAGCAGTGGACCGTCAACTCGGGCGGCACCGTCGTCGGCGCCCAGTCGGCCAAGTGCCTGAGCGTGCTCGGCGCGTCGACCGCGGACGGCGCCGCAGCGGAGATCTACGCCTGCAACGGCAGCCCGAGCGAGAACTGGAGCGAACAGCCCTCGGCTTAAGGGCCCTAAGGGTGAAGGCGGCCTTGACAGACCATCTGGTCTAGTCCACTCTGACGCCACGACGGATATCCGCCGCCCCGGTGCTGGCCGGGGCGGCTCCCCCGTCCCCGGCGTTCGGCGCACGCCGATTCTCTCGTTCCCCAGACTGGACGAAGGAGTACGAAGTGCGCAGGTACAGGGCCGCGCTCGCCGCGGCCTCAGCCATGGGCGTCGTCACAGGCGGCGTCGTGGCGATCCAGGCGATCGGCAGCACCCCGGCCATCGCCGCCACAGCCGCGCTCGGCAGCAACTGGTACGCGTCGGCGCCCTACGACATGCCGCTGGACAACGACCCGCCGGACCTGACCCAGGTGATGGCGGCCACCGGCGAGAAGGCCTACGTGCTCGCGTTCGTGCTCGCCGAGAACAACTCGACCTGCGCGCCCGCCTGGGACGGCGGCGGCAGCGTGGTCTCCTCCGGCGACTCGGTCGCCTCGCAGATCAGTGCCCTGCGCGCGGCCGGCGGCGACGTCTCGGTGTCCTTCGGCGGCTACAACGGCACCAAGCTCGGCCAGGTCTGCGGCAGCGCCTCGGCCACCGCCGCCGCGGAGCAGCAGGTCGTCAACGCCTACGGGCTGCACGCGATCGACCTCGACCTGGAGGAGCCGGAGTACGAGAACACCGCGGCCATCGCCAACGAGCTCGGCGCCGCGCAGATCATCCAGCAGGAGGACCCCGGGATCTACATCTCGGTGACCATCCCCGGCACCACCTCGGGCACCGGCTGGTTCGGCGAGCAGCTGCTGGACGAGGCCAAGTCGCTCGGCTTCACCCCGAACAGCTTCACCATCATGCCGTTCGACGGCGGCTTCAGCGGCGCCTCCAGCCAGATCAGCGCGCTGCAGCAGTTCAACAGCATCCTGACCTCGACGTTCGGCTGGAGCTCGGCCACCGCGTACGCGCACGAGGGCGTCTCCTCGATGAACGGGCGCACCGACTCGGCCGAGTACTTCTACCAGGCCGACTTCCAGTCCGTGCTGAGCTTCGCCGAGAGCTCGGGCCTGGGCCGCTACTCGTTCTGGTCGGTGAACCGGGACCGGGGGTGCAACCCGCCGGACAACAACGGCACCCTGTCCGGGACCTGCTCCAGCGTGACCCAGAACAGCTGGGACTTCACCAAGTACGACGCCGAGTTCGCCGGCGCGACCCCGCCGAGCAGCCCGCCGCCGACCCAGTCGTCGAGCCCCTCGGCCAGCCCGACCGGCAGCAGCGGCGGCGGCGGCGGAACCTGCGCCGCGGCGTGGAGCTCGACGAGCTCGTACTCGGCCGGCGCCGAGGTCTCGTACAACGGCGCCAACTGGACCGCGAACCAGTGGAACTACAACGAGGTCCCGGGCGGCGCGTCCGGCGCCTGGAACAGCGACGGGGCCTGCTGACCGGCACCCGCATCCGCTGATCGAGGGCTGACACCTGCTCGGATCCGCTTCAACCGGCGGCCCGCTGCGCACATCTACGCCTGTGCACAGCGGGCCGTCCTTCGTCGGTGCCGGGCCCTACGCTTCAGGGCCATGACAACGGTGACTTTCATCGACGAGACGACCGCCGGGGCCCGCGACGACGCGTGGGCGCTGGAGATCTTCGAGGAGCGGCTGCCGCTGCGCGAGCTGATCCGGCGCCGGATCTTCCAGGAGGTGGCGGAGTTCAACGCCGGTCTCGACGACCCCGGCCGTCCGGCGGCCGGCACCGGGACCCTGTTCCGCGGCCTGGTGCAGCCCTCCGACGCCGAGCGCACCCTCAACGGCTATCGGCTCAAGAACCCGCGCCGGATCGATCCGGAGCAGCAGTGCGCGCGGGCGCTCGAGGCCTTCGGCCGCAACGGCTTCCTCGTGCTGGTCGGCGACCGGCAGATCCTCGGGCCCGACGAGGAGATCGAGCTGGCGGTGGGCGTCGAGGTGACGTTCCTGAAGCTCGTGCCGCTGGTAGGGGGCTGAGATGGCGGACATCCCGGCGCAGCACCAGCCGTTGATCATCCGGATCCGGCAGCTGGTCATGACCGGCGACCTCGAGACGCTCGCACAGGTTCTGATGGACTCGAGCCGCGAGGTCCATCAGTTCTGGCCGAGAGGCGCGGGCACCGCGGCGCTCACGGCCGTCTCGGACCTGCCGAGCCGCGACCTCATCACGCTGATCCGCGCGGCGACACGGCTCGCCGCGGTGTCGGACGCGGACAGCGCCGAGACCGCCGCCCGGAAGCGGGCCCCCATGGCCAACCTCCTCCCTCAGCTGGCGAGACGGCTGTCCGGTGCAGATCTGGCCGCCGTGAGCGGGGAGATCATGACCAACCTGAAGGGCCAGTACATCACCCACCAAGCCGGGGAAGTGGCCCGGATCGCCAAGGCCCATTTCGATTCCGGGTCGGACGCGGCGATCGCCGATGCGGACCGGCGCGGCCCGGCGTTCCGCGACCTGCTCGCGCACGCCTGCTCGGCGCGCTCGGCCAAGCCGTCGGCGGCGTGGCAGGAGACGGCGCGGGAGGTGCTGGAGCGGGCCGGCGCGGCGCACGCGGCCGAGCGGATCCGCGCCTGGCTGGCGCTGGTCTGCAAGCCGCGCACGCAGCGCCTCGCCGAGATGCCCTACATCGGCAGCGTCAATGAACTGGTCGACCCCTTCAACGCGGACGCAGTGCGCGGCCTGGCCTGGCTGTTGGCCTTCGCGCCGGAACGCCCGGACTCGGCCCGCACGCTGGCCGCGCTCGCCGAGACGGCGTTGCGGAAGGTGCCGGGGACCGGCCCGCGCAACCCCAAGATCGCGAACGCGGCGCTCTACGGTCTATCGGCGATGACCGGTGAGGCCGCACTCGGCCAGCTGGCCCGGCTCGCCACCCGGATCACCTACAAGGGCACGCTGACGCAGGTGGACAAGGCGCTCGAGGCGCGCGCGGCCGCGCTCGGCCTGACGCGGGAGCAGATCGACGAGCTGGCCGTGCCCGTCTTCGGGCTGACCGAGGTCGGGCGGCGCGTCGAGACCTTCGGCGACACGACCGTCGAGCTCGTGATAGGCCGCCGCGGCACGGAGCTGGCTTGGCGCGCCGGCACAGGCACCGGCAAGGCGGTCAGGGCGCCGCCCGCCGCGGTGCGCCGCGACTTCGCCGAGGACGTCAAGGAGATCAAGGCGGCAGCCAAGGACATCGACAAGATGCTCTCGGCCCAGTCCGAGCGGATCGAGCGGCTGTTCCTGGGCCGTCGCAGCTGGGAGTACGCCCCGTGGCGGGAGCGCTATCTCGACCATCCGCTTTTAGGCACGCTGGCTCGGCGCCTGATCTGGATCGTGGACGGGACTCCGGCGCTGTTCCTCGACGGGGCTATGCGCGACCTTGCCGATAAGGCACAGGAGCCGAAGCCCGACGCGAGCGTGGAACTGTGGCATCCGGTAGGGCGCGACGTCGACGAGGTCCTCGCCTGGCGGGACTGGCTTGAACGGCGCGAGGTGACGCAGCCGTTCAAGCAGGCGCACCGCGAGGTCTATCTGCTGACGGCGGCTGAGGAGAACACCCGCACCTATTCCAACAGGTTCGCGGCCCACATCCTGCGCCAGCACCAGTTCCACGCGCTGGCCGCGCAACGCGGATGGCGCAACCAGCTGCGGCTGATGGTCGACGACGAGTACCCGCCGGCGTCGCGCGAGCTGCGGGAGTGGGGGCTGCGCGCGGAGTTCTGGATCGAAGGCATCGGCGACGGCATGGCGGAGATCACCGATTCGGGCTCGTACATCTACGTGGGCACCGACCAGGTCCGCTTCTATCCGGTGGACTCGGCCACCAGCTGGGCTCACGCGCGCGGCGGCAACTATCGCCGCGACGGCTCCGCCGATGACGGCAGCGACAACGGTCCGATCGTTCTCGCGGACCTTCCGCCGCTGGTCCTCTCCGAGGTGATGCGCGACGTCGACCTCTTCGTCGGGGTCGCGAGCCTGGGCAACGACCCGGCCTGGCAGGACGGCGGCGCCGGCGACCGGTACACGGACTACTGGCGGTCGTACAGCTTCGGCGAGCTCTCCGAGAGCGCGCGCAGCCGCGCCGACCTGCTCGGCCGACTGCTGCCGCGGCTGGCCATCGGCCCGAAGTGCCGGATCGGCGGGCGATTCCTGCTGGTCGAGGGGACCCTGCACACATACAAGATCCACCTGGGCTCCGGCAGCATCCTGATGAGCCCGAACGACGCCTACCTGTGCATCGTCCCGAAGCAGGCCGCGGACCGGGACGCGGCCTCGGGGATGTTCCTGCCGTTCGAGGGCGATCGCACGCTCGAGATCATCCTGAGCAAGGCGCTGATGCTGGCCGCGGACGACAGGATCACCGATCCGAGCATTGTGAGCCAGATCCGGCGGGGTTGATCCGCGGATCGCGGGCCGGCGGCCGGAAGCCGGATTCAGGGGCCGGGGCCGGATTCGGGGGCCGATCGGGCGACGGAGGCGGCGCTCTCGTGGCGCCGCCTCCTTTCGCTGCTCGCAAATTCTCGGACCGGTCGAGAATTCGCGTGAACCGGGGCGGCCTGTGGCGCAATAGAGGTGGTGATGGACGACGACGAGCTGATCGCCCGCACGGCGGGCGGCGACGACACTGCGCTGCGGGAACTGTTCTCCCGGCACGCGCCGTGGCTCGCTGCCCGGCTGCGGACGAAACTGCCCGCCGCCGACGTGGAAGACGTGCTGCAGGAGACGTTCCTGGCGGTCTGGCGCGCAGCCGCGGCCTACCGGCCGCAGGAGCAGGGTTCCGGCGGCGGCTGGCTCTGGGGCATCGCCCGCAGGCAGGCCGCCATGTGGCTGCGCCGCCAGGGCCGCAATGACGCGGTTTTCCTGTACTCGCCGATCACGTCGGATGCACCACCGGGTACCGACCCGCCCTCGGCGCAGGACGCGGAGGCCGCCGCGATCGCGCGGACGGATCTGGCCGCGGCGGTCGCGTCGCTCGGCCCGCCGGGCGGCCCGGAACGCGAGGTATGGCAGCTGCTGTACGTCGAGGACCGGCCGGTCGCACAGGTGGCGGAAATGCTGGGCGTGCCCGAGGGCACGGTGAAGAGCCGGGGGCACCGGGCGCGGCGGCTGCTGAAGGCGGCGCTGCTCGGGCGGCCGGCACAGCAGCAGTCGGCACAGCACCGATCAGGAGAGGGAGGAGCGGAATCTCTATGAGCGGAATCGACGACGAGGACCGCCCCTTCCACGGAGCCGGCTACGAGGACACGGGTTTCGACGACACCGGAATCGGGGGTGTCGGGGCCGGCGGCGCCGGCGTCAACGGCGTCGCACATGTCGATTTCCATGGGTCGGCCGTGCCCGACGACGTCGACCTGTCCCGGGTCTGGGTCAATGTGGCCGCACATGTGTGGCACACCGAGCCCGGGTGGCTCGAGCTGCTGGCCCGCCGACTGCTGCGCTCGCCCGGCCTGGCCAGGGCTCTGGTGACCACGCCGTCGCTGCTGCTCGGCTGGGTCCTCGCCTCCGCGGTGGTGCTGATCACCGGGGTCGCGGTGACGCAGGCGACCGGCATGCCGTGTTTCGCGTTGCTGGCGCCCGCAGTGGCCGCGGTCGGCATCGCCTACGCATACGGGCCCGGGGTCGACCCGGCCTGGGAGCTGTCCTGCAGCCTGGCGGTCAGCGACCGCATGGTGCTGCTGGTGCGCGCCTCGGCCGTGTTCGGGCTCAACGCCGCCGTCGGCTTGATCGCGTCGGCGGTGGTGGTGCAGGCGAAGGGGCTCACGTTCGGCTGGCTGGTGCCGATGACCGCGGTCTCCTGCCTCGCGCTGGCTGCGGCGACGGTGACCCGCTCGGCGAACGTGGGCTCGGCGATAGGCCTGTTCTGCTGGGGCTTCACGGTGCTGGCCGGCGAGGCCGCCGGCGGCGGGTTCGGCACGGCGGCCACCGATCCGGTGTTCTTTCTGCCCTACCTGGCGGTCGCGGTGCTCAGCTGCGCAGTCGTCCTCTACACCACGCGGATACCGAAAACGGGAAGGCCATGGACTCAGGGAATATGACGCAGCCGGAACGGATGCAGCAGAGCCCGATCCAACACAGCCCGACGAAACAGAACCCGATGAAACACGGCCCGGCGCAGCGAGACCCGATGGACGGGGCGATGACGAACCTTCAGCTCTCCGATCTGACCCGGCGGTTCGGGCGGGCCGAGGCGGTGGCCGGGGTGAGCCTGGAGGCGGGGCCCGGCGTGTTCGGCCTGCTCGGCCCGAACGGCGCGGGGAAGACGACGCTGCTGCGCATGATGGCGACCGTGATCCCGCCGAGCTCCGGCGACATGCGGCTGCTGAACCGCGACCCGGGCTCGTTCGGGCAGCGCCGGGAGATCCGCCGGCGGCTCGGCTACCTGCCGCAGAACCTCGGCTTCTACCCGGGTTTCACCGTGGTCGAGTTCGTCGAGTACTTCGCACTGCTCAAGGACATGCCGCCGAGCCGGGTGCCGACCGCGGTGGCCCGCGCGGTCGAGCGGGTGGGCCTCGGCGACAAGGCGAAGGCGAAGCTGCGCACCCTGTCCGGCGGCATGCTGCGCCGGGTCGGCATCGCACAGGCCATCGTCAACGACCCGGAGCTGCTGCTGCTCGACGAGCCGACCGCGGGCCTCGACCCGGAGCAGCGGGTCGCCTTCCGGACCCTACTGCGCGAGGTCGGCGAACGCGCCAGCGTGGTGATCAGCACGCACCTGGTCGAGGACGTCGGCGCCGCCTGCACCGAGGTCGCGCTGATGGACCGGGGCCGGATCGTGTTCCGCGGCTCCCCCGCCGAGCTGATCGCGCGCGGCGAGGGCCACGGCACCGGCGATGCCCCGCTGGAGCGCGGCTACAGCGCCGTTCTGACGGCGGCCCGGTCATGAACCCGTTCGCACGCCGCGCATCCGCACACGCCGCGAGACACGCGCCACCGACTCGAAGTTCAGCACCGATCCGGAACGCAGCACCAACGCAGACCAATGTCTTGAATCAATGTACGGGGGACCGCTCATGAGTACCGTCGACATCCCGGCGCGCACCGCGCCGCCGCCGGCGGCGGCGCTCTCGGTGCTGCGCCGGTTCGGCCGGCTGCTGCTGATCGAGTCGCGGCGCGGCGCGATGCCGGTGCTGTTCCCGCTGGTCGCCGTGCTGTTCTGGTTCGACGCGCTGCGCACCGCGAACGGCATGGTGCCGACCTGGCCGATGCGCGCCGCGGTGATTCCGAACCACGTGTTCGCCGACGTCGGTCCGTTCACCGCCGGGGTCTCGGCCTGGATGGGCGCGCGCGAGAAGCAGCGCGGCATGGCCGACCTGCTCGGTACGACCTCGCGGCCGCGCTGGGGGCGGCAGGCGGCCACCTGGGGGTCGTGCGCCGCCTGGACGCTGCTCGCCTATGCCGGGTGTGTCGCCGGCATCTACGGCGTCACCGCGACCAAGGCGACCTGGGGCGGGCCGCCCTGGTGGCCGGTCGTGATGACCGGGCTGGCCGTCGTCGGGTGCTGCACCGTCGGCTTCGTCGCCGGGGCCTGGTTCCCGAGCCGGTTCACCGCGCCGCTGGCCGCGATCGGCGTGGTCTTCGTCTTCAGCACCGTGTTCCAGCAGGCGGTGGCCGAGACCGGCGGGATCACCCAGATCTCGGTGAGCAACTCGGTGCCGGACCCGAGCATCGGCGTGTTCTACCCGACGCCGCCCGACGTGCCGATGGCCCAGTCGATCTTCTTCGCCGGCGCCGTCCTCGCGCTGCTCGGCACGCTGGGATTCCGCGGCGCCGCGCTGAGTCTCGCGCCGCGCCGGCTCGCCGCCGTGGTCGCCCTCGTCGGCATCGCGGCCGCGGGCACGGGCCTCGGCCTGGTCTCGACCTCGAAGGCGGGGCCGAACGGCGAGATCATCCCGGCGCTGCACAGTGCCGGGAGCGACCAGCCGATCCCGTACACGCCGGTGTGCAGCAGCGCCGCGGTCCCGGTCTGCATGCATCCCGCCTTCGAATACGAGTCGGCTCAAGCGCAGAGCTCGCTCGAACCGGTCCTCGCGGTCGTGGCCGGGCTGCCGGGCGCACCGGCGCGCGCCGAACAGGTCCCGCTCGACTCTCCCCTGCTGCCGCCGCCCGACGCGCAGGAGCAGAGCGCTGCCACGGTCGCGACACCGGCCGGCGGCGGGGCGCCGGTCCTCTACTTCGGGTACCAGCAGCAGATCTTCACCAGCCTTGCGAAGCCCAGCAATCCGCAGCTCCAGGCGCAGGCCGGGGTTTCCCTGATGCAGAGCCTGATCGCCTCGCCGATCACGGCCGATCCGGCGCAGCAGGCGGTCGAGGGGGCGCTGCTCCAGGAGATGGGCCTGCCGCTCGGCGTCCCGCTGCAGCACACGCTCGACCTGTACAAGGGAGCGGAGGCAGACGACTACTCCGTGGCGATCCCCGCGCCCGGCACGCCGGCGTACAGCGCCGCGCAGAAGTTCGCGGCGCTGCCCGCCGCCACCCGGCACGCCTGGCTCGCCGGTCATCTGGCGGCGCTGCGAGCCGGTCGGATCACCCTCGCGGAGCTGCCATGAGCGCCCTGACCGAATCCGGCTCCGGCGCCGGGGCCCGCAACGAGACCGGCAGCGGTCCCCGGCCGCCGGCGAGCGGAACACCTCGCAGAGGCCTGACCGGCCGGATCGGGCAGATGGCCTTCCTGCGGCTCCTGCGCATGTACCTGATCAGCCGTCGGATCCCCACCGCGGTCGGGGTGCTGATCGGGCTGGCCGGCGTGCTCCAGCTCAGCCTCGCCGAAGGCTGGATCCACGGCATCACGCCGGCCGCGCAGCAACTGCCGCTCGGCCTCGAGACCGCGGCGGGCGCGATCGTCGCGACCGCCACCGCCAACCCGTTCGGCGAGTCCGAACGCACGGCGGTGCGCTGGCTGCCGTGGCTGCGCCCGACGGTCGCGCTGGCTCTGACCGCGGCCGCCGCCGGACTGTTCGCCGCCGGAGCCATATCCCGGTCCGTGCCGGGAGGCGAGCTTGCCGCGGCCCGCAACATCGTCGGGATCGCCGGGATCGGCCTGCTGTTCGCCCCGTTCGTCGGCGGCAACCTCGCCTGGGTCGGCCCACTGGCCTACTTTCCGCTGGCCGAGTATGCCCTGACAGTGACCTGGTACACCCCGTGGACCTGGCCGGCCCGTCCCCCGCACGACCTCGGCGCAGCGCTCTGCGCGGGCCTCGTGTTCCTCGCCGGGGCGATAGCGATAGCCCTGCGTGGGGCCCGCGATCGCGTCGCTGAATAGCGTGCCGAGCGGCCGACTGAGTCGCGTCAGATCACGAACTGCGTGAAGGTCAGCCCTCGACTGGACGCCACGGTGCCAGGTCAAGCCCGGGATAGCGCTCTGCCATGCCGGCCAGTGCCCGTGGCGTCCAGAAGGGGTGACCCGGTGGCGGGAAGCCGAAGAGCCGCAGCTGGCGGGGCGTGGCACGCTCGACGAAGCGGCTCCAGGCAGGTTCGAAGGACTTGTTGGCCCAGGCGGACCGGTCCGCCCACTGCACCGCGGCGGGCCGGTAGCAGATCTGCATGCTGTACCGGACACCTCGCGGCGCGGTCAGTTGTGTGCCGCGGTGGAAGGTGCCGGCCTCGAAGGCGACGACGGTTCCGGCCGGCCCGGCGCCGGAGAGCTCCGCTTCGTAGAGGTCCGGCCTCCCGCCGGTGGCCATGTACCCTGACTCGCCGTCCGCGACGTCCTCGCGGGGATACCAGTTGGGCTTGGCCGGCAGGTCGCCGGAGTGGGCGCGGGAGAGCATGTGCGGCGGACCGAGCTGCTCGGGAACGTCGGTGAGGTAGAGGAACATCTCCACCTGCTGACATCCCGGGTCGTCGCTGGGGACCAGGACCGTGTGATTGAGGTAGTCGCGATGCAGGTTCTGCTCATAGTCCGCGGCCCCGGTGTACTTCGCCCACGCTTCGGCGCTGTAGATCCGCAGGTCCGGCTCGGCCAGCAGGGCCTCGGCGAGATCCACCAGACGCGGGTGGACCGCGAGCAGGCCGACCTCGGTGCTCGCGAACGGAAAGCCGTCGATCCCGGCGAACTCGTCACCCAGGAAGTGATCGCGCCGCGGATCGGTTCCGTCGTGGAAGCCGTCGGCTGAGGGGAACATCAGGCCGAGCTCGCCGAGGGCCGGTCGCAGCTCGTCCTCGGGGATGAAGCCCGGAAGTACCACGAACCCGTCCGCGCGCCATGCCCGCGCCGCGTCACCGAGATTCACCACCGCAACAGCATCCGACCACGTCTCGCAGCCCGGCAAATGAATATCGCGGCTGACTATCTCGGCGAGCACCACCGGCACCGCCGACCCGGCATCACCAGCACTACTGGCACGACCGGCCCGGCACCGCCGGTATAACCGGCACACCCGGCACCACCGGCACCGCCACGCTCAAGCCGCGCTCGGCGGGGCGATCTCGCCCGAGCCGCGCTTGACCAGCCTGGTGGAGAGCACCACCTCGCGCGGCGCCGAGGTCTCGCCCTCGATCCTGGCGAACAGCAGCTGCGCGGCGGTCGCGCCGAGCGCGGAAGGGTCCTGAGCCACCACGGTCACCGCCGGGTTCAGCCGGTCGGCCAGGGTGAAGTCGTCGAAGCCGACCACGGCCACCTGGCCGGAGCGGGCGCCGAGGCCGGACAGCGCGCCCACCGACGTCAGGTCATTGCTGGCGAAGAAGGCGGTGGGCGGGTCGGGCAGCGCCATCACCTCGGCGGCCGCGGCGGCCGCGTCGGAGCGCGAGCGCAGTCCGTGCCGGACCAGGCGCGGATCGGGTTCGAGCCCCGCCGCGGCGAGGGCGTCGCAGAACCCGGTGTAGCGCTGCTTAACCGTCCATATGTCCAGGCGGTCGCCGAGATAGCCGATGCGCCGGTGGCCGTGTGCCAGCAGGTGGTTCGTCGCGTTGACCGCGCCGTTGCGGTTGTCCACGACCACCGTGTCCACCTGCAGCTGCTCGGCCGGGCGGTCGACGCAGACCACCTTGGTGCCGCGGGCCAGCTGGGTGCGCAGGAAGCGGTGGCTACCGCTGACCGGGACCAGGATCAGCCCGTCCACCCGGCGCGCGCAGAACGCCGAGACCGCCTCGCGCTCGCGGCGCAGGTCGTCGCCGGAGCTGCCGATCAGCACCAGGTAGCCGCGCAGCCGGGCCTGGTCCTCGACCGCGCGGGCCAGCACCGCGAAGAACGGGTTGGCCAGGTCGTCGATGACCAGGCCCACGGTCTGCGTCCCGGTGGCGTTGCGGCGCAGGTGCCGGGCCATGTCGTTGCGCTGGTAGCCGATCTTCCGGATGGCCCGCTCGACCCGCGCCGCGGTCTCCGGCAGCACGCCCGGCTCGCCGTTGACCACCCGGGAGACGGTCATCAGGCTGACCTCCGCCTCCCGCGCCACGTCCCGCATCGTCGGCACCCGGTTCTCGCTGGACATGATGGGAACGTTATCACGCAAGAAACGGCAAGCCAGGGCTTCGGCACCTTCGGTCCCGTTCCCCGGTTTCGCGTCCGTACTCGATTTCCTCCGCTTGATCCCCTTTTCATGGGATGAAGGTCACGGTCTCATCACGCTGGAGTCACAGATCGATCGGGGTCATCTTGACGGACCACGACGGCCGCCGTTGACTCGCTGTGTGAACGTTACCATCCCGGGCACCGAGCAGTAAGGATCCGCGAGCGGGCGCCATGGCAGAGGCAGGTCTTGAGGCGAACGGCATCAACAAGCGCTACGGGCACGTCCAGGCACTGGACGGAGCCGACTTCAGCGCGGCGATCGGCGAGGTCACCGCGCTGATCGGAGACAACGGCGCGGGCAAGAGCACGCTGGTGAAGGTGCTCTCCGGCGCGATCCGGCCGGACGGCGGCGCGATCACGCTGGCGGGGCTGCCGCTGCAGCTCTCCGGCCCGCTGGACGCGCAGCGCCACGGCATCGAGACGGTCTATCAGGACCTTGCCCTCGCGCCGGACCTGGACGCGGCGGCGAACCTGCACCTCGGCCGGGAGCTGTACCTCGTGCCGTGGCTCGGGATCCTGGACCGCCGCGCGATGGCGCGCAAGGCCCGGGAGGTGTTCGCCGACCTCGGCGTGCAGCTGCCGGACGTGCACGCGCCGGTCGGCACGCTCTCCGGCGGGCAGCGGCAGACCGTGGCGGTGGCCCGCGCGGTCTACTTCGCCAGCAGGATCATCTTCATGGACGAGCCGACCGCCGCGCTCGGCGTGGTGCAGCGCGGCCGGGTGCTCGACACCATCAAGCGGGTCCGGGACCGCGGCATCGGCGTGGTCCTGATCAGCCACAACATGCCCGAGGTGCTGGCGGTGGCGGACCGGGTGGAGGTGCTGCGGCTCGGCCGGCGGGTGGCCAGCTATCAGGGCCGGAACACCAGCGTCGAAGAGCTGGTCGGGGCGATGACCGGCGCGCTGGCGATGCGCGGGCCGGGGCAGGGCCCGGAGTACGGCGCGGGGCGGGCGGCATCATGAGCGAGCCGGAATTCGACGCCCAGACGCAGATCGCCGGGATGCCGCAGAGCGAGGCGCCACCGCAGGACGCATGGGTCCTGCCGGGCACCACCGGATCCGGCAGCCCCGGCGGCCCCGACGACGGGCCGCTGACCGCCCGCAGCGCGCTGCGCCGCCTGGTCACCCTGAACGAGGCCTGGACCGCGATCGCGCTGATCGCGATCATGGCCTACTTCTCCATCGCGTCCCCCGGCAAGTTCCTGACCACCGGGGACCTGAGCAACATCGCCGCGAACGCCGCGCCGCTGCTGGTGATGGCGATCGGGCAGACCTACGTCATCCTGACCGCCGGCATCGACCTGTCGGTCGGCTCGGTGCTGGTCTTCGCCGGCGTCGTGGCCGGCGAGTACTACCAGAGCCAGCCGGGCTCGGGGACCAACGCCGGCTGGGGCGTCATCCTGGTCGGGATGCTGATCGCGGTCGCGGTCGGCCTCGCCTTCGGCGCGATCCAGGGCTTCGTGATCGCGAAGGCCAAGGTGCCCCCGCTGATCACCACGCTGGCCGGGCTGCTGGTCGCCGAGGGGATCAGCTACCTGATCACCGGCGGCTCGGACGTCCGCTCGGTGCCGAACCGGCTGGCCCAGACGATCGGCCTGGGCTCGGTCGGCGGGCTCCCGTGGCTGGTGATCATCAGCTTCGCGCTCACGCTCGTGTTCGGCCTGATCCTGTCCTACACCTCCTTCGGCCGCTACACCTACGCGATCGGCTCCAACGCCGAGGCCGCCCGGCGGGCCGGCATCAAGGTGGACCTCCACCTGATCAAGGTCTACGCGCTGCAGGGGATGCTGTCCGGGGCGGCCGGCCTGCTCTCGCTGGCCTACTTCGGCACCACCACGATCTCCGGCCACTCGACCGACAACCTGACCGTCATCACCGCGGTGGTGCTCGGCGGCGCCAGCCTGTTCGGCGGCCGCGGGTCCATGTTCGGCACCCTGCTCGGCGTGTTCATCCCCGCGATGCTGCTCACCGGCCTGGTGATCCTCGCGGTGAACCAGTACTGGCAGTACGTGGCGATCGGGCTGGTGCTCGGCGCCGCGGTCTACCTCGACCAGTTCCGCCGCCGGCTGCGCGAGCGCAGCTGACGAGGCCCGAGATCGGCGCGCCACAACGAGGTGGCCGCGCCAGTTCCGCAAGGAGGAGCCCATGCACCGCCGCACACCCTCGGCCCTGTTCAGCGCCGCGGCCGTCGTCTCCCTCGTCGCCGCGGCCACGGCCGGCTGCTCCAGCAGTTCCTCGTCCGGCGGGACGAAGAGCCTTGAGCTGATAGTCGGCACCAAGAGCGACAACTTCTACGTGACCATGGAGTGCGGCGCCGAGCAGGAGGCCGCCGCGCTCGGGGTCAAGCTGACCGTCACCGGCCCGGCCGACTTCACCGTGCCGGAGCAGAAGCCGCTGATCGACGCGGCGATCGCGACCAAGCCGGACGCGCTGCTGGTCGCGCCGACCGACTCCACCGCGCTGGACAGCGACCTCGAGCGGGTGCAGAACAACGGCACCAAGATCGTGTTCGTGGACACCTCGTCCAGTGACGGTTCGCTCGGCGTCTCCCGGATCACCTCGGACAACGCCCAGGGCGGCAAGCTCGCCGCGGACCAGCTCGCCGGCCAGATCGGCGGCAAGGGCACCGTCGCGGTGGTCACCGTGAAGTCGGGCACCTCGACCACCGACGCTCGGGTGCAGGGCTTCACCCAGGAAATGCAGTCGAAGTACCCGAACGTCAAGCTTCTCTCGACGCAGTACGATGACACCGACACGACCGCGATCGCCACCTCGGACATCGAGGGCGACGTGGCCGGCAATCCTGACCTGGCCGGCGTGTTCGCGGCGAACGTGGTCACCGCCGAGGGCGCGGCCACCGCGATCCAGGCCACCCACGAGTCCGGCAAGGTGAAGGTCGCCACCTTCGACGCCGACCCGGCCCAGATGACCATGCTGCAGAACGGCACCATCCAGCTCGCCATCGCCCAGGCCCCGGCCGTCGAGGGCAAGGACGCGGTGGAGCAGGCGGTCGACGCGCTGGACGGCAAGACGGTCACCGCCAACATCCTGACCCCGCTGGTGGCGATCACCACGGCCAACATGAACGACGCGAACGTCAAGCCCTACATCTACGAGTCGAGCTGCTCCTCCTGACCGCCCGGTCCCCCGGCCTCTGACCCCTGATCCGCCGGGCCCACAGGCATCCCGCGCGGACCGGCCGCCGGCCGGTCCGCGCGGGTCGCGCACCACAACTGAATACCCTGTCCCCGTTCCAACGGTCCTCCACCCAACGCGGCGGACGCCCACCCGGCGTCCGAGGGCGCGGCGCCGCCCGGCCACCGGAGCCCGTCGGACGCCCCGGCGTCCCCGGACATCCCGGCACGTGTGCCTTTCAGCGCTCACAGGTCCGTCCCCGGACCCCCGCCTCAAAGGACCCTTACACAACATGGCCATACCCACAGCCATCGCCAGGCCGCGCCTCGCGGTCCTGGCGGCCGTCGCCACGGCGGCGGCCCTGACCGCGTCCGCGCCGGCCGCCCACGCGGCCGCTCCCGCGGCCCTGGTCAGCAACCCCGCCTCGCTGGTGAACCCGTTCATCGGCACCGCCAACAACGCCAACGACTTCCCGGGCGCGGACAGCCCGTTCGGGATGGTGCAGTGGAGCCCTGACACGCCCTCCCGCCCGGACGGCGGTGGCTACGCCTACAGCGACTCCTCCATCACCGGTTTCAGCCTCGACCACCTGTCCGGCCCCGGCTGCGGCGCGGAGGGCGACGTCCCGATCCTGCCGACCGTCGGCTCGGTCAACACCGGCGCCACCGACTCCTTCTCGCACTCCAACGAGAGCGCCAGCCCCGGCTACTACTCGGTGACCACCAGCAACGGCGTCACCACGCAGCTGACCACCACCACGCGCAGCGGGATGGCCCAGTTCACCTTCCCGTCGACCACCCAGGCCAACCTGATCTTCAAGCTGAACGGCAGCCAGAACGGCGACAGCGGCGAGCAGTTCAACGTCGTCAGCAACACCGAGGTCAGCGGCCAGGTCACCAGCGGCAGCTTCTGCGGCGCCACCAACAAGTACACGCTCTACTTCGACATGGTCTTCAGCCAGTCGTTCAGCACCGACGGCACGCAGGCGGTCGCCAACACCACCAAGCCCGCGGCCAAGACCGCCTCGCCGAACGCGACCGAGCCGGTGAACAAGCCGACGCTGCACGGCGCCGTCCCGCAGGCCACGCCGAACGCCACGCCGCAGGTCTCGGCCAACGACGGCTACGTCACCTTCAACACCACGAGCAACGCCGTCGTGCAGGCCAAGATCGGCGTCTCCTACGTCTCCGTCGCCAACGCGGTGAGCAACCGCACCACCGAGAACCCGAACTGGAACTTCTCGTCCACCCAGAGCGCGGCCCAGAGCGCCTGGAACTCGCTGCTCGGCAAGGTCCAGATCGCCGGCGGCACCTCGGCCCAGCAGACCGTGTTCTACACCGCGCTGTACCACTCCCTGCTGCACCCGAACGTGATCAGCGACGTCAACGGCCAGTACCCGGGCTTCAACGGCAGCGTGCAGACCGTCGACTCGGGCCACAGCGCCGTCTACGGCAACTATTCGGGCTGGGACATCTACCGCTCCCAGGCCCAGCTCGAGGCGCTGATCGATCCCTCGGTCGCCTCCGACACCGCCGAGTCGATCGTGGACGACTACGCGCAGACCGGTATGTTCCCCAAGTGGAACGAGGACAACGGCGAGACCTACGTCATGGTCGGCGACCCGGCGGACTCGATCCTGGCCGAGTACTACGCGTTCGGCGCGACGAACTTCAACACCTCGGCCGCGCTGACCGACATGGTCGCCGAGGCGACCAACACGAACAACGTGCGCCCCGGCCTGAACTACCTCGAGCAGCTCGGATATCTGCCCGACGACGGCAGCTACGGCTGCTGCAACTACTACGGCCCGGCCTCCACGACGCTGGAGTACGACAGCGCCGACTTCGCCATCTCGGCGTTCGCCGGCGCGCTGGGCAACACCGCCGACCAGACGACCTTCGCCAACCGGGCGCAGGACTGGCAGAACGAGTTCGACTTCTCCAACGGCTACATCGTGCCGCGCGGCGAGAACGGCCCGTTCGAGTCCGGATTCTCCGCGTCGTCGGGCACGAACTTCGTCGAGGGCGACTCGTACCAGTACACGCCGATGGTCCCGTTCAACGTCCAGGGCCTGGCGAACGCGATGGGCGGCGACTCGGCGCTGACCTCCTACCTGAACACCGTCACCTCCCAGCTGACCGGCCAGAACGGCTACATGGACCTGTCCAACGAGCCGAGCCTGGAGATCCCCTGGGAGTACGACTACGTGGGCCAGCCGTACCAGGCCCAGAAGATCGTGCGCGAGGTGCAGGACCAGATCTGGACCGACGCGGCCGGCGGCCTGGCCGGCAACGACGACCTGGGCGAGATGAGCTCCTGGTACGTGTGGTCGGCGCTCGGCATGTACCCGGAGACACCGGGCACCGCGAACCTCGCGCTCGGCTCGCCGATGTTCACCCAGGAGATCATCACCCTGCCCAGCGGCAACACCCTGACGGTCAACGGGAGCGGCGCGGCGGACAACGCCCCGTACGTGCAGTCGGCCACCTGGAACGGCTCCTCCTGGAACAACGCCTACGCCCCGTCCGGGGCGCTGACCAGCGGCGGCATGCTCGGCTACACGCTGGGCACCGCGGCGGACACCTCGTGGGCCTCGTCCGCGTCGTCCGCCCCGCCGTCCTACGCGGGCTCGCCGACCTACACCGACATCGGCGTGTCCAACGACTCGAGCTCGTCCGCAGCGGACTTCGACGGCGACGGCTTCAGCTACTCGGCCACCGCCCTGTCGAACGCCGGGGTGAATCCGGGCTCGACGGTCTCCGCCGGCGGGGTGAGCTTCACCTGGCCGAGCCCGGCGGCCGGATCGGCGGACAACTACGACGCGAACGGCCAGAGCGTGAAGGTCTCGGGCACCGGGTCGATCTCGTTCCTCGGCTCCGCCACCAACGGACCGTCCACCGGCACGGCCACCGTCACCTACACCGACGGCACGACCCAGAACGTCTCGATCACGCTGTCGGACTGGACACTCAACGGCGGCAGCGCCTCGGCGAGCTCGGGCAACACGACCGCGGTCTCCAGCGCCTACCGCAACCAGGCGGGCGCCTCATCGGACTCGGTGAAGACGTACGCGTTCGCCACCGCCCCGGCGGCGCTCGAGTCCGGCAAGACCGTCAGCAGCGTGCGGCTCCCGTCGAACGCCAGCGCGGGCGCCCTGCACATCTTCGCCATCGGATTCACCAACTCGTCCTCGACGGCGGCCCCGACCGGTCCGATCGTCTCAGGCGTCTCCTCCGCCCTGTGCGTGGACGACAGCAACAGCGCGACGACCAACGGCAACAAGGTCCAGATCTGGGACTGCAACCAGACCGGCGCGCAGAACTGGACCGTGGAGAGCAACGGCACGCTCCAGGTGCTCGGCGGCTGCCTCGACGTCAACGGCGGCGGCACGACCAGCGGCACGCTGGTGCAGTACTACGCCTGCAACGGCACCGGCGCCCAGCAGTGGGAGTCCGGCGCGAACGGCTCGCTGGTCAACCCGCAGTCCGGCCTGTGCCTGGACGATCCGGGGTCGAGCACCACCGAGGGCACGCAGCTGCAGATCTACACCTGCAACAACACCAACGCGCAGAACTGGACGCTGCCCTAGCAGTCCGGTCTAACTAACACAGCAGCGAGAACCGGCGCGGCGGCGGACGAGAGTCCGCCGCCGCGCTGCGTGCTTTGAAGGAAATTCGCTTCCTGCCTACCCGCGCTTCCAGAACGCCGTGCCGCGGCGCCCCTGTTCCGCGGGCTGCGGCTGCGCCGGCTCCTCGCCGCCGGCCATCGCGTCGAACAGGTCGATCGCCCGCAGCCACAGCCGCTGCAGCGCCACGGCGTCGGCAGCCGGCACCGCGGCGAGTTCGCCTTCCAGGCTGCGCAGGATGTGAACCCAGGGCCCGAACATGTCGATCGCGGCGGTGCTCAGGGCCGCCAGCCGCTGCCGGATCTCGGCGCTGAGCGTGCGCAGGTACTCCGCCCGCTCCGGCAGCGGCCGATCGGCGAGCTGACGCAGCTTCAGTCGTGCCTCGACGGCGAACCGCCGCACGTCGGACGGAAGCGGCGGCAGCATCGCCGGCATCGGGGCCCGCGGAGCCATCTCGCCGCGCTCGCGCGCAAGCGGGCCGCCAAGGGCGGCCGCCCCGACGCTGCGCCGCTTGGCGAACCCCACCCCGCTCGCGGCCTGCGGCAGAGGTGCAGCGGGCGGCTCCGGTGCGGCCGTCGGCATGGCGCCGTCGGGAGGCGCCTCCATCAGCGGCGCCATGGCCATCATGGGAGCCGCGGCACCGACGGCCGGTGCGGTGAAGTGCCTTGTGGACTCCTCGGCGGATTCACTGAACATCGCCCAACCGCGCGGCGACTCGACCGGCTGGACCACGCGGCGCATCGCCCCGCCTTCGTTCACCACGCGCTCGTCGACGGCGGCGAAGGCGGTGAACCGGCACAGGACGTTGAATCGCAGCGAGGTCTCGGTGATCTCGCGCTCCACCGCGGTCGCGTGGCCGCGGCCGGCGGCGTAGCGGTCCTCCAGATCCCTGATCCGGTTGCGGGCCCACAGCGCGGCGAGGCCCGCGTTGTCGCCGGGCACGGCCGCGATCGTGCGCTGCCAGGCCGAGCCGTCGACGGCGAGCCCGGTCACCTCCACGCTGCCTTGGCCCGCGCCGCGCAGCCGCCCGGTGATCACGACCGGGGCGCCGGCGAACAGGTCGGGCAGCCGGGCCGGGCTGAGCGAGGCCAGGTCGACGCCGAGGCCGCGGTCATCGATGCGCAGCCCGCTGACCAGCGGCGTGGCGATCCGGTGGTGGATGGCGCGCATGGCCTCGTCGAGCCGGTCCTCGGACTCGACCAGCTCGCAGCGGCCGCCGCCGAGCACCGCGAGGCTGCGCAGGAAGCCCTCGTGCACCGCTGTGTCGACGCCGACGGTGTGTACCCGCACCTCCCCGAGCTTGGGCGCGAGGGAGCGCAGGATCTGGTCCTCGTTGCCAACCTGGCCGTCCGTCACCAGCACCAGGACTCGGTCGCGCGGGCCGTCCGCGGCGTCCGCGTCGAGCGGCTGCGGCGCGTTGACGAGCAGGTCGAGGGCCTGACGCAGCGGCTCGAGTATCTCGGTGCCGCCGCCCGCGTCGACCGAGGCGAGATGCTCGACGGCGCGGAACCGGAACCGGTCGCCGGCCGGCACGAGCCCGGTGGGCAGGTTCTCCGGCCGCTGGATGGCGTGGTCGAAGGTCCAGACGGAGAAACGGTCGGCGGGTGCGAGCGAGTCGATGATCCGGGCCGCGGCGCGGCGGGCGGCCACGATCTTCCAGCCGCTCATGCTGCCGGAGCGGTCCAGCAGCAGCGCCACGTCCTTCGGCCGGCCCGGCCCGGTGCCGGTCGGCGGGACGATGGTGAGCGCGAACGTGCCCTGCGACGCGGCGGCTTCGGGCGAGGCGTCTTCGTCCTCGTCCTCGTCCTTGTCCTTGTTCTCGTGCGGGTCCATGCGGACGGCCAGCGACGTCGTCACCACGTCCGGCGAGCCGAATCCGAGCCGCAGGACGAAGTCGCAGTCCGCGCGCTCGCCGGGGACCATGCGCACGCGCAGGCCGCCTTCGGGCGCGTCCGCCCGGTCTACGAGCACTGAGTGCAGGCTGGAGCGGACCTCGGGCACCGGCATCCCGGCCGGGTCGATGTCGACTTCTGCGGAGAGCCGCACCGGGCTCGGGAAACCGGGCAGCAGCACCGGCGGGGAGATCCGCGAGGCGTCGGGCACGGCGTCGGTGTCCGCAGCGGTGCCGTCGCCGACCTGGCTGCCGGGCAGCGCCGCGCCGGGGATGTAGCGCGGAGCGAGGACGAGCGGGAACCGGAAGGTCGCGGCGCCGTCCTCGAAGGGCAGCAGCCCGGCCAGCGAGAGCCGCACGACGACGCGCTCCCCCGGCATGATGTTGCCGACCCGGAGCGTGAACACGTCCGAGCGCTCCTGTTCGGCGATCGACGCGCGCCGGCCCTCCGCGACCGCGCGGTCGTAGTCGGCGCGCGCCTCGCCGCGCTCCTTGAGTATGCCCTCGATGACGCGGCCGTCGGCCTCCATCCGCAGCGCCGTCACCGCGGCGCGGTCCGGGAGGGGGAAGACGTACGTGGCCTCCAGCGGCTCCCCGTAGGGGTTGCGGAAGGTCTGGGCCAGGTCGGTCGCGACCGCCAGGCCGCTGACCGCGGCGCGCAGGTCGATCGCCTCGAGCGGAAGGTTGCCGCGCTCGGTCGAGAGCGCGCCGAGCCCCGTGTCCGGGTCGGCGACGGCGATTCCGGCGGCGCCTGCCGGGGTTCCGGCCGGCTGCGGGACGGTCCCGGTGAAATGCGCGAGTTCGTCCGCGTCCATGATTCGTACTGGCGTGCTCATCGAATCTCCCTCCCGGGGCCCGGCAGGTCGAGACCGAGCCGGTTCAAAAGGTCGAGCAGCGGCCCGGCCGCCTCGCCGATCAGCCGAGCGTCCTCGGCGGTCGGCGTCCGGCCGGCCGAGCCGAGCAGCAGCGCGACGCCGGAGCCGAGCCGCAGCGCGGGGACCGGGGTCGCAGTGGGCTGATGCAGAGCGGCGGCCCCGGTGCTCTCAGTGCTTTCGGTAATCTCTGTGTCGTCGGTGCTTTCGCCGCTTCCGCTGCTTTTCACCGTTCTCGCACTGTTCGTTCCGTCTCCGCCGGCCGCGACGGTGACAGTGTCATCTTCGGTGCCGCATTCAACGCCGGGCGCCGCCGGTCCCGCCGCCCAGAATCGCAGCGTGCTGCGGGCCGGTGCCACAGCCTGGGCCGGTGTTGGCAACGGGGCCGGGACCTGCGAACCGACAGCTTCGGGCTCCTCCGCGGCCACGTCGGCCGAGCCGTTGCTCTCGGCCGCGCCGACCGGAATCCGGGCGATGTCCTCGAGCGCTGCGTCAGTGGCACCCACCAACGCCGACTGGACGTCGACCAGCGAACGCCCTTGGGCCTGGAGCCGCTTGACCGCGACGAGCTGAATCAGGTGCCGACGTCCGTACAGGGCCGTGCGGCCCCGCATCGCCGCGGGCCGGTCGAGCAGGCCGATCGTCGTGTACCAGCGGATCGTCCGCCGATCCGGCACCTCGCGCACCCGGCGGCTCGGCTGCCCGTGGTAGTCCACCCGCAGCGCACCGGCGACCAACTCGGAGAGTTCATCGAGGGTCCACTGCGCGGCACCGTCCATGCCTCGATGATGACACTGTCATATGACAGTGTCAACGTTTTGGACGCTCTCCCTCCGCGCGTGCCGTGGCGTGCGGCCGCAGGCCGTCGAGCACGACGGAGAGGGCACCCGAGCCCGCCTCCGGGTCCGCGACCGGGGACTCGGCCGCGCGCGCCAGGCCGATCAGCAGGGTCTTGATCTCCGCCACGCCGATGTCGTCGCGCACCGCGCCGGCCCGCTGCCCGTCGCGGAGCATCTGCTCGAACAGCACGCCCAACTGGTGCGCCGAGTCCGACGCCGTCGCCATCGGATCCACGCCGGTGCTCTCCAGCGCGTCGGCCAGGGCGTTCTTCGTCGAGGCCTGGTTCACCACGAGGGTGAAGAAGTCGTAGAAGGCCTCGCCGGGCGGCCTCGACTCGCTGAGCGCGCGGCCCTGGTCGCCCACGGCGCGCAGGTGCTCCAGGAAGACCGCCTCGAGCAGCGACTGCTTGGTCGGGAAGTGCCGGAAGACGGTGCCCACGCCGACTCCGGCGGCCTTCGCGACCTCCTCGGTCGACGCGCCGGTGCCCTTCGCCGCGAAGACCGCCTCAGCGGCCTCGAGCACGCGAGCACGGTTGCGGCGCGCGTCCGCGCGCAGGTTCGCCGGCGGGCTCACCGGAATCCGCCCCGGAATCCGCGGTGCCCGAGAAAACGGTAGACAAACGGAGTCATCAGTCCGTATCGTTGAATCGGAGTCACGACTCCGACTCTATCGAGTTCACGGGAGAAAACCATGTCCGACACCGCCGACACCATTCCCACCACCCGGACGCCGCGCGAGGTCTTCCTCGCCTTCATCGGGGCCATCAGCGAGGGCAGATGGACCGAGCTGGCCGACTTCTACGCCGAGGACGCCGTCGCCGAGATCCCCTTCTCCCTCCCCGCGCCGGACCGGGTCGAGGGGCGCGAGCAGCTGCGCGCCCGCTTCGAGGCCGCCACGCAGCGGCCGATCGAACTGCGCGCGGAGAACATCGTGGTCTACGAGACCGCCGATCCCGAGGTCGTCATCGCCGAGTTCGACTACCGCGGCCGGGTCACCACGACCGGGCGCAGCTTCGTGGCGGCCAACATCCAGATACTGCGGATCCGCGACGGGCTCATCGTCGCCACCCGCGACTTCCACCACCACCTCGCGCTGGCCGCCGCCGGAGGCCGGCTGCCGGAAGCCGCCGCCGCCTTCGACGCGGCCTTCGACGAGACGTTCCGGGAGGGCTCCGGCATAGCCAGGCCCGGCATCTGAGCGGCCCGGCAAGGTAAACGGCAGCCCATTTCTGTCATCAGTATGCTGTGCCTTCACGGGTCTCTCAGTGCAGTCTCACCGTGCTCTCATCCGGCTTCGCAAGCGTGGCTCCGCCCGCCCTGCCACCGGAGTCGGGGCCGCGGTCTGCGATCAGGCTTTGTCAGCACTGGGAACGTCGTGCGAGATCGAGGCACACTCATGAGCAGAATTCCCTTCAGCACCTCCGCGTCCCCGGACGACGCGGTCGACCCGGATTCCGCCGCTCCCCCCGAGGCGGCCCCGGCCGGTGCACGGCCGGATGCGAGGCCCCGGCGGCACTGGGAGTTCTGGCGGTCACCGGCGGGCCAGCCCGCCTGGTCGCGGCCGGTCCTGCTGGCGATCGCGGCTCTGGCCGCGCTGCTGTACTCGTGGAACATCGCCGACAGCGGGTATGCGTACTTTTACTCGACCGCGGTGAAGAGCATGTCGGTCAGTTGGAAGGCGTTCTTCTACGGAGCGCTCGATCCCGGCGCCACGATCACGATCGACAAGCTCGCCGGGTCGTTCCTGCCGCAGGCGCTCTCGGCCCGGATCTTCGGCTTCCACGCGTGGTCGGTGACGCTGCCGCAGGTGATCGAGGGCGTGATCAGTGTCCTGGTGGTGCACCGGATCGCCCGGCGCTGGGCCGGGCCGGAGACCGCGGTGCTGGCCGCCGGTCTGTTCACGCTGACGCCGGTGCTCGCCTCGATGTTCGGCCACCCGATGGAGGACGGCGCGCTGACGATGTGCCTGGTGCTGGCCGCCGATGCATATCAGCGTGCCGTTCTCGAGAGGCGGCTGCGCTCGCTGCTGCTGGCCGGGATGTGGGTCGGGCTCGGGTTCCAGGCGAAGATGATGCAGGCGTGGATCGTCCTGCCCGCGCTCGGGCTCGGATACCTGCTGCTCGCCACGCCGGGGCTGCGGCGCCGGATCGGCCACCTGCTGCTGGCCGCGGTCGTGGCCGGGGCTGTGTCGTTCTCCTGGATCGCGCTGTACACCTTCACTCCGGCGCCCGACCGGCCCTACATCGACGGGAGTACCGACAACAGCGCCGTCTCGATGGTGTTCGGCTACAACGGCTTCAGCCGGTTCGGCGTGTCCGTGAACGGCGCCGTCGACGGATTCGGTTCGGGAGGCGGCGGCACGCCGGGAGCAGGACCCCGTGGCGCAGACGGTGTCGGCGGAAGTCTCCAGGACCTTCCCGGCCGCGGCGCCGAACCCGGATCCGCTCCCGTCGGCGGCGGATTCCCGGGTGCCGGCTCGTTCCCGGCTCCCGGTGCTGCCGACGCCGGCGGCACCGTTCCAGGCGACACCGTTCCAGGGAACACCGACGGTGTCGGCGGGCCGGCGGGCGGGGGCGCTCCGTTCGCGGGACGAGGCGGCGGCGCATTCCCGGGAGCAGGCGGAGGCGGCGGGGGCGGACCAGCCGGGATCGGGAGCCAGGCCACCGGCATCGACAAGCTGTTCACCGGCCGGTTCGCCACCCAGATCGGATGGCTGTATCCGCTCGCCTTCGCCTCGCTCGCGTTCGGGCTGGCCGGCTGGTTCCGCCGGCGCAGGCGGGCCGACCGGCTCGGCAGCGGCCTGCTGATGTGGGGTGTGTGGCTGGCCACGACGATGGCCGTCTTCAGCAAGATCGACATCCCGCACACCGCTTACATGGCCACGCTCGCCCCTCCGCTCACCATCCTGTCCGCATTCGGCATCGTCGAGTTCTCCCGCGCCTATCGCCGTGGCGGCACCTTGGCATGGGCACTGCCCGCAGTCGTGGCAGGGCAGACGATTTGGACGGTGCATCTCGCCGATGGCTACAGCTCGTTCCTGCCCTGGCTCACCCCGGTCGTGATCTGCGTCGGAGCGCTGGCCGTGGCCCTGTTGGCAGGCGGCCTGATCATGCGTCGCGCGCCGCGCCGGGCGGCGGGCGACCAGGAGCAGCCGAGCACACCGGACCGGATCAGGCCACATATACGCAGCCGGCTCGGCGCGGTCACGCTGGTAGCCGCGGTGGCGGCGATGATAGCCATGCCCGCGGCATGGTCGTTGTCAGCGCTCGACGTCCAGTACGACGGCTCGGCGTTCGACGCCGGCGCCGGACCGTCGGCCAGCGAGTTCGGTCTGACCGCCACCGCCACGCTCACCGCGCAGGAAAGCAGGCTGTTGGCGTACGTGGACGCCCGGCGTGGCAGCGCCCGCTACGTGATGGCCGCCACCTCATGGTCTTCGGTCGCGCCGTACATCGAGGCCACGGGCCAGGAACTGCTGCCGATGGGCGGCTTCAGCGGGTCGGTCCCGCAGCCCACGCTCGCCGCGTTCCAGCAGATGGTGCACGCCGGCGAGGTCAAGTTCGTCCTCGTCGACTCCGCCGGCGGCGGCGCACTCGGCGGCGGCCGCGGCGGCGCAGGCACCGCGACGTCGATCAGCACCTGGGTGCGCGACGCCTGCACCGAGATATCCGCCTCCGCCTACGGCGATACCGGCACGAGCAACACGAGTGGCACGAGTGGCGGCGGCTTCCAGCCGGGGGCCGCGGGCGGCGCGGGCGGCACGGGCACCTTGTATCAGTGCTCAACCACGGCGAAATGAGAGGGCGCCGTAGAGGCTGGGCAACAGCGCTGGAAGCGGCAGGCAATACGCGCTGGCTGCAGTCGAGCTCCATGAGCCTCGGCACCGCACCACCCGGCGGTCGGCGCGAGCCCGCCGGGCCGCGCTGGAGCACTTCACCGCAGCGGCCTGGACAGCAGAAATCGCTACAGCATGGACGGAGCTTTATGGTGTGATCTCAGACACGATGATCGGAGCCTCGGCGCGCGCCTAGTCGCGAAAATCGCTAGACCCGCAGGTCGGCCGGTCGGAAGCGGCGCGCAGACGGTCTGGCGAGCCTCGATCCTTTGTTGACAGCAAGACTTGCCGATAGCAAGACTTGGTGGTGTGAGCAACGGTGGGTCGACAAAAGCAGGCGGGCGCAAGCCCGAACCAGCCCGTTCCGAAACGGCGCCGGCCGCAGACGCGCGGCCGCGAACAGCCCAGCCCGAAGGGGTCCTGCGCGAAGGGGTCCGGCCCGACGGTCCACGGACTGAATCAGTGCCGCGCCAAGGCTCGGGCTCGGAGTCGAACACGAGCTCAGACTCAGGCTCGAACTCGGGCGCAGGTTCAGGCAATCGGTCGCCGCACAGGCCGCTGCCGCGCGCGGATGTAGCCGCGTTCGAACAGCTCACACGTGCGCTGGTCGGGATCACGGTGAAGAGCCTGCAGGCGCTGGGCGCCTCTGAGGTGACAGTGGCTCAGTTCCGGGTGCTGCTGGCGCTCGACGGGCTGGGCCGGGTGCCGTCCTCGACGCTCGCCTCCACCCTCGGGATGGTCGCCTCGTCGGTGACCCGGCTGGTGGACCGGCTGCAGGCGGCCGGGCTGGCCGTCCGCGGCACAGACGAGCGCAACCGGAGCATAGTCACCGTCGACGTCACCGAGGCCGGGCGGGAGCTGGTCACCTCCGTCCTGGAGCGGCGGCACGTGCTGCTGGCGGCGGTGCTCGACGAGATGGACCCACGGGACCGGGAGGCCGCGGCTGCGGCCGCGCGCGCGTTCGTCGTGCTGGCCGGAGATGCCGTCATGCTCGGCGCGGCTGGTCCGGTGCCGGTGTGAGCGAGCGCGAAGAAACCGGTCCGAACACCCGGCGGAAACCCGGCATCGGAACCGGGCAGGCGTCCGCGCGCGAGCGCGGCCGAGGACCGGCCCGCGCATCTCGGCGACTTCTCCCTCGAGCCGCGGGTCCTGCTGATCACCGCGGTCGCGCTGCCGGTCGGGGCGGCCGGGGCGGTGGCCTCGTTCCTGCTGCTGCGGCTGATCGGCTTCATCACCAACGCGGTCTTCTACCACCGGATCGCCACCAGCCTGGTCGCGCCCGGTGCGATCCACCACCCCCCGCTTCTTATTCTGGCCGCGCCGGTGGTCGGCGGGCTCGTGGTCGGCTTCATGGCCCGGTTCGGCTCGGAGAAGATCCGCGGCCACGGCATGCCCGAGGCGATCGAGGCGATCCTGATCGGCGGCAGCCGGGTCGCGCCGCGGGTCGCCGTGCTCAAGCCGGTGTCCGCCGCGATCAGCATCGGGACCGGCGGGCCGTTCGGCGCCGAGGGCCCGATCATCATGACCGGCGGCGCGGCCGGCTCGATCCTCGCGCAGGCGCTCAAGCTCTCCGCCGACGAGCGCAAGACCCTGCTGGTCTCCGGCGCGGCCGCGGGCATGGCGGCGACGTTCAACGCGCCGCTCGCCTCGGTGCTGCTGGCGGTCGAGCTGCTGCTGTTCGAATGGCGCCCGCGCAGCCTAGTGCCGGTCGCCTCGGCGGTGATCGTGTCCGTGGTCTGCCGGTTCTGGCTGCTGGGCAGCGCCCCGGTCTTCCCGGTCGCCGACCTGGTGCACCCCGGCCCGGCCGCGATCGGCCTCTCCCTCGTGCCGGGGCTGACCGGCGGGCTGCTCGCGATCGGCGCGACCGGCCTGGTGTACCTGGCCGAGGACGGGTTCAACCGGCTGCCGGTGCACTGGATGTGGTGGCCGGCGCTGGGCGGGCTGATCATCGGGATCGGCGGGCTGTTCGAGCCGCGCGCGCTCGGCGTGGGCTACGACGTGATCGACCAGCTGCTCACCGGCCGCGCCGCGCTCTCGCTGGTGCTCGGCATCCTCGTCGTCAAGACGCTGATCTGGTCGCTGTCGCTCGGCTCGGGCACCTCGGGCGGCGTGCTGGCGCCGGTCTTCATGATCGGCGGCTCGCTCGGCGCGCTCGAGGGGACCGTGCTGCCGCACGTCTTCCCCGGGTTCTGGGCCATGGCCGGGCTCGCCGCGGTGGTCGGCGGGGTGATGCGCTCTCCACTGACCGGCATCGTGTTCACCCTCGAGCTCACCCACGCCTGGAACGACCTGATCCCGCTGATGGTCGCCTCGGTCAGCGCCTACCTCCTGTCCGCGCTGCTGCTCAAGCGCTCGGTGCTCACCGAGAAGATCGCCCGGCGCGGCCTGCACCTGACCCGCGAGTACTCGACCGATCCGCTCGAGATGTTCTTCGCCCACGAGGTGATGACCGCCGGCCCGGTCCCGCCGCCGGCCGAGCAGCACGACACGGACCCGTCGCAGACCGTCGTCTACGCCGACCAGACGCTGCGCGAGGTGGCCAACATCCTGGCCCGGCAGGAGATCACCCGGGCGCCGGTGATGTCGCGCAGCGAGCCGGACCGGCGGGTCGGCACGATCAGCCTGGACCAGCTGCTGCACGCGCGCCGGCGCGACTTCCACGAGGAGCACCACCGCGAGCGCCTGCTGCTCACTTCGCTGCGCATCCTCGACCCCGACCGGGCCCGCCGCCGGGCTCAGGACGCCGCCGTGCAGGAGCCGCGTGAGTCCTCTGACGACGCGTCCGACGACGACTACACCATGACCGTCTAGAACGTCTAGACCGAAGAGATGAGTACAGGGAGGAGCAATGGACACCGAAACCGCGAGGGATCCGCATCTGCTCGCCGACCTCTCCTGGTGCCTTGCCCAGGCGCCGGCCGGCCAGGCCGGGGCGCTGTGGCGGCTGACCGAGTCGCCCCGCCAGCTCGACGCGAACCTGGTCCGGCTCGCCCCGCTGGCCCAGGTCGCGCAGCACGCCGAGGACGAGCTCGACGTGCTGCTGTTGGTCGTCGAGGGCTCGGGCGCGCTGCGCTCGGACCACGACGTGGTGGCGCTGGCCGAGCAGTCGCTGATCTGGCTGCCGCGCGGATCGCGCAGATCGCTGATCGCGGGTCCGAACGGGCTCGCGTATCTCACGGTCCATCAGAAGCGGCCCGGGATGGGCATCCGGTCCGGGCCGCCGGAGGGCGGCCGGTAGCGCGGGCCGCCCCACCGATCAGGGTACTGACGGAGCGGTCAGCGCGTCCGACGCCGATGCCGACGCCGGTGCCGGTGCTGGCGCCGCGTTCGCCGCGGCGCCCTCGCGCCGCAGGTAGACGACGCTCGCCAGGGCCCCGAGCACCACATACGCCGCGAGGAAGGCGACATACGCGGCGGTGCCGCTCTTGTAGGCCAGGAACGACTCGCGGAAGGCGAGGTTGACCAGGACTCCGCCGAAGGCGCCGACCGCGCCGGCGATCGCGATGAGCGCGCCGGCGAGGCGCTGGACGTGCTCCGGGCCCCCGGCGCGGCCGACGAAGATCGACGGGATCAGCTTGTAGACCGAGCCGTTGCCCGCGCCGCTGAGTGCGAACAGCAGCACGAAGCCGGCCATGAACGCGGGTAGCGAGTGCGACAGCGACGCGGCCAGGACCAGCGCCGCGCTGGCCGCCATCGCCGCGAAGCTCCAGACGGTGACGCGGGCGCCGCCGAGCCGGTCGGCCAGCCGTCCGCCGATCGGCCGGGTCAGCGAGCCGACCAGCGGTCCGAGGAAGGTCAGGTACGCCGCGTCGACCGGGGTGGCGAACTGCGCCTTGAACTGGACCTGGAGCACCTGGCCGAAGGCGAAGCCGAATCCGATGAAGGAACCGAAGGTGCCGATGTAGAGCAGTGAGATGATCCAGGTGTGCGGCTCGCGGCAGGCCGCCCGGACCGCCGGGAACGCGGATCCGCTGGCGGAGGCGCCCGGGTCGGTGGCGCTGCGTCCTTCGCCGGGCTTTGCCAGGTTGTCCATCCACAGCGCGGAGCCCGCCGCGGCCACGACGATCAGTGGCAGGTACACCCCGGCCAGCATCCGGGGGTGCCCGGCCCCGGTCCAGGCGAGCACGGCCAGGCCGGCCAGCTGCACCACGGCCACGCCGAGGTTGCCGCCGCCGGCGTTCAGGCCGAGCGCCCAGCCTTTGCGGCGCTGCGGATAGAACGCGTTGATGTTGGTCATCGACGAGGCGAAGTTCCCGCCGCCGACGCCGGCCAGCGCCGCCAGGATCATCAGGGAGCTGTAGGAGATCCCGGGCGTGACCAGGACCGCGGCCAGCGCGCACGGGGCCAGCAGCAGCAGGGCGCTGACGACGGTCCAGGTGCGGCCGCCGAACCGGACGACCGCCACGCTGTAGGGCACCCGCAGCAGCGAGCCGACCAGTGTCGGCACTGCTGTCAGCACGAACTTGCCGGCCGCGTCCACGTGATAGGCCGGGCCGAGGAACAGCACCAGCACCGACCACAGCGACCAGACCGAGAAGCCGATGTGCTCGGTCAGGATCGAGAAGGCGAGGTTGCGCCGGGCGATCCGGGCGCCGCCGGCCGCCCAGAACGCCGGGTCCTCGGGCCGCCAGTCGGCGATCGGCGCGCGGTCCGCGGCACGAATGCTGGTCGCGGTGTTGATCAAAGCGGTGCTGATCAAGGCTGCTCCTCACCGCGCTGCGCCGGGGCGTCGATCACATATACGAGCCCGTCGACGCAGCGCACCGGGTAGACCGGCAGGGCGGCGTCCTGTGGGCCAGCCGGGCCGTCCAGGCAGGCGCCGGTGCGCAGGTCGAATACGTGCTTATACATCGGCGAGGCGACGGTGGGCCCGCTTGCACGCGCCCCGGTCAGGCCGCGGGAGATCACGCAGGCACCGCTGAACGGGTCGTGGTTGCCGACCGCAAACAGCTCGTCCGCAAGGGTGCGGAAGACAGCAGCCTGCGTCCCGTCGTCCAGCAGCGCCGCGACTCCGCGCCCGGGGATGAGGTGGTCGTAGCGGCACACGGGCGTCCATGCCGCGCGTGGGGCGATCGGGTCGGCATGTTGAGTGATGCGCGTGGGCTCGAGAGTCGTGGTCAGCACGCTCATGGTGCGTTCACCAGGTCCTTCGGGGTCGGGGCGGGTCCAATGGACAGCAGGGGTTTGATCTGTTCGCGCTCCGCGGTGAACCGGACCGAGCGGTCGGGCTCCTGTGGCGCGTTGACGAAGGAGACGAAGCGGCGCAGCGTGTCCGGGTCGTCCAGCGCGGCGCGCCACTCGTCCGCGTAGCCGGCCACGTGTTCCTGCATCAGCCGGTCGAGCTCCGCGCCGAGGCCGAGGCTGTCCTCGATGACGACCGCGCGCACGTGGTCGAGGCCGCCGTCGATCCGCTCGATCCAGGCCGCGGTGCGCTCCAGCCGGTCCGCGGTGCGCACGTAGAACATCAGGAACCTGTCGATGGCGCGGATCAGCTGCTGCTCGCCCAGATCCGCGGCGAGCAGGTCGGCGTGCCGGGGGCGGAATCCGCCGTTGCCGCCGACGTAGAGGTTCCAGCCACGCTCGGTCGCGATGACGCCGACGTCCTTGCCCTGCGCCTCGGCGCACTCGCGGGCGCAGCCGGAGACCGCGGCCTTGATCTTGTGCGGCGCGCGCAGGCCGCGATAGCGCAGCTCCAGGTCGATGGCGAGCCGCACCGAGTCCTGCACGCCGTAACGGCACCAGGTCGAGCCGACGCAGGACTTCACCGTGCGCACCGCCTTGCCGTAGGCGTGCCCTGATTCGAATCCGGCGTCGACCAGCCGGCGCCAGATCGCCGGCAGCTGCTCGACCCGGGCGCCGAGCAGGTCGATCCGCTGCCCGCCGGTGATCTTGGTGTAGAGCCCGAAGTCCCGGGCCACCTCGCCGATCGCGATCAGCCGCTGCGGGGTGATCTCGCCGCCCGGGATCCGCGGCACCACCGAGTAGGAGCCGTTGCGCTGCAGGTTCGCCAGGAAGTGGTCGTTGGTGTCCTGCAGCGCGGCCTGCTCGCCGGACAGCACGTGCGCGGGGCCGCCGAGCCGGCCGGCCAGCGAGGCGAGGATGGAACCGACGGCCGGCTTGCAGACCTCGCAGCCCTCGGCGCCGGTGCCGTGCTCGGCCAGCAGCCGGGCGAAGCTGTCGATCCGGCGCACCAACACGATGTCGTAGAGCTCTGCGCGGGTCTGCGGGAAGTGCGGGCACAGCGCGGTGGACTGCTCCACGCCGGCGGACTCCAGCAGCTTGCCGAGCGTGGGGACGCAGGACCCGCATCCGGTGCCGGCCCTGGTGCACGACTTCAGGGCGCTGACGGTGGCGCAGCCGTCCGCGCCGATCGCCTGCACCAGCTCGCCCTTGGTCACGTTGTGGCAGCTGCAGATCGTGGCCGCGTCAGGGAGCGAACCGACGCCGAGCGCCGGGGCGGCGCCCTCGCTCGGCGGCAGCAGCAGCTGGATCGGCGAGACGGGCAGCGGCGCGTCGGTCCCGGCCAGCGGCTTGAGCGTCTCGTAGCCGGAGGCGTCGCCGACCAGGATGCCGCCGAGCAGCCGGCCGTCCTCGGTGACCACCAGCTTCTTGTAGAGCCCTGCCGACTCGTCCGCGTAGAAGGTGCTCAGCGAGCCGGCCGCCGCGCCGAACGCGTCGCCGAACGATGCGACGTCCACGCCGAGCAGCTTGAGTTTGGTGGACAGGTCGGCGCCGGTGAAGGGGCGCGGCTCGAGGCCGGTGATGTGCCGCGCGGCGGTCTCGGCCATGGCGTAGCCGGGGGCGACCAGGCCGTAGACGCGGCCGTTGACCGCCTGCGCGCACTCGCCGACCGCGTAGATCCGCGGGTCGGAGGTGCGGCAGAACTCGTCGACGCGGATGCCGCCGCGCTCGCCGACCTCGAGCCCGTACTCGCGGGCGAGCGCGTCGCAGGGCCTTACTCCGGCGGCGAAGACGACGATGTCGACGGCGAGTTCTCGCTGCTGCTCCCCGGTCGCGATCAGCATGGTGGCCGCTGCGCCGCTTCCGGGGTCCGCGCCGACCGCCTCGGTGCGGGTGCCGGTGTGGACGGTGACTCCGAGTTCTTCGATCCGCTGCCGCAGCGCCGCGCCGCCGGCGTCGTCCACCTGGAGCGGCATGAGCCGGGGCGCGAACTCGACGACGTGCGTCTGCAGGCCGAGCGAGCGCAGGGCGCCGGCCGCCTCGAGGCCGAGCAGTCCCCCGCCGACCACCGCGCCGACCCGGCGGCCGGCCGCGTACTGCTTGATCGCGTCGACGTCCTCGATGGTCCGGTAGACGAAGCAGCCGGGCAGGTCGTGGCCGGGCACCGGGGGCACGAATGGCCGCGAGCCGGTGGCCAGGACAAGTGCGTCGTACTCGTGCACGGCGCCGGACCGGGCGGTGACGGTCCGCGCGGTCCGGTCGAGCGCGACCGCGGGATCGCCCGTCAGCACGCAGATACCGGGAGGCGCGGCATAGGTCAGCAGCTCGGGGACGCCACCGTCGAACAGGCTACTGAGATGGACCCGGTCGTAGGCCGGGCGCGGCTCCTCGGCCAGCACGGTGATCTCCGTGTCCGGGGCGAGCTCGGCCAGCTTGTCGGCGCAGCGATGCCCGACCATCCCGTAGCCGACGACGAGGATCCTGCAGGGGGTGGTCGCGTTCACGCGGCGGCTCCTTCGGCGGGGTGGGGACCCGTGGTGAGCAGGTCGAGCGGGTCGGCCGGCAGCGGGCCGGGCCGATCGATCAGGCGGCTGAGATTCGCGGCGGCGGACACGTCGCCGATGAGCACCGAGCCGAGCACGCGGCCGCCGCCGACGGTCACCGAGCGGTAGGTGCCCGCTATCGGATCGGCGAGCCGGACCGTGCGCTGCGCAGGTGCGCCGGCCGGGTTCCCGGCCGCGGAGAGCACCGCGACATCGATGCCTGCGGCGCCCAGCCGGACGACGTTCGCCGGGCTCTGATAGCGCGGCGCGCGGCCGGCGGGATTTTCGGCCAAGTGGTCGGCCAAGTGGTCAGCTATGTACTCGGCCAGATATGCGGCCTGCGCCAGCGCCGGGGCGGCCAGGCCGGGCCAGGCCCCGAGGTGCGGCGCGGGCGCCGAGCCGGCCGGGGCGCAGCAGTCGCCGATCGCGTGGATCGCGGGGTCGGTGACCGACCTCAGATATTCGTCCACGACCACTCCCCCGCGCACCGCCAGCCCGGCGGCCTCGGCCAGGCCGGCCGCGGGTGCGGCGCCGCAGGCGACCAGCACGAGATCGCAGTCCAGATACATGCCGTCGGCCAGCCGCACGCCGCCGGCCGGCCCGGGACCGAGGTCGTCGCCGGCCGCGGTGACGGCCCGCGCGCGGCACTCGGTGTGCACCTCGATCCCGTGGCCGCGCAGGGTCCGGGCCAGGATCGCGCCCGCGGCCGGGTCGATGCGGTGGTCGAGCAGGTGCGGGCCCTGATGGATCAGCTCGACGCCCGGCCCGAGCGCGGCCAGCGCCCGCGAGCACTGCACGCCGAGCAGGCCGCCGCCGACCACGACGGCGCGCCGGGCGGCCGGCGCCTCGGCCTGCAGCCGGTCCAGGTCGGCCAGGCTGCGCAGGGTGTGGACGCCGGCGCGCAGCCGTCCGGGCCGGCCCGGGTCGCGCAGGCCCGGCAGCGGCGGCAGAACCGGGTTCGCGCCGGTCGCCAGGACCAGCGTGGAGTAGCCGACCGCGTCGCCGGCCGAGGTGATCAGCGTCCTGTGCTCCCGGTCGATGCGGGCGACCCGCACACCGGTGTGTACCGCCAGCCGCGGGCCGGCCGGGTGCGGCAGATGGACCAGCTCGCGGGCGGACCGGCCGGCCAGCACGTCCGGGAGCAGCACCCTGTTGTATGCGGGTACCGGCTCCGCGCCGAAGAGGCTGATCCGCGCCTCGGGCTCGGCCTCGAGCAGCAGGCGCACCAGCAGGTTGGCCGCCAGGCCGGCGCCGACCACGCAGATCCCGCCGTCGGTCGTGCTGTTGGGCCTGCTGTCGGTCCTGCCGTCGATCGCTGCGCTGGCCGCAGTCGCTCTCTCCGGGTTCACCGGTCCGCCTCCGGCGTCACGGCCCGCTCCACGCGCACGGCGCAGACCTTGAAGGCGGGCATCTTCGAGTTCGGATCCAGCGCCGGGTTGGTCACCGCGTTGGCGCGGCCCTCGCCCGGCCAATGGAACGGCATGAACACGGTGTCCGGCCGGATCGCGCGGCTGACCCTGGCCGGCGCGGTCGCGACGCCGCGGCGGCTGGTCACCGTGACCGCGTCGCCCTCGGCGACCGCGAGCGCCGCCGCGAGGTCGGGGTGCAGCTCGACGAACGGCCGCGGCGCGGCCCGGTTGAGCCGGTTCACCCGTCTGGTCTGCGCACCGGACTGATACTGCGCCAGCACCCGTCCGGTGGTGAGCCGAAAGGGGTATTCGTCATCCGGCTCTTCGGCCGCCCCTCGGTACTGCACCGGCTGGAACCTGGCTCGGCCGTCCGGGGTCGGGAACCGCTCGGCGAACAGCCGTGGCGTGCCCGACGACGTCTCCTCGCCGCAGGGCCAGTAAAGCTCCTCGCCTGCGCGCAGCCGCCGGTGGGTGATCGCCGCGTAGTCGGCCGGGCCCCCCGCGCTGGCCCGGCCGAGTTCCGCGAAGACCTGCTCGGCGTCGATGCCCGGACCCTTGCTGACGCTGCCGACGAGCGGCCGCCCGAGCCGAGTCGCGATGCCGTCCAGGATCTCCAGGTCGGTGCGTACTGCCGACGGCGGCTCAACAGCCTTCTCCCGCAACAGGATCCGGCCCTCGAGGTTGGTCATCGTGCCGGTCTCCTCGGCCCACTGCGCGCTGGGCAGCACGACGTCCGCCAGCGCCGCGGTCTCCGAGAGCACGACGTCCGCCACGGCCAGGAAGCCGAGCCCGCGCAGACCCGTCTCGACCCGGCCCGCGTCCGGCGCGGAGACGACCGGATTCGAGCCCATCACGAACAGCGCGTCGATCTGCGAGCCACATAGGGCGAGCAGTTCGGTCGCCGAGGGGCCGGGCCCGGGCAGCTCCTCCGGCTCGATCCCCCATACGGCCGCGACGTGCGCCCGCGCCGCCGGGTCGTCGATACGGCGGTATCCCGGCAGCTGATCAGCCTTCTGGCCGTGTTCACGACCGCCCTGACCGTTGCCCTGGCCGGTCAGCGGGCCGTATCCAGAGCGTGCCCGGCCCGGCAGCCCGAGGGCCAGCGCGAGGTTGATCCAGGCCGAGACCGTCGCGGCGCCGTCGCTGTGCTGCTCGCTGCCGCGCGCGGTGAAGATCATGGCGCCGCGGCCCGACTCCTGCGGGACGCGGCCCGCCGCGCGGGCGAGCCGACGCGCCGTGTCCCGCAACTGGGCCGCAGGAACGCCGGTGACCCGCTCCACCCGCTCGGGCCACCAGGTGGCGACCGTTCGGCGGACCTCGTCGAAGCCTGTCGTGCGCGCCTCGATGTAATCCGTGTCGGTGAGTCCTTCAGCGATCACGATGTGCAGCAGCCCGTTCGCCAGCGCCAGATCGGTGCCGGGGACCGGCTGCAGGTGGGCATCCGCCTGCTCGGCCGTGCGGGTGCGGCGCGGGTCGACGACGGCGAGCCAGCCGCCGGCTTCGCGCTGGGCCGCGAAGTGTCGCATGATCGGCGGCATCGTCTCCGCGACGTTCGCGCCGACCAGCAGGATCGCGCCGGTCTCGCGCAGGTCGCGGACCGGGAACGGCAGCCCGCGGTCGAGGCCGAACGCCCGCTGCTGGGCGTAGGCGGCCGACGACATGCAGAACCGGCCGTTGTAGTCGATGTTCGGCGTGCGCAGGACGGCGCGGGCGAACTTGCCGAGCAGGTAGGCCTTCTCGTTCGTCAGGCCGCCGCCGCCGAAGATCCCGACTGCTTCGCGCGGCCGGCTGCCGAGTTCACGCGCGACCCGGCCGAACGCCTCGTCCCAGCCGACCTCGCGCAGCGGCGCGTCCTTGGTGTCGCGCATCAACGGCGCGGTGAGGCGGACAGCCGGATCGAGCACATCGGCTGCTGCGGCGCCCTTCCCGCACAGCGCGCCCTCGTTCACCGGGAAGTCGTCCCGGCCTGAGACGGTGATCGTCACAGTGGTCACAGTGGTCACTGCGTTCTGAGCTGCGGCGTCGATGTTCATCCCGCACTGCAGCGCGCAGTATGGGCAGTGCGTCGGCGTCGTGCGCGCGCCGTCAAGCGCTGCTGCGACGGGAAGCTCCGCGATACTCACACGGACACCGTCACGGCCCTCCATAACGCCGCCGGGTCGTCGTCGTTTCCGCCGGTGTTCAAGTCCATCAATTCACTCGGACGGCGGAAATAAGTGCGGCGCTAACCAATGCGTTTCCAGTCCGCAACATTCACGAAACAGCGTTCACGCACCCTGCCGCCATGCCCCGCACCATGCCACCGCCCGGTCCGGCCGGGCACGCACCCGGGCCGGGCTTCGCCGACCAGCCGCTGGCCGGCTGCGTCGTCGCGCTCACCGCCGACCGACGCCGGGACGACCTGGCCGCGATGCTGCGCCGGCGCGGCGCGCGAGTGCTCGAAGCGCCGACCCTCAAGCTCGTCCCGCTGGAGGACGACACGGAGCTGCGCGCGGCGACCACCGCCTGCATCGCCGCCCCGCCGCACTACGCCGTGGCGACGACCGGACGGGGCTGGCGCGGCTGGATCTCTGCCGCCGAGGGCTGGAACCAGGCCGCGCAGCTGCACGATGCGCTCAGCCGGGCGGTGGTCGTCTCGCGCGGGCCGAAGGCGACCGGCGCGGTGCGGGCCAGCGGGCTGCGCGAGCAGTTCGCGGCCGAGTCGGAGCTCTGCAGCGAGGTGCTGGAGTGGCTGCTGGCGCGCGACATCGCCGGCAAGCGGGTGGCCGTGCAGCAGTACGGGACGGCGGACCCGACCATCGACTGCGACCTCGCCGCGGAGCTGCGCGCGGCCGGGGCCGAAGTCATCGCAGTCCCCGTATACCGCTGGGACCCGCCGGCGGACCGGGCCGCCGTGGGCAAGCTGATCGACGCGATCGTGCGCCGCGACCTGCACGCCGTCGCGTTCACCTCCGCGCCCGGCGCGACCGCGCTGCTCGAGGCCGCCGCGGCCGGCGGCGAGGGCATGCTCGACCGGCTGCTCGACGCGCTGCGCACCGATGTCGCAGCAGCCTGCGTCGGCCCGGTCTGCGCGCGCCCGCTCGAGGCGCGGGACGTGCCGACGATCCGCCCGGACCGCTCCCGCCTCGGCGCACTGGCCGCAGAGCTCTGCGTCGCCCTGCCGGCCCGGGTGCGCCGCACGATCCCGGCCGAGGACGGCCGCGAGCTGGTGATCCAGGGCAGCGCGGTGCTCTCGGACGGCCGCCCGGTCCTGCTCCCGCCGATACTCGCCGCGGTGCTCGCCGAGCTGGCCCGGCACCCCGGCCGCGTCGTCTCCCGCGCCGACCTGCTGCGCCGCGCCTGGGGAACGCGCACTGCCGGTCCGAGCGCCGCGACCCGCGACGAGCACGTGGTCGAGGCGACCATCGCCCGCCTGCGCACCGCACTCGGCTCGGACGGCGACCTCATCCGCACCGTCACCAAGCGCGGCTACCGTCTCGCCGTGCGACCCGAGACAGCGGCCTGAGTCAGGGCTGTCGTTCCCGACGGCTCGGGCTCCGCGGGGATCACGTCCGGCTCGGCGACCGAGCGTTGTGCGATGTAGGCGCCGAGCAGCACGATGACGCCGCCGCAGATCTGTGCGGGCCCCAGCCGCTGGCCCAGGGCGATCCAGGCGAAGACGGAGGCTGCGACCGCCTCGATGTAGGCCACGCCGCAGGCGATCGGGGCGGACAGTCGCTGGATGGCGCCGGCGCCTGCGACGTAGCCGATCACCGTACTGACGATGACGAGCACTGCGAGGATGACCCAGCCTGGGACGAGGTGGACGCCGACGCGTACGTCGGCGGCGATCAGGTGCCAGGGTGCGCGCCAGGGCTCTGCGAGTGGCAGCAGGAGCAACGCGCCGGCGCACATGCCGCCGGAGGTCAGCACCAGAGGATCGACGCGGCCGATGAGGCGCTCGATGATCAGGAAGTAGCTCGCGCTGCCGCATGCCGCGCCGAACGCGGCGGCGACGCCGACCGGGTCTAGGCGCAGGCCGGACCAGATCTGCACCACGGCGAGCAGGCCGACTACCGCGGTTGCCACGCCGATGTACGCGGTGCGCGGAACGTGTCGGCGGCGCACCAGGCCGAGCCAGCCGACCACCAGGACCGGGCCGGTGAACTCCAGCAGGATCGCGATGCTCACCGGCAGCCGTGAGGCTGCCACGAAGTAGAGCGCCTGGCACAGTGCGATCGCCGTCAGCGCGTAGGCGAACATCGGCCAGAGGTTTCGGCGCACGGTGCGGAAGATCACTCGCCTGCGCAGGACGAGCGCGGTCGGCGCGAGGATCACCACCGCGCCGAGCACCCGGAGCCACACTGCCTGGAGCGGCGTGAACCCGCCATCGGTCAGCGCTTTCGCGCACGGGCCAGAGGCGCCGAACGAGACGGCGGACACGACGCCGAAAGCGAGGCCGGTGGTGCGGGTCTGTGCCATGGGCCCCAGCGTAATATCCCGATGAGCCTATGGAATATTACTTATCTCCCAGATAACTTTCGAGTCCTTCGACGACCAGCGCGTGGTCCTCGGTCTGAGGCAGGCCGGAGACGGTGACTGTGCCTACGACACCGACGCCGCGTACCCGGATCGGGAACGAGCCGCCGTGCGCTGCGTAGAGCGCCGGGTCGAGGTGCGGGGTCGCGGCCTCGAAGGTGGTGCCCTTGTCCCGGTGCCGCTGGCCGACGAGCAGCGAGCTGTGCTCGAACCGGCGCACCACCCGGACCTTGCGCTCGATCCAGGTGTCGTTGTCCGGGGCCGTGCCGGGCAGCGCGCAGTGGAACAGCTGGTGGTCGCCGCGCCGGACGTCGATCGTGACCGCGTGGCCGCGCTCCCGGGCCAGCTCGACCAGCAGGCAGCCGAGCCGCCAGGCGTCGTCGTTGTCGAAGCCGTCGAGCTGGAGCCGGTGCTCCTGCTGCTCGAGCCGCGCGGCCAGTGCGGCTTCCGGCTCGCCTTCCGCTGATGTTGCCGCTGCCGCGCTCTGTGCAGTGCTCTGCGCAGTCACAGTCCCTGCCTCGCCTTCCGTCAGCCGCCGGCTCTGATGATCGCCAGCCTAATCGCCGATCGCGCGCGGGACCGGTTGGCGTCGCCGGTTCAGTCCCTGCGGTCGGAGATGAAGTGCGTTGCCAGAGTCGCGGCGATAAGCAACACGACCGCGATAGCCGCGTAGCCCGCCCCGTCGAGCGCGATATCAGCGGTCGGCTTGCTGCCCTCCATGAGCACGAGCAGCGGATGGACCGGCACCGCCCAGCGCTGCACGATGGCGAACACCACCAGTGTGAGGGCGGCGAGCAGGGCGATCCCGGCCCGCCTTATGACCAGCCGCGAGCAGATCTGCCCGATTGCGATCCCGACGAAGGCGCAGGTCAGCTGACCCTCCGCGCCGATCGCCAGGTCGGTTGCGGTGACCGTGTGCGAGCCGGTGACCAGCGGGAAGCCGATGCTGAAGGCGGTTATCACGACCGAGGCGCCGAGGGCGACGACCACGGCCGCGTGCAGCACCTTGCGGGAGCTGCCGGCGTTCACCACCAGGATGGCGCGGCTGACCGGGTCCTCCAGGTTGACCACCGAGGCGGTGAACCAGGTCGCCCAGGCGAGCACGGCCGCGGCGCAGCCGGCGTAGAGCGGGATCAGCGGGCCCGAGTCGCCGCTGGTCAGGATCGCCATGAGGACGAAGTAGAGCAGCAGCGGCGGAAGGTAGCGCTGCGAGTGCATCAGGTGCGCCGCGGTGTAGCGAACGAGCGCCGTCATGGGGCGCCGTCCCGCGCGGTTGCCGGGACAGGGATCGCTGGAGCCTGGTCCTGGATGTGGTGCCAGATGCCCCGCACCGACCAGCCGTGCTGCAGCGCGATCAGCAGCAGGGCATCGCATCGGCTGCCGGTCACGCGGACCGACACGGCGCCATCAGAATCCTGCGTCTGCGTCGAGTCGAGCACCCCTTCGATCGAGTGCCAGTCCGGGCCGTGCCGTGTGCGGCCGTCGCCGTGCGGCGGCCGGAGCAGGACCCGCGAGACGTCGTTGAGCCCTGCGACTGCCGGAGGCGGCAGGTCCGGGCCAGTGTTCGTGTTCGAGTTCGATTCCGAATTCGTGCTCGTTTCCGAGACGACCGTGAGCCGCCCGGCGGCGAATCGGCACGTCGTGGTGGCGGTGGCCCGGACGATCGCCTCGCGGTGGTCGGCGAAGGCGACGATGCCGCCGGCGCCGGACACCTCGCGGATGATCTCGGAGAGCACGCCGTGCGCCGCGGCGTCGAGGCCGGACCACGGCTCGTCGAGGATGAGCAGTCGCGGCGGCACGATCAGCGCCTGTGCCAGCACGACCTTCTGTACGTTGCCCTTCGAGAGCCTGCGCACGACGGTGTCCCGGCCGCCGACCAGGTCGAGCCGCGTGAGCAGCCGGTCCGCCGCGGCGTCCGCCTGCGCTGTAGTCAGGCCCCTGATGCGTCCCATGTGGGCGAGGTACGCCGCGGCGGAGAAGCGGTCGCTCGGCACGAAGCGCTCGGGCACGTAGCCGACGGACCGCGGGCGGCCGGTCACCGTCCCGCGGATCGGCCGGGTGACCCCGGCCAGGATCCGCAGCAGGGTCGACTTGCCCGAGCCGTTCCCGCCGGTGACCGCGATCACCTGGCCGGGCTCCAGCAGCAGGTCGACCTCGCGGAAGACCCAGGCGGCGCCGTAGCGCTTGCCGACCCCGTCGAGCCGCATCCGCCGCCTCCCGCTCGTCCGCCGCCGCCGCCGTCCCGGCCCAGACCGATTGTGCCAGCCCGGCTCGATCACGGGCACGGCCCGCCTCGCGCTCGCGGGTGTAGGCGAGGCGGGCCGTGCGGTGCGCGGCGCTGATCGGGAGTCAGCGGCGCGGGAACACCGCCCGGCGGCCGGGCGGGGCCGCCGGGACGGTGGTCATCGGGGTCGGCCGACGGTGCCGCAGGGGATCGCCCGAGTCGCGCCGACTCTTGCGGCCGCCGGTAGCCGGTGCGTAGCAGCTCGGTGGCACCCCAGGTCAGGACGTTGGTCGCGGACCGTCCGGCAGCCCGCCGACGTCTTGCAGCGCCCGGCGCACGGCGGCGAGGCAGGCGTCGATCGCCGGGTCGTCGCGGGCGGTGGCCCGGGCGAGGGTGAGGATGTCGCGGTGCATCCGCGGCGAGAGTCGCAGTAATCTGATGCCGGATCGGTCGGCCGCGCCGACCGGCAGCAGAGCCACCCCGGTGCCGGCCGCGACCAGCTCGGCCAGGATGTGCAGGCCCTCGAACTGCCAGCGGTGCTCGGGCACGGCGCCCGCGGCGGCCAGCCGGTGGTCGCCGCCGCGCCGGGAGAGGTGGCCGGCCGGGGCGCACAGCCAGGTGCGGTTCCGGGCGACCTCGCGCAGCCGGGCCGCGGTCACCGGCTCAGGGGTCTGATCCGGCGGGTCGGACGCCGGGACGGCCAGCACGACCTCCTCGCGGCGCAGCCGGTGCACGGCGAGGCCCGCGTCGGCGGCGGGCGGGCGCCCGGTCCAGTCGTCGATGACGGACAGGTCGTAGCTGCGGTCCAGCACGGCCGCGGAGGCGTCGATGGAACCCGTCTCGTGGAAGACGATCGTGAGGTCGGCGTGCCGGCTCTGCAGCGCGGCCAGGTGCGGTGCCAGCCGCGCGGCCAGGCCGGGGATGCAGCTCAGGTTGACCCGGCCGCTCACCGTTCCGGCCCGCGCCCGCATCCGGGCCTGCGCCTGCTCGGCCGCGGCGAGGATGACCGCGGCGTGTTCGACCAGCTCACGGCCCGCATCGGTCAGGCTCGCGCTCTGTGCGGTGCGCTCGATCAGCGCGACGCCGGCCTCGCGTTCCAGGGTGGCCAGCTGCTGGGAGATCGCAGACGGCGAGTATCCGAGGTCGGACGCGGTCGCGGCGATGGTGCCGCGGGCCGCGAATCGGTGCAGTATTTCCAGCCGGCGCAGATCGAGCATCGGTTTTCCTTATGGTTGCCCCTGTGGTTTCGCGCTTTTACTGATGCTACAACTCGGGCACAGTAGAGGTGAAGGTTCCGGCAGGAGCCGGGATCGCAGATGATGGAGACCGAAGGGTTGAGTCCGATGACCTCTCGCAACACCGCCCCGATGGCCCGCGTGGCCGCCACCCTGGCCCGCGCCTGGGCCGACACCCGTACCGCCAGCCGGCTCGTCGCCGAGCAGCAGAGCCTGCCGATGCGGCCGGCGCGCCGCACCCGGTGACCGGCGCCGGCGTCAACGAACACAGCGTCGGCGAACACAGCGTCACAGACCACGGAGTCACTTCGCACTCAGCAACACTCGCCGTGGACGAAGCAGTCGCCCGCCGCCGCTCGGCCGGGCAGGACGTGCTACACCTCGGCTTCGGCGAGGCCGGCCTGCTGCCCTCGCCGGGCTTGGCCGAAGCGCTGGCCAGTGCCGTCCAGCGCAACGGCTACGGCCCCGTCGCCGGTTCCGAGCAGGCCCGCGCCGCCGCCGCGGGCTGGTTCGCCCGCCGCGGCCTGGCCACCGAGCCGGATCAGATCATTTACGCCCCGGGCAGCAAGCCGCTGCTTTTCGCGCTGCTGGCCGCGATCGGCGGCGACGTAGTGCTGCCGCAGCCGGCCTGGGTGACCTACGCGGCGCAGGCGGCGCTGCTCGGGCGACAGGTGATCGGAGTACCGATCCCGCCCGAGGCCGGCGGGATCCCCGACCCCGCGCTGCTCGACCAAGCGCTCCGCGAGGCGCGGAAACACAACAACCAACCACGCGTGCTGATTCTCACGGTCCCGGACAATCCGACCGGGACCGTCGCGCCAGCCAGCCAGGTTGAGGCGGTCTGCTCGATCGCCGACCGGCACGGGCTCGCCATCGTCAGCGACGAGATCTACGCCGAGCTGTGCCATCCCGGTTCCGCCGCGGCCGCACCGAGCGCGGCCCGGTATCTGCCCGAGCGCACCGTGGTGACCACCGGGCTGAGCAAGTCGCTCGCCCTCGGCGGCTGGCGCATCGGCTTCGCGCGGGTTCCCGCGGGCCGCTGGGGGAACGAGCTTCATCGAAGCCTGACCGGGATCGCCAGCGAGGTCTGGTCCGCGCTGGCGGCGCCGATGCAGGAGGTCGCCCGCTACGCGCTGGACGAGCCGGCCGAGATCAGGGAGCGCATCGCCGCGTCCCGGCGGCTGCACGGCCGTATAGCAGGCGCCGTACACGGAGTGCTGGTCGCGGCCGGGGCCGCCTGCCGGCCGCCCGAAGCAGGCTTCTACCTCTACCCGGACTTCGCCCCGCTGGCACCGGACCTGCGCGCCCGCGGCATCACCACCGGCGCCGGACTGGCCGCCGCGCTGCTCGACCGGCACGGCATCGCCACGCTGCCCGGCAGCGCGTTCGGCGATCCCGACAGTGCTCTGACACTGCGGGTCGCCACCAGCCTGCTCTACGGCGACACGGCCGAACAGCGCACCGAGGCGCTGGCGGCGGACCGCCCGGAGACCCTGCCGTGGATCGCGCCGCGGCTGGTCCGGCTCGGCGCCGGGCTGCGCAGCCTGTCAGGGGCCTGAGCCTCAGCCCGCCAGCGAGAGCCAGCCCGAGTTCCCCACGATGACCCGCATCTGCCCCTGCGACAACGGCGGGATCGCGCGGGTGACGTCGACCGATTTCCCGTCCGGCACGCCGTTGCCGACGGTCATCGAGACCACCAGGTTGTCGGTGACGAACAGGTTGACCTGGTAGTCGTAGAACCCTGCGGAGTCTGTGCCGGTGACGATCAGGTACTCCGACTGCCCGTCCGGGGTGCTCACTTCGCTGCAGCTCGGCGACGGCGCCCCGGCCGGGCGCGGGCCTGTGTCAGTGCCCTGGAAGCCCGCGCAATGACGCCTCGTCCCCGGCAGAGGTATCAGAGGGATTTGCGGCACCCGAGCTAGCGGAACAGTCGGAAGAAGGTACGCAGCGAGTCCGCCAGCAGCTCGGGCTGCTCAAGCATGACGAAGTGGCCGCCGGCTCCGAGGTCCCGCCAGTGCCGGATGTCGGTGAAGATCCGTTCCAGATACTCGCGCGGCGCGCGCTCGATCGCTTGAGTGGTCAAGGCGATTCCGGTCGGGACCCGGATCCGGTCGGCCGCAGTACGCACCCGCGGACGGTGGTCGCGCTCGTAGTAGAGCCGGTTGGCGGAGTTGATCGTGCCAGTCGCCCAGTAGATAGTGAGATTCGCGAGCAGCTGGTCCGCGGTGAAGTGCTTGCCGAGGTCGCCGTCCGGCGGCTCGGTCCAGGTGAACCACTTGTCGATGATCCAGGCAGCCAGTCCGACGGGCGAGTCGTTCAGGCCGTAGCCGAGGGTCTGCGGCCGGGTCGCCTGGATGAGGTCGTAACCGCCCTCCACGGCGTACCAGCTGCGCTTCAGGTCCAGGTAGTCCTGCTCGGCCGCAGTCAGCGCCGGCGCGCCCGGCCCAATATAAGGGTTCGCATTCTCCGGTTCGGTAGTGTGGTAGGCGATCAGCCGCTCCGGGAAGTCGAGGCACATCGCACTCAGAATGCTCGCGCCGACGTCGTAGGCATGCGCCGCGAACTGCTCGTAGCCAAGAGCCCGCATCAGCTTCACGAGCATCCCGCTGATCCGGGTCGAGGTCATGCCGGGCGCGTCGGGAAGCCCAGAGAAGCCATAACCGGGCAGCGAGGGAACCACGACGTCGAAGCTGTCCGCCGGATCGCCGCCGAACCGCGCAGGATCGGTCAGCAGCGGAATCAGGTCGATCGCCTCATAGCAGCTGCTGGGCCAGCCGTGCGCGATCAGCAGCGGCAGCGGCCGGGCACCGCGCCCGCGCTCGTGGATGACATGCACCGGCAGCCCGTCGATCTCCACCCGGAAGTTCGCCAGCTGATTCAGCCGCGCCTGCTCAGCCCGCCAGTCGAAGCCGGCGCGCCAGTGCTCCATCAGACCTCTAAGATACTCCGGGCTCACCCCGTAGTCCCAGCCGACACCCGGCAACGCGTCGGGCCACCGGGTCCGGCCCAGCCTGGCGCGCAGGTCCTCGAGCGTCTCATCGGCGACTGCGATCGTGAACGGCACGGCATTCATCGGATTCCTCGAGGTAAGGCGCGGCACCGGGCCGCGGGGATGATCAGTGATCATCAGCGTACTCGGCCACTCACCAGGTTCCCGGGGTTACCACGGGCCCGCGACCGTGCTGATATTGATCGTATGAATCACGGGGAACACGACGAACAGAACACGCGCATGTACGGTCCGGCGGCATGGGAGGGCCCAACGCGGCGCTACGGGCCCGTACGCCGAGTCGCGGTCATCTCCGACGTGCACGCCAATCTCGCCGCGATGACCGCAGTCGCCGCCGATATCCGCGCAGCCGGCGGCGCCGACCTCCTGGTCTCCTGCGGCGACCTGACCTGGGGCGCGCAGCCAGACGAGACGCTGGCACTGCTCGACTCCGAGTTCGGCGAACACCTCCTGTGCATCCGCGGCAACGGCGAACGCGCGGTGACCGAACTCTCCCACGGCGAGCGCCCAGCCGAGCGCCCACGCGAAACCTGGGTGCCAGCACAGCATTCGGCACACTCGCTGGAGCGGGTCAGCGCATTCCCGTTCAGCGTGGTGGTGACCGTCACCGGCCTCGGACCGGTCCGGTTCTGCCACGGCTCACCCCGCAGCGACCACGAGCTGATCACCCCCGGCACGCCAGCCACACGGATGGCCGACCTCAGCGCCGGAATCGAAGAGCGCATCCTGGTGACCGGCCACACCCACATCCAGTTCGACCGCCGGATAGCCGACCTACGCTCGGTGAACCCAGGCAGCGTAGGCCTGCCACACCACGACGGCGCCCCCGGCACGGCCTACTGGGCAATGCTAGGCCCCGACGTAGAGCTACGGCAGACCACGTACAACGTCGACGAGGCAGCGGCAGTCGGCGCACGCCTCGGCGACCCGGCCGCGGAAGTGATCGAGCGCCTGCTGAGGGTCCCGCCCACACCGGCAGAGATCATCGAAGAGGGCGAGCAACTCGTGTTCTCCGACTAGCGATGACCGGTTTGGTTCGCCGCTCGTATCAGTATTGCCATCCGGTCAGGATGTCGGGTTCCTGGTCGGGTCGGTAGTCGTGGGCGTGCTCGACGCGGTAGGCGTGTCCGGTGTGTCGGGAGGTCCATTCCACGCTGCGTCCGGGCACGATGACCTTGACCGTGAGGCCGCAGGCGGTCTTGATCCGGTGGTGGTGGCGGCACAGGGGGACCAGGTTCTCCTTGGTGGTCTGTCCGCCGTGCTGCGGGCAGTCGTGGTCGAACGGCTCGACGTGGTCCAGGTCGCACCGGCACGCCGGACGCGTGCACCCCGGGAACACGCACACCCGGTCGCGTGCTTGGACGAAGCGGCGTACTTCGGCGGTTGGCTGGTACACCCGCGGTGCGGTCTTGATCAGGGCGCCGCTATCGGGGTCGTAGGCGAGCCAGCGCCACAGCGAGCCCGGTGCCATGGCCAACGCGCGGGCGGTGTCCGCCGAGATCGCCCCGTACCGCTCCAACTCCCCGGGTTGCGCGTTGAGCGCCAGGAGAGTTTCGAGCGAGACCGTGACCTGGACCAGGGCTGCCGGTGTGGCAGGGCCCTGTCCCGCGGTCGCGTCGGGGGTGTCCAGGATCATGGCGCACAGGGCGTCCGCGCGGCGCTGCGCCAGGGTGCGCCCGTCCTGCGGATCCTGAGCCCGGGCCGCCTGATCCACCCGCTCGTAGACGGCGGTGGCCTGCTCCGCGGTGGTGTTCAGGAAGACCGTGGCCATGCCGTCCTGCTCCGCCGCCATCGTGACCTCCCGCTGCTTGGCGGCGCGCTGCTGGCGCAGCTTGGCCCCCTCCGGATCGACCGCCAGCAGCACCCGGTCCAACGCGCGCCGAGTAGCCTGCAGCACCTGCCCGGGCATTTTCGGCAACACCCGTTCCTCGACCTCGCGGGCCTTGACGATGTCGTCGCCGAGCCGGTCGGTGGTCTGCACCAACCTCGCGACCTGCTGCGCGGTGACCTGCCCGCCCGCCCACGCCTCCCACGTCGGCAGGTGCCGATCCACCACCGCGACGGCCTGAACCACCTGGCTGTGCGCGGTAGTCGGGTGCAGGTTCAACGCCTGCGCGATCTCGGAGATCGCGCAGTCCGCCCCGAACAGCGCATCCTCCCGCGTCGCCCGCTCGACCAGCAGCACCATGGCCCGCGCGATCCAGGCCTGGTGTTTGCGCACCTCCCGCTCCCACAGGACGAGGCTGTCGAGCAACTCCGCATCGGTCTGCGAGCCGGGGTTCCCGGCGGAGGTCAGCATCGGCTGGTAGTACATGATCAGTTTCCCCGTTCGACGAGCACTGATCCCAGTATACCATTACCAGGCATGACAAATACACCTTTTCATCGAAAACCTTTACCAGCGCAACCCACCCCGCACGCCACCCGACCACCAGCCGCCGACCCCCCACGCACCGCACGATGCCCACCCGGCTCAGCCCTCCAACTCGAGGACCGCGGGAGGTGACCGCGGCAATCGGTCCGTGGTAATCCGTCGCGTGCCTTGCTCGACCACCGCCTGAGTGATCGCGGCGGATTGCCACGGGGTGCAGTTGACTGAAAACTCGCCTTTGGTCTTTGGTGAAGTGCGTAGCGGATTTGAGGTCAAAAGATGCCCGTGGTAATCCGCCGCGACGATCCAGGCTGGACTGCTTCGGGTCACGCGACGGATCACCACGGACCGGTTACCGCGGTCGTCTTGCGCTGTACTCAACTGGCCAAGCAGGCCCCGCGGTCGCCTCGAGTTCCAGCGAACGCACTGCCGCGGCTGAGTCCAGCGTGGGGGGCGGGCGGTTGAATGAGTGATCTGAGGAGGCGCTGCAGATGCGGGTGATGGGTCTGATGTCGGGGACGTCGATGGACGGGATCGACAGCGCGGTCGTGGAGATCCGGGCTGGCGGCGAGACGCTCGAGTGCCGGGTGCTTCATACCGGCTCCGCTCCGTATCCGGTCGAGCTGAAGGCGCGCCTGCTCGCCGCTCTGCCTCCGGCGCCGACCTCGATGGCTGAGGTGTGCGCTCTCGACACGATGATCGGGCAGTCGTTCGCCGACGCGGCCGCCGAGGCCGTCTCCCTGGTGGGCGCTGTCGATCTCGTCGTCTCGCACGGCCAGACCGTCTTTCACTGGGCCTCGCAGGGGCGGGTGCACGGAACGCTGCAACTTGGCCAGCCTGCGTGGATCGCGGAACGGGTCGGGGTGCCGGTCGTCTCCGACCTTCGTGCGCGCGATGTGGCGGCCGGGGGCCAGGGCGCGCCGCTCGTCTCGTTCTTCGATGCCCTGCTGCTGCGCGGCCGCGCCGGACGGCACGCAGCGCTCAATCTCGGCGGGATAGCGAACATCACCCTCGTGGACGAGCCGGCGCTCGCCTTCGACACAGGGCCCGCCAACGCGCTGCTCGATGCCGCGGTCTTCGCGGCGATCGGCGAGCCCTGCGACGTCGGCGGAAAATTGGCCTCGCGAGGAAGCGTCGACGAGGGCTTGCTCGCCGACCTCTTGTCGGATCCTTATTATCGGCTGCCTGCGCCGAAATCGACCGGCAAGGAATACTTTCACGCTGGCTACCTCGACGATCATGTCCGGACCTACGTGGCGCGGCATGGACACGAGCCGGACCTGCCGGATCTCCTGGCGACTCTGTGCGCACTGACTGCTGAGACGGTCGCCGATCAGGTCGCCCCGCATGGCGTGGAGCACCTGCTGGTATCCGGCGGCGGCGCTCGCAACCCGGTGCTCATGGCGATGCTCGGCGAACGACTGCCGGCGGCGCGGCTGATGCCCTCCGACGAATACGGGGTGCCCGGCGACGCGAAAGAGGCCGTCGCCTTCGCCGTCCTCGGCTGGCACACCGCGCACGGCTTCGTGGCCACGCTGCCGTCGTGCACCGGCGCCACGGGACCGCGCTGTCTCGGGAGCATTACGGCGACGACCTATTCGTCGTCAGCCCTCAACAGCTCGTCGGCGGACGCAGTACCCATACAGGCCCCTAGTAAGGTCCGCTTCGTGTCCGCAAAGCCGGGCCGGGTTCTGTCATGCATCACGGTGCCTCAGGACCAGTGCGCCGAGGACGAGGGCACCGGTCGCCCAGAGTGCGACGACGCCGAGGCCCTGCCACGGGGTGAGCGGTAGGCCGTTCAACCCGATCGTCGTCTGAGTGTCCAGACCGGCGGACAGGGGGCCGATTTGCTGCAGATGCCGGGACATCGTCGCGTCGGGGATGACGGACGCGACGATCGGGAACAGATACAGCGCGCCGAG
>DASYAE010000002.1:0-26942 GCA_036501535.1 Actinocrinis sp. | reverse complement strand
CGGCGTCGGTGAGCCGTGTGCGGGAGAACCGCACGCACGGTTCGAGGCGGCGGGGGCTGAGGAGGAGCCATGCATGGGACTGCCCCAAGTCCTGGGATGTAGGTACATAGATGACTCCAAATCAGTCCCCGACCCTACTATCTACCTTCCAGGCCAACGCGGCTGCAGCCTGTGGAATCTCCCCCAGCAGGACCGGACGCAGCACCACGACTCCCACAGCACCCGACGACGCAGACGGCTGTGAATCCTGCCACAAGATCAACCCACGACTTCGCCAGCAGAATCAGATCCGACACGACCGCCCGGATTTCAAGAATCCGCTGCGCGATGCGGTCGTCGAGCACGGCTGGGGTTGGAAGGGCGTTGCGTTCAGGTTATGACAGGTCGTGAACACATCGGCGCGGTTCGGTGAGCGGGCAGTCTCTTATAGTGGCTGGAATGAGTGGCACGGCGGCGGTCCGGCTTCGGGACGGCGTTGAACTGTGGACCGCGGTCAGCGGCACCGGTCCGCCCGTTGTGCTCCTGCACGGCGGCCCCGGTCTGTGGGACTACCTCGGCGACCTGGCGGCGCTGCTCGACGGGGAGTTCACGGTCGTCCGGTTCGACCAGCGCGGCTGCGGGCGCTCGACCGGTCGCGGCGGCCCGTTCACCATCGAGCAGGCGGTCGACGACATGGACCAGGTCCGGGCGGCCCTCGGCTTCGGCCGGTGGGCGGTCGCCGGGCACTCGTGGGGCGCCGAACTGGCTCTGCGCTACGCCGCGCGTCACCCGGACCTGGTCACTGCCGTGGCTTACATCGCCGGCGTGGGCGCGGGGAACGGCTTCAGGGAGGGCCATGCCGCCGAACTCGGCCGACGGCTCGGCGGCCCGGATCGCGAACGCTGGGCTGCGCTTTCCGCCATCCCCGACGCCGAGCGGACGCCTGCCGAGGAACGCGAGCGCTGCCTGTTGCAGTGGCGCACCGACTTCTCGCCGGGTCCTGATGCCGCCGGGCACGCCTTGGCGCTGTGGGAGACCCGGCCGCCGGGCGCGGTCATCAACGCGGCCGCGAACCGGGGACTGTGGGGCGACCGGGAGACCGAGGACCTGTGCCGGGCCGCCGCCCGGATCACCTGCCCCGTGGCGATGATCTCCGGCAACGACGACCCGCGGCCCTGGGCGGCGTCCGACTCCCTGCTCGCCGCCCTCCCCGACGCCGACAGAACCGTGCTCAGCGATGCGGGCCATGCACCCTGGGTCGAGCGCCCGGCAGATACACGAAGCCTGATCATCGACGCCTTGCGAGCCGGGCCCGCGTCTCCCGCAGGATAGCGGCCCTTCTGCCGTCACTCGGTCACGGCGCCAGTTGCCCTGGGCTCGTCTCCCCGAGTGCGGCCTGGGCGGCGGAGGTCGTCGCAGCAGTACTCAGGTCGTCGGAGAAGACCCCGCCGGGGTAGGGGACCACCCAGACATGCAGCATCTGGGCCGTGTACTGGTCCTTCCAGGTGGACGGGTCGCACTGGCCCATCTCGACGCCGAACCCGGCGATGATGACGTTGCCGCCCTGACACACCTCCAGGTGCGAGTGCCAGCGGGTCAGTCCGCCGCCGACCTGCGGGCCGTTCACACCCTTCCGCATCAGGTACATCGCGCCGAGCAGGATCGGGGCGTGGCCCTTGACGTCGGTCGCGTACACCAGCGATGACGGGTCCTGCGGATTGAGCCCCTGGTAGACGGCCGCCTCGGCGGGATCGTCGCCTGCGTAGAGCAGGTGCTCCTCGCCGTTGGTGGCCAGCCGGAAGGTGTAGCCGGCGGCTATCGCGGTGTTCACATCCTCGAAGCGGACCAGGCTCGCGTCGGTCTCCTTGATCAGGTTCGCGGCGGCCTGCACCTGCGCGGCGGTCGGCGCGTTCGTGTTGCCGTACATCTGCATGTCCGGCAGGCCGTCGGTGGAGCCCATGTCGCCCATGCCGGCCTGCAGGGAGTCCGACGAATCCGTGCTCGAACTCGCGCTCGAACCCATACTCGAGCTCGAACTCGAGGACGAGTCGGCGGCCATGCCGGCCGGACCCTCCGAGCCGGCCCACGCGGGCGTCATGACCGCGGTGGTCGCGGCCACGACGGCGACGGGCATCGCCAGCAGGCCGGCCAGCGACCGCGCCCTGCTGCGGAACGCGACCGGGCGGGCCAGCAGCCCGGGGCGGGCCAGGACCGCGGCGGCGAGGGCGACCAGCAGGATCTCCTCGATCGCGCACACCAGGTCGAGGCCTCCCCACGCCTCCGTGGTCGTGGTGTCCGGGCCGATCGGCAGACCGACCGAACGCGAGCAGAAGTAGATCACCAGCACACCGACGTTGCCGACGATGCCCAGCCACAGCCACACGGCCTGGAATCGTGCGGGTTGCGCCCCGGCCGGGGCCCGGGACGAGAACGGCAGCGCGACGAGGACGACCGGCCACAGAAGCTGGGCCCAGGCCAGGATCAGGAAGAACACCCCGTAGAGGGAGTCCTCGCTGAAGTGCTCGAACGTGACCGCGAAGTGGATCGCGGCCGCCCCGACGGAGAGCGCGGCGACGGCACCGAGCAGCAGGGGCCTGGCGGTCGCCGGCTCGGTGCCGGCCTCCGTCCCGTCAGCGATGGCTGAGATATTCATGAATCCGATGCTGGCATTCGCGCCGCCGGGGCACATCGGCCCGAAGAGCGACAAACAGTAAGCTGATTTGGGTACATCGCTGGGATGACTCCCGGCCCGGGTACTCCTGCCGGAGTAGGCGCCGGGAGTATCGCAGCGAATCGCCCCGGATCCCGCTGAACGAGGCCGCCGGATCGCCGGTCAGCCGGCGTCCGCGGGGCGGACGTCCTGCGCGAGCAGCGGGACGAGGACCTGTGCGTCGGGGCTTCCCCAGCCGGTGACCGGATCCCAGCCCGGCGCCGCCCGGTAGCCGGAGATCAGGCTGGGGACGACCACCGCCGAGTTGTCCCCGACGGTTATGTCGTGGAAGGCCGTGCGGCCGGCCGGGCTTCGGCCGATCCGGTAGACGGCGGGGTCGACGAATCCGAGCCGGTGGCCGGCGTACTGGTCGGCCAGGGCTATCACTCCCGCCCAGAGCGGCGCGGCCGCGCTGGTGCCGCTGGAGGAGCAGAGGTCGTACTCGGTCGCACCGTCGACGACGGCCACTTCCATGCCGGTCTCGGAATCGCCGTCGGCGGCCACGTCGGGCACGCCGCGGGCGTCCGGGATCCCGGCGACGCCGTCCTGGTAGCCGGGCCGGGCGAACAGGTGGCTGAAGCCGCCGCCCGAGTCGCTCATGGCGATCTCGCCGGAGTAGGCGCCGGTCGCGGGATCCAGTGCCAGGCTCGTGCCGCCGGCCGACAGCACGAGCGGGTCCGAGGCGGGCAGGCTGACCTCCTTGACCGGCGCGGAATCGAAGTTCGGGTCGCTGGCCGCCCCGGTGTCCCCGGAGGCGGCGACCACGGTGACATGATGGGCCTGCGCGGCCTGTAGCGCCGCATGCAGCTGCGCCTCCTCGGCGGGGGTCGCGAAGTGCTCTCCCATGGAGGCGCTTATGGAGGCGATGTCGCCGCGGGACACGGCGATCTGCAGGTAGCTGACGATGGCCTGGACGGCACTGGCGGGGTCGGCCAGATCCGACTGCGGTATCGGGACCACCACGATGGCGGCCTCAGGGGCGACCGCGTGGAAGATCTCGAGGTCCTCGACCTCCTCGAAACCGGCCAGGTAGGGCGCGGCGCCGGGCGCCAGGGTGCTGTCCACCTGCAGGTCGGCGGCCGGGAGCTGGTTGAGCGCGTCGAACTCGGCCAGATCCTGGCGGATGTCGCTGCCCTTGGCCGTCGGCGCGTTCGCCTGTTCCGGTATCACCACCGTCTGGCCGCGGCCGTCGATCCCGCGGGCGAGCAGCGGTTCGATCCCGTAGGCGGTGAGGAACGCCTGCGGGGCGTAGCACGTGGGCGCGTACTCCAGGCAGCTCGAACCCAAGGCCGCCCCGCCGAGCGACGGTGTGGGCGAGGCACTGCTGCCGTTCGCGCTGTCGACGCTCGCGGCGGCGCCGTCCCCTGCCGCGAAGCCGCCGGCCACGGCGAACGCGGCCAGAACGCTGACGACGATCCTCATCCGCGGGCGCCCGTCCCGCCGGCGGGCCGACCCCGGCCGCGCCGATCTGCTCAACCTGACCATGCTGCCTCTCCTCATCGGGGAGCCGCAGTCTCCGCTGCGGAGGCCAAGCTGTCGTGGCCCGTGACTCTATTGCCGGTCGGTGCCGTTCGGTTCACGGCGGCCGAAGACGTCTGTCGCGGATGCACCGGTCCGCTGCGCGGATGCGCAGGGTTTTCCGCCTCGATGAGCGACCCGGACGTGCGTGATCATTGCAGACTTCATACACTTGCGGCACGCGTGCGCCCCGCCGCATCTGCCGAGCAGGGGCCGCGATCGAGGGAGATGGATGGCATGAGCGCAGCGCGGATGCCGGAACCTCCCGAGGACGGCGATCGGCCGCACCCGGCCGGCGAAGCGCGCGCCGTGTCACGGACGTTCGAGGCGCAGCCGGTGGTGGTCGTCGGGCTGGCCGGGCCGCCGGAGTTCCGCATCGTGACGGCCAACGCCGCCGCCCGCTCGGTTGCCGGGCGCCAGGATCTGGTCGGCCTGCCGCTTCGGGAGGCCTTTGCCGCCGGCGACGAACTGCTCTGGTCCGCCCACCAGGCCTACAGCACCCGTGCGACTGTGCAGCAAGACCTTCGGATGCGAGATGAACGAGCCGGTGGTGGCGGCGCCGGCGAGCGTGCCGTCGGCGGCACCATCTGCATCCTGGACCCGGTCTTCGCGCCGGACGGGACGGTCGACGGTGTGGTCGCCGCCTGGTTTCGGGCGCCCGCCCCGGTGCGCGGACACCGCGCGGGCGACGAGCTGGACGGTTCGGGTCCGTCAAACGTCGAGGACTGCGACGGACTGACCCATGCGCTGCAGCGGGAGCTGCTGCCGGCCGGGGTGCCGGTGCTGCCGGGACTGCGGATCGCGGCGAGCTATCTGCTCGCCGGATCGGATTCCGCGGCCGGGGGCGACTGGTATGACGCAGTGCCCCTGCCCGACGGGCGCGTCGCGCTGATCGTCGGCGACGTCGTCGGCAACGGTCCGGCTGCGTCGGCTGCCATGGGACGGCTGCAGACGGTCCTGCACGAGCGTCTCGCCGCCGGCGCCGACGTGCTCGACGCCGTCAAGGCGACCGACACGGCTGCGCGCACCATCCGCGGGGCACGAGCAGCCACCGCGTGTGTCATGGTGATCGATCCAGCCACCGGCGCGTTGACCTACTGCACCGCCGGACACCCCCCGCCCCTTCTGCTGCGCGGGAAGACGCCGTGCTATCTGACCGGCACCGATTCCGGGCCCCTCGGAGTCGGCGCACACTTCACCGCCGCCACCGACCAGCTCGAACCGGGCGAGACGGTCCTGCTCTACACCGACGGGATCCTCGAACGCCCCGGACGCACGGTGCAGGAGGCGACGGTCGAGCTCGCGCAGGCCGCCGCCTGCGTCGCCGCCGACCAGGCGGCCCAGGCAGCCCAGGCCGGCGAACCGCCGGTCGAACGACTCCCCACCGGCATCCTCGAATCGCTGATCCAGGCCACAGGCTGCTGCGACGACATCGCGCTGCTCGCCGCGCGCCGCGTGCCCGAGCCGGGAGGGCTGCACTTCGCCGTGCCCTCGGACCCGGCCGCCCTCGCCGACGTCCGCGGACGTCTGGGCGTCTGGCTCACCGACTGCGGGGTGCCGGCGCACGACGCCAACGCGTTGCAGCACGCTGTCGTCGAACTGGCCACCAACAGCATCGAACACGCACATCCCGACTCGGCCGAGCCGGCCACAATCGCCGTCACCGCCGTTCTCACCCGCGACGGCCGCCTTCGTGCGGAGGTCGCCGACGACGGGAAATGGCATGCATCGCGGCCCGGCCCGAACCGCGGACTCGGCCTGACCATGGTGGCCAACCTCGTCGACGCCATCGCCTTCGACCGCGGCGAATACGGCACCACGGCCGCCGTCACGCTCGCGCCCCGCCGCCCCGCGCGAATCTCAACCAGCGAGGACTACTCGCTCCCGATCTCCCGGCGGCCCGCCGACCCCGAGCCCTTCCTCGTCCTGGAACAGCCGTCCGCGCCCCGTCCCCGGGTGCGTGTCGACGGACCCGTCGACACCAACACCGCCGCGAGCCTGGAGGAGCAGCTCCAGATAGCCACCGTCGCAGGAACCTGCTCGCTCACCCTCGACCTCACCGGCGTCACCCACCTGGGCAGTGCCGGAATCGACGTGCTGCACCGCCTCACCCAGCAGCACACGAACCACTGCACCGACCTGCGCCTCTACGCCCCCGCCGGAAGCCCGGCACACGCAATTCTCGCCCTCGTCCGCCTTCCGCACACCACCGCAGACCCCGATCAGGCCCCGGTGTCACGTCGCCTGGGGTGAGAGGTAGTCATCGAGGCTTGCGATGGTCAGGATGCGGCCGATGATGCTGCCCGGACGTACCACGAGCCGCGGATCGCGGTCGACGAAGTCGTACAGGACGCTGACCCCGGCGCTGGCCAGGAAGTCCACCGCGGTCAGGTCGATCACGAGGTGCGTGCCGTGTTCGAGTGCGTCGGTGATGGCGAGGCGGAACTCGGCGGCGTTGGAGGCGTCGATCTGGCCGCTGACGGCGAGGGGGATGGTCGCGTCCAGGGTCGTGGTGGTGAATCGGAGTGTCACGGGGCCGTGCTTTTGGTGAGCTGAACCGCGGTGCCCGCGTCGGTCGCGTCGATCGCCAACTCGTCGACCAGGGTCTCGGCGATGAGAAGTCCTCGGCCCCGGCCGGCGGCCGGGTGCCGCCCGCGCCACCGGCCCTGGTCGCGCACGGTGACGGTGACCTGGTCCGGTCGTATATCGGCCGCGATGGAGACGGTGTGGTCCGGCTGCCCGGCCGAGCCGTGCTCGATCGCGTTGGTCACGATCTCGACGGCGGCGGCCAGCAGTTCGTCGGTGCCGGCCGGGCTGACCCGGCCCGCGCGCAGCCAGCTGCGCAGTGTCGCTCGCAGTTCGGTGAGCTGCCCGGTGTCCGCCGGGATGGTCATCGACAGCGGCCGTGTCGAGCCGGAGGGCTGACGGTAGATCAGGAAGGCGTCGTCGTCGTCGTGGTCGGCGTCGATGAGCTGGTCGGCGAGCAGGTGCGCCAGCTGCGCCGGGGAGGCGTCGCGGTGACGTGCCAGTGCGTCGGCGGCCCTCCCGATGCCGACGTCGACGATCTCGCCGCGCCGCTCGACCAGCCCGTCTGTGTAGGCCAGCAGGGTGGAGCCGGGAGGCAGGGCGGCTTGCGCCTGGCGGCGGTGGACGGTGCGGCGCACGGCGAGGGGTGCGGACTGCGCCTCGGTGAGCAGGACGTGCTTTCTCCCGTCGTCGATGATCGCCCACGGGTGCCCGGCGCTGCTGTAGTGCACGGTGCCTGCGGCGTCATCGACGATGGCGCAGAACACTGTCGCGCACCGGGCGCCGGGAATCAGTTCGGCGAACGCGTCGAGCGCGGTGAGCACCCGGGCGGGTCCGTGTCCCTCGGCGAGCAGGGCCCGCGCGGCGCTGCGCAGCTGGCCCATGACGGCGGCGGCGGGGAGGCCGTGGTCGACGACGTCGCCGATGACGACGCCGTAGCTGCCATCGGGCAGGGTGAGCACGTCGTACCAGTCCCCGCCGACCTCCAGGGCGCCGAGGGCCGGGCTGTAGTGCACTGCGAATCCTGGCGGCAGCACGGTCGGTCCGAGGATCGAGCGCTGCAGGGTGAGGGCGACCCCGGTCTGGCGGTGCAGCAGCTGGAGGTTCTGCACGACGGCGCAGGCCATCTCAGCCAGCTGCTGCAGGACGGCCTCGTCGTCGGCGGTGAAGTCGCCGGCGTAGCGGTCCGAGAGTTGCACCAGCCCGATGCGACGCCCGTCGCCGGCCGTCAAGACCGCCGCGAGGACGCCTCGCATCGGCGGATAAGTATTGAGCCGGTCGCCGGTATCACGCTCGCGCCAGGCCGGGTGTGCTTCGAGCTCACTCTGTGTCAGGCGTGTGATGGTCTGGGCGGGGCCGATCAGGTTGCAGATCCAGCGCGCACTCGACGAGGTAGGCCAGCCCGGCGCGCTCCATCGCGGAGCGGAAGACCGCGGCCAGCTCGGCGGTCACCGCGGCGAGATCCACCGGCTCGTAAGCGGCCTGCATGCGGCCGGCCTGGATGCGGGAGAAGTCCAGCAGGGTCGTGACGAGCTTGCCCAGCCGAACCCCGTTGCGGTGCACCAGGTCCAGCTCCGCCCGCAGCCGCTCGGGCTCGACCCGGCCGGTGTCCGCCGCGGCGCGCAGCTCCGCGACCGGGCCCATCATCAGCGTCAGCGGCGTGCGGAACTCGTGGCTGATGTTGGAGAAGAACGTGGTCTTGGCCCGGTCGAGCTCGGCCAGCTCCTCCACCCGCCGCCGCTCGGCCTCGTACGCGCGCACGTCCGCGATCGCGCCCGAGAGCTGGCCGACGACCAGTCGGTAGAAGTCGGTAGAACGCGCGGTAGTCCTCGGTCAGCTGCAGATACGGGCTCACCCCGAGCACCAGCGCGCCGATCGGGTGGTCGGCGCCGCTGGTGAAGGGCAGCACGATCGCCTCGTCGGCGTCCGCGTCGCCCATGCCGTCGGTCTGCGGCAGCTGGCTGCCCGCGTATTGCGTGGCAATGCCCTTCCACGCGATCTCCTGCCCGGTGCCGAGCGCGGCCCACAGCTCGGCGCGCTCAGGGCCGACCGCCTCAGGGGCCAGCGCGCTGCCCGGCCGAGTGCCGAGCGACGCGGCCAGCCGTGCCGACGCGCCGTCAGCGTCAAGGAGATAAGCCAGAGCGAAGGGCACATCAGCCCGGTCCTTCGAGAGCAGCCGCGCCGCCGCGCCGCACACGTCGTGCGCGGTCGCCAGCTCCCGCGTCGGCTGCTCGGCCAGCGCGCGCAGCACCGCCAGCCGCCGTGCCCCCACCACCTGTGCGGAGGTCTCGGTGCAGGCGCAGAACAGGGCCACGCCTCGGTCCACACCCGCTCGAACGGCTCTCCCAGCGCCCACGGATGCTTTGTCGACAGTACAGGAATATAGGCATCATTATAAAGGAACCGCAGGTCGTCGCCCCAGCACAGGAACATGGGGAAATCAGAGCGCAGCATGAGCCCGACCGCGGTGCGCAGGCTCGCCGGCCAGCCACGCAGCGGACCGAGCGGGGTATGCTGCCACGACTTGGCCGCGATCAGCCGCGCAAGCTCACCGTCGACATCGACCATCGAGTCGACTACGGATGTTCCGCTCTGGTCGGGCATCAGCTGCTCCGTCCCCACGCGACCGTCGCAAGGTGTCACCGCAGGTGCAGTGTATTACCTTCGCACGCCGACCAATCGTGATCAGCGCACGAGATCGGCCGGCACAGAAAAATCTTCGCGATCGCGCGCATGCCTGTCGCGGACCCGGGTACTAGTTGAGGCCTTTCGTGTCCCGGGGGCATCCGGGCTGACAGACAGGGCGGGGCCATGGCCTTGATGGAGACCGCCGAGGGCGTCGATGAGCCGACCCCCGGCGCTGCGAGTGTGGCCGAGCGGGCGGAGGCGCCAGGGCTCCGGCAGCTGCTCGCGGGACTGACCGCGGTGCGCGACGGTGACTTCGGCACCCGGCTGCCGCAGGAAGCCGACGGCCTGTTGGGCGAGATCGCCACGGTGTTCAACGGAATGGTCGACCAGCTCTCCCGCTTCACCTCGGAGGTGACCCGGGTGGCCCGCGAGGTGGGCACCGAGGGGCAGCTCGGGGGCCAGGCCACCGTGCCCGGCGTCTCGGGGACGTGGAAGGACCTGACCGACTCGGTCAACGCGATGGCCGGCAACCTGACCACCCAGGTGCGCGACATAGCCCAGGTCGCCACCGCGGTGGCGAACGGCGACCTCTCGCAGAAGATCGACGTGGCGGCCCGCGGGGAGATCCTGCAGCTGAAGAACACGATCAACACGATGGTCGGCGAGCTGTCCTCGTTCGCGGCCGAGGTGACCCGGGTGGCCCGCGAGGTGGGCACGGAGGGGCGGCTCGGCGGCCAGGCCGACGTCAAGGGCGTGTCGGGGACCTGGAAGGACCTGACCGAGTCGGTCAACTTCATGGCGAACAACCTGACCGACCAGGTGCGCAACATCGCCCAGGTGACTACCGCAGTGGCCCAGGGCGACCTGACCCGCAAGATCGACGTCGACGCGCGCGGGGAGATCCTAGAGCTCAAGACCACGATCAACACGATGGTCGACCAGCTCTCCTCGTTCGCCGCCGAGGTCACCCGGGTCGCGCGCGAGGTGGGCAGCGAGGGGCGGCTCGGCGGCCAGGCCGAGGTCGAGGGCGTGTCGGGGACCTGGAAGCGGCTGACCGAGAACGTCAACGAGCTGGCCGGGAACCTGACCCGGCAGGTGCGCGCCATCGCCGGGGTCACCAGCGCGGTGGCCGAGGGCGACCTGACCCGGTCCATCACGGTCGACGCGTCCGGCGAGGTGGCCGAGCTCAAGGACAACATCAACGCGATGGTGCAGTCGCTGCGCGAGACGACCAGGGCCAACCGGGACCAGGACTGGCTCAAGTCGAACCTGGCCGGCATCTCCGAGATCATGCAGGGCCGCCGGGACCTCGCCGTGGTCGCCGAGCTGATCATGGACGAGCTCGCGCCGCTCGTCTCCGCGCAGTACGGCGCGTTCTTCCTGGCCGAGGAGGCGCCCGGCGGGGTCGAGCTCAGGCTGATCGCCTCCTACGGCGACCCGGGCGGCGCGGACCGCCCGACCCGGTTCCGGCTCGGCCAGTCCCTGGTCGGCCAGGCCGCGCGCAGCCGGCACGTCATCGCGGTGGACGAGATGCCGGCCGGCTACGTCGCGATCACCTCCGGGCTCGGCCGCGCGGAGCCGGTCAGCCTGGTCGTGCTGCCGATCGTGGTCGAGGACCAGGTGCTCGGGGTGATCGAGCTGGCGAGCGTGCGTCCGTTCACCGCGGTGCACCGCTCGTTCCTGGAGCAGCTGATGGGCACGATCGGCGTCAACGTCAACACGATCGTGGCCAACGCGCGCACCGACGAGCTGCTCGGCGAGTCCCAGCGCCTGGCCGCCGAGCTGAGCGCCCGCTCCGAGGAGCTGCAGGTCCGGCAGGAGGAGCTGCAGCTCTCGAACGCCGAGCTGAAGGAGAAGGCGGCGCTGCTGGCCAGCCAGAACAGCGACATCGAGGCGAAGAACCTGCAGATCGAGCAGGCCCGCCAGGAGCTCGAGGAGCGCGCCCGGCAGCTGTCCCTCGCCTCGAAGTACAAGTCCGAGTTCCTGGCCAACATGAGCCACGAGCTGCGCACCCCGCTCAACAGCCTGCTGATCCTGGCCCAGCTGCTGGCCCAGAACCCGACCCGGAACCTGACCACCAAGCAGGTCGAGTACGCCGGCGTCATCCACTCGGCCGGCTCGGACCTGCTGCAGCTGATCGACGACATCCTGGACCTGTCCAAGGTCGAGGCCGGGAAGATGGACGTGGACGTCGAGCGGATCGAGCTGCGCCGGCTGCTCGACTACGTCGACGCCACGTTCCGGCCGCTGACCACGCAGAAGGGCCTGGCCTTCGCCGTGCGCACGGAGCTGGGCGTGCCCGGGGAGCTGCTGACCGACGACACGCGGCTGCGCCAGGTCCTGCGCAACCTGCTCTCGAACGCGGTGAAGTTCACCGAGCGGGGGGCGGTGGAGCTCACCATCGCCCCGGCCGTCGCCGACGATCTGCCCGCGGAGACGCGCCATCGCGGCGCCATGCTCGCCCTTCGGGTGCGCGACACCGGAATCGGCATCCCCGAGCAGCAGCTGGAGACGATATTCGGCGCCTTCCAGCAGGCGGACGGCACCACCAGCCGCAAGTACGGCGGCACCGGGCTGGGCCTGTCCATCAGCCGGGAGATCGCGCGGCTGCTCGGCGGGGCGATCACCGCGCAGAGCGCGGTCGGCGAGGGCAGCGTCTTCACACTCTACCTTCCGGTCGCGAACCCGGAGTGGGGCGAGGTTCCGTCCCCGCGCGGCCAGGAGCCGCAGGAGCTGCAGGAGGCGCCTGTCGCCGCGGATCCGGCCGAGCCGCCGCGACCGGTCTCCGCTTCGCCATCGAGCCCTGATGCGCCTGAGGGCCGGGCCCGCCGGGTCCTGGTGATCGAGGACCGCGGCCGCGGCGGCCTGCTGTCGCTGGTGGCCCAGAACGCCGCGGAGAACCTGGCCGGCAGCCAGGCCCTGCGCGACGCGCACGACCGCGTGCAGATCACCACGGCCTCGGACGCCCAGGAGGCCGCGGCGATCCTGGCGGCCGAGCCGTACCACTGCATGGTGCTCGCGCTGGACATGCCCGGCGACGCCGCCGCCCGTTTCCTCCAGGCGCATGCAGCGGATCCGGCGCTCCGGTCGATTCCGGTCCTCGCCTATCACAACGGAAGGCTGAACCCCGCGCAGAGCGAACTGGTGCGCTCGCACGCGCAGAGCCATCCGCTGGAAGTGCTCTCAGGGCTCGACGACCTGCGCGAGCGCATCGCCCTGCACCTGAGCGCGGAACGCCCGGACGACGTGCTGCCGCTCGACGTCTCGGACGACCGCCGTCCGATGCGCCTGGCCACCGACGACGGCGCGCTGGACGGGCGCACCGTCCTGGTCGTCGACGACGACGCCCGCAACGTCTTCGCGCTCACCGGGATGCTCGAGTTCCACGGCATGCACGTGCTGCACGCGGAGAACGGGCTCAAGGGGATCGAGCTGCTCACCTCGAATCAGAACATCGAGCTGATTCTGATGGACGTGATGATGCCCGAGATGGACGGCTACGAGGCCACCGCGGCGATCCGCGGGATGCCCGAGTACGCGCAACTGCCGATCGTCACGGTGACGGCCAAAGCAATGCCCGGCGACCGCGAGAAGTGCCTGGCCGCCGGAGCGACCGATTACGTGACCAAGCCGGTCGATGCGGCCGGGCTGTTCGACGTCATCCACCGTTGCCTGCGCCTGTAGCGGTGGAGCAGGACTCGCCCGTCAATCGTCCGATGCGCAAGTTAGGCGCCGAGGAGCACAGCAAGTGGAAAGACCGGAACCTCAGCCGAACGGAACCGCCGCCCCGGCCTCGGCGGCGGGAGCCGACGCTGCATCGACGCCGCTCGGCGTGCCCTTCGTCGATGCGACCGCCGGCCGCCTGGCCGCCACCGTCCATCGGCTGCACAACGAGGTCGCGGCCGCCGCGGCGAGCGCCGATGCGCGTGCTCTGATCGACCTGGCCAAGGGCATGCTGATGGAACGACTCGGCTGCGGTCCGGCGGACGCCACCGACCAGCTCGACCAGCTCGCCCACAGCAGCCGGCGCCCCGTCCTGGAGCTCGCCGCCGACATCGTCAACCAGATCGCGGACGACACGCTCTCGAAGCTGGCCGCCGCGCCGACCCAGGTCGAATCGCTCCCTCCCGACACCAGCGTCCGCCTGCGGTCCGCGCAGACCGGCGTCCTCGACGCCAGCGAGACCCAGACGGCGGCGCAGGCCCTGCTGGCCCACGCCCTGTCGCCGCTGGGCGCCACGGCGGTGGCCGTCTGGGCGCTGAGCGCCGACGGCTCGCTCAACCTGGCCGGACACGCCGGACTGCCGCGCAGCGAGGCGATTCGCTGGCGGCACGTCCCGCCCGGCGTCACGACACTCGCCCGCCACGCGGTCACACAGCGGCGCATCGTCTGGACGACGGGCGCCGCGGCGTTGCAGGCGCCGTCGCCGAGCCTCGGCCGCGCCGCCGCGGGCTTCCGCGCGGCCGTGCCCGCCGAGCTGTACGGCCGACTGCTCGGGGTCCTGGAGGTCTTCTGGCCCGGCGAGTCCCGGGACCTGCCGGCCCAGATCGACCGCCAGCTGCAGGCTCTGGCCGAGTTGTGCGGGCACACGCTCGATACGCTCGGAGGCCCGGAAGCCGCGGCATCGGCTGAGCTGGCACGGGACTCCCTCGGCGAGGACGCTGCCACGACGGTGGCCGACAGCATGTTCGACCCGGTCATGGTGCTCGAACCGATCCACGGGGCGCAGGACGACGTGATCGACTTCGCCATCGTCCACACGAACGACCGCTTCGAGGACCTGGCCGGCCGCCCCCGGGCGACGATCACCGGCATGTCCCTGGTGCGCGCCTACCCGGAGGCGGCGGTCAGCGGCCTGTTCGTCAAGGTCGAGCACGTATATGCGACCGGAGAGACCTTCAAGAGCGAGAAGATGGCGCTGGCGACCAGCGTCGACCGGGTCCCGCTGTCCATCGTGGCCGCCGTCGGCATCTGCCGCGTGGGCCGCGCCGTCCTGCTGACCTGGCGGCTCGACCAGCGCGACAACCGGCTGGCGACCCTGCTCAACCACGCGCAGCGGCTCGGCCGCATCGGCGGCTTCGAGGACGACCTCGTCACCGGCGAGACCCTCTGGAACGCGGAGCTGTTCGGCCTCTACGGGCTGCCGCCCACCGCAGCCCCGGTTCCGTTGAAGGAGCTGACCGGCTTCGTCTACCCGGACGACGCCGACTCGGTCACCAGGTTCCTGCGCACCGTGCTGCACCACCGGGCGCCGGCATCGGTCGCCGTCCGCCTGCGCCGGACCGACGGCGTGCTGCGCTACATGCGCATCGTGGCCGAACCGGTCACCGACAGCCACGGCACGCTGATAGCGGTGCGCGGCGCCTGTCAGGACGTCTCCTCCCAGCACTGGACCGAGATCGCCCTGGCCGCCACGCGCGACCAGCTCGACCAGTCGGAGCAGCGCGCCGCCGAGCGCAACCGGCTCGCCCTCCAGCTCCAGCAGGCGATCATGCCGTCCGCGCCCACCCCGGTGGAAGCCTTTGGCCTGCGCGTCGCGGTGCGCTATCGGCCCGCCGAGAAGGAGCACCTGGTCGGCGGGGACTGGTACGACACGGCCCTGCTGCCCAACAAGTCGCTGCTGCTGACCATCGGCGACGTGGCCGGCCATGGCATCGACGCAGCCACGGACATGGTCGCGCTGCGCAACGCACTACGCGGCCTGGCCGTGACCGGTGCCGGACCGGCCCAGCTGCTCGGATGGCTCAACTCGGTGGCCCACCACCTGACCGACATGATCACGGCGACCGCCGTCTGCGGTATCTACGACCCGGCGAGCGGCACACTGCGCTGGGCCCGCGCCGGCCATCTGCCGCCGCTGCTGGTCCGCGACGGCGAAGCACGGGCCCTTCCACTGCCGACCGGAATGCTGCTCGGGGCGATGGCCGAGGCGACTTATCAGGAGGCCGTCGTTCACCTGAGCCCCGGCGACATCCTGGTGATGTACACGGACGGCCTGATCGAGCGCAGGGACCGGTCCCTGGACGCATCGCTCGAGCATCTGCTCGCTGCGACGCGCTCGCCGGTCTCGTCTCTCGGCGACCTGCTCGACCGCATGCTCGTGCACAGCATCTCAGACACCGACGACGACACGTGCCTCATCGGCATTCAGGCCGTGTGACGTAAAGAGTCAGAGCCCCGGGTTGCCCCAGGGCCCTGATCACGCTCCGCTCGCTTCACGGATGCCATTCGCGATTCGCGGGTCAGGTGAATATCCGCAGCCACGCGATGGTGACGGTGCCGCCGGTCTGCCCGCCGTTCGAGGAGTTGCACACATCCCCGTTGTTGGCGGAATCGCACGAGCCGGTCGAATAGGTGATCCAGTAGGGATCGTCCTGAGAGCCGCCGTTGAGCACGTTGCTGCCTGACACGGTCCCGTAGAGCGTGCCGTCGTACCAGACATCGACGACGCCGCAACCGGTGCCGCACTCCCCGAAGGAGATGTCGATGGTGTGCCACCCGGGGGAGATCGCCGGGTTCTTCGGCTCGGAGCTGAGCGGGGTCGCGCCGGAATCGCAGCTGTTCGTGTCGTTGCAGGAGGACATCGACGCAGGGCCGTTAGCGCCCTCGTAGTGATAGCTGATGGCGTTGATCCCGTCGCCGCCCTCCACCGCGTCGATCTCTCCGGCGGTGGGCCAGTTGGACCCGTACATCCAGAACGAGTCCCACTGGGTCCAGTTGCTGAAGTCGGCGTAGGTCTCGTACACGTACCCGTCCGTTGTCGGATACGTGTGAGGGGATTCCAGGTCCACGCATTCGCCCGTCGCCCCGGACGTCGTGAGCACCGCATCGCCGCTGGAGTTGGTGGAGATCTCCGAGGTGTTCGGGTTCGTGCAGTTGCCGGGAGCGTTGCTGCCCGGCCCCCATGCCGCGATCTGCGCCCCGGTCTTCGTGGTGCCGTACGGGTGGTTCGCCAGAGCCGGCGGAAGCGGCACCGGGTTCGACGCCTGAGCCGTACCCGCGAACACCACGGCCGAAAGCCCCGCCGCCATGAGGGCCGTGGCTGCGGCGAAGTGCTTGAGACGACGCATATGTACCTCTCTCGATCTTTCCGTGCTCGAGCTACGTGCTCCCGCGGTGGGCGCCGACCGCCCCCGCGCGGACGCCAGCGTGTCTGTACTCTGACTTGCCGGCGAGCGGAGCCAACCTATCCCCGGGGCGTGGCTTCTCCGTGGCAGCGTGGTGCCACGGCAGGTCGAGGACGCCCCTGACGCAGGGGCGCGGGCACGGGGTGACGAGCCGGACGAGCTATCCGGCTGCCGGGATGACGAGGCTTTCGAGGTCGTCCGGGTAGTCGGTGAGCAGGTCGTATCCGTCTTCTGTCACGGCGACCGTGTCGGAGTGCCGGAACCCGCCGATCTCGGAGTCGTAGAGGCCCGGCTCGACGGTGAAGACCATGCCGGTCTCCAGCGGCGCCGGGTTTCCCGTGTCGATGAACGGCGCCTCGTGGACGCGCAGGCCCGTGCCGTGCCCAACGTGCTGGCGCCAGTACTGCGTGAGGCCGTGCTTCTCGAAGTACGCGTTCACCGCGCCGTCGACGTCGGCGCTGGTGGCACCGGGGACGATCGCGTCGAAGGCCGCCTGCCGCGCCGCGAGCATGTGGTCGAAGAGGCGGCGCATCCGGTCGGTCGGCTCGCCGATCACCATCGTGCGTTCCAGCTCCGCGTGGTAGCCCCAGATGGGTGCGCCGGTCTCGCTCACGAGCACGTCGCCGGGCTGGAATCCGATGTTGTGCGCGACCGCGTGCGCCCAGGAGCTGCGGCGTCCGATCTGGCCGCGATAGCCTGCTTTGACCCCGTCTGCCGAACCTAGGCGTCCACACGTGCAGAGCTCGGCGAGCATCGCCAGCGTCGCCTCGCTCTGTGCGCGCAGGGCGGCCTCGGCCTCCGTGCTGCCGGGCCGGCTGTATTCCTGGAGGAGCCGGTGCGCGTGCGAGCACCAGCGGCCGCTCTCCCGGAGCAGTTCCACCTCGGCCGGGCTCTTGTGCGCGAGCATCGTCTCGATCCGGTCGCCGACCTCGACGATCTCGGCGCCGGTCACCTCGCTGAACTTCGGGCCGGCGTAGCTGAGGATCCCGGGATAGCCGTCGCGGTCGGCCGCGATCGTGCCGCGCAGGCCGAGGTCGGCGATGACGCGGGCCAGGATCAGCATCGGGTGCTCGAGGCCGGGGTACTCGGGATAGGTCTCGACCCGCTCGAAGTCCGCCTCGGCCCGCGTGCGTTCGAGCTCGAACTCGGGGACGAAGATCGCGTCGTCGCCCGCCGCGTTCTGGACGTACACGACCGGGCGCTCGGTCGACAGGAACCGGAATCCGGTGAAGTAGGTGACGTACGTCGGATCGCCGATCACGTAGCCCGTGGCGCCACGCGTTCGTACGTGTTCGCTCAGACGTGCACGACGCTCGGCGTACTCGGCGGCAGAGATGGCGTCGGTCATTTCGTTCTTCCAATCCACGCAGCGAGCGCGCCGCTCCGGCGGGCGGGCGCGCCTCCGGCCGGTTCAGGTTATCGCGGCCGCGACCGGCTCACTCTGTTGGTCGCAGAGCCGGGGCTGGTCGCGGAGCCGGGCGCGGGTCAGCGTGGTGGCGGTGTGCACGATGCTGCGGACGGCCTGCTCGGGGTCGAGGCCGTGCAGGTCGGTGAGGCTGAACAGGGCCTCGGCGCTGACCACGACCGCGAGGTCGCGTTTGAGCTGTGCCAGGACCTCGGGATCGATGGCGCCGGGGGGGTGCCCGGCGAGCGGGGCGAGCGCCTGGTCGATCAGGCCGAAGCGCAGGCCGGGGCGCGCGTTCGGCCGGCCGGGCCGGACGATGGTCGCCGCGATCAGGGCCCTGACCACGCCCTGGCGGCCGAGGATGTGCCGCAGCAGGAACTCGGTGGCGGCGGCGACGCGGGCCACCGGGTCGGTGCAGTCGGCGACCGGTGCCAGCGCCTCGGCCGCGGTGGGCAGTTGATCGGCGATCGCCTCGCCGAGCAGGCTGGCCAGGTCGGGGAAGTAGCGGTACGCGGTGGCCTCGGAGACCAGCGCCTCGGCTGCGATCTCGGGCATCGTGACCTCGTGGCCGGCGGTGCTGAGCTCGGCCGCGGCCCGGACGATCGCGGTGCGCGTGCGCAGCTTCTGGTTGAGTCGGCCCGTCGTCGCCTGCTGCATTGCCGGCTGCGTCGCCTGCTGCGTGGTCACCTGTCCGCCTTTCCGCGCCGCGCCCGCTTCATGGAAGTCTACTATAGTCGTGATAATTAACTCTCACGAAGGAGTTGCTGGTGAACGATGTCTCCGTGGTCGGTCCGGACGCCGGCGAGGTGATCGAGCTGGGACCGGCCCGCGTGCGTCTGCTGGAGGACGGCGGCACGACCGGGCACCGGCTGGGGATGTGCGAGATCACGCTCGCCCCGCACGGCGACGGCCCGCCCCAGCACCGGCACGCGCGCCACGACGAGGGCTTCTACGTAGTCTCCGGCGCCGCGCGGTTCACGGTGGGTACGACCGTGTACGACGCGCCCGCGGGAACCCTGGTGATGGTGCCTCCCGGTGCGCCGCACACCTTCGCCAATCCGGGCGACGAGCCGCTCGTCATGCTCAACACATTTACCCCTGATCTGTACGTGCAGTATTTCAGGGACCTGCGCGACGCTGCCGCGGACGGCCGGACGCTGACGCCTGAGCAGTACGCCGAGGTGATGGCGCGTTACGCCACCGAGCCGGCGACCGACTTCTCCTGACCGCCCCGCCTGCCGCCGACATCCGGCGGCAGGCGGCAGGCGGCAGGCCGCGCAGCAGGCATTCGCAGCAGCATCAGCCTTCGTGGTCGGGCTTGACCACGTTCGTCACGAAGTCTCCGATGGCACCGAGCACCGCTTCCGGCCGCTCGATGTGCGGCAGGTGCCCGGCCTCTGCGATGGGCGCGAAATGGCCGTTGGCAAAGGCCTCCGCATAGCAGCGCCCGTAGTCGGCCGAGTAGAGGCCGTCCTGCTCGCCCCAGACCACCAGCGCCGGCACGGTGACGCGGTGCAGACGCCGCCGCAGCCTCGGCGCGAACAGGAACTCGTCACCCGAGTACGACGCGAGGGTCTGCATGTTCGCGGCCGCGGCGGCGCGCTGGTCGTCGCTGAGCGAGGCCGGGTCGGGGCGCAGCGCCGGGTTGTGGAAACTCAGCCTGCCGATGGCGTGCGGCGGCAGAGTACGGACATCGATGATCTGATTCGCGTTGTCGGGCCGTATGCCGGTGCCGTTGATCAGGACGACGGCCTTGATCCGGCCCTTGATGTCGCGCAGCGCCATCTCGGCGGCGATCCAGCCGCCGACCGAGTTGCCGACCACCATCACCGTCTCGAGCTTGAGCTCCTCGATCAGGTCCAGGTAGGCGTCGGCCAGATCGGCGATCGACTCCAGCCAGCCGACCCGCGGCGTGCCGTCGAAGCCAGGGTGGGTCGGGGCGATCACGTGCGTGTGCTCGGCGAGCGCCGCAGCCAGCCCGCCCACAGAGCGCGGTCCGGCCCCGCCGTGCAGGAGCAGCAGTCCGGTGTCCGGCGCGTCGGCGGCCGCGCCGCGCTCCTCGATGGCCACTTCGAGGCCGTTGCCCAGGTTGACGGTGCGAGTGGTGGGTGCTGACGCAGTCATGAGGGTTGCTTCCCTTTGTGATAGCTAACATTCTTTATGAGAGCTTGCACGCATTACGATAGCCACCCTCGGCTGCTTATGCAAGTGGACTCTCACGAAGGGTCGGGAAGGCACGCTGACGACGAATGCAGCCTTGGCGCGGGCGCAGGCTGCGGTGGAAAGCACGCGCGGGCATGCTTCCGCGGGCCGAGGGTCAGGTGGCCGGGATCATCCGGCGGGTATCAGCGGTATCAGCGGCCGGTGCAGCTCTCGCCGCCGGACGTCATCGAAGCTTGAGAAGGTCGAGCGGCCTCTGACGCGGCCGGCGCGATGACGGGCGCCGTCCTCGATCTGTCGTGCGGAGCCGTGTTCGACTGAGCCGACCGCGACAGTGGCCTGTGATCCTCGTTTCGCTCAGGTCAGTTCGAGTAGCGGGAAGGCGCGGTGGCGCCGCGGCGGGACCAGGAGGTTCTGCCGCCGGGTGGCGGTGATGAAGCGCTCGAGGCCGTTGTCGTCGTCGTCGCCCCCGAGGAACTGCTTCTGCAGGTCCTGGGCCGCCGCGGAGGTGCGCATGCGGGCGAAGAAGTCCGCGGTGGGCACGAAGATGAGGAACTGCAGCTTGAACTGGTTGCTGCCGGCCGGGACGTCCACGCCGCCGGAACCGGGGAACGTGCGGAACGCCGGGACGTCCATGGTGTCGACGCCGGGGCCGTCCATCCGGATGTGGATCGGCGTGCCGTCGGCGGCCCGGCTCACCCGCTGCAGCGCTGCGTTGTGGCCGACCCGCCCCTCCCCGGTGAACGTCGCGTTCAAGGTCTGATTCCCCGGGCCGAAGGTGCCGGCGCTGTCCTGCGCCGCGTCCAGGGCGGCCCCGGTGCCCTGGAACACGTTGTTGATGAAGGAGGGGCCGCCGCCGTCGGTGAACTGGTCGGTGTTGCCCGCGGCCGGGACGCCGTTCGGGGTGCCGAGCTGGTTGGAGCAGAACATGTACTGCACCCGCTCGGTGAACGGCTCCCCGTCCGGCCGATTCGAGTCCTGATTCGGCAGGGCGTAGAACTGGTAGAGGTCGTCGATCAGGTGGGAGAAGTGGACGATCGAGCCGTTGTCGAAGTAGCTGCCGGGCTGGGCGTCGGTCAGCTTGGCTGACGAGTTGCCGGCGAAGGTGCAGATGGCCGGCGGCCCGGCGGCGGCGATCTGCTGGTCCGCGAAGCCCATCACCATCGGCGAGTCCGGATTGACCCGGGGGGCGAATTCGAAGCCGTACTGGTCGGCCACCTTGCGCGGCATGCCGGGCTGCATGAACTGCACCCGCGCGCTCTGGAAACCCAGCAGGCCGTTGAAGGCGGGCGAGGGGATGTTGGCGCCGTTGAGGGTGTTGCTGCCCTGGAGCCAGAGCGCGACGTCGCTGAGGTTGGTCATCGAGTCGCTGCGGAACTGGAACAGCATGTCGTTCGACTCGATCGCGACATCGACGTTGAAGCGGTCCTTGGTGACGCCGGGGATCGGCGCGTTCGGGCCCCCGACGAAGCCGCCGACGACGTCGGTGGGCATCGGGACCGCTTCTTCGAGCACGAAGCGGGTGGCGTCGGACGCCAGGTGCGGCATCCTGCCCTGCACCAGCGACTGCGGCAGCCGGTTGAAGTACGGCAGGCCGTAGGAGACCGAGAAGATCAGCACCCCGGCCGGGGTCGCCGGGTACTCCGCCTCGATGATCATCAGGGCATTGTTGAGCACGGCCTGGTCCGACTTGGTCGGCGTGCGGGTGAGCACGGCCGGCAGGAACAGGGTGAAGACGACGGGGAACTGGGCGGTGACGTTCCCGGCGCCGTCGTTGTAGATCTGCGCGGGATGCACGAACGCGCCCATGTCGAACTGGATGTCGGAGAACGCGGTCGCGGCGAAGGCGGGCCGGGCCGGGGCCACGACCAGGTCCTCGAACACCGCCGCCTGGGTGAGCAGGAAGGCGGTGGCGGCGCCCCGCTTCAGCACGGAGCGCCGGCTCAGCGCCCTGCCTTTGAGTTCCGCAGCGTCCATGGTGGTGTGCCTCGCTTTCCGGCCGGCCGCGATCGGCGGCGCTCGGCTCGGTCGGTGGCTCGCGTGCCGACGGGATGTGTCGGCGGCGCGGTCAGCAGAAGGTGGTCCGCTCCAGCGCGGTGGTCCAGAGGCCGCCCGCGGTGAAGTACTCCTGCGCGGTCAGCGCGGTCTGCCCGACCGGGCAGGACGAGGTCGCCGCGACCGGGTCGATCGCGGCCGAGGAGTAGCGGCCGAAGCTGCCGTCGGACGTCGTCGAGTGTCCGCTCACCAGCGTCAGGTCGTCTCCGGCCAGCTCGGGCACGCCCTCGCCGGGTGCGACGCCGGCGACGGTGTCGGAGGCGGCCACGCCTGCCGACTGGTCGGTGTAGGCCCAGTTGACCCAGATGTAGTCGGTCCCGCCGCCCGCCGGGTACACGGCGATGGACGGGTTGAAGTCGTCGCTGCCGCCGCCGTGGTAGGCCAGCGCGGTGGACACCTCGCCGCTGTTGGCGCTGATCGCGCCGTAGCGCACGGTCGGGAGGCCGCCGTCGTCGACGTCGTGGGCGAACCAGACGACGTTGCCGTCCTGGAACGCGGCGGAGCCGATCCGCCCGTCGCCCGGGTCGAGCAGCTCGCTGGTGCCCGGCTGGGAGATCTTGTGGGTGGGCGCGGTGAACGAGTCCCGGACGGTCTCCAGCAACGAGATCGCGCCCGCAGGGTTCGTGGGCATCGTGTACAGGTCGTAGCCCGTGCCGGGCACGGCGGCGATCCAGTAGGTGTTGGCCGTGGTGGCGATCGGGATCCCGCCGACGGTCACCGGGGCGGTGGAGAACGCGACCGTATAGCTGGTGATGCTGAACGGCGCGCCGGTGTACGCGGCGCTCTTCGGCATCGCATATGCCGCCGAGCCGAGGTAGCTGTTGATGAAGGAATAGTTGTTGGTGGACGAGAGGATCGAGGTGTTGTCCTGCCCGAGGTACGGGAAGTCAAGCAGCCCGCCGAGCGGGTACGTGGAGGAGATCGAGAAGATGATGCTGTAGACCCACCACGCCCCGCACGCGTCAGAGGTCTGACTGGTCGCCAGGTACTGGACGGCGACGTCGCCGGACGTGGCCGGGACGGAGTCGATGATCAGGCTGAACCGGCCGGCGGTGGGGTCGTACTGGATCCGCGGCCCGGACAGCGCGGTGACCGCGCCGAGCAGGGAGCTCAGGCTCACGCTGCACAGCGAGCCGCCCGAGGGGGTGAAGACCGACAGCTGCAGGTTGACGGTCTCGGCGAGTTCCGTGGCACTGGCCGCTGCGGTGACGTCGGGCGTCGCGCAGTTCGAGCAGCCGGTGCCGCCTTGAGTCGGGCCCTGGATCGTGGCTGCCGGCGCGGCGGCGGCCGCAGCGGCGGCATGCGTCGCAGTGTTGGACGAGGCGGTGTCAGACAGCTTCTGTGAGCCGGACGGCAGCAGGTTCGGGCCGTTGGCCGGGCTCGCTGTCTTGGCGGTAGCGGGTCGCGAGCCGGTCGCGGGGGCCGCCGGAAGGGAGGCGCCGGCTGGGCGGCCGTCGCGGCCGAGCGGGTTGGGGACGGAGGATTGCGCGGAGGCCGCGGCCGGGGTTCGGGCCGCGGCGGCGACGGTCACCGAGCGGGCCGTCGCGGTGCCGGTTCCGGCGATGGGGTTCGCGGACTGCGGTGTGGCGGCGGCGCTCGCGGGCGCCGCCCCGATCGTTCCGCTGCCGATCACGAGCGCCAGGCTGAGCAGAGCGGTCGCCAGATGCGAAGAGCGCACCATCATGTTTCTCCCTGTGGGTGGAGGGAGTACTGAGCTCGAATCAGTGTTCTTGTGAACACTGAGAGCCCTGAGGGCAGAATGGGGCCGAGGGCGGGGGCCGTCAATGCTCGTGCGGAAAAGTTCACGAAACCGGTGCTTCGGTAGTGCCAACGAGGCGGCCGGCCACACCGGGCCGACCGCCTCCGCCGAGCCGGAGCCTCCCTCCGGCCGTTCACCTACAAATCAGGCTGCGATGATGTCGACGTAGTCGACCTTGTCGTTGCTCGACCCGGTTCCGTTGCTCACCAGGAGCTTTCCGTTCGTGACGGTGACCGTCACCGAGCCCTCGAACCAGTGCTGTGACGCGCTGGGCGTGCCCGAGAGCGTGAGCGTGCTCTGAACGTCGACCCGGTACACGCTGTCGGTGTAGTCGGGATCGCCGGACACCAGGTGCACCAGGTAGACCCCGTTGGGCACGGCGATCTGCCAGCTGGTCGCGCTGCCCGGTCGCTGCATCTGGACGAGGGTGTCGTAGCGTTCGTCCGGCGAGCTGGCCGAATTGCGCTGGCGCGTCTCGGTGGTGTTGTCGATGTTCCAACCGTATGTCAGGCCATTGCCCCGCGCGGCGTAGGCCGCGCCGGAGTCGGCCACGTAGCCGGCCGGTACGGTTGCGCTGCTGAGCGCGAAGTTCACGTTGGCGCTGAACGTCGGGTTGAGCAGATAGGCGTGCAGGGCGCCGTTGTGCAGTCCGGCGCCGACGATCTGGCCGCGGTCGTTGATCCCGTTGGCCTGCTCCAGCGTCCAGCCGGAGCCGGCCGGGATCAGGGTGTTCAGATCGGTCGCGGCCCCGCCCGGCTCGCGCAGCCACGCCACCGGGTTCACACACGGCTGACAGTTCGGGTTGGCGGTGCCGACGATCTGCCCGGCCGCGTTGATCGCGTTGGCCTGGTTGAAGGCGATGCCGTCGAGGGTGCCCAAGTCGGTGACGGTGCCGCCGGACCACAGGGCCGCGTGCTGGGCGCCGGAGCTGCCCGCGGTCCCGGTCCAGCCGACGACCTGGCCGGAGATGTTGATCGCGGTGGCGCCCGCGTCGCCGGCCGACACGCCGGCCGGCACCGGCAGCATGGTGAGCGTGCCGGCCCGCCAGACGAAGGCGGGGCTGCCGACCACCTGGTCGAGCGCGTTGATCCCGGTCGCGGCGTTCAGGCTGTCCGGCGGGTTGCCGAGGTACGTCGCACTGCCGTCGGTGTTGTAGAGTTCTGCGACCGGGCTGCCCTCGGAGTTCGCCGGCCGCTGCCCGCCGGCCACGCGTCCGGCCGGATCGATCGCGTTGCCGACGCCGAGTTCGTTGGTCACCGGGCCGCCGAGGTCGGTCAGCACGCCCGCGGCGCTCCAGCGCACCGGATACCCGAAGCCGCCGGACGCGCGGTCCGCGGTGCCGGCGATCTGCCCGGCGTCGTTGATCGCGTTGGCGGTGCTGGAGTCCCCGCCGGGCTCGACGCCCAGGTCGGTCATCGTGCCGGCCGACCAGCGGAAGCCGTGCGGCAGTCCGGCGGTCGGCTCGGTGTAGCCGACGACCACCCCGGCGTTGTTGATCGCGTTGGCCACGCTCAGATTCCCGGTGCCGAGGGTGCCGAGGTCGGTGACCGAGTAGAGCGGGGTCGCGGCGGCGGCGGTGGCGGACCCGTTCGCCGAGGCGTCGGCGGCCGGCGACGCGAGCAGGGGGAGCGAGGCGGCCAACGAGCCGCACAGCAGCGCCGCGCGAACGGCGGCGGTGGCGCTCGACCGCCCCGGAATGCGCGTCCTGGCATCAAGGTGTCGTCCGAACAGGTGCATCATTGCCCTTTCGGTGGATGGTGGGGCTCGGCCCCGGGATGTGCAGCGGGGTACCGGGGCCGGGCAGGCGGCGCGAATGTGAGTATTGCGAGCAGTGTCGTGCGCAAGCTACTTCTTCTCAAGGTTTTGGCTGAGAGAGTGTTATCCGTCCGGCTCGCATAGCTTCCTCACGAAGCGGTGCATGTGCGGGTCGAGGCGCTCGATCGGTTCGGACCGGACTTGCGGTGCGCGGTCAGTAGCACCATGTCGCCGGCCGGGTCGAAGGGGATGAAGTACGACACCAGATGCATGGGTGGTTGATCGGGCGGCACGAGCCGATACAGCTCGGCGCCCGCCTCGATCCAGTCCAGCACAGCGCCCTGATGCGCCGATTCGACCGCGTCGAAGGGCTCGATCAGGGCGACGGTCCGGGCGATCTGCTCACGATGTGCACTCACGGGGCCGAACCCTACGGTCAGGTGAGTGCGCGGGCGTAGTTGATGAACCGGCGCCGCAAGGTGAATCCGGCGCGCTCATAGACACCGAGGGCGCCGGTCCTGTTGTCGGAGCGCACTTCGAGCGAGGCGGTGTCGAAGCCCTGGGTCGCCGCGGCGTGCATGACTGCGGCGATCAGGGTGCTTGCTACACCGCGCCGACGGTACTCGCGGCGGGTGCCGATGGTGTTGAGGTACACGTCCTTTTTTCCGGTCGCCTCGGTGTCGGCCTGGAAGTGCCTGCTGATGATGTAGCCGGCGAGTGTGCCGGTGGCCTCGTCGCGCAGGGCGAAGGTCAGGTCGGCGCGGAAGGCGACCGACCCGGTCAGCGAGGCCCAGAATTCGTGCGTCGCCGGGGTCGAGCCCGGGTGGTCGGGCACCAGGGCCACGTTGTGCGTCAGCCGCAGTTGCTCGCTGAGCTCGGGGGTGAATCCGATGAGGGTCAGTCCGTCCGGTGCCGTCGGCGCAGTCGCGGCGTCCTCGGGCGTGATCGACCTCTTCATCATGTTCTGGTAGTGGTTCGGGGTGAAGCCGTGCTTCTCCAGGTGCTCGATCAGGTCGGTCAGCCGGTCGTACGCGGCGCGCTGAAGCACCGTCGGCGCGCCGGGAAATCGCAGCTCGCTGATCTGTCGGGCGGCGGTCAGGCTGCGCTCGGTCAGCTGCGCACCGACGCCGCGGCCCCGCCACTGCGGGTGGACGACGCTCCACATGATCATCTCGTGGACAGGGTCCGCCGCGGAATGGCTCGCACCGACATTGTGACCAGCAGGTCCGCCGGTGCGGTGCGGCCGGGCATCACCTACGTGCCTCACCCGGGTGGCTTCTTCGAGACGTTCACGCCCCGGCGGGATGCGGCGGCGCGTTG
>DASYAE010000001.1:0-40322 GCA_036501535.1 Actinocrinis sp. | reverse complement strand
CGCCCCCCCCCGCCACAGGTTCCTCAGCGGGCTGTCAGTCGTCCCCGTTCCAACCGAGCGCGCGCGAAATGCCGCGCCCGGCCAGGCGGACCGCCGGGATCAGGGTGTGCGCGTTGCCGTCGGCGTAGGGGACGACGAGTGAGACTGCGGCCACCACTTGGCCGCTGGCACCGCGCACCGGCGCGGCTACCGAGACCGCGTCGTCGGTGATCTGTCGCTCACTCAGCGCGGCGCCGGTACGCCGTACGTCCGCCAGCACTGACCGCAGCGTTGTCGAATCGCAGATCGTGTGGTCGGTGAAGCGCTGCAGCGGCGCTTCGCAGACACGTTCCTGCAGTTCCGGATCACTGTGCGCGAGCAGCACCAGCCCGACGCCGGTGGCGTGCAGCGGCCACCGTGCGCCGACTCGGGTGCGGACGACCACTGCCGACCGGCCCGAGATCAGCTCGATGTAAAGCGTCTCGCTGCCATCAAGCACAGCGAGTTGCACGTTCTCATGCGTTGTCTCGTACAGGTCCTCCATGAACGGCAGCGCCGCCTGACGCAGCCCGAGTCCGCGCGGGGCGAGCGTGGCCACTTCCCACAGGCGCAGGCCTATGCGATAGGCACCGTCATCTCCGCGTTCGAGGGCACCCCATTCGGCGAGCCGGCGGACGAGCCGGTGCGCGGTCGCCATAGGCAACTCGGCGCGCTGCGCGATGGCGGTGAGCGTCAACTCCTTGTGGCCTTGGTCGAATATGCTCAGGATCTCCAGCAGCCGCTCAGCGACCGGGGTGCGCGGCGCAGTCATCGCAGGGGCTGCGGCGCGTTATGGGCATTCGAGGGTCTCAGGCCCGCAGGTTCCGGCTGCCAGAGGCAGACGGGGGCGATGAGACTGTAGGTAGCGGCAGGTGTATAGGAAGGCGAAAGCAGATCACGGGTGACGAGGCCGTGGTGGGACATCGGGCGCTCCGGTAGGACAGGGCGCGCAGGTGGGTCTGCGCGCCGCAACTAGACCTGTCGACCGTAACAGCAGGCACAGCCATCGTCACGGTCGGGCAGTCCTTATGCGGCACGACGGGACGTGCCTTTTGCGCATCTACTACTCTCGCAGGTCGTGGATGAGGTCGCATGGGAATCGGTGAGCCGGATCGTCGACCGGCTCGATGCGGCGGCCGCGACGCCGCCTGACTCGGCGTCGGCGGTGAGCCCGGCTCTGCTGATGCGGGTGCTGAAGCTGTCCGAAGAGGTCGGCGAGGTCGCGGAGGCGGTGATAGGCGTGGCCGGCCAGAACCCGGTCAAGGGCGTGTCGCACACCTGGGACGACGTCACGATGGAGCTTTGCGACGTCCTGATCTCGGCGATGGCAGCGCTGACGACGGTGACCACGGACGCGCGCACGGTCTTCGCGGCGCGGCTGGCCCATGTGGTCGATCGGATGGGAGCTTGAGTGGAGGCGGGAGATGAGGGCGGCGCCCTGACTTGAGGTGCAGGTCACAGTCGTCGGCACGGCCCGGTCTGCGAAAATCGACCGTGTGCAGCGTGAGCCCGCGCAGGTGGATCAGGACGCGGGTGCCGGCCGGGCGACCCCGGGCGACATCCTGCACCTGGCCGTACCGGCGCTCGGCGCGCTGCTCGCCGAACCGCTGTTCCTGCTCGCGGACACGGCTATCGTCGGCCACCTCGGTACGCAGCCACTCGCCGGTCTCGGCACCTCGGCCGCCGCGCTCTCGACACTCGTCAATGTCTGCATATTTCTGGCCTATGGCACGACCACCGCGGCAGCGCGCAGGATCGGTGCGGGTGACCGGGAGGGCGCGCTGCGCATGGGTATCGACGGGATGGCGCTCGCCGCCTGCCTCGGTCTCGCGCTCGCCTGCGTCGGCGTCCCGTTCGCTCCGTGGATCGTGCGTCTGCTCGGCGCGACTCCCGCTTCCGCTGGCTACGCTGCGACCTATCTGCGCATCAGCTCGATAGGCCTGCCGGCGATGCTGGTCGTCTTGGCAGGCACCGGACTGCTGCGTGGCATGGCACGTACGCGCACGCCGCTGCTTATCGCGGCCATAGGCGCTATAGCTAATGCCGCGTTGAACTACCTGCTGGTCTACCCAGCCGGGATGGGTATCGCCGGATCGGCGCTAGGCACTGCGCTCACACAGACCGGAATGGCCGTTGCCTATGCCCGGATCACACATCAGGCAGCGCGAGCACTCGGCGTCCGGCCGATCCCTGAACTCGGCGGCATCCGCGCGAGCATGGGCACCAACTTCGCGCTGCTGGTCCGGACTCTCTCGCTTCGCATCTACATCCTGATCGGCGTATGGGTCGCTGGCGCGTTAGGCACGGTCCCGCTTGCCGCGCACACGGTCGCCAACAATCTCTGGAACCTGCTGGCGATGGCCCTGGACGCGCTCGCCATCGCAGCACAGACGCTCGTCGGCCACGCGCTCGGCGCCCGCGACCCGGATCGGGCCAGGCACCTCCTGCAACGTCTGATCCGATGGGGCTTCGCCTACGGGATTCTGACCGGCGCCCTGCTCCTCGTCGCCGCGCCGTACCTGGTCCGCCTGCTCACGCCGGATCACAACGTGCGCGCGGCTCTCGTCGGCGTGATCGTGATCATGGCCGTCCTCCAGCCGATCGCCGGACCGGTCTTCGTACTCGACGGCGTGCTTATCGGCGCCGGCGACACGCGGTATCTGGCACGGGCTGGAGCCGCCTGCACCCTCGTGTTCGCAGCCGCCGCGCTCCCTGTCGCAGGAGTGCCGCTGTCGCTTGCGTACCTGTGGTGGGCGATCGGCGTATTCATGGTCGCTCGGCTCGTCGCGCTCAGTCTGCGCAGCCGCGGCCCGGCCTGGCTCACCGCCGGCGACGACGACCAACTGGCCCGTTCACCCGACACGCCGGATATCTGACGGCGAATTCCCACATCGCAGGCCACCAAGCGCCGCACCGACTCTGGGAAAGTCTGGAGTTCGCGGGTTTTGAAGTCGCGCTGTGCGCCGGATAGCTTGTCGGCCATGCCTGATCAGGACCAGCCGGTGAAGCCGCGGACCGGCCGCGGCTCGACCCTGACGGTCCGTGAACAAGTGCATCAGGCACTCTCGGTGCTTGGTGGCCCGGCGGCGCCCAAGCTGATCTCGGCGGTGCACGAAGCCTTCTTCACCGGTCCGGTGCTCCCGCGCCGGATGGCCAGCCTGCGCCGGGACGAAGAGCGCTCCTTCACTGCAGGGCCCTACCAACGGCCGTACTACATCTGCGCCGCGCTGACCGCCGAGCGGCTCGCACCCGGCCGCGGACTGCTGGCGGTCTCGACCTGGCCGCTGGAGCGGCGCATCGTCGGACCGCTCGGTCCGCGCACCGATTTCCTGACCGCCGCGGTGCACGTGGCGCAACAGGTCAAGCGCATCGTGTCGTGCGGAGAGGAGCCGTCCGAGCCGGCCTGGCAGCTGCTGCGCCGCTACGCCTCGAACATTCCCGGCGCCACCGGCCCCCGCGACCGGGAGCGGCCGGAGCCGGGCCGGGTGCGCCGGGCTGCGCTGGCGGAGCTCGCAGTGCACGAGGCCGCCGACCGCGCTGACCGGGACCGCGCCGCCGGCCGGGCTCGCGAGCAGCTGACAGAGAGCCAGCGCCTGTTCGGCATGGTGGTCAAATGACGACCGGGCAGGAACAGGAGTCCGGCTCCGCGGGCCGGCTGGCCGCGGTGCGCGGCGCAGCGGCTCCGCAGGGATTCAGTGCGCGCAAGATAGCGGCGCTGCTCGACAACCCCGAATGCGGCCGCCGCAAACTGCTCGACGCGGCAGGCGTCGACAAGCGCGTATTGGCCGACCGCGTGGGTTACCCCTCACTATTCGGCCAATCGCCGTTCGCCATCGCGCGAGCTGCGGCGTTCGCCGAGATCGTCCGCCGGGACGGCTTCGCCGAGCTCATCAGACTGCTGCGCGACACGCTGAACTTCTCCCTCGCCGAGGCCGGCGTCGCTGATCTCGCTGATCCGGCCATCGCGGCAGCAGCTACTGCTGACGGCCTAAGCGCCCAGGAGGCGCGGCACCGCGAAACCGTCGCATTATTGCGCGATGCCGCACTAGGCACGCAGCCGATAGCCGTGTTCGGGTCCCCTGTGCTCGCGCTGAGTATCGGGGGAGTGCCCGCCTATCTCGAACCTGACGCGATAGTGCACCGCGAGGGCGGCCGGTTCACTGTCGTCGGCATCAAAGCATTCCCGGTCATTGACGGTCAGGCGCCTGCCGCGAGCCTCACCGCCGCGGTCAAGCAGCAGGCCGTGTATCAGATAGCGCTGCGCAGGAATCTGGCCGATGCTCTGGGCGACGACGCTGATTCGGTGGCGGACGAAGTCGTCCTCGTCTGCCCCGAGAACTACTCCAACCGGCCGATCGCCGTCATCCACAACGCGAAGCAGCAGGCCGACGCGATCGCACTGCTGCTCGACCGGCTCGGCGGCGTGGACCGGCTGGTCGCCGACCTGCCCGCGGCCGCCGACTTCGACCTCTCCGACGACGGGGCCGGCGCCGCGCGCCGCAGCCCGGGGGAACTCGCCACAGCCCTCGAATCGGTCGGCGCCCGCTACCTTCCCACCTGCCGGGCCAACTGCGACCTGGCCGGATTCTGCCGCGGCGAGGCCGAGCGGGCCGGCTCTCCCGCGCTGCTCGGCCCGGATGTGCGCGACGCTCTGCCCGGCATCATGTCGATCGACGACGCCCTCACGCTCATCAACGACGAAACGGACCCCTCCCCGGACCAGGCCGAGGCGGTCGCGCATCTCCGGCGCGCGGCGCGGCTGCGCAGAGAGAGCCTGTCTCGGACGGAAGGAGTCGCGTGAGCACGCTCCAAGCCATAGCGCGGCTCCAGGCCTACGAGAGCGGATACGCACAGCCGATCACTACCGTCCGGCACGCACATATCGCCGACCGCCCGATGGTCTTCATCCCGCTCCAACTGGCCGGCCAGGCGGCTGCGCCTTTGGCGGCCATGCTCGGTGAGAATCGGCGGCGGCCGCAGATGCTGATCGTCGAGCGGCCGAGGATCAGGCGTTACAGGTTCAAGTTCGCCGCCGATCTCGCCGCAGTCCTGCTGCCCTACTTCGAGTCCTTCACCGAGCAGTCGTTCGGCGACGAACCCCCGGCCGACGCCCCACAGATAGTTGTCCCTAATCAAGGAGCGATCGCCTTTACCGCGCATCTCGGCCGGTCGACGAGATTCCGCCGGATTGGCGTGCCTAATAGCCGGTCAGCTGCTGCGGACGCTCGAGCCGCGGCGATTGCCGGCGTCGCGCCCGGCGTGCCGGTCGTCGGCCAATGGCTCACCTGGCTCGCCGACCGCGCCCGTCTGCCCGGCAGCAGCGTCCTGCTCGCCGCCACGGATCTGCTGCGCGCGCATTGGGCGACCGGCCAGAGCGGATACGAGGACGGTCAACTCGCCGCGCTCCACGCGTGGATCGACCCGCCGCGCGGCCTGACCGGCGCCGAGGCGGCGCACCGCACCGCCGACCCGATCCTGTTCCCGCCCGCCGGACCCGGCACCGACCCCGGCTTCGACGAGCGCGAACTCGCCCCCGCCCTCGAAGCCTGCGAGGCCGCCCACGGCGACCCGGCCGCCGAACAGGCCGCCCGCAAGGCGCTCGAGGACGCGCTGCGCTCGCAGCTGGAACCGGTCTGGGACCAGGTCTGGGGCGCCGTCGCACTGCTGCGCGGCCTCGAGCCGGCCGCGCACACCGTCAAGCGCTGGGAGGCGGACCGCAGGGCGTTCGCCGAGTTCGACACCCGCGTGCGGGCCGGCGGCCTACCGCAGCCGCGCCGTGACAGCGCTGTGTCCTCGGGGCGCCGGCTCGGCCAGTACGAGCGCGAGCTCGACCGCTTCGAAGCCCAGCGGGCGTATGACGATCCGCTGGTCATGGCCGAGTACCGGCTGGCCGGCGAGGCGTTCGCCGGAGTCGTCGAGGAGGCCGAGCCGGACCGGCTGATCGGCGAGGGGCGCAGCCGCAAGCTGCGACCGTTGATCAGCGTCCGCACGTCCGATGAGCTCTGGGCGGAACCGGGCGACCGGTTCCACAACGCGGCCAACCCGCGCCAGTCCGCGACTGTCGTGCGAATCGAGTCTGTGCCCGGTGCGGCTGTGCTCGTCACCGTGGAGCTCACCGGCGGCATGGGCCGCGGCCGGAAAGCGGCTAAAGGTACTGTGCCGCAGCCAGGCGACGCGGTGTGCTTTACCAGCCTGGCGTTGGAAGGCGTGCCCGGTGCTGCATTCCCGGAGCCGCACGAAACGCCGTGGACCCACGGAGGTCCGCCGGCCGGACACGCCCCGACCGAAGCCGATGCAGAGGAGGACTGGGACTAGTCATGGCGCCGTCCGCCTCCCCGCTCAACACTGCAACCGCCCGCGAATACGCCTCTCCCGCTGAAGCGGCGCACGTCGCGCTCACCGCGATCCTCGCCGACCTCGACCGCCTCGATCGCCAGCACTCTGTTGAATCGGCCGGCGTCGAATTGGCCGGGTTCGAACCAGCCGGACTCGCCGATGCTGCCATCCGTTCGGCGGCCATCCGCGGAGTCTGCGTTGACGCGCCGCCTGGCGCCGGCAAGTCGACCCTCGCCGTGGCCGCGACCCGTCACCTCACCGAGGCCGACCGCCCGGTGATGATCGTGACACAGACCAACGAGCAGGCCGACGACCTGGTCGACCGGCTCGCCGGAGACTGCCCGGGCCTGTCGATCGGCCGCCTGCACAAGAGCGGCTATTTGGCCCCGCCACGCGTGACGCGCCATGCAGGAATCACTCTCGGGGAGGACGCCCAAAGCCTCGAAAGCTGTCAGGCCATTGTGTCCACAGCCGCCAAATGGGCGTATGCCAAGCCGATCGCGCCACGCTGGGCGATCGTCGACGAGGTCTACCAGATGCGCTCGGACGCGCTACTGCTGCTCGGCAACCGGTTCGAGCGCGCGCTGTTCGTCGGCGACCCCGGCCAGCTCGACCCGTTCTCCGCCTATGAGACCGACCAGTGGGCCGGGTCCGACTTCAACCCGCTGGACAACGCGATGGACGTGACGCTGCGGAACAACCCGGGCCTGCCGGTGCACACCCTGCCGGTGTCCTGGCGCCTGCCGCCGTCCGCGGTCCCGTTGGTCTCCCAGGCGTTCTATCCGAATGGGCCGTTCGAGGCGGGCACTCGACCGGAGCAGCGCAGCCTCGTGTTCGGGGCGGACGACTCGGGCGATCGGGCGGCCGACGAGGCGTTGGACCGGGCCGCACAGACCGGCTGGTCCTACCTCGAACTGCCGCACCGTCACACTCTGCGCACCGACGAGCAGGTGGCGGAGCAGATCGCCCGCGTCGCGGTCGGCCTCCTGCGCCGTGGCGCGGTAGCGGTCTCAGAGCGCTCACCAAGCGGAGGGCCGGTAACCGCGGAGCGGATCGCCATCGGGACAGCGCACCGCGATCAGCGGCAGGCGGTGAAACGCCAACTGCGCCGTTTGGGCGGCGCGCCGACCGAGGCCATCACCGTGGACACCGCGAACACGCTGCAAGGCCGTGAATTCGACGTCACCATCGCCTGGCATCCGCTGTCCGGCCGGGCCGACGCGTCCCGGTTCCACCTCGAGACCGGCCGGCTGTGCGTACTGCTCTCGAGGCACCGGCACGCCTGCATCGTGGTCGGCCGGGCGGGCATCCAGGAGGTCCTGGACGCGAATCCGGGCGACCACGAGGCCCGGCTCGGCGTCCCGCCGAAGTTCCCGGACGGCTGGTTCGCGCACCAATCGGTCCTGGCGCACCTCCGCAGCAGCTCCCACCACGTGCCTGTGACCTCGTAGTTCTCCCAGTTCCGACCGAGTTATCCACAGGCTGAGATTTTCCTCTTGCGCTCTCTTGCCGGGACCGCGTAGCGTCGAACATGTAAATCAAAGCTATGCCGACGGGGAATCGGGAGACGCTCATGGGGCTGGTCAGTGACGTCGTAGGTGATGTCGCAGGTACGGTCGAGGAAGCCGGCAGCGTGGTGCGGCGAACGGCGCGCGACGCGACCTCCGAAGCAGTTCGCGCATTCGCCGGCGGCGGAGCGGAAGCAGGCCTCGTCGGCGGGGAAATACGTGTGGCGCGCGATGTCGTGCAGGCTCCGACCGACGTCGAGCGCGCACTCCTCGGCAAGCTCTTCGGGGTCCGCTCGGGCGAGTTGGACGGGTACGCCGCGCAACTTCGCGGCCTGGCCGAGCAGGTCGAGTCGCTGCGTACGAAGATCAGTGCCGCGCTGGCGGAGTCCCGCTGGACCGGAGCGGCCGCGTCGGCGTTCACCGCGGTCGGCGAGCGGCGCGTCGCGCAACTCGGCTCGCTCGTCAGCGATCTGAGATCAGCGGCCGCCTCCGTCCACACGCTCGCGTTGGCGTTCTGAGGCCGGCGGACACGAACCAATTGGAGGATCGGGAAGGTCGAAACGATGGGGACGGTGCACGATGCCGACGACCCGCGGTCGGAGCCGTGACGAAGGCCGCGACCGGGACCGCGGCCAAGGCGGCGGAGGCGGAAGCGGACATGCATCCGGAGGCGGAAGCGGCAGCCGCAGCGCTCGTCAGATCCAGGCCGGTCAGGGCGCTGCCGCCGAGGCAGACCATTTCCGGGCGGACCTCGACGAGATCGCGGCGATGGCCTCCGACTGGCGGTCGATCGGAGCCGAGTCCGGGCAGATCGGCCGATGTACGGCCCCGGTTCGGGAAGTGCTCCACGCGGCGGCCGCAGTGGACCTCGGCGCGGCGATACACGTACCGGTGCTTGCCGGGAGCATGGTCATGTCCGTCCTGGGAGAGCTGAGGCGGGCCACCGACTTTCTGGGCTCCGCGGCCGAGAGCGCGGATCAGCTGTCCGCGGACCTCGGCACGGACGCACAGAAGTTGTACGCCGTCGCGGCCAACTACGCCGAGGCGGACTCGACGGTTCGGGTGCGACTCCAGTCGTTGCTCGATCGCGCCGGGAGCGAGGGCAAAAGCGGGCTCGACATCGAACAGGAGACGAAAGGAGCCGGTGCGAACACGATCCTCAACCTGCTGAGCGGCCTGGACGACGAGGCCCCCGAGCCGGCGCCGCCCGCGGCTCCGAAGCCTCCGAAGCCCGGCCCGGCTCCGCGGCCGAAGAAGAAGCCTCATCCGCCTGCACCGCCCCGGCACGGCACTGGTGGGCACAGCGGTGGTGCGCATGGTGGCGGTGCGCATGGTGGCAGCGGCCACTCCGGTAAACGCGGTGGCGTGAAACCGGGTGGCAGTACTCCGCACGTGCCCCGTCCCGGCAGCGGTGGCAACGGCGTCGGCAAGCGTCGCGGCGGCGGAAACGGGAAGGCCGAGCGCGGCGGCTCTGGGCACGCCACCGGGCCGGGAGGCAGCGCCGATCCGCCGAGGTCGCCGCATTACGCGAACCAGCCGCAGATCGTGCGCTGGGTCGGCGAGGCCTTCGCCGTCATGAAGGTGCACGGCGTCCCCGCGTCCGAGCTCGACACTGAAGACGTCCTGCTCATCATCGAACACGAATCGGGAGGCGATCCGAACGCGATCAACCGCACCGACATCAACGCCCGGATAGGAGACCCGTCGCGGGGCCTGATGCAGACGATCGGCTCCACGTTCGACGCTTATGCACTGCCCGGCTACAACAGGAGCATCTATGACCCGATCGACAACATCATTGCCGGCTGCCGGTACGCGATCGCCAGATACGGCTCGCTGGCCGCAGTGCCCGGAGTCAGGGCCGTCAAGGCGGGCCGTCCGTATATCGGGTATTGACGCAGCTCGGACCCGGCGGATATCGAGATTCGCCTGGGCGGGAGGCCTGTCAGTCGGCTAGCCCGCCGGGTAGAAGAGGAACAGGGTGCAGCCGGTCTCGGTCGCGGGCACGTGCCACGACCCGGCCGGGGCGTGCAGGAACGTGCCGGCCTCGTAGTCGCGTGCGCCGTCGTTGAACGTCCCTGCGACGACATAGACCTCCTCCGGGCCGGGCTCGTGGACGTCGCGGCGCGGCCATGAGGTGTTCGGCTCCATCTCCAGCACGCACGCCTGCGCGCCGTTCGCGCCTTTCCACAGCGGTCGCAACCGGATGCCGGGGAACAGCTCGCGGGCCGGGGAGTCCTTGACGCGGACGGAGGTGTAGCCCTCTTGGGCGAGGATCTCGGGGTTCATGCCCTGCACGGTGCCATGCGCGGACCGCGGCGGGACAGTGTCCAGAAAGACACCGCGGGGTACTTTTCTGCCGTGCATCGCGTGGTGGCGCTGGTACGGCCGGTGCAATCGACATTCGAGCTCGGCTGCGCCGCCGAGGTGTTCGGCACGGTGCGGGCCGGGGTGCCGCAGCATTATGAGTTCGACGTGTGCACGGAGACGCCGGGCCCGGTGCCGACGACGGCCGGCTACACGATGTCCGTGGCGCGCGGCCTTGTGGCGCTCGAGTCCGCGGACACCGTGATCATCCCCGGCTGGGCACCGGTGGAGGCGCCGCTGTCCGCTCGCGTTCGCCGCGCGCTGCTGCAGGCGCACGACCGCGGGGCGCGGCTGGTCACGATCTGCTCCGGAGTGTTCGCGCTGGCTCGCACGGGGTTGCTGGACGGGCGCTCGGCCACCACGCACTGGGAGCGTGCCGCGCAGCTGCAGCGGGAATTCCCCCAGGTGGACGTCGAAGCCGACGTGCTTTACGTGGATCACGGCGATGTCGCCACGAGCGCCGGTGCGGGCGCGGGCATCGACTTGTGCCTTCACTTGGTGCGAAGGGACTACGGGGCCGCATACGCTACTCGGCTCGCGAGGCACATGGTGATGGTGCCGCATCGTCAGGGCAGCCAGGCGCAATGCGCGCCGTCTGCGCCGCCCTCGGAGGCGCTCGAAGGTCTGTTCGCGTGGGCCGGTGAGCGACTGGGAACGCCGTTGTCGGTGGCCGACCTGGCTGCGTGCCTCAACGTCTCGCCGCGAACGCTCGCCCGGCGCTTCGCCGACCAGGTCGGTACGAGTCCGGGCGCGTGGCTGCTCTCCCGCCGGGTCGCCGAAGCACGGACCCTGCTGGAGGAGACCGATCTGCCGGTGGAGGCGATCGCGGCGCGCGTCGGTCTCGCATCGGCGGTCAACCTGCGCCGTCGCTTCCGCGCCCAGGTGGGCACGACTCCGGGCGCCTATCGGCGGGCTTTCCGGATCTCGTGAGGCGCGAAGATGCCTGGCCCGCCCTGCCTCTCGGCCTCGCAGATGCCTGGCCCGCCCTGCCCCTCGGCCTCGCAGATGCCCGGCCCGCGCTGCGTCTCTGCCGCCCTGCCTTCGTGCTGCGCTGCGTTCCTGCCGTGATGCGCCGCTGCCGTGCTGCGTCCCTGCGCTGCTTTCCTGCCTAGACCGCGACGCTCAGCCGCTGCGCTTAACCGCTTCCGTCAGCCGCATCGCTGCCTCGACCACGGACTCGCCGTGCAGCTTGCCGGGCTGCCGGCCCAGCCGCTCGATCGGGCCCGACACCGACACCGCCGCGATCACCCGGTTGTTCGGGCCGCGCACCGGGGCCGAGACCGACGCGACACCCATCTCCCGCTCCGCGACCGACTGCGCCCAGCCCCGCCGGCGCACCCCGGCCAGGGTCGTGGCCGTGTACCGGGCGCCTTGCAGGCCGCGGTGCATGCGGTCCGGCTCCTCCCACGCCAGCAGCACCTGCGCGCCGGATCCCGCCGACATCGGCAGCGCCGAGCCGACCGGTACCGTGTCCCGCAGTCCGGACAGGCGTTCTGCCGCTGCGACGCAGACCCGCATGTCGCCCTGCCTCCGGTAGAGCTGTGCCGATTCTCCAGTCACGTCCCGCAGATTGGTCAGCACCGGACCCGCCGCGGCCAGCAGCCTGTCCTCGCCCGCCGCGACCGCCAGCTCGGACAGCCGCGGGCCCAGGATGAACCGGCCCTGCATGTCCCGGGACACCAGCCTGTGGTGCTCCAGCGCCACCGCCAGCCGGTGCGCGGTGGGCCTGGCCAGGCCGGTCGCGGCGACCAGCGTGGCGAGTGTGGCCGGACCGGCCTCGAGCGCTGAGAGCACGGCGGCGGCCTTGTCCAACACCCCGACGCCACTGGAGGTGGGGGAGTCGGCGAGACGGGTCGATGTGTCCATGGTCCGATATTGCCATCTCAAATCACGAGACACAAGTGCGGTGGCCTGTAGGACGGTGCCACGCTCGGAGTCAACCGTAGTTCGCACAGCGCGCAGCGCCGAGACCCGAGCCGGTTGGGCAAAGGCGCCGACCGGCAGTCGAAGGAGTCAAGCTGATGGCAGCGAATGCCGCAGAGTCCGGGACGGCCGTGCGCCGTACCCTGGCCGAAAAGGTCTGGGAGGCGCACCTGGTGCGCCGCGCCGAGGGCGAGCCCGACCTCCTCTACATCGACATGCATTTCGTCCACGAGGTGACCAGCGCCCAGGCCTTCGAGGGCCTGCGCATCTCCGGCCGCACGGTGCGCCGGCCGGACCTCACGATCGCCACCGAGGACCACAACACCCCCACCCTGGACATCGACAAGCCGATCGCCGACCCGGTCTCCCGGACCCAGATCGAGACGCTGCGGCGCAACTGCGCCGAGTTCGGCGTCCGGCTGCACTCGCTCGGCGACGCGAACCAGGGCGTCGTGCACGTGATCGGCCCGCAGCTCGGCCTCACCCAGCCCGGCATGACCATCGTCTGCGGCGACTCGCACACCTCCACCCACGGCGCTTTCGGCGCCCTGGCGTTCGGCATCGGCACCAGCGAGGTCGAGCACGTCCTGGCCACCCAGACGCTGCCGCTCAAACCCTTCAAGACCATGGCGGTCAACGTCACCGGCGCCCTGCAGCCCGGCGTGACCGCCAAGGACGTCGTGCTCGCCGTCATCGCCAAGATCGGCACCGGCGGCGGCCAGGGCTACGTGATCGAATACCGCGGCGACGCGATCCGGGCCCTGTCGATGGAGGCCCGGATGACGATCTGCAACATGTCGATCGAGGCGGGCGCCCGGGCCGGCATGATCGCCCCCGACGACACCACCCTCGGCTACCTCAAGGACCGCCCGCACGCCCCACAGGGCTCGGAATGGGAGGCCGCGACGGCCTACTGGGCCACGCTGCGCACCGACGAGGGCGCCGAGTTCGACGCCGAGGTCGTCATCGACGCCGACGCGCTGACCCCGTTCGTCACCTGGGGCACCAACCCGGGCCAGGGTGCCCCGCTCGCCTCCTCGGTGCCGGACCCGGCCTCCTACGCCGACCCGAACGAGCGCGCCAACGCCGAGCGGGCCCTGGAGTACATGGGGCTGACCGCGGGCACGCCGCTGCGCGAGATCGCCGTGGACACCGTCTTCGTCGGCTCGTGCACCAACGGCCGGATCGAGGACCTGCGCGCCGCGGCCTCCGTCATCAAGGGCCACAAGGTCGCCGACGGCGTGCGCATGCTGGTCGTCCCCGGCTCGGCCCGGGTCCGGCTGGAGGCCGAGGCGGAGGGCCTGGACAAGGTCTTCACCGCGGCCGGCGCGGAGTGGCGCTTCGCCGGCTGTTCCATGTGCCTGGGCATGAACCCGGACCAGCTGGCCCCCGGCGAGCGCTCCGCCTCCACCTCGAACCGGAACTTCGAGGGCCGGCAGGGCAAGGGCGGGCGCACCCACCTGGTCTCCCCGCTGGTCGCCGCGGCCACCGCGGTCACCGGCCGGCTCACCGCCCCGGGCGATCTGCCGCAGCCCGTCCCGGCCCGTACCGCAGCGGAGGTCTGAGAACGATGGAGAAGTTCACCAGCCACACCGGCACGGCCGCCCCGCTGCGCCGTTCGAATGTGGACACCGACCAGATCATCCCCGCGGTCTACCTCAAGCGGGTCACCCGCACCGGCTTCGAGGACGGCCTGTTCGCGGCCTGGCGCGGCGACCCGGAGTTCGTGCTCAACAAGCCGGAGCGGCAGGGCGCCACGATCCTGGTGGCCGGCCCCGACTTCGGCACCGGCTCGTCCCGGGAGCACGCGGTCTGGGCGCTGCAGGACTACGGCTTCAAGGCGGTGATCTCGGCCCGCTACGCCGACATCTTCCGCGGCAACTCGCTCAAGGGCGGGCTGCTGACCGTGGTGCTGCCGCAGGAGACGGTCGAGCGGATCTGGGCCGCGACCGAGCAGGATCCCGGGACCGAGGTGACCGTCGACCTCGAGTCGCGCGAGGTGCGCTGGGACGGGCAGAGCGCGCCCTTCGAGATCGACGACTACACCCGCTGGCGGCTGCTGGAAGGGCTGGACGACATCGGCCTGACCCTCCGGCACGCCGAGGACATCGACTCCTTCGAGTCGATCCGCCCCGGCTACAAGCCGCGCACCCTGCCCGCGCTGGTCTGAGTTGAAACCCGGTTCCGACCGGTCCCGAGTGGCGTCGGACCCCCTGCTCCGGCAGGGAGTTCCGGCGCCGCTTCAGCATTTTGATATAACGCCCAGGTGCGGCGCGGCTCCCGGCGTGGTGAAATGACCGTGCGAAACTGGCGCACAATAGACGGCGTGGCAGGCGGAACAACGGGACGGCGCGGCGAGGGCGACGCGCGACGCTCCGACGACCCGACCACGCCTCGCGATTCGCACATCCGCACGCTGGATGAGGTCTCCGGCGCGGCGCGCGATGCGTCGGACTCGCTGAACACGCCGAGGAAATCGTCGCGCGGGCGATCCGCCCGCCCTGCCGAGACGCCGCCGGCCGCCGCGGCGCCGGCCCGCGAAGTCCTTGCCGAGCCAGCCGAAAATCCGGCCCCGAGCCGCCCCGAGCCTGCCGCGGACGTGCTCGACGACGACGGCGCGGACGCCTTCGACGCGGCCGAACTGCGTGCCCTGTCCGGCTATGCGAAGCTTGCCGAGCTGCTGAAAGACGCGCATCGGGGGCTGCGCGACATGGATCTGGACGTGCCCGACCGGGCCGACTTCGTCAGGCGCCTGCTCGTCATCACGGCCGCCGCCCGGCACGATCAGGGCGACGCGATGCGGCGCCTGGAACTGTTTCTCCAGAGCGTGGACGGCCGGCGCCGGCCGTCCCTCTAGCTGTGGAAAGTATTGCGTCACTAGAGTGATTAAGCCGCTTGGTGTTTGATTCAGCCGATTCGCACCTCTACCGTGCGAGAAAAGGCACTGGTAACGATCGTGCCGATTCCTACGGCAAAGTCGTACACCGTGCGGCGCGCGAGACCGGCGCCGCACCCTCTCCCCGAAGGGGCGCACAGTGAACAAGGCACAGCTCATCGATGTGGTGGCGCAGAACCTGAACGTCTCGCGCCGGGTGGCCGGAGACGCGGTCGACGCGGTACTGGCCGGGATCACCGGCGCCGTCATCGACGGCGACCGGGTCTCGCTGACCGGGTTCGGCACCTTCGAGACCGCGCACCGCCCGGCCCGCACCGCGCGCAACCCGCGCACCGGCGAGCAGGTCCGGGTCGCCGCCTCCACCGTGCCGAAGTTCCGCGCCGGCCAGGCGTTCAAGGACGAGGTCAACGGGTCGAAGGCGAAGCCCGCGCGCAAGGCGGGCAAGAAGACCGCCACCGCGAAGAAGGCCGCCCCGGCGCGCAGGGCGGCCGCCACGGCCGGCACCCGGGTCACCGCCGCGAAGAAGGCGGCCCCGGCCAAGAAGGCGGTCGTGAAGAAGGCCGTGGCCAAGGCCACTCCGGCGAAGAAGACCGCGACCAAGTCGGCCGCCCGGCCGATGATGAAGAAGGCCGCGGCCAAGGCTCCGGCGACCAAGACCGCGGCGAAGAAGACCCCGACCAAGAAGGTCACCGCCAAGAAGGCCGGCGCCAAGAAGCGCTAGCCCGGCGCAATCCCGACGCGCCGCGCGGCGAAGCGGTCCGCGGGACGCCACAAACGATTCGGCCCGGCCGCCCTCCAGGGCGGCCGGGCCGATCGCTTCACCGGCAACCGCGCTTCACATTCACACCTCTTGGCCCCGCAAATAGCGCAGCACTGCCACCACCCGCCGATCCTCCTGCGCGGCCCGGTCCTGCGCGGTGAGGCCCAGTTTCGCGAACACGTTCCCGATGTGCTTTTCCACGGCCCCGTCCGAGACCGTCAGGGCCCGGGCGATGCCCCGGTTGGACATCCCCTGCGCCATCAGGCCGAGCACCTCCCGCTCGCGCGGGGTCAGCGATTCCAGGCCGGTGTCCTTGCGCGAGCCGAGCATCGCCGTCACGATCTGCGGATCGAGCGCCGTGCCCCCGTCGGCGACCCGGGCCAGCGCGTCGATGAACTCGGAGACGTCGGCCACGCGGTCCTTGAGCAGGTAGCCGATCCCCGCCGCGCCCCCGGCCAGCAGCCGGGTCGCGTACTGCGCCTCGATGTACTGGGAGAACACGAGGATTCCCACGCGCGGATCGCGCGCCCGCAACTCCACCGCGGCCCGGATCCCCTCGTCGGTGAAGGTCGGCGGCATCCTGATGTCCGCGACGACCGCGTCGGGCGCGTGCTGTGCCACCTCCCGCAGCATGCCGGCGCCGTCGGTCGCCTGCCCCACGACGTCGTGGCCGCGCATCGCCAGCAGCTGCACCAAGCCGCCGCGCAGGATCGCCGAGTCCTCGGCCACCACCACCCGCAGCGTGTGCGCGTCGCGCATCAGGTCCCGCCTTCCGGTTCGTGCCGTCACAGCAGGAACCAGCCTGCCAGGCCCGAGCCGGGTCCGGCACTCTAGTAATCGCTGCAGGCACCGGAATCCGCGCCCTGCGAACCGCGAACCGCGGAACCTCCCGCTCCCGCGCGCCGTGCTTCTCCGGTCTCGGCCGGCTACGGCTTCATCGGCATCGATGCGGTGATGACCGTCGGGCCGCCGACCGGGCTGTCGATGTCGAGCTCGCCGTCCATCCGGGCGAGCCGATCGGCCACGCCCGCCAGGCCGCTGCCGCCGCCCTTGAGCGCCCCGCCGCGCCCGTCGTCCGCGACGCACAGGGTCAGCTTGCCTTTCGTGCCGTTCACGGAGACGGCCGCGGCCCGCGCGTTGCTGTGCTTGATCGCGTTCGTCAGCAACTCGGCGATCATGAAGTAGGCCGCGGTCTCCGTCGCCGGCGAGGGCCGGTCCGGCAGCTCCACCTCCACCGAGACCGGGAACGGCGCGTTGGCCGCCAGCGAGGTGAGCGCCGCCTCCATGCCGCTGTCCAGGATCGCCGGGTGCACGCCGCGGGCGATCTCGCGCAGCTCGACCAGCGTGTCCTTGCTCTGCTGGTGTGCCGAGTCGATCAGCTGCCGCACCCGCTCGGCCGACTCCGGGGTGGCGTCCTCGAGGTCTTCCTTCGCCTGGCCGAGCTGCATGGCCAGGGCCACCAGCCGGGCCTGCGTGCCGTCGTGCAGGTCCCGCTCGATGGAGCGCAGCCGGTCGTTCGTCGCCGCGGCGGCGCTGGCCCGGCTCTCCTCGAGGTCCCGCACCCGCTGGCTCATCGAGACCGGGCCGAGCAGCGCCCGGCCGAGCGCCCGCTGCAGCGAGACGAAGCCGTGGATGATCCACGGGGTGAAGAAGAACAGCACCACGCCTCCGCCGCACAGGCCCCAGATCCAGGCCGTCGTGTCGGCCCAGTGGCCGGTCCAGTGGTCGTTGCCCACGTCGGTGGAGTTGATCACCGCGCCTCGGTGCGGGTTGCCCTGCGTGTCGTACATCACCGGCAGGAAGTGCCGGTAGTAGGGATACGCGATCATGGCGATCGAGGTGATCCAGAAGGTCAGCACCATGGTGAAGGAGAGGATCGCCAGCGGCAGCTGGACCAGCGAGAAGGCCGCGGACCGCCAGCCGGCCGAGTCGCCGATCCGGCGCCGCAGCACCGGCCACAGGCCCTCGCCCTCCGCGCGCCGGAGCACCCGGCGCGGCCGCGCGATGTCCTCCTTCAACAGACCGACCAGCAGGCCGCGCTCCAGCGCGCCGCACCAGCGGCAGACCAGCACGCCGCCGGCCAGCACCGGCAGGCCGAACGCCAGCGGCGTCAGGCCGATGCCGACCGCGATGCCGGTGACCACCAGGGTGAAGCAGATCACTTCCAGCGGCAGCGACACGAAGCCGTACAGGCTCTCGGCCCAGGTCCGGCGCGCGAACGGCGCGGTCAGGAAATTCGGCTTCCGCAAGATTGCCCCCACGGCTCTCAGCAGCGTTCCGGTCGTGCTTCAGCCTGCCGTTCGCGGCCGCACCGGCCCATCCGGCCGCCCGGTCGGTTCACGGTAGGGCGCGCCCTACCTTCGTCCACCCGACCTGCGTCAGCCCGGCAGCGGCAGCGTGGCCAGTGTCAGCGCAGTGACTCTCCCGGCGTCGTCCACCCGCAGCGCGACGCGTTGCCCCGGCCGGGCCAGGCGCAGGCCGCCGGCGTCGAAGGCGGCTGTGTCGTACGCCAACTCGGTGCCGTCGTCGAGCAGCACGGTGCCGGCCCGGGTGGCCGGGTCGAAGATTCGCACGGTCCCTTGCATGCCCACAGCGTAGAGCGCGGATTGGGTGTGCGTCCCCACGCCGAGCAGCAGCGCGCCGTTCAAGTCCTCCGCGGTGTCCACGTCCCGCCGCAGTGACGCGCCCGCCGCGTCGATCACCGCCGCGCCGCTCTCCTCGTGCGCGCGCCGCGACCCGGCGCCGAACAGGGGCCGCAGTTCGCCGTCGAGGCCGGCTGCCAGCAGAACCGTGCCGGTTCCGGGAGCATCCGGCACGAACGAGCGCCCGGGCCGCGAACCGGCCGCCGCCAGCGCGTCGCCGAGATCCTCCGAACGCAGGCTCGGCAGGTCTGCGGTCAGCGCGGCCACGCGCCGGCCGGGCACGAGCCGCAGCGCTTCGCCCGCCCCGGCCTCCAGCGCGCCGTTCAGGCCGTCGGTCTCGCGATCCGGCACGACCACCGCGCCGAGTTCGGATAAGGCCAGCGACGCCACCCTGTCCGCGGTCACCGCGAACACCGTGCCCACCAAGGGGCAGCCGAGCGCGGCTGTCACCGTGTCGCAGGCGAAGGCCAGCGCGAGCTGCGGGCGCCGGCCCTCCAGTCTCGGCGAGAGTCGCGACTTCGCCAGTGCCAGGCTCTTCACCGGAACGATCACCGACCACACGGTGTCAATCCTTACACGGCGCCGCGGCGCGACGGCACCGAGCATGGCCGGTCCTGCACCGCCGCCCGCGCGGCCGCCGCCTGACGTCGCGTCATCTCACCGCGCTGGGCCGCTCCTGTCCGGGCCGAGCTTGGCACTGCCCCGCCCGGCGCGCGAGACTGGGTTGCCGCTCAGCGGCTCCCATGCGCATCCCCGGCACTGCGAGCGCCGGTGCGACCCCGTTACGGAAGGACCGAAGTGGCCCCATCCCCGCGCCGCGCCCCCAAGCCGGGGGCAGCGTTCACCTTCATCGCGTCCATCGTCCGGCCGCTGCTGGCCACGCTGTGCAAGCGGGACTGGCGCGGGCGGGAGAACGTGCCGCGCGAGGGCGGCGTTATCGTGGTGGCCAACCACTACTCCTTCTTCGACCCGATCTCGCTCGGCCACTTCCTGGTCTGCTCCGGCCGCACGCCGCGGTTCATGGCCAAGGCCGGGGTCTTCAAGAACCCGGTGCTCGGCCGGCTGTTCAAGGCCGCCGGACAGATCCCGGTGCACCGCGACACCCGCGAGGCGGCGCACGCGCTGCGCGACGCGATCGCGGCGGTGGAGCGCGGCGAGCTGGTCATCATGTACCCGGAGGGCACGATGACCAAGGACCCGGACCTGTGGCCGATGGCCGGCAAGTCCGGGGCCGCGCGGATGGCGCTGCGCACCGGCGCGCCGATCCTGCCGGTGGCGCAGTGGGGCGCCCAGGAGGTCTTCGCCCCCTATTCCAAGTCCCCGAAGTTCTTCCCGCGCAAGACCCTGAAGGTCACCGCCGGCCCGCTGATCGACCTGGTCTCGATCGTGGGCAAGGAGATCACCAGCACCTCGCTGGCCGCCGGGACCGAGCTGATCATGGACACGCTCACCGGGATGCTGGCCGAGATCCGCGGCGAGGAGCCGCCCGCGGTCCGGTTCGACCCGGCCGCGGCCGCGCAGCCGCCGGCCGGCCCGGCAGAAGGGACGGCGGCGCCGGAGCCGGCCGCCGTGCCCGAGCCCGCGCCCGCCGTCGAGCCCGAGTCTCCCGCCGCGTCCGCGTCGCCGTCCGCGCCGGCCGCGGGGGAGGGCGCGTGACCCGGGCCGCCGTGTTCGGGACCGGGAACTGGGGAACCGCCTTCGCGATGGTGCTGTCCGAGGCCGGCACCGAGACCGTGCTGTGCGGGCGCCGGCAGGAGCTGGCGGACCGGATCAACCGGACCCACGAGAACGCGGACTACCTGCCCGGGGTCGAGCTGCCGAAGGAGCTGCGGGCCACCACCGACCCGGCTGAGGCGCTCGACGGCGCCGAGTTCCTCGTGCTGGCCGTCCCGGCGCAGCAGCTGCGCGCGAACCTGGCCGGCTGGGCGCCGGTCGCCGGGCCGGAGACCGTGTACGTCTCCCTGATGAAAGGCATCGAACTCGGCACCTGCATGCGGATGAGCGAGGTGATCGCGCAGGCCGCCGGGGTCGGCCAGGACCGGATCGCGGTGGTCACCGGCCCGAACCTCGCGCAGGAGATCGTCACCCGGCTGCCCGGCGCGGCCGCCGCGGTGGCCTGCGCGGACGCCGGTGTCGCCGCGCGGCTCCAGCACGCCTGCCACTGCGCGTATTTCCGGCCGTATACGAACACCGACGTGATCGGCTGCGAGCTCGGCGGCGCGGTGAAGAACGTGATCGCGCTGGCGGCCGGCATCGCCGAGGGCATGGGCCTGGGCGACAACGCGAAGGCCTCGCTGATCACCCGCGGGCTGGCCGAGACGACCCGGCTCGGCGTCGCGCTCGGCGCGGACCCGTACACCTTCGCCGGGCTGGCCGGCCTCGGCGACCTGGTCGCCACGTGCAGCTCGCTGCTGTCCCGCAACCACCGCTTCGGCGTGCTGCTCGGGCAGGGCCGCTCGGTCGAGCAGGCCCAGGCCGAGGTGCGGCAGACGACCGAGGGGGTGAAGTCCTGCTCCTCGATCCAGCAGCTCGCCGGCCGGGTCGGGGTCGAGATGCCGATCGTGGACACGGTGGTCGGCGTTGTGCACGACGGCCGCTCGCCAAGGGAGATGCTGGCCGGGCTGCTGGCCAGGTCGGCCAAATCGGAAGCGCTGTACTGAAATTATCTGGGGTCCGAGACCCCAGGCCCCGCGATTGGGGGTTGCGTGGGCGGGGGAGGCGGCGGTTGGACGGGAGAGGCAGCAGGTGGTCCTGAGCCTCGCTCCGGCGGTATTGGCGGGCACTAGCGGTAAGGTCAACTGTCCATGAGCACAGATTTCCCCCAGGGGCGCAAAGTCAGGGTCGCGGTCGTGTTCGGCGGCCGGTCGTCGGAGCACGCGATCTCCTGCGTCACCGCGGGCAGCGTGCTGAGCGTGCTCGATCCGGAGCGCTACGAGGTGCTGCCGGTCGGGATCTCCACCGAGGGCCGCTGGGTGCTGATGGCGGCGGAGGAGACCAAGCAGCTGGCGATCACCGCCGGCCGGCTGCCCACGCGGATCGACGAGACCAGCGGGGCGCTGGTGACGATGGCCGCGGACCCGACCGCGCGCGAGCTGACGGTGCATGAGCCCGGCTCGGTGCCCAAGGCGCTCGGCGAGGTCGACGTGGTCTTCCCGCTCCTGCACGGCCCCTACGGCGAGGACGGGACGCTGCAGGGCCTGCTGGAGATGGCCGGGGTCAGCTACGTCGGCTCGGGCGTGCTCTCCTCGGCGGTGAGCATGGACAAGGTCTTCATGAAGCGGCTGCTGCAGTCGGCCGGGCTGCCGGTCGGCGACTACGTCGCGCTGCGCCGCGGCGAGTGGCGGCAGGACCCTGAGGGCGTGGAGCGGAAGGTGGCCGGGCTCGGCTACCCGGCCTTCGTCAAGCCGGCCCGGGCCGGCTCCTCGATGGGCATCTCCAAGGTGCACGGGCCCGAACAGCTCGGCCCGGCGATCGCGCAGGCCGAGCAGCACGACCCGAAGATCCTGGTCGAGGCCACGGTGCCGGGCCGGGAGATCGAGATCGGGGTGCTGGCCGGGCGGGCCGGCGGATCGGCCGAGGCCTCGGTCCCGGCCGAGATCAAGGTGCGCGGCGCGCACGAGTTCTACGACTTCGAGTCGAAGTACCTCGACGGCTCGGCCGACATCGAGCTGCCGGCCGACCTGACCGCCGACCAGGGGGCGGAGCTGCGCCGGCTGGCCCTGGCCGCGTTCGACGCGCTGGAGTGCGAGGGCCTGGCCCGGGTCGACTTCTTCCTGAGCCCGGACCCGGAGACCGGCGCCGAGCGCTGGATCGTCAACGAGGTCAACACGATGCCCGGGTTCACCCCGAGCTCGATGTTCCCGCAGATGTGGGCGGCCACCGGGATTCCCTACGGCCAGGTGGTCGACCGGCTGATCGCCGACGCGCTGTCCCGGCCGTCCGGGCTGCGCTGAGCGCGGCGCAGACGGCGATGGACCAAGCGGCGACGAACAGATCGGCGACGAACAGAGCGATCACGGCGCCGCCGGGCGCGACCGCGGAACTCGGCGCGCTGATCGAGCGGGCCGGCCGGGTGGCGCAGGAGGACGCGCGGATCCTCGCGGCCTGCCTCGTCGGCAGCTTCGCGACCGGCCGGGCGGACGCCTTCAGCGACATCGACCTGCACTGTGTCATCGAGGACGACGACGTCGCCTGGTTCCGGGAGAACTGGCGGACGCTCGCCGAGCGGATGACCGACGCGGTGCACACCGGGCAGATCCCCAACGTGGTCGGCGGCCTGGCGATCACCCCGCAGTGGCAGCACCTTGATCTGGTGTTCCACCCGCGGTCGCACTTCCGGCAGGAGGACCATCCGGCGCTCTGGCCGCTGTTCGACCGGACCGGCGAGCTGCTGCCGGCCGAGCCGAGGCGCGAGCCGCCCGGCGACACCGAGCCCTACTTCCCGGCGCAGGCGGTCGACCTCTACCTCTACTTCCTCGGCAATCTGGCCGTGGTGCTGGGCCGCGGCGAGCTCCTGCTGGCGTCCAACGGGGCCATCCTGACCCGCGACGTCGGCCTCGTGCAGGTGATGCTGGCCGAGAACGGCGTGCGCAAGTCCGACGGGGCCAAGCGGCTCAACCGCTATCTGACCGACGATCAGCGCGCGTTCCTCGAGGCGCTGCCGCCGGTCGCCTCCGACCAGGCGTCGGTGATCGCGCACAACCGCCTCGTCGCCGCGGAGTTCATCCGCCGCGGCCGGGCCCTCGCGGCCCGCACCGGTGCCCAGTGGCCCGCTGCCTTCGAGCGCGCCACGCTGGACTACTTGAAGCGGTCGCTGGGCGTGGACTTCGGGCCGGACGGCGACGACCGCGATGATGACGGAGATCTCGCCCCGTCGCTCTGAGCGGCGCGTGGCGAACGGCCTCAGGGCCCTGTCGTGTTCAGCGGCGCCGGGTCCGGCCCCGGCTGGCCGTCGTCGCGGGGCACGGCCTCGATGATCGTCGCGCAGAGGTCGATGGCCGCGTCCGTCTCGGGCTGGTACGCGGCCGGGACGTCGACCTCGATGAAGACCGCCCGCTGCGCGGCGATGAACTGATAACCCGACGAGGTCTGGCTGTACAGCCACGCGACGCCGTTGGCGTAGATCTCCTCGGCGGACGGGTCGTAGTCCGGCGATCCGGGCACGAGCACCGACGGCTCCGGCACGCCGCAGCGCAGCGTGATGGCCGGGTCGCCCCAGGCCGCGGTCAGCGGTGAGGCGGGGCTCGTTGACCGGCGGGTCTGGCCGCCCACAGTGTCGGGTGCGTCCTTGGTCAGCGCCGCGCACTCGGCGATCGCGCGCGCGGAGGTGACCGTCGGGACCGCGACCGACACCGGCCCGCCGGTGCGCAGCACGACCCACAGCACCACGGCCGTGGCCACGACCACCGCCGTCGCGCCGAGCACGAGCAGTCGAAAGCGAAGGCCGCGCCGCCGCCGCCCGGCCCCGGCCTCGGGCTCGTCAGAGACGCCGAGGCCGCTCTCGGCCGTGACGGCGCCGTCCGCCGCGGCGCCGCTCCCGGCGGCGCCCACCACATCGCCGTTCCCGGCGCCGCCGTCCGAGTCCTGCGCGTCGGCCGTGTCGCTCTCGCCGCCGTCCGCCGTCCTGCCTGCCGCTTTCTCTGTCACTCTCACTGCCGGTTCTCCGGCGCCGCCGCGGGCGCCGCTCCCAGATTTCCGATGACGCGGCCGCGTGCGCTCAGAGTTTTACCACCGGGCAGGTCAGCGTCCGGGTGATGCCGTCGATCTGCTGGATCTGCGCGACCACGAGCTTGCCCAGCTCATCCATCGTCTCCGCCTGCGCCCGCACGATGACATCGTACGGACCGGTCAGGTCCTCCGCGGTGGTGACCCCGGGGAGGTTGGTGATCTGCGCCGCGACCGCCGCCGCCCGGCCGACCTCGGTCTGGATGAGGATGTACGCCTGCACCATGTTGTTTTTCTCCCTCTTCCGGAAGGCGCGTGGCGACACCACCCGGTCGGACTAGGTCGAGTAGTCAATCGGAACTATGGGGTGGCGAAACGTTATCGCCCTGATACCTGTGGCGTGCAAGTGGGTAAAGCGCGCGTTCCCTCGTGCAGGTGGACGTAAACTTCTGCGGTGAGCGACACGGCCGAGGGACCGCCGCGGAGACAGCCTCCCGCACGCCGCGGCTCGACACCACCCGGTAACCGAACCGTCATCGACCCCGATGACGGCCCGGCCGCCGCCGCGCCGCCCGCCGCCGGCCCCACCCTCCGCGACCTCGGCGAATTCGGCCTGATCGACCAGGTCGCCCGGCGCGCCGTGCAGGGCCCGGCCGTCGCCCTCGGCCCCGGCGACGACGCCGCGATCGTTCTGGTCCGCGGCGGCCGCGTGGTCGCCTCCACCGACCTGCTGGTCGAGGGCCGCCATTTCCGCCGGGACTGGTCCACCGGCTACCAGGTGGGCCGCAAGGCCGCCGCGCAGAACCTGGCCGACATCGCCGCGATGGGGGCCGAGCCGACCGCGCTGCTGGTGGGCCTTTCCGCGCCGGGCGACCTGCCGGTGGCTTGGGCCGCCGAGCTGGCCCGAGGCCTGGCCGAGGAGTCCGCGCAGGTCGGCGCCAGCGTGGCTGGGGGCGACACGACCAGCGGCGCCACGCTGCTGATCGCGGTCACCGCGCTCGGCGACCTGCCCTCCGGACCCGCGGTGACCAGGGCCGGGGCGCGGCCGGGCGACGTGGTCGCGGTCGCCGGCGAGCTCGGCTGGTCGGCCTGCGGCCTCGACCTGCTGCTGCGCGGCGCGGCCGGGCTTGCCGACGGCGCCGGGCATCCGGTTCCTGACACCGCGTCGGCCGCGCGTGCATCAGAATCCGAAGACGACGCGTCGGCCCGCGCGGCCGCCAAAGCCCTCGCCCGGTATCACGTGCCCGAGCCGCCCTACGCCGCCGGCCCGGCCGCCGCACGCGCCGGGGCGACCGCCATGCTCGACGTGAGCGACGGCCTGCTGGCCGACCTCGGCCACATCGCTGCGGAGAGCGGGGTCGCCATCGACGTCGATCCGGCGGCCTTTCCGCCGCAGCCCGGCCTCGCCGTGCTCGCCGAGAAGCTCGGCGCCGATCCGCTGGCCTGGATCCTGACCGGCGGCGAGGACCACGCGCTGGCCGCCTGCTTCCCGGCCGCGGACCGGATTCCGGAGCACTGGCTGCCGATCGGCCGCGTCGGCGAGCGCTTGCCGCATCAGCCCCCGGTCACCGTGGCGGGTCTGCGGTGGCCCGGGCGGCTCGGCTGGGACCACTTCTCCTCGTGAGCGCCGCCTCTCCCGGTGCGAGCGCCGTGGGCACGCGGCCCGCGCCGCCCCGCGTCCTGGCCGTGGCCGGGTCGGATGCGGGCGGCGGCGCCGGAATCCAGGCCGACCTCAAGACGATGCTCGCCTGCGGCGTCCACGGAATGAGCGTCGTCACCGCGGTCACCGCGCAGAACTCCACCGGCGTGCACGGCTCGTGGCGGCTGCCCGCCGCCGCGGTCGAGGCCCAGTTCCGCGCGGTCGCCGACGACATCGGCGTGGACGCGGTGAAGACCGGCATGCTCGTGGACGCGGGCACCGTCGCACTGGTCGCGGACCTGCTCGGCTCGCTGCCCGGCGAGGTGCCCGTGGTCGCCGATCCGGTGAGCGTTTCGAAACACGGCGACGGCCTGCTGGCCCGCGAGGCCCTGGAAACACTGCGGACACGGCTGCTGCCGCGGGTCACCGTGCTCACGCCGAACCTGGACGAGGCGCGCGAGCTGACCGGCCGTCAGGTCCGCGACCGGGCCGGGATGCGCGCGGCGGCCGCGGCGCTGCTGGACCTCGGGCCGGCCTGGGTGCTGGTGAAGGGCGGCCACCTGGCCGCGGGGCCGGCCGACGACCTGCTCACCGACGGCGACGACGAACTCTGGCTCTCTGCGCCGCGCAGCGCGAACAGGCACACCCACGGCACCGGCTGCACCCTCGCCAGCGCGCTCGCCGCGCACCTCGCGCTCGGCCGGCCGGTCCCCGAGGCGGCGCAGGCGGCGAAGGACTACGTCACCGGCGCGATCGCAGCCGGCTTCCCGCTCGGCTCGGGCATCGGCCCGGTCGATCACGGCTGGCGGCTGCGGACATGACAACGGGCCCCGAACCCGTCCCCTGCGGGACGGACTTCGGAGCCCACTGTGCTCACTGTGCTCGTCTGGGGGCCAGGCCCCCGGACTCCGCGATTCGCGGCTGGGTGGATCGGGTAGGCGCAGTTACGCGCCACCGCCTCAGCGGGTGACCTTGCCGGCCTTCAGGCACTTGGTGCACACGTTCTGGCGCTTCGGCGTCCCGTTCGGCAGGGTGGTGCGAACCCGCTGGATGTTCGGGTTGAACCGGCGGTTGGTCCGGCGGTGCGAGTACGACACGCTCTTGCCGAAGCCCGGACCCTTGCCGCAGATGTCACAGTTGGCAGCCACGGGAACTCTCCAAAAACCTCAGGGGGGCTTACAGAAGTTTGTGTGCCGGGGGCGGCGCGATCGCTGGCGCGGCTGAAGGCAACCTGGTCAGGGTATCCCACCGGGCCGGGCAAGAGCCAATCCGGTGCTGATCAGCGGTCCTCCACAGCAGCGCGAGCAGCGGCCCTATGCTCGTGAGCGGTGGCCCGCCCGCCGGGCCGAGGGATCCGACCGCGTGGGTAGGAGGCGGAACCGACGGAAGAGGAGAAGAGCGCGGCCGTGCTCGAGACGCTCGACGGCGCCGCGGTGCGCACCTGGAGCCGCGCGTCGCTCGCCGCGCTCGGCCGCGCCCGCGAGGAGATCGACGCGATCAACGTCTTCCCGGTCGCGGACGGCGACACCGGCACCAACATGTACCTGACCTTCGAGGCGGCGTGCGAGCGGCTCGGCGCGCTCGACCGGTCCGTGAACAGCGGTCCGGCCGGTGCCGCTGCCGCGTTCGCCGCCCTGGCCGACGGCGCGCTCGACGGCGCGCACGGCAACTCCGGCGTGATTCTCAGCCAGTTGCTGCACGGTGTCGCCGACACGCTCGCCGCCGCGGTGCGCCAGGGCAAGGAGCCCGGACCGCGGGTGCTGGCCGCTGCATTGGGCGAGGGCGCGCGGCAGGCCCGGCTCGCGGTGTCCCGGCCGGTCGAAGGCACCATGCTCTCCATCGCCGCCGCGGCGGCGATGGCCGCCGAGTCCGCCGCGCAGGCCGAGGACGTGGCGGGCATCTCCGAGGTCGCCGACGCCGCACGGGAAGCCGCCGTCACAGCGCTCGAGCACAGCATCGAAGAGCTGCCCGAGCTGCGCAGCGCCGGCTGCGTCGATGCCGGCGGCCTCGGCCTGTGCGTGATGCTCGAGGTTCTTGCCGCGCTGCTCAGCGGCTATGACCCGGAACGCGCAGTGCACGCGGCGCGGGGCCACGCCCATGTGGCGTATGCCCGGAGGCTGGCCGCCGCGCCCGAAACCGACGCCTCGACAGCTGCGAAGGCGTCAGATCTGCTCGGCGAGACGGCGGACGGGTCCCATGCCGCGCCGGCCGGCCCGGCGTTCGAGGTGATCTACCTCGTGGAGACCAGTCCCGGCGGCGTCGCGGACCTGCGCGGCGAACTCGAGGCGATGTGCGCCCAAGGGGACAGCGACTCTCTAGTCATCGCGGGCGGCGCGGACCACTACCGGGTGCACGTCCACACCGACCGGCCGGGTCCCGCAATCGAGGCCGCCATCCGCTTGGGCCGGCCGCACGACCTGCGGATCACAGCCCTCCATACGGTCCTGGACGTAAGCCATCCGGCGGCATCGAAGCATGCGATTACGCCTTCACTCGACTCGGTGACGCTGGGAGCCGCGCCGGTCGAAGTTCCCGCACCCGGCCGGGTGATCCTCGCCCCCGCGCCCGGACCCGGTATCGCCGAGCTCTTCCGCCAGGCCGGAGCGGTGCCGTTGCCCTACAAGGTCGCCCCGTTCGGCGTCGGAACCCAGCGCGACGGCTCGATCTCCAGCGCCGAGCTGGCCCGCGCGATCGCCGAGGCCGGCGTCGAAGAGGTCGTCATCGTCGCCAACGACGCGGAGGGCCTGGCCACGGCCGCCGCTGCGGCGGACCAGGCCAACCGCGGGATGTCCGGGGTCCGGGTCGCCGTCGTGCCGGCCAAGGCGGTCGTCCAGGGGATCGCCGCGGTCGCCGTGCACGAGCCGAGCCGCCGCTTCGACGCCGACATCGTCGCGATGACCGCGGCGGCCGGCGCGACCAGGTACGGCGCGCTCCAGGTGGCCGCCGAGGCCGCGTGGACCATGGCAGGCGTCTGCCGTCCGGGCGACGTGCTCGGGCTGATCGACGAGGACGTCGCCCTGATCGAGCCGACCGTCCGGGCCGCAGCGCTCGCCCTGGCCGACATGATGGTGTCGGCGGGTGGTGAGATGGTGACGTTGGTGACCGGCGTATCGCTCGGCGAGCCGCCGGAGCTCCTGGTCGAGGCGGTCACCGCGCGGGTCCACGCGCGCCGCCCCGAGATGGACGTGGTCGCCTACGAGGGCGGCCAGAACGGCTGGCCGCTGCTGATCGGGGTCGAGTGAGCCGGCCGGCCCGGGCCGGCGGCGGATGGAGACGGAGAGGAGCGACGCGGTGCCCGACCTGCTGTCGGAGCCGCTCAAGAGCGTGGTCGGCGGGCGCACCGCCACCGTGCTCGAGCGGGCTCTGGACCAGCGCACCGTCGGCGACCTGCTGCGCTACTACCCGCGCCGGTACGCCGAGCGGGGCGAGCTGACCGACCTGGCCGACCTGCGGGTCGGCGAGGAGGTCACCGTGCTGGCCGAGATCGCCAAGTCGTCGAACCGGGAGATGCGCGAGCGCCGGGGGAACCTCCTCGAGGTCTGGGTCACCGACGGCCGGGCGAGCCTGCTGCTGACCTACTTCAACCAGCGCTGGCTGGGCAGGGACCTGGTGCCGGGCCGGACCGGGCTGTTCTCCGGCACCGTCGGCGAGGTCAACCGCGGCCGCCAGCGGGTGCGCCAGCTGATCTCGGCCGAGTTCGAGCTGCTGCCGGACGACGCCGACGAGGCCGACGCCAGCGAGGCCGCCGAGCGCTACGCCGGCCGGCTCATCCCGATCTACCACTACGTCTCCGGCCTGCGGAAGCTGAAGATCTCCGGGTGCGTCGCGCTGGCGCTGGACAGCCTGGCCGCCGAGGAGCCGGACGACCCGCTGCCGGCCGCGGTCCGGTCGCAGCACCGCCTGATGCCGCTGGTCCAGGCGTTCGGGCAGATCCACCGGCCGGAGTCGTGGCCCCGCATCAACGAGGCCAAACGCCGGCTCAAGTGGGACGAGGCGCTGCCGCTGCAGGTCGTGCTGGCCCAGCGCCGCCGCACCGCCCTCGGCACGCCCGCGACCCCGCGCCGCGGTGTCCCCGACGGGCTGCTCAAGCGCTTCGACCGGTCGCTGCCCTTCAAGCTGACGCCGGGTCAGGAGCAGGTCAGCGCCGAGCTCGCGGCGGACCTCGCGGCCGAGCACCCCATGCACCGGCTGCTGCAGGGCGAGGTCGGCTCGGGCAAGACCGTCGTCGCCCTGCGCGCGATGCTGATCACCGTCGACTCCGGCGGCCAGGCCGTGCTGCTCGCCCCGACCGAGGTGCTGGCCCAGCAGCACCACCGCTCGGTCACCGAGATGCTCGGCCCGCTGGCCCGGGCCGGCCAGATAGACGGCGACGAGAGGGCCACCCGGGTCGCGCTGCTGACCGGCTCGCAGGGCGCGCGGGAGCGCCGGGAGAACCTGGAGGCCGCGCGCAGCGGCGAGGCGGGCATCGTGATCGGCACCCACGCGGTGATCGAGGAGTCGGTCGCCTTCCGCGAGCTCGGCCTGGTCGTGATCGACGAGCAGCACCGGTTCGGCGTCGAGCAGCGCGACGCGCTGCGGGCCAAGGCCGAGGTGCCGCCGCACCTGCTGGTGATGACCGCCACGCCGATCCCGCGCACCGTCGCCATGACCGTGTTCGGCGACCTGGAGACCTCGGTGCTGGCGGAACTGCCGCTCGGCCGCTCGCCGATCGCCACGCACGTCGTGCCGGCGCTGGAGAAGCCCCACTACCTCACGCGCGCCTGGCAGCGCATCCGCGAGGAGGTCGCGAAGGGGCATCAGGCCTATGTCGTCTGCCCGCGCATCGCGGACACGCCGTCAGACGAGGACGCCGACGCCGATCCGGACGCCGATACGCCGATCAAGCAGGAAGAGCCGGACGACCCGGCCGAGAGCGAGCACGAGGACGGAAATCCGACGTCCACTCAGCTCTCCCTCGACGTCGCCGCTCCGGCGGCCGCGGAGTCCGGCGCCCGGCGCGCCCCGCTCTCGGTCGAGCAGATGGAGCGCGAACTGACCGAGGGACCGCTCTCCGGCCTGCGCATCGGAGTCCTGCACGGCCGGCTCGCCCCGGAGGAGAAGGACATCGTGATGACCGGCTTCTCCGCCGGGCGGATCGACGTGCTGATCGCGACCACCGTCATCGAGGTCGGCGTCAACGTGCCGAACGCCACGGTCATGGCCGTGCTCGACGCGGACCGCTTCGGCGTCTCGCAGCTGCACCAGCTGCGCGGCCGGGTCGGGCGCGGCTCGGCGCCGGGACTGTGCCTGCTGGTCACCGAGGCGCCGGAGGACACCCCGGCCCGCGAACGGCTCGACGCGGTGGCCGGCACCCTGGACGGCTTCGAGCTCTCCCGGATCGACCTCGAGCAGCGCCGCGAGGGCGACGTGCTCGGGGCCAGCCAGTCCGGCCGCCGCTCCTCGCTGCGGCTGCTCACCGTCCTGCACGACGAGGACCTGATCGGCGAGGCCCGCGCCGCGGCCGCCGCAATCGTGGACGACGACCCGGAGCTGGCCGGGCACCCGGCCCTCGCCGCCGCGGTCGCCGCGCTCACCACCTCCGACCGCGCCGACTTCCTGGCCAAGACCTAGTCACCGACCGGCCGCGCGAGAATAGCGACCGTGACGAGGATCATCGGCGGGATTGCCAAAGGGCGCAGGATCGTGGTGCCGGGCGGGGAGTCGACGAGGCCGACCTCCGACCGGGCCCGCGAGGGCCTGTTCTCCGCGCTCGAGGCGGCGACTGCCGGGCTGCGCGCTGAAGTCGGTGCCGGAGAAACCGGCGAGGCGGACGAGGCGGACGAGGCGAGCGACGCATCCGGCGGCCTGGCCGGGCTGCGTCTGATCGACCTCTACGCCGGCTCCGGCGCGGTCGGGCTCGAGGCGCTCTCCCGCGGGGCCGCCGCGGTGCTGCTGGTCGAGTCCGGCCGGGCCGCCGCCAAAGCCGTCCGGGCCAACCTCGGCCTGCTCGCCTCCGCCGGGCTGGACGGCGGACAGCTCGTCGTCGACCGCGCCGAAAAGCTGGCCGCCGGCCCGTGTCCTGACAAGCCGTACGATGTCGTGTTCCTGGACCCGCCCTATGCACTGCCGGCCGCCGACCTCGCCGGGGTTCTGCGGAACCTGGCCGGAAACGGGTGGCTCGCCGAGCGCGCGATCGCCGCGGTCGAGCGCGCGACGCGTTCCGAACCATGGCAGTGGCCTGCGGACTTCCGGGCCGACCGATCGCGTGCTTACGGTGAGGGCACAGTCTGGTACGGTCGCCGGACCGGCTGATTCAGGCCGGGAACACTGCGCCGCCGTACCCCTGCAGGGCGGCTCTGCTCGACGAAGACAAGGATGTCCTCGTGGACTCTGCCGGAACCAGTGACAAGCGCCTGCGCCGGGCGGTCTGCCCCGGTTCCTTCGACCCGGTCACCAACGGCCACCTCGACGTGATCGGCCGGATGTCCGGGCTCTTCGACGAGCTGGTCGTCGCGGTCGGCCGCAACGCCGGCAAGAACGGCCTGTTCGGCTACGAGGAGCGGGTCGAGATGATCAGCGGCGTGGTCGGCCACCTGCCGAACGTCTCGGTCGAGGTGATCGACGGCCTGCTGGTCGACTTCTGCGCGGCACGCGGGATCAGGGCGGTCGTCAAGGGCCTGCGGGCGGTCGGCGACCTCGACTACGAACTGCAGATGGCGCAGATGAACCACCGGCTGGCCGGCATCGAGACGCTGTTCGTGGCCACCAACCCGCTGTACAGCTTCCTGTCCTCCTCGCTGATCAAGGAGGTCTGCGCGCTCGGCGGCGACGTCTCCGGGCTGGTGCCCGAGCCGGTGCTGGAGCGGCTCGTGGAGCGCCTGCGCAAGGACAGGTGACCGAGCGTAGACAACACGGCGCAGGCAACACTTTTTGCCGTTCCGTGGCGAGGCTTTGGAAGCGCGGGCGGCGCACTCGGTTGTTGCGCAGGGTGTGTGTATCACGGCTCGATGTGAATGCGCGCCGGGCCGCCGCGGCTGAATGCCCTGGCAAACCACGCATATCCGACACCCCCTCGGCGCGCGGAGCCTGACAAGGTACCGTTGCCGGGGACGTGGTGTTCCCGCGTCGCCCCTCATTCAAACAGGGAGTGCCAAACCGGTGGACGTGAATGCCAAGATCGACGAGCTCATCGAGATCGTGGAGAGCGCGCGCGCGATGCCGATGTCGGCCTCCTGCGTGATCAACCGCACCCAGGTGCTAGACCTGCTCGACGATCTCAAACGCGGGCTGCCCGACGAGATGGACCGGGCCAGGAAGGTGCTGGCGGACCGCGACTCGGTGATGGCCGACGGCCGCCGTGAGGCGGAGCGGCTGCTCGAGCGCACCCGCACCGAGCGCGAGTCGATCATCGGCAACACCGACGTCTCGCGCGAGGCGCACGGCGCGGCCGAGCGGATCCTGACCCAGGCCCGCCGCGAGGCCGAGCAGATCCGGGTGGAGGCGGACGACTACGTCGACCAGAAGCTGGCCAACTTCGAGGTCGTGCTCACCAAGACGCTCTCGGCGGTCGGCCGCGGCCGGGACAAGATGCGCGGCAGCAGCAGCCCGATGGAGGAGCTGGGCCGGCACGTCGACGAGCAGGACGCGGTGCAGGAGGAGCGGCGCAGGGCGCGCGACTTCTCCGGCGGCGAGGACCAGAACCGCTTCGACAACTACGAGACCGGGGAGTTCACCGCCGCGGCCTTCGCCGAGGCGGACCGGCCGTACGAGCAGCACCAGCGCGGCTACGACGACCAGGCCCAGGTCGCCGCTTATCAGGACAACACCTACCAGGACGCTGCTTATCAGAATTCTGGCACCTATCCGGTCCAGGACGCATATGCCCCGCAGGACGAATACTCAGCGCGCGATGCTTATGCGGCCCAGGCCGCCGGTTACGGCACCGAGCAGGCAGAGGCCGGCTACGGCGCCTACGAGCAGGGCGCGTACGACCAGGGCGCGGCGCAGGGTTATGGCACCGGCGAGTTCCACGTCGACCCGTCGCAGCAGCAGCAGCAGTACGGCGCCGACCAGGGATACCCCGAGCAGGGCGGCTATCCCGAGCAGTACGAGCAGCCGCAGTACCAGCACCCCGGTTCGGCGACCCCGCCGCAGTACCCGGCCGACGAGACCTCGTACTTCGACACCGGTCTGATCGACGTGCGCCAGTTCCAGCACGACGGTTACGGGCGCTGAGCCCGGACTGCGCGGACACCGCCTGCGTAGACACCGCGTAGCGTCGCGTCGCGTGGGCAGAGCCTTGTGTGGTCTGAGAGGCCGCCCGGTTTGGTAAGCTGGACGGCCGGTCCACGGACCGGGCCGGCGGCTGCCGCGGCGATCTGCCGCGCTCATCGGACAGCGCGCAGACCCGGGCCGGACGACCACCCAGCCAGACCACACCACAGCCAGACGACAGCGAGCCTCCTCCCATGCCAGCCCCCGCAAAGCCCCGCCGCCTCGACGCGCGCTCCCCGTTCGTCTTCGACGTGCGCGACCTCGGGCGCCGGCCGGGCTCCATGCGCTCGCACGACCGCGACGTCCCCGCGGCACAGCTGTTCGAGGGGCTCGAGGGCTCCTCGCTCGACGGCCTCTACTCGGCCGGCGGCGCCGACGTCGAGCTGCACCTGCGGCTCGAGTCGGTCGTGGAGGGCGTCCTGGCCACCGGTCGGATCGCCGGCTCGCTGGTCGGGGAGTGCGCGCGCTGCCTCGACCCGGTCGAGGTGCCGGTCGCGGCCGACTTCCAGGAGCTGTTCTACTACGACGCCGAAAACCTGTCCGCCGAGGAGGTGGAGGAGGCGGTGTTCGTCGTCGAGGAGCTGGTGGGGGTCGAGCCGCTGGTCCACGACGCGCTGGTGCTGGAGCTGCCGCTCCGGCCGCTGTGCGGCGAGGACTGCCCGGGGCTGTGCGCCGAGTGCGGCGCGCGGCTGGCGGACGACCCCGACCACGGGCACGAGACGGTGGACCCGCGGTGGGCCGCCCTCAACGCGTTCGTCCAGGGCGGCGTGGACGGCGACGGCTCGAGCTGACCGGACCGTCGGCGCCGTCGAGTAGAGTTCGTACGGTCCGCGAACCGCCGGTGACGGCGGGGAGACGGCGCAGGAACAGAAGCAGGCAGGCGCAGGACCCGCAGAACCCAGGACAGCACCGATCAAGACAGCACCGACCAAGATGCCCGGCCGCCTCGCGGCGCCGCCGGGCGACGAGCAGGAGAGACCGAACCGTGGCCGTTCCGAAGCGCAAGAAGTCCCGCAGCCGCACCCGTTCGCGGCGGGCCCAGTGGAAGGCCGCGCCGCTGACCCTGGTCAAGTGCGACCGCTGCGGGGAGACCAAGCGCCCCCACACGGTGTGCGGCAACTGCGGCACCTACAACAAGCGCCAGGTCCTCGAGGTCTGACAACCGGTAAGCGCCCGTGACCGACTCCCTGGTGAACCCGGAGCAGCTCGAGCAGCGGCTCGGCCTGCCGATCGACCCGGTTCTGCTCAAGCGCGCGCTCACCCACCGCTCGTTCAGCTACGAGAACGGCAACGTCCCGACCAACGAGCGGCTCGAGTTCCTCGGCGACTCGGTGCTCGGGCTCGTGGTGACCACCGCGCTCTACCACGCGCACCCGGACCTGCCCGAGGGGCAGCTGGCCAAGTTCCGCTCGCACGTGGTCAACTCCCGCGCCCTGGCCGGGGTCGCCCGCTCGCTCAACCTGGGCGAGTTCCTGCGCCTGGGCAAGGGCGAGGAGGCCACCGGCGGGCGGGACAAGTCCTCCATCCTGGCCGACACGACCGAGGCGCTGATCGGCGCGGTCTACCTGGACCACGGCCTGGAGGAGGCCACCGGCCTCATCCACCGGCTGTTCGACGCGCTGATCGAGGCCTCGTCCGGCCTCGGCGCCGGGCTGGACTGGAAGACCTCGCTGCAGGAGCTGACCGCCGAGCACTCCCTCGGCGTGCCCGCCTACGTGGTCGAGGAGGAGGGCCCGGACCACGACAAGCACTTCACCGCGCGGGTCCGGGTCGGCGAGAAGGAGTTCCCGAGCGGCCGCGGCCGCTCCAAGAAGGTGGCCGAGCAGATCGCGGCCGAGTACGCCTACCGGCAGATTCGCTCAGTGCACGGTTCAGTGAAAGCCGAGCCGGATGCCGGAGCTGCCTGAGGTCGAGGTGGTGCGCCGCGGCCTCGAGCGGTGGACCGCAGGACGGACCGTCGCCGAGGCCGAGGCGCTGCACCCGCGCGCCGTGCGCCGGCACCTGCCCGGCGCCGCCGACTTCGCCGACCAGCTGCGCGGCCGCACCTTCGGCATCGCCCAGCGGCGCGGCAAGTACCTGTGGATCCCGCTGCGGGAGACCGGCCTGGCGGTGCTCGGCCACCTCGGCATGAGCGGCCAGCTGGTGGTCCAGCCGCGCGAGGCGCCGGACGAGACGCACCTGCGGATCCGGATCACCTTCGCCGACGACGGCCCCCAGCTGCGCTTCGTCGACCAGCGCACCTTCGGCGGCCTCAGCCTCGACACGCTGGACCCGACGGCCGGGTTGCCCGCCTCGATCCGGCACATCGCCCGCGACCCCATCGACCCGGCCTTCAGCGACGCCGCCTTCCTGACCGCGCTGCGCGCCAAGCGCACCGGCGTCAAGCGCGCGCTGCTGGACCAGAACCTGATCAGCGGCGTGGGCAACATCTACGCCGACGAGGCGCTCTGGCGTGCCCGGCTGCACTACGACCGGCCGGCCGACGGGCTCTCCGCGGCCGCTGCGCGCCGCCTGCTGGCCGCGGTGCGTGAAGTGCTGAACGAGGCGCTGGCCGCCGGCGGCACGTCGTTCGACGCGCTCTACGTCAACGTCAACGGCGAGTCCGGCTACTTCTCCCGCTCGCTCAACGCCTACGGCCGGCAGGACCAGCCCTGCGGGCGCTGCGGCACCCCGATCCGGCGGGCCGCGTTCATGAACCGCTCCTCCTTCTACTGCCCGCGCTGCCAGCGGCCGGCGAAGACCGCCGCGGCGGCCCGGCCCGCCGTGCCCGCCTGACCGAGGCGGTGCGCGACAATGGGCGCATGACCACGCAGCGGGAGGACGAGCGAGCCGACGACGGATCGGCGGGGACCGATGCCCTGGCGCAGCAGAGCTACGCGCAGGCCGAGCGGGAACTGCTGGCCCGCTGGCCGGAGACCCGGCTGGAGCCGTCGCTGGACCGCATCCGGGCCCTGATGGACCTGCTCGGCCAGCCGCAGCGCGCGTACCCCTCGATCCACATCACCGGCACCAACGGCAAGACCAGCACCGCGCGGATGATCGACGCGCTGCTGCGCGCGCTCAACCTGCGCACCGGCCGGATCACCAGCCCGCACCTCGAGGAGGTGCGCGAACGCATCTGCCTGGACGGCGAGCCGATCGCCCGCGACCGCTTCGCCGAGCTCTACCGGGACGTGCTGCCCTTCGCCGACCTGGTCGAGCAGAGCCAGCCGCACCCGCTGTCCTTCTTCGAGATGACGATCGGCATGTCCTACGCGGCCTTCGCCGACGCGCCGGTCGACGCGGCCGTGGTCGAGGTCGGCCTCGGCGGCGAGTGGGACGCGACCAACGTGATCGACGCGCAGGTCGCCGTGGTCACCCCGATCTCGCTGGACCACACCCACCTGCTCGGCGGCACGGTCGAGCTGATCGCGCGGGAGAAGTCCGGGATCATCAAGCCCGGCGCGGTGGCCGTGCTCGGGCGCCAGTCGGTCGAGGCGGCGGAGGTCCTGCTGGACCGGATCGCCGAGGTCGGCGCGACCGCGGCCCGCGAGGGCATCGAGTTCGGCGTGGTGGACCGGCAGCTGGCCGTCGGCGGCCAGCTGGTCACGGTCAAGGGCCTGTCCCGCGAATACGCCGACATCGACCTGCCGCTGCACGGCGCCTACCAGGCGCACAACGCGGCCTGCGCCATCGCGGCGGTCGAGGCCTTCCTCGGCGCCGGGCAGGGCGGCGGCGAGCTCGAGCCGGGACTCGTGCGCGAGGCGCTGGGCGGGGTCACCTCGCCGGGCCGGCTCGAGGTGGTCCGGCGCGGCCCGACCGTGCTGCTCGACGCGGCGCACAACCCGGCCGGCGCGCAGGCCACCGCCGAGGCGCTGGCCGAGGAGTTCACCTTCGAGCACCTGGTCGGCGTGGTCGGCGCGATGCGGGACAAGGACGTGCGCGGCGTGCTCGAGGCCTTCGAGCCGGTGCTGGACGAGGTGGTGGTGACCGCCAACGCCTCGCTGCGGGCGATGCCGGTGGACGAGCTGGCCGCGATCGCCGAGGAGGTCTTCGGCCCGGAGCGGGTCAGCGCGCAGACCCGGCTCGACGACGCGATCGACCGGGCCATCGCGCTGGCCGAAGCAGGCGTCGAGGACCCGAGCCGCGGCGGCACCGGCGTCCTGATCACCGGATCGGTGGTCACCGTCGGCGAGGCCGGGCGCCTGCTGCGGCACTGACCGGGCGTCAGAGGCCGTGCCGGTACCGGCCTTCGGCGGCCCGACGCCCGGCGCGTCGCCGGACCAACATGCTGATCTTCAGGTAGCATGACGATCATGGTGTCCTCCGGGCAACGCCAGAAGCCGGCTGGGGGCGCGGCGGCTGATGCGGCCGGTGCGCGGGACGAGGCACGGTCGGCGGCCCGGGTCACCGCGCAGCGCGCGGACGGATCGCAGCAGGCGAAGAAGTCGCAGAGCGCGAAGAAGGCGGCCGGCTCCGGCGCCAAGACCGCGAAGACGGCCAAGACCGCGAAGAGCGCCAAGCCGATGGCCAGGTCCGCGCTGAACGCCGGGGCGGCCACCGCGCGGAAGACCTCGAAGGGCCGTGCGCCGGCCCGCGGCTCGGCCGGCCGCGGGCGGTCGGGCTCGAACCGGTACCGGCGGGCCAATCCTGCGCGCCCGGTCACCATGGGCCCGTTCGACCTCTTCTTCCACGGCTTGGCCCTGCTGCTCACCGTGCTGTGGAAGGGTGTCGCCGCAGTCGTCGGCGGCCTGTTCGGGCCGGCCCGCCGGGACCGCGGCGGCGCCCGCGACGGGTACGACCGGCGCGGCAGTCGCGCCGCCGCCTCGCGCGCCCGCGACGGCTATGGCGAGGACTACGGCCAGGACGCCATGAACGAGCCCACGGTCAGGGTCCTGCATCCGGACCACCGGCGCGACGCGGGCGGCCTGGCCCTGATCGCCGCCGCGCTGGTGACCGCCGTCGCCACCTGGTTCCGGCTGCCCGGCGTGGTCGGCAGCACGATAGTGACCGTGCTCGGCGGCATGGTCGGCGTGCTCGACGTGCTGATCCCGGTCCTGCTGCTCGGCCTGGCCATCAGGGCCATGCGACGCCCGCGGGAGGCGAATCCGGAGACCGGCCGGATCACCATCGGCCTCACCGCGCTGACCCTGGGCCTGGCCGGGCTGGTGCACATCACGCGGGGCGCGCCGGAGCCGTCGATGGGCGCGGCGTCGATGCGGCACGGCGGCGGCTGGCTCGGCTACCTCGCCTCGGCCCCGCTCTCCGCGGTCACCACGCAGTGGCTGACGGTTCCGCTGCTGCTCATCCTCTGCCTGTTCGGCGTGCTGGTCACCACCGCGACCCCGGTCTACCGCATCCCGCAGCGGCTGCGCGAGCTGCAGACGAACACCGAGGCGCTGATCTACCGGCTGCTGCACGGCAGGCCGCCGGCCGAGCCGGAAGGCATCGCGGACCCCGGCATCGGCGCGGTCCCGGAGCCGAGCCGGACCAGCCTGGACGACCTGCTCTCCGGCGAGCCCTCCGAGCCGAAGCGGCGGCGCAGGCGCGCGATCTCCGGCGCCGCGCTCGGCCCCGACGGCGGACTGCCGCTCGGCGAGCCGGTCCCCGGCGTTCTACCGTCGGGCATCGACCCGGGCGCCGTCCCCGGCCAGGACGCGCCGGGCGCCGCCGCCGAGCCGACCGTCGCCCTTCCGCTCCAGCCCAGGCCGCGCGCGCGCAAGAAGGCGGCCGCTCCGGCGCCGAAGGAACCCGCCCTCGAGCCGCGGGTCACCACGCTCTCGGACGGGGCGGCCTACACGCCGCCCCCGCTGGACCTGCTCGGCACGGCCTCGCACGTGCGGGTCAAGTCCACGAAGGCGAACGACCTGGTCGTCGAGCAGCTGATGAGCGTCTTCGAGCAGTTCAAGGTGGACGCCCGGGTCACCGACTTCACCCGCGGCCCGACCGTGACCCGGTACGAGGTCGAGCTCGGCAACGCGGTCAAGGTCGAGCGGATCACGGCCCTGTCGAAGAACATCGCCTACGCGGTCGCCTCCGCCGACGTGCGGATCCTCTCGCCGATCCCGGGCAAGCAGGCGATCGGCATCGAGATCCCGAACACCGACCGCGAGATGGTCGTGCTCGGCGACATCCTGCGCTCGCCGAACGTCGCGGGCGACGAGCACCCCCTGGTCGTCGCGCTCGGCAAGGATGTCGAAGGGCACAACGTCGCCGCGAACCTCACCCGGATGCCGCACATCCTGGTGGCCGGCGCGACCGGCGCGGGCAAGTCCACCTGCATCAACACCCTCATCACCTCGGTCCTCGCCCGGGCCACGCCGGACGAGGTCAGACT